>DATBJO010000079.1:0-61517 GCA_036556305.1 Gemmatimonadota bacterium
TAGACGCCCGCGTTGACGGTGTTCGTCGTGACCTCCTCCCAACCGGGCTTCTCGAGGAAGCGGTGCACGCGGCCGTCGGGCTCGAGCTCGACCAGCCCATACGCGGTGGGATTCTCGACGGGAGTGAGGTAGATGGTCGCCTTCGCGCCGCGCGCCTCGTGCGCCCGAAGCATCGCCGTGAGGTCGAGGTCCGTGAGGACGTCGCCGTTCAGCACCACCACCCGCCCCTCGACGAGGTCGGCGGCATTCCGCACCCCGCCCGCCGTGCCGAGCGGCTCCCGCTCGACGACGTCCCTGAGGCGGACCGGCCCGAGGTCCTCCTGGGCCATGATCGCGCGGATCGCCTCCGACCGGTGCGAGATGGACAGGATCACGTCGCGCACGCCGTGGGCGCCGAGCATCCCGAGCTGGTAAGAGAGGAACGGCACGTTGAGGAGCGGGACGACCGGCTTCGGCCGCTCGAGAGTGAGCGGACGGAGCCGGGTGCCTTGGCCGCCGGCGAGGATCACCGCCTGGACCGTCACCGGCGCCTCCCAGCGGTCACGAGCGCGATGATCCCGCGGGCGGTGTCCAGTCGGCCGCCTCGCTGATCAGCATCACCGGGATGTCGTCGCGGATCGGATAGGCCTTCCGGCAGGCCGGGCAGACGATGCGGGTGTCCTCGAAGAGGAGGTCACCTTTGCATTTCGGACACACCAGGATGGCTTTGAGCTCATCGTCGATCATTCACGCCGCCTTCCAGACCGGCCCACCGGGATCGCGCCCGGCTACCGGTCGAGCTTCTGTCGAAACCACTCGATCGTCTGGCGGAGCCCCTCGTCGACGTCGACGCGCGGCTCCCACCCGAGCAGCGTGCGGGCGCGGGTGATGTCGGGCTGCCGGATCTTCGGGTCGTCGACCGGCAGCGGCTGGAAGACGATCGGGCTCGCGCTCCCCGCGAGCCGCGTCACGCGCTTGGCGAGCTCGAGGAGGGTCATCTCCTGCGGGTTGCCGATGTTCACGGGGTCGTGGACGTCCGACTCCATCAGGCGGAAGATGCCCTCGACCAGATCCGACACGTACTGGAACGAGCGGGTCTGCGAGCCGTCGCCGTAGACCGTGATCGGCTGGCCCCGGAGCGCCTGGTCGATGAAGTTGGGGATTGCGCGCCCATCGTCCCGCCGCATGCGCGGCCCGAAGGTGTTGAAAATCCGCACGATGCGCGTGTCGAGCCCGTGGTAGCGGTGATAGGCCATGGTCATGGCCTCGGCGAAGCGCTTCGCCTCGTCGTAGACGCCGCGCGGGCCCACGGGATTCACGTTGCCCCAGTACGATTCGGGTTGTGGGTTGACGAGCGGGTCGCCGTAGACCTCGGAAGTCGAGGCCAGGAAATAGCGCGCGTTCTTCGCTTTGGCGAGACCCAGAGTCTTGTGGGTCCCCAGCGACCCGACCTTCAACGTCTGGATCGGCAATTCAAGGTAGTCGATCGGGCTCGCCGGGGACGCGAAGTGCATGACGGTGTCGAGCGGTCCGTCTACGTACACGAAATTCGTGACGTCGTGATGAACGAAGTGAAACCGTCTGTTCTCGAACAGGGCGGACATGTTCTGCGGACGACCGGTCACAAAATTGTCCATCCCGATGACGTCGTGGCCCTCGTCCAGCAGGCGTTGACACAGATGGGAGCCGAGGAATCCGGCGGCGCCCGTCACGAGAACGCGCATCAGCGCCCGCTCCGCTCCGGCCGGCCGACCGAGAAATAGGTGAACCCCATGTCAGACATGGTCTTGGGGTCGTAGACGTTGCGGCCGTCGAACACGATCGGTGTTCGGAGCGCCTTCCGGATGCGCTCGAAATCGGGGAACCGGAATTCGTTCCACTCGGTCACGACGACGAGGGCGTCGGCGCCCTCGAGGGCTTCGTGCGCGCTTTCCGAGTAGACGACCCGGTCGACGAGCACCCGCCGAGCGTTGTCCATGGCCTCTGGATCGAACACGGCTACTTCCGCGCCCGCCGACAGGAGATCGGCGATCAGAACCAGCGCGGGCGCCTCCCGGATATCGTCGGTCCGCGGCTTGAACGCGATTCCCCAGACCGCGAAACGCCGTCCGGTGAGATCGTCGCCGAAATGCCGACGGATCTTCTCTCCGAGCATGCGTTTCTGGGATTCGTTGACCGCATGCACGGCGCGCACGATCGGAAAATCGTAGCCCACCTCGTCCGCCAATCTCTCCAGCGCCCGGACGTCCTTCGGAAAGCACGATCCCCCGAACCCGGCTCCGGGGAACAGGAACGCGGGCCCGATGCGCCGATCCGATCCGACTCCGATCCGAACCTCGTCGACATTCGCTCCCACGCGTTCGCAGAGATTCGCGATCTCGTTCATGAACGTGATCCGCGTGGCCAGCATGGCGTTGGCGGCGTACTTCGTCATCTCGGCGGATGCCACGTCCATGAAGTAGATCGGATTCCCCGTTCGCACGAACGGCGCGTAGAGCCGTTTCATGACCTCGCGAGTCCACAGATCTTCGGTGCCGACGATGACCCGATCGGGCTTCAAAAAGTCCTCGACCGCCGTCCCCTCCTTGAGGAACTCGGGATTCGAGACGACGGAGAACTGATGCGAGGACGTCTCGACGAGCGCCTCCCGTACCCTGGCGCCGGTCCCGACCGGGACCGTGCTCTTGTTGACGACGATACGCGGCCCGTCGGCGTGCCGGCCGATCTCCCGCGCCACCGACAGCACATGCGATAGATCGGCCGAGCCGTCCTCGTCGGACGGGGTTCCGACCGCGATGAAGATGACCTCCGAGGAGAGGACCGTCTCCCGCGAATCGGTCGTGAACCTGAGGCGGTCGTTCTCCACATTGCGATCCAGCATCTCTTCGAGACCGGGCTCGTAGATGGGAATCCGGCCGCGGCGGAGCTCTCCGATACGGTCCTCGTTCACGTCGCAGATGATCACGTCGTTGCCCATCTCGGCGAAGCAGGTACCGGTCACGAGCCCCACGTAGCCCGCTCCGAACACCCCGACCCTCATTCTCAGTCCTCCATGCTCTCGGTGATCCGCTCGATGATGCCGGTCGTCGACTTGCCGGCCACCAGATCGATCCGCGCCACGCGGCCGCCGTACGCCTCCACCTGATCTCCACCGACCACGTCGGCTCGCGAGTAATCGGCTCCCTTCGTCAGCACGTCCGGCCGGATCTGCGCGATGAGGTCGATCGGGGTGTCCTCTTCGAACAGCACGACGTAGTCCACGCAGCTCAAGGCCGACAGGATCTCGGCCCGTTCGGTTTCGTCCAGAATCGGACGGCCGGCACCTTTCAGACGCCTCACCGAATCGTCGGTGTTGAGTCCCACGATCAGGCAGTCTCCCAGCTCGCGCGACGCTTCCAGATACTTGATGTGCCCGGCGTGGAGAAGGTCGAAGCAGCCGTTCGTGAACACGACCGTCTCGCCGCGGGCGCGGCGCTCCGCCGCCGCCAGAGCGGCGCCTCGCGCATCGACGCGTTTCCTGGCGGCCGCCGGCGTCCGCTCGATCTCCTCCGCGAGCTCGTCGGGCGTGACGGTCGCCGTGCCGACCTTTCGCACTTTGATCCCGGCGGCCACGTTGGCCAGTCGGGCCGCGGTCTCCGGGCCCTCGCCCGAAAGCAGGAATGCCGTGAATGCCGCCGCGAACGTGTCCCCGGCGCCGGTCACGTCATAAACCTCTCGCGCGCGGGCCGGGATGTCGCGCGGCGCGCCGCCGTCGTACATCCGGACACCCCGCTCGGAGCGCGTGAGGATCAGCGCCGCGAGCCCCAACCGCTCGAGCAGCAGCTCCGCGCCGGGATCGTCCCACTCGCCGCCCAGCAGGTCCGCCAGCTCGCGCTCGTTCGGCAGGAGGTAATCGGCCGCGCGATAGAGTTCCGCGCGGATGCCTTTCGGATCCACCACGACGGGCGCGTCGCCCAACGCGTGCTTGAGACGTTCCATCCCCGCTTCCGTCACGGTGCCCTTGCGATAGTCGCTCACGACCGCGCCCTGGCAGCCGGGCGACAGTCTCTCGAGCGCGTCTCCGAGGGCCGCGTCCACCCGCCGATCCTCCGGCCGCGGGCTTTCGAAATCGATCCGCACGAGCGCGTGCTGTCCGGCATGGACGCGCATCTTGCGCGGCGTCGACCAGTCCTCGGCTTCGATCAGCCCGTCGGTCAGGAGTCCGGCCGCGGCGAGCTGCGCGCGGCACTCGCTACCCGCCCGTCCCTCCCCCACGACGGCCACGAGGATCGGCTCGCACCCCAGCGCCTGCAGGTTCCGCACGACGTTGCCGGCGCCTCCGAGATACAGGTCGCGGCGCTCGAACGTCACGACCGGCACGGGCCTCTCGGGGGACAGCCGATCGGCGTGTCCGAACAGGTAGTCGTCGAGGATGACGTCGCCGTACACCAGCACCCGGCTCGGCCGGAAGCGGCGCAGCGCGTCGCCGAGCGTGGAACCTGGATCCGGATCGGGCATAAGTTGTGTAAGTTATTTGCGCCGATGGAGTTCATCAAGCGGAAGCGACTTGTCCGGGGCCCGTGCGAGCGGGTAGAATCCGTCCCGAAGGAGGCCGCGATGATCGAGATCACCCCCGTCGCCCGCGAGAAGATCCAGACCTCCCTGGGCCGCGCCGAACCGCCGCGCGACCACCTCCGGATCGAGGCCCGCGCCGCCGCGCGCGGTTTCGAGTACCGGCTGGCGGCGGCGAGCGGTGAGGAGATCCGCCCCGACGACGTCGTTCTGGACGAGGGGAGCTTCCGGGTCGTGCTCGACACTCAGAGCGCGCAGTGGCTCGAGGGCGCCCGCCTCGACTATCGCGAGACGCTGCTGGAGAGCGGCTTCCGCTTCGACAACCCGAATCCTCCTCCCTCGCCCGCGCTCCCCGAGGGATCCCGCGACGACCTGACCGGTTCCACGGCCGACAAGGTGCGCCGGTTGCTCGACGCCGAGATCAACCCCGCGGTCGCCGCACACGGCGGCCGTGTCGGGCTCGTGGGGGTCGAAGGCGGAGTCGTGTACCTGAGCTTCGGCGGCGGATGCCACGGGTGCGGGCTCGTCGACGTGACGCTCAAGCAGGGAATCGAAACGCGGATCCGGGAGCTCGTGCCCGAGATCGAGCGGGTCGTGGATACGACCGACCACGCGGCGGGCGAGAATCCGTTCTACCGCTGACGGCATGAAAAAGGGCGACGCCATCGCGTCGCCCTTTCGCCACCGTCGGACGCGCCCGGTCGATCCGAACGGCCCGAAGATGGGACGTTGTCATCGATCGGCCTAGAGGTCGATCTGGACCAGCTCCCTATCGTCCGTCTTCTTCTTCAGTACCATCTTCTCGTAGTACTCGCGCACCATCTGAGCCTCGCGGGCGGCTTTCTTCGCCGCCAGTCGCTCCTCGTGAGCGTTCTGGGGGCCGTCGCCGCGATCGCGCACCCGCGCCGCGTCCTCCCGGTCGACCTGGAGGGCGTGCTCGTAGTTCTCGAGCGGAACTTCTTTGCCGCCGGCGAAGATCTCGTGGCGTCCCTTCTTCTTGTACCAGTCGGCGACGGTGGCGTTCTTGTGCATGTTCTCGATGATGTTGCGCCAGCCGTGACCGGTGTTGTATGCGCAGAACGAGATCTCCCCTTCCTGCGTCGCGTAGGGGATGATGCACATCTCGGTCCGGCGGAAGTCGTAGTTGAAGAGGTCCTGGAACCACATCCCGGCGACGAACAGGAAGTTCCAGGGATCCTTCCTCCTCTCCCACGCGCCATCGTGCTGCAGCGATCCGTAGTCCTTGCCGGTCAACCCGAACGACTTGTCGAACTTCTTGAAGATGTCGATCAGCGTCAGGCTCGGCGGCGCCTTGTAGGGGCGATAGTTCTTCAGCAAGGCGAGCCCCATCATCACGTTCGACAACCATTTGCCGCGGTTGGCGTCGGTCAGCTTCTGGATGTCCGCGATCAGACCCGGGATGTTCAGAAATTCCGGGACCGGGCGGAACTCCTTCGTGTTCTTGTTGATCATGAGCGCGGTGCCGACGCCGCAGTTGGGATGGCACCCGCAGCTCGTCTGGCCCCATTCGGCGGTCGGTCCGTGGACCATGTCCGCGAAGTCCGCGAACGGCCCCATGAGCGAGATCGGGAACCAATCGCGCTTGGGCTCCGTGACTCCCAGCTGCAGTTTCACGTCCCGGGCCATATGGGAAAGGGTGTAGCGCTGGCGCATGCGCCGCTCGTCGGTGATCTCGTCGTCCCGACCCGTGAACGAGACCGGCTGGAACGCGATGAACGCGATCTTCTTCGGGTTGTCGAGCGCGAAGCGGATGATCGGGCCGACCTGGTCGTTGTTGACGGTGTTCACCAGCGTCGTCACGAGCACGATCTGGACGCCCGCGTTGTACAGATTGTCGATCGCCTTCAGCTTCACGTCGAACAGGTTGCCCACTTTGCGGTGGCTGTTCGCGTCGTTGCCGATGCCATCGAACTGGAGGTAGACGAACCGCAGCCCGGCTTCGGCGGCCTGCCGGGCGAACTCGGCGCTCTTGGCGAACTCGATTCCGTTCGTCGCCGCCTGGACAGAATTGTAGCCGATGTCGCGGGCATACTTCACGGCGCGCACGAAATGCGGTGAAAGGGTCGGCTCCCCGCCGGAGAACTGAACCGACATCTGCCGGCGCGGCTTGATCTGGAGCGCGTTGTCCAGGATCTCCTTGATCTCCTCCCACTCGAGCTCGTGGACGAACCCCACCTGGTTGGCGTCCATGAAGCACGGATCGCACATCATGTTGCAGCGGTTGGTGAGGTCCACGGTGAGCACCGACCCCCGTCCGTGCTTGATCGTCGAGGAGCCGTGGTCGTGGAGGCCGCCGTCGTTGTGGGCCCTCAGGTCGCGCCCGGGGAAGTTGGACTCGATCCATTCCAGGAAGCCGGCGTCGATCGCCATGAGGTCCTCGAAGCGTCCGTGTTGCGGACACTCCTTGACCATCCAGACCTGGCCGTCGCGCTCGATGATGCGCGCCTTGATCTCGCCGACCTTCTCGCGGATCAGGACCTTGTAGTCCTCCTCCCCATCGATGATCCGCTGGCGGGCCTCGATGACGCACTTCGGGCACAGGGAATCCGTTTCGCGTGGCCAGCCGAGCTTGGGCTTGGACTTCTCCCACGACTTGAGCAGCGGTTTATCGCTCCAGCGGGGCGTGAACGAGGGGTTCGGCCGGTGCTTGTTGACGAGCTGAATGCCGTCGAACGCGACCTCGGCCGCCTTCGTCAAGGTCCAATCGAGCGCCTTGAGAGCCCGGGTGCCGAGTCCGACACGCGCCTCTCCGTTGGGATCGAGATGCCGATCGGAGATGGCGAACGACGAGGTGTCGAAGTCGCCCGCTGTTCGACCGGCATCCCCATTCGCAGCCGCCTGCGACGTGCCGACCGGATCCACCGCCTGCGTGTTCACCTTGATCATAGAAACCCCTCCCCCCGCGCTTCGGGTCTCCGCTCGCGCCTACGAGCTCTCCTCGACACTACCGACGCAATATAGAGGTCGTCAATCCCCTTCCGCAAAACCGGCCGTATCGGGCTGCCGGCGACTCTGCCACAGGAAGCTGTGCATGCTGTTCAGGAAGCCGCGCGGCTCGTACAGCACCTCCACCTCGCCCCGGCACGAATACCAGCATGCCGTGCACGTGTTCCGGTCATGGGCGTCGCGGAGGCGCTTCAGGACCGTTTCCATGCTCTCGTCCCGCAGATTTCCGCACGGTTCGGTCAGGTTGAACTCGACGCATTTCGACACGACCATCTGGTTGTCGATGTTGAACATCGCTCGACCCGCGATGCAGCCCTCGATGCCGTCGTTCACCGCCTCGTCGAAGCGCTCCAGGTAGAGCCGGTTGGTGTGGAACGTGTCGGGATAGCGACGCTTGAGGTCCAGCAGGACATCGGTGGCTCCGCGCAGGTGGCGCTGACTCTGATTGCCGGTCTTCATCACCGAGTACGGCTGCACCTGCCAGTAGACCCCCATCTCCCGCGCCAGCTCGCAGAGCTTCGGCATCTCGTCCAGGTTGTCGTCGGTGAGGACGGAGATGATCTGGACCCGCTGGAAGGAGCGGTCGGTACGCGCCTCCATGAGCTGCTCGATCGCCTTCACGGCGCGCTCGAAAGCGAACTTCACTCCACGATGCTGCGCGTGTTTCTCGGGATCCGCATAGTCGATCGAGACCGAGCACCCCCAGAGTCCCGCCTCCCACAACTGACGCGCGCGCTTCGTCGTCATCCCCGATCCCGACGTCGTGAGATACGGGAAGTGGTCGCGCGAGAGGATGTCGACGATCTGATGGACGTCGCGACGCAGCATCGGCTCGCCGCCCGCCAGCGACACGATCAGAGAGCCGAGTTCGGAGAGCTTACCGGCGCCCGCCTGGAAGTCCGCGAGGGAGTTCTCCTCGTGAGGCTTGAAATCGTTCTGCCAGTACGTGCAGAACGAGCACCCGTAGTTGCAGTTGTAGGTCACCTGCCAGGTCACCCACACCGGCCGCCCGAGGAGGAAGGCCTTGAGCAGGCGTGCCTTCTTCCCCCACATGCCCCGCGGCGATGCCAGCTCGAGATCTTCGAACACGGGATCCAGGCGCAGCGCGGGCCCGATCGGGAGTTCGATCTCCGCGACGCCACGACCGTTCCCGTTGACGTGAATCGGGGCCCCGTCGTGGACCGCCCGCCGGCCGTTTCCGTTCGAACCGCTCCCGTTGAGAAGGGACTCGCCTGCCTTTGCTGTGCGATCGGGAAGCAGGGATTCGAGCGGAATGGGAGAGGACATATCTGGCAGCCCCCGGCTGGAGACAGGTCGTGGCGCTCGAACTGCTGGGTGAACAGTCTAGGAGCCTACCCGGATGGTGTCAAAGGGTCGACCGCACGTACCACTCCATGGCCTCGTCGAGTCCTTCACCGAGCGAGTGACTGGGGCGGTAGCCGAGGAGGTTCGTGGCCTTGCCGATGTCGGCGAGGGAGTGCCGCACGTCGCCGGCCCGGAAATCGCGATACTCCGGCTCGACGTTCGCGACCTCGGGCGAATGGCGCACGAGCCGCGCGCGGAGGAGCCGGAAGAGCTCGTTCAGGGTCGTGCTCTCACCGACAGCCACGTTGAACGCCTCGCCCAGGGAGCCCGGTTCGCCGTTTACGGCCGCCAGGATGTTGGCCTGGATCGCGTTCGCCAGATAGCAGAAGTCGCGGCTCGTCTCTCCGTCGCCGTAGATCTCGACGGGCGACCCGCGCAGGAGCGCGGAGATCCACTTCGGGATCACGGCCGCGTACGGCCCGTTCGGGTCCTGTCGCGGCCCGAATACGTTGAAGTAGCGGAGGCTCACGACCGGCAGATCGTAGGCCCGCCCGAAGACCGCCGCGTACCGCTCTCCGGCGACCTTCGTGACCGCGTAGGGGGAGAGCGGGTTCCCGGTCCGCTCCTCCACCTTGGGTCGATGCGGGTCGTCGCCGTACACCGAACTGCTCGAGGCGAACACGAACCGGCCGACCCCCGCGTCGCGGCTCGCCACCAGCATGTTGAGGGTTCCGGTCACGTTGCTGTCGTGACTGGCCAGAGGGTCTTCGATCGAGCGCGGGACCGACCCCAGGGCCGCCTGATGGAGCACGAGCTCCGCGCCCGCGCACGCGCGCCGGCAGGCATCGAGCTCGCGGATGTCCCCTTCGTGGAAGACGAACCCGCCCCAGCGCTCCTCGCCCACTCGCGCCCGGACATCCTCCAGGTTCGCGCGCTTCCCGGTCGAGAAGTTATCGAGAGCGGTAACGCGCTGATCGGCCGTGAGGAGCGCCTCGACGAGCCCCGATCCGATGAATCCCGCCGCGCCCGTCACGAGCCACGTCCGCGGCTCGGCGCGGATTCGTTCGAGGGCGAGCTCGTACGGCGTGTGCATCAGGCCTTCCGGATCTTCCCCGCCGGGGCCTCGATGCCCGTCATCGCGTTGCGCGTGTCTACGATCAGCCGCCCCCACTCGGCCAGCGCGCGATAGTCGACGGCCGCATGATCCGTCGCCACGATGACCGCGTCGTAGGATTCGATCGTCTCCCGATCCCAGGGGGTCGATTCGAGCCCGGCCCAGTGCCCGTGCTCCCGGCTGGGCAGGATCACGGGCACGTGCGGGTCGTGGTACGCCACTTCGGCGCCGCGCTCGTCGAGGAGATCCATCAACCGATAGCTCGGAGACTCGCGATCGTCGGATATGTTCGGCTTGTAGGACAGGCCGAGGATGAGAATGCGACTGCCCTTGACGGGCTTTCCGAGCTCGTTGAGCGATGCCGCCACCCGCTCCACCACGTACTCGGGCATCCGGGTGTTGATCTCCCCGGCGAGCTCGATGAACCGCGTGTACGCGCCGTACTCGCGCGCCTTCCACGTCAGATAGAACGGGTCGATCGGGATACAGTGACCGCCCCAGCCCGGACCGGGATTGAAGCGCATGAACCCGAACGGCTTGGTCTCGGCGGCATCGAGCACTTCCCAGACGTCGATGCCCATGCGCTCGTAGATCACCTTGAGCTCGTTGACCAGCGCGATGTTGACCGCGCGGAAGATGTTCTCGGTCAGCTTGGTCGCTTCCGCCGCGCGGGCGGACGAGACACGCACGACTTCGCCGATGACCTGGCGATAGAGGGCCTCGGCCAGATCGCCGGAGACCTCGTCCACGCCTCCCACGACCTTGGGGATGGTGGAGGTGGAGTAGTCCGGATTTCCGGGGTCCTCGCGCTCCGGGGAGAACGCGAGGAAGAAGTCTTCTCCGAGGGCCAACCCGCTGGATTCCAGGCGCTCGCGCATGAGCTCGTCCGTCGTCCCCGGATAGGTCGTCGACTCCAGCACGACGAGCTGGCCGGGCCGGAGGCGCCTGGCCACTTCCTCCGACGTCGCGACGATGAACGTCATGTCGGGCTCGTGGTGCAGGTCGAGCGGTGTCGGAACGCAGATCACGATCGCATCGGGCTCGACGAGGCGGTCGAAGTCCGCCGTCGCCTCGAGACGTCCCGAGGCCACCGCCTCGGCGATGCGCCGGGCGTCCATGTGGGGAATGTAGGAGGCGCCGCGATTGAGCTGTTCGACCTTGCGCTGATCGACGTCGAATCCCAGGATGCGGAAACCGCGGTCGACGAACGCCAGGGCGAGCGGAAGTCCCACATATCCCAACCCGATGACCCCCACCCGGCCCTGCTTCGTTTCGATGGCGCGCTTCAGGCGCTCCGCGTGATCGCTCATTCCCACTCCTGCCTCACGAAAGAAGGTGACATCGTGTCGCGATACCAGGCGACGAATCGGCGCAGGCCCTCCGGGAGGGCGGTCCGCGGTTCGTATCCGAGCAGCTCCCTCGCGCGCGTCACGTCGGCGAAGGTCCGCTCGACGTCCCCCGCCGGAACCGGCCGTCGATCGATCCGGGCCTCGCGACCGGTCGCCTGCTCCAGGGCCGCGACCAGGTCCGCCAGTCGAACCGGCCGGGATTCCCCGAGGTTGACGATGTGGAAGACGGTGCCTCCGAGAACGAGGTCGACCGCCGCGGTCACACCGCCCACGACGTCGTCCACGTAGGTGAAATCCCGCTCCATCGAGCCGTCGCCGAAGACGGGGATCGCGTCGCCGCCGAAGAGCCTGCGCGTGAAGGCGTGGATCGCCATCTCGGGCCGCTGGCGGGGTCCGTACACCGTGAAGAAGCGAAGCGCGACGATCGAGAA
Source organism: Gemmatimonadota bacterium (assembly GCA_036556305.1). Taxonomy (GTDB): domain Bacteria; phylum Gemmatimonadota; class Gemmatimonadetes; order JACCXV01; family JAHWKZ01; genus JAICNR01. Next base: position 11,697 of record DATBJO010000079.1, read on the forward strand.
GCCATGCACCGCGCGATAGACGTGGCACAGCTCCTCGCCCGCCTTCTTGGTCGCCGCATAGGGCGAGATCGGAAAGTCGACCCGGTCGTCCTCGTGGAACGGGACCTTGCGGTTGTTTCCGTAGACCGAGCTCGAGGAGGCGAACACGAGCCGGGGGCAACCGGCCCGACGCATCGCCTCGAGGAGGTGCGCCGTTCCCGTCAGGTTCGTCTCGAAGTAGCCCGCCGGATCCTGCAGCGAGGGCCTGACGCCGGCCCGAGCCGCCAGATGCACGACCGCGTCGACGCTCCCGGCGTCGAAGAGCCCGGACACGGCGTCGGCGTCCCGGAGATCCCCTTCGACGAGCTCGAACCGGTCGCTGGCGCGCGCGGTTTCGAGGTTCCGCTCCTTGAGCGTCCGGTCGTAGAACGGATCGAAATTGTCGAACCCGACGACCTCGTCTCCGCGATCGAGCAGCCGCTCCGTCAACCACGACCCGATGAACCCGGCCGCACCCGTCACGAGGATCCTGCTCATCGGAGGAATCGCCTCACAGGGAGCCGGCCTCGAGGGTCTCGAGGTCCGCGCTCGTGATCAGGACCTCGCGCGGCTTCGTACCGTCCGGCGGCCCGACGATGTTGGCCCGCTCCAGCTGGTCGAGGATCCGCGCCGCGCGCGAGTAGCCGACCCGCAGCCGTCGCTGGAGCAGGCTGGTCGAACCCTGATCGTGATCGACGACGACGCGCGCGGCCGCGAAGAACAGCTCGTCGCGCTCGTCGAGGGCCGCGATCTCGAGCTCCGAGGCCTCGGCGATGATGTCGACCGGCGGGGCGACCTCCTCCGCGTTCAATCGCCGCCCGGCCTCGCGCAGGTATTCCACCACCCGCCCGGTCTCGTCGCCCGAGAGGAAGGCGCCCTGGATCCGGATCGGTTCGGCCCGGTCCGCGGGCAGAAACAGCATGTCCCCGTTTCCGAGGAGCTGCTCGGCGCCGTTCATGTCGAGAACCGTGCGGCTGTCGATCTTGGACGACACCTGAAAGCTGATCCGCGAGGGGAAGTTCGCCTTGATCACGCCGGTGATCACGTTCACCGACGGGCGTTGCGTGGCCAGCACGAGGTGGATCCCGACGGCGCGCGCCATCTGGGCGAGTCGCGCCAGCGGCTCTTCGATCTCCTGCTGCACGGTGAGCATCAGATCCGCGAGCTCGTCGATCAGGACCACGATGTACGGCAGCGGACGCTGCTCGTCTTCCGACTCCTCTGTCCGCACGAGCTCGTCGCCCGCCTTCACGCGGGCATTGAAGTCGGCTACGCTGCGGATCCCGTTCGCGGCCAGCAAGCGGTACCGCCGCTCCATCTCGGCCACCGTCCACTTCAGCGCCTTGGCCGACTCCTTGTGCTCGACGACCACGGGGTGGAGCAGGTGCGGGATTCCATTGTAGACCACGAGCTCCAGCATCTTGGGATCGATCATGATGAAACGCACGGCCTCGGGGCCGAACCGGTACAGGAGGCTCGTCACGATGGCGTTGATGCAGACCGACTTCCCCGCGCCCGTGGCACCCGCGATCAGGAGGTGAGGCATGCGCGCGAGATCCGCGACCACCGGCGCGCCCGCGATCTCGTGACCGAGCGCGAGCGGGAGCTTTCCGCCCGAGCCGTTCCAGGCAGGACTCTCCAGCACTTCGCGCATCGTCACGACCCGCGGTCGCGGATTCGGGATTTCGATCCCGACTGCGCCCTTGCCGGGGATCGGGGCCACGATGCGGATCCGCTGGGCGCGCATGGCGAGCGCGAGGTCGTCGGCCAGGTTGGCGATCTGATTGACCTTCACCCCGGGGGCGGGCTTCACCTCGAACTGCGTGAGCACCGGGCCGGAGTGGATCGCCGCGACCTCGCCCTCGACGTTGAACGAGCGCAGCTTCTCGATGAGCGCCCGGCCGAGTCGATCGAGGTCCTCGGCCGACTGACCGGCGTCCGAGCCGGCGGGCGGCTCGAGCAGCGAGAGCGGCGGGAGCCATCCGTCGGAGCTCTCCGCGCGACGGCGCGCTCGCGCCGCCGCGGGCGGACGCGTGGGACCGGCCGGCGGGCCCGTCACCGCTTCACGCGCGGCCGCGGCGGGCGGAACCGTCACCGGCGGGTCGAGGTCCGCGGAGACCGCGACCGCGGACTCCCGGCGCACCCGGCGCTCCTCTCCCCAGTCCGCCAGACGGCCTCCGAGCCGGTCGAACTCCTGGCGCGCGCGTCGGCCCCCCGACAGGCCGGCCTCGACTCCCGCTTCGACGGTGCGCGCGAGCGAGACCTGGAATGTCGCGACCGCCAGGACCGCCCCTGCCACGACGCAGAACAGGAGCGCTCCCGCCAGGCCCACGACCCGGATCATGCCCGTGGCCGTCGCCGTGCCCAGCGCGCCGGCCCGCGCCGCCCACGGGGAGAGCCCCGCGTTCCATGCGCCGGCGACGCCGAACAGCGTGAGCAGGACCCCCGTCGCGGCGAGGGCGCCCAGACCCAGCGCCAGCGACTTGCGGGTCACGCGGCCCAGAAACAGAAGGAGTCCGAAGCCCGCCAGTCCCACGGCCAGCGCGAGCGCGCCGTACCCGAGCGCGCGGTAGAGATGGAACGCGCTGTAGGAGCCCAGGACCCCGACGCGGTTCAGCGTCTCCGGGGTCCGGGTCCAGGCGGGATCCCACGGCCACAGGGCGACGAGCGTGAAAATCCCCGTCGCGGCCATGAGCATGCCGAGGATCTCCCGCTTCAGGCGCGCGGAGTCCGTCTTCTTCTTGCGGGGCATGAACGGAAGGTAATACCGATCAGAGCGCCGCGGGGACCGTCGCGTCCTCGGCGAGCCACTCCTCGACGAAGCGCGTGTGGAGCTCGCCGGCGAGGAAGCGCGGCTCCTGGATGAGCCTGCGATGGAGCGGGATCGTGGTCGCAATTCCCTCGACGACGAACTCGTCCAGCGCCACGCGCATGCGGGCGATCGCCTGCGCCCGATCGTTGCCGTGCGTCAGGACCTTCGCGACCAGCGAGTCGTAGTGCGGGGGGATGAAGTAGGACTGGTAGGCCGCGGTGTCGACCCGGACACCCGGGCCTCCCGGCTGGTGGAACGTCTCGATGCGCCCGGGCGTAGGCATGAAGTTCCGGTCCGGATCCTCGGCGTTGATGCGGCACTCGATGGCGTGACCGCGGAACTTGACCTGGTCCTGCCGGATGTCGAGCGGCTCGCCCTCCGCGATCGTCAGCTGTCGCAGCACGAGATCCTGGCCCGTGACCAGCTCGGTCACGGGATGCTCGACCTGGATGCGCGTGTTCATCTCCATGAAGTAGAACTCGCCGCTTTCGGCGAGCAGGAACTCGATCGTGCCCGCCCCTTCGTAGCCGATCTGCGCCGCTCCGCTCACGGCGGCCTCGCCCATCCGCCCACGCAGCTCGTCGGTCATGGCGGGGGAGGGAGCCTCTTCGAGGAGCTTCTGATGCCTCCGCTGACAGGAGCAATCGCGCTCGCCCAGGTGGATCACGTTGCCCTGCCGGTCGCCCAGGACCTGGATCTCGATGTGGCGCGGCCGCTCGAGGAACTTCTCGATGTACACGCGCCCGTCGCCGAATGCAGCCTCGGCCTCGCGCTGGGCCTGAGGGAAGACGCGATCGAACTCCTCCCCGTCCCGTGCGATCCGCATCCCCTTTCCCCCGCCGCCGGCGGCGGCCTTCACGAGGACCGGGAACCCGATCTCCCCGGCCGCGCCGCGCGCCTTCCGCTCGTCGTCGATGGCCCCCGCCGTCCCCGGCACGATCGGCACCCCGGCCGCGGCCATCAGGCGCCGCGCCTCGGACTTGTCGCCCATCTGCCGGATCTGCTCGGGGGTGGGCCCGATGAACACGAGGTGGGACTCGGCGCAGATCTGGGCGAACTCGGCGTTCTCCGCCAGGAAGCCGTACCCGGGGTGGACGGCGTCCGCCCCGGTGATCTCGGCGGCCGCGATGAGTCGCGGGATGTTGAGGTACGACTGCGGCGACGGCGCGGGGCCCACGCACACCGCCTCGTCGGCGAAGCGCACGTGGAGCGCCTCCGCGTCGGCCCTCGAATGGACCGCCACCGTCTTGAGATCCAGCATCCGGCAGGCTCGAATCACGCGCAGGGCGATCTCGCCACGATTGGCGATCAGGACCTTGCGGAACATCTCAGCCCTCCGTCCGGATGGCCGGACCTCTCAGCGATCGTAGCCCTCGAGCGCGCGGACGAACCCCTGCTCGACCAGATACTCGATCACGCGGCGCGCGTTGTCCTCGGGAGAGTGACTCGTCGTATCGAGCGTGATCTCCGGATTCTCGGGACGCTCGTACGGATCGTCAATCCCGGTGAAGTGCTTGATCTCCCCGCGGCGCGCCTTGGCGTACATCCCTTTCACGTCCCGCTCCTCGCAGACCTCGAGTGGCGTGTCCACGAACACCTCGATGAACTGATCGCCGCCGACCATCGAGCGCACGTCGTTGCGCGTCGAACGATACGGACTGACCGCCGCGCAGAGCACGATTCCACCGTGACGGACGAGCTCGGCGGCCACGAAACCGATGCGGCGGATGTTGATGTCGCGGTCCTCCTTGCTGAACCCCAGCCCGTGGGACAGGTGCGTCCGGACCACGTCACCGTCCAGGACCGTGATCTGCCGGCCGTGCTCGAGCAGCAGCGTCGTCAGGACGTCCGCGGTCGTGGACTTGCCCGCGCCCGACAGGCCGGTGAACCAGATGCAGGCCCCCTGACGATGACGAGGCGGATGGCTCTCGGCCAGGATGTCGGCGACCTCCGGGCGCGTGAACCACTCGGGCAGCTTCTTCCCGTTGCGGAGGTACTCCTCGCGGACCTGCGTCCCCGAGATCGATGCGATCCGCGCGCCCTCGGGGATCCGCGAGCGCTCCTCGTAGCGGCCTTCATCCTCCAGATAGACGAGCTCGTGGAACGGCACCGGCGTGACGCCCAGCTCGTCCGCGTGGGCCTCGACGAGCTCCTGGGCGTCGTAAGGCCCGTAGAACGGCTTCCCGGTGCTGTCCACGCCCGGGCTGGCGTGGTCCCGGCCGACGATCAGGTGGTTGGCTCCGTGATTCCGGCGAATGATCGCGTGCCACAGGGCCTCGCGCGGCCCGGCCATCCGCATCGCCAGGGGGAGAAGGGTGAGCAGGATGCGGTCCGTGTCGTAGTAATTGCGCGCCAGGGCCATGTACGTCCGCACGCGGGTGTAATGGTCCACGTCACCCGGCTTGGTCATTCCCACTGACGGATGCAGGAGCAGGACTCCGTCCACCGCCTCGATCGCCCGCTTCGTCAGCTCCTCGTGGACGCGGTGCAACGGATTCCGGGTCTGGAAGGCGATGACGTTCGAGTGGCCGTACGATTCCAGCCGCCGCCGCGTCTCCGCGGGCGTCAGCCGCAGCTCGTGGAAGTCGTGGTGCCGGGGCAGCTCGAGCACCCGGACGGGCCCCGAAACGAAGCGCGATCCCCAGCGTTCCGTTTCGGACACCATCGGGTGGCGCGGGTCGAGCGTGCCGAACGCCTCCGCGGCCATTCGCTTCCTGTCCCAGGCGTAGATCTCCTCGACGTCGACGACCGCGAGCAGCTCGTTTTTCGCGTTTCTGAGAGCCAGCGGCTTGCCTTCCTCCACCTGCGCGCCGTCGTCCACCGGAAGCGTCACGGGGATCGGGAACAGGTGGCCGTCGGCGAGCCGCATCTCGTCGAGGACGCGGTCCAGATCGTCGCGTCCCATGAACCGGTCGAGCGGGCTGAAAGCGCCCGTCGCGAGGAGCTCGAGATCGCAGACGACCCGTTCCGAGACCTGGACGGAGGGCAGCGTTCCGGCCAGGCGCTTGAGATCCGCGCGGCTCCCGGCCGGCTCCAGCAGGTCGGCGAGACGCCCGCCATAGGGCTCGATCAGCAGTCCTTCCGTGGACACCGCGGATTTCGACATCGTCATTCCCTTTCTATTGGATTCGGTCCTCGTTCGCGATCTCCCGCACGAGCGGGAGCGCGGATTCCCACGCCGCCGGGTGGGCGGCGAAAATCCCGCCCGGCTGGGCGGGGTCCGGCTTTCCATAGCGAAGCGGCGCTCCGCTGCAATCCGTGACCCGACCGCCGGCGCCGCGAAGCATGGCGTCCGGTGCGCACGTGTCCCACTCCTTGAGGTAGGGGACGGGGTGCACGTACAGATCGGCGGCGCCGGTGGCGACCAGGGCGCATTTGCTTCCCGCCGAGCCTGACAAGATAGTCTCGACCTCCCCGAGTGCCGACTCGAGTCGCCGGATCCGCTCGTCGGGATGCGATCTCGAGCGGACAAAACGCAGCGGTGCATGGAGTTCGCCGACCTCCAAGCGATCCGCTCGGGGACGGCGCGCGGCGCTCTCCACGACCCAGGCACCCACGTCCGGCCCCCCGGCGAACAGCCGGTCGGCGGCCGGCTGGTAGACCGCCCCGAGCACGGCTTCTCCGTCGACGGCCAGCCCGACCATGACGCTGAACTCCGCGATCCGATCGATGAACTCGCGCGTGCCGTCGAGCGGGTCGACGACCCACAGGCGGCCCGCGGCGGTGCCGGACGGCGCCGGGGCCTCCTCGCTCAGAACCAGCTCGCCGGCCCGCTCGGCCCCCAGGACCCCGAGGACGGCTGTCTGGCTCGCGCGGTCCGCCGCGGTCACCGGACCGCGACCGGTGGGATCCTCCACCGACAGGTCGTCCCGCCCGTAGAGCTCCATCGCCGCCAGGCCGCCGGCGAGCGCGGCCCCCGCGGCGACCGCGAGATCGGCGCCCGAGGCCGCCCGGGAGAGCGTCAACTGGATGCGTTGGATCGGGTCGATGGAGCTCTCGGGGATCAGGCGTCCTGCCAGACGCGGCCGCTGGTTCCCTCGATCCCCCGGAGCTTGAGCGCGAACTCCGAGCTGTTCGTGGCGTTCGACAGCGCCTCCTCCTGATCGATCTGTCCCTCCTGATAGAGCTGCATGAGGCTCTGATCGAACGTCTGCATGCCGTACTGAACGCCGCCCTCGGCGATCAGCTCGGCGATCTTGGCGGGCCGCTCCCCGCTGTGCAGGAAGTCGCGGATCGCCTCCGTCGCCACCATCACCTCGCAGGCCGGCACCCGCCCCTTGCCGTCCGCGGTGCGGATCAGGCGCAGCGAGATCACGCCCTTGAGGTTCTCGGCCAGGAGTGACCGGATCTCCTGATATCGTTCCGCCGGAAAGAACGTCATGATGCGCTGGATCGTCTGCACGGCGTCGGTCGTGTGGAGCGTGGCGAAGACGAGGTGCCCCGTGTTGGCGGCCTTGAGGGCGATGTCCATCGTTTCGACGTCGCGGATCTCGCCCACCATCAGGACATCGGGATCCTGCCGGAGGACGTGTCGCAGTCCGGTGGCATAGTCGCTGGTGTCGACCCCGACCTCGCGCTGTGTGACGAACGACTTGTTGTCGCGGATCAGGAACTCGATCGGATCTTCGATCGTCACGATCTTGAGACGGCGGTTGGAATTGATGTGCTCGACCATCGCCGCCAGCGTCGTCGACTTTCCGCTTCCGGTGATGCCCGTGAGGAGCACGATCCCTCGGGGCCGGAGGGCCAGCGAGCCCACGATGGGCGGCAAATGGAGCGCGGTCAGCGACTTCACCGAGACCGGAATGCCGCGCAACGTGGCCGTCGGCGTGCCGCGCTGCTGGCCCAGGTTGACCCGGAATCGTCCCAGTTGCGGCACGCCCACCGCGAAATCCAGCTCGCGCGTGCGCTCGAAGTCCTCGCGCTGTTCCGGCGTGGTCAGCTCGGCGATGACCTGATCCATCTCTTCGCGGCTCAACGTGGGGTGATCCATCGGGACGAGCTGTCCGAGGAGACGCACCACCGGCGGCGCGCCGACCTTGAGGTGGAGGTCGGACGCCTCGTGTTGCAGCATCGATCGCAGGATTTCCTTCAGATCCATGGTCGCTCCCGGGGTCGGCGTGGCGGAGCCGGACAGTGCAATATCCGTGCCTACGAGGGGGCTCGCCCGGGGGGGGGGCGAGCCGGGAAACCGCGCGGGCGTCCGGGTTAGCGGGGCTCGATCTCGAACAGGGGCTGGCCGTATTCGACGGGGGCGCCGTTCTCCACCAGGATCCTGCGCACCACCCCGTTGACCTCGGACTGCAGCTCGTTCATGAGCTTCATCGCTTCGAGGATGCAGAGCGTCTGGCCCACGCGGACGCTGTCGCCGACTTCGACGAAGGCCGGCGCCTCGGGCGCGGGCGCCCGGTAGAAGGTCCCCACCATGGGCGACTCCACGACGTGCCCCGGCTCCCAGGACTCCCCGGCGGCCTCGACCGCCGGGCCGGGATGGGGACCGGGCGGGGGCAGCTCGATCGAGCGCGCGGGCGGCGGGGCGGCGGAGTTCTGGGCCGCGTGCCGCTTCACGATCCGCACCGTGCGACCCCAGCGGCTGATCTCGAGCTCGTCGATGTCGCTCTCTTCAACGATCCGGATCAGGTGCCGGAGCTCGTCGGGATTCACGAAACGCGCTCCAGGTACGCGTTCGTCCGGGTGTCGACGCGGATGACCTCGCCTCGCTCGATGAACAGCGGCACCTGTACGACGGCGCCCGTTTCGATCTTCGCGGGCTTGGTTCCGCCGGATGCGGTGTCGCCGCGCACGCCCGGATCCGTCTCCACGACTTCGGCCTCGATGAACTTCGGAAGCTCGATTCCGATGATCCGCCCGTCGTGGACGAGAACGTCGCACACGACGTTTTCTTTCAGGTACTGCTTCTGGTCGTCGAGGAGGTTCTCGTTCACCGCGTGCTGCTCGTAACTCTGCGTGTCCATGAAATGGGTGAAGTGATCGCTGGAATAGAGGTATTGCATCGGCCGTCGCTCCAGACGGACGTCTTCGACGCGCTCCCCCGCCCTGAAGGTGCGCTCCACGACCTGGCCCGTTTCCACACGTTTGAGCTTCGTGCGGACGAACGCCCCCCCTTTGCCGGGCTTGACGTGCTGGAAGTACATGACCTGCCAGAGCTCGCCGTCAAGGTCGAGCACCATGCCGTTGCGGAAGTCGGCCGTCGTCGCCATGCGGACCCGCGCGTTCAGACTCGAACTCGAATGTCGTGCGAAAGGCGACACAATATAGGGGCCCCCACCGGGCCGAACAACCGAGGCCGCCGCCTTGTCCGCGGGGGCCGGGCTTAGCAGATTCAAGGGTCGTCGACCGGAGACGAACGATTCCTTCATCCGATCCGTGAGGCTCCTCCCATGAATCGCGCGCTTCCACCCGGACGTGGACTGCGTCCCTACGAGGACCCCTACGAACTGTCGGGGCCGCAGCATCCCAGCGTCAACGAGGAGGAGATCGATCTCGATCTGAGGTCGATCTGGGGCCTGATCCAACGTAACGCGATCCTGATTCTCGTCACCGTGCTCGCTGCCTGCGGACTGACTTTGTGGTACAACGCTCGGGCCGTCCCGTACTACCAGTCGTACACGACCCTGCGCATCAATGACGACGGACGGGCCTCGTCGACCGGAAGCGAGCTCAACCTCACCCTGTTCCAGGACAACAGCGCGATCGAGACGGAGATGGCCGTGCTCGCCAGCCGATCGATGGCGCAGTCGGTCGCCGAATCTCTCGACATGCGTTTTCGTATCGCGGAGCCCGCCGGCGCGGCGATCTCCGACCTGTTCCTTGACGTCGAGCTTCCGATCGACGCCCGGCCGGTCCGCTACACGCTGCAGCGCGACGGCGGTTCGTTCCGCGTGATCGACGGCCAGGGTCGCGGAATCGGAACCGCGTCTCCAGGGAAGCCCTCGCGGTTCGGCGATCTCGCCTTCACGCTCGCCCCCGCGGCCCTGTCGCACGAACGAATCAGCTTCGCCGCCACGAATCGGGATGCCGTGATCGGCGAGATCCGCCGCGGACTCACCGTTCTGCGCCCCAGTCGCGACCAGAGCATCATCGAGATCCGCTTCGAGGGACCCGATCCCCTCTACGTATCCAGAATCGCCAACGCTCTCGCCAGTCGCTTCCTCGAATATCGGCATGTGGTGCAGAGAACCGAGGCCAGCAGCACGATCGCGTTCCTCGATCGCCAGATCGACACGCTGAGTATGCAGTTGCGCGACGCCGAGAATGCCCTGCGGGCCTTCCGTGAGCGGGAACAGGTCGTCAGCCTGACGGAGGAGGGTTCCACCGCGATCGAGCAGTTCGCGGCGCTGAAGCTCCAGCACGACACCGTGAAGTCGGAACGCGATGCGCTTTCGGGGCTGGTGATCGAGCTCGACGCGGCCAGCGCACAGCAGCCGGATCCGATGCTGCCCTCGCCCGCGCGCAGGGTGATGGGCTACCCGGGCCTGGCTCAGAACCCCGGCGCATCACAGATGCTCACGACCCTCATCGGCCTGGAGAACGAGCGCTCCGCTCTGCTCGATCGCCGCAAGCCGGACGACCCCGACGTCATGACCCTCACGGACCGGATCCACGGCGTCGAGCAGGAGCTGCGGCATCTGACCGGGACCTATCTCAAGACTCTCGACACCCAGCTGGCGACGATCGAGGAGCAGATGCGGGAGAGCACGCTCAAGCTGGCCGGCATCCCGGGCAAGGAGATGGAGTTCGGCCGTCTCGAGCGCCAGACGACTCTCCTGGAGGGCATCTTCGCGGTCCTGCAGACGGACCTGAAGGAAGCCCAGATCGCGCAAGCGGTGGAATCGCCGTACGCCTCCGTGATCGACACGGCCCAGGTCTCGCACCGTCCCGTGCGCCCGCACAAGATCCGGAATCTCCTGCTGGGACTCGCGCTCGGTTTGATCGTCGGGATCGCGGTCGCGTTCGGGCGCGAGCACATGGACGACACGATCCACACGGTCGACGAGGTCGAGGCGCTCACCGGCGTCCCGGTGCTGGGTATGATCCCCCATATGCGCAACCATCAGCTGACCAACGGCCGGCGGAAGATCCTGCCGGGCCGCGGCGCCGGTCCGCCCGCCGCGCCCGATCCTCAGCAGGATTACGCCTCGCGCCTGATCGTGAGCCGCGACACGCAGAATACGGTCGCGGAAGCGTTCCGCAGCCTGAGGACGAACATCACCTTCGCGACTCCGGACCAGGTCCCCCGCACGATCGTCGTCACGAGCTCACGCGAGGGCGACGGCAAGACGACCAGCGTGGTCAACCTCGCCGCCGCCTTCGCGCATCAGGGCCTGCGGGTCCTGCTCGTCGACTCGGATCTCCGACGCGGCGTGCTTCACAAGGTTTTCAAGCTCCCGAAGCGTCCCGGTCTCTCGAACGTCCTCGTCGAGGACCTGCCGCTGGAGGAAGTGATTCACGCGGCCAGGATCGACAGCGAGGTCCAGCTCGACGTCATGACCTCGGGAACGTACCCGCCGAACCCCGCCGAGCTGCTTGGATCCCGTAGCCTGCGCACCGTCCTCGATGCGCTCGCCAAGCGGTACGACGTCGTCCTCATCGATTCTCCGCCTCTCACGGTCGTCACCGATGCCGCGGTCGTCGCCCCGCACGTCGACGGTGTGCTGGTCGTGGCGCGCGCAAGCCAGACCGAGGTCGGGGCGCTCGAGTTCGCGATGATGCAGCTGCGAAACGTGAACGCGAGGGTCAAGGGGACGATCCTGAACGACCTCAGCCTCGCGGATCGGAGGCACGGGTCGCACGGGTACTATGCGTACACGTACGAATACACGAAACGCGAAGAAGATTAGGCCGAAGGAGTCAAACGACGATCAGCTCATCCTTCGGGGCCAACGACAGGACTTCCACGCCGCGTTCCCCGATCAGCACGTCGTCCTCGATCCGCACGCCTCCGATCCCCTCGAGATAGATGCCGGGCTCGACCGTGACGGTCATACCGGACGCGAGCCGGTCCTCGCTCTTGCGGCCTAGGCGCGGAGCTTCGTGCACCTCGAGCCCGATCCCGTGGCCCAGGGAATGGCCGAACTGCGGGCCGTAACCGGCCCGCTCGATGACGTCGCGGGCGAGAGCGTCCGCTTCGGGGCCGGTCATTCCGGCGACGATTCCCTCGATCGCGGTCTCCTGCGACTCGAGCACCACGGCGTAGACTTCCGACAGCCGTTCGGCCGGCGCTCCACACGAGATCGTGCGGGTCATGTCGCTCACATAGCCGTCCACGACGGCCCCGAAGTCGAACAGAACGACCTCGCCCGAACGTAGCCGGCGCGAGCCCGGGCGGGCATGAGGCAACGCCGATCGCTCGCCGAAAGCCACGATCGTCTCGAAGGCCGGGCCCTCGGCGCCCTGCCTGGACAGCTCGAGGTCGAGCCGCGCCGCGAGTTCACGCTCGCTGACGCCCGGGCGAACCTCCCCGAGCATCCTCTCGAAGGTCGCGTCGCCGACCCCGCACGCGCGGCGAATCGCCTCGATCTCCGCCGGCCCCTTGACCATGCGGATCGCCTCGACCCACTCCGCCGCCGGGAAAAGCGCGGGCCCCTCGCTCTCCGACCATTCGCTCCACTCGCGGTAGGAGAGCTGCTCGCGCTCGAACGCCACGCGCGTCGCGCCGCGCGCCGACAGGACTTCGCGGGCGACCTTCATCAGCTTTTCGGTCTCGATGCGGACCTCGATCGCCGGGTCGAGCTCGACCGCGACCTGGGCCTGGTATCGGAAGTCGGTGAAGAAAACGTCCGGCGGCTCGGCCCCGAGGAGCAGGATGCCGGCCGATCCGGAGAAACCGCTCAGGTAGCGGATGTTGGGCAGCGCGAGGACGAGGAGGGCGTCGACATCGGCCCCGCCGATCCGCCCCCGGAGCAAGTCCCGCCGCTCGAGCGGCGCGAGCGCGGTGCGGGGCGGGGCGCCCGTCGCCTGCGGGATCAGCGTCCCTCCAGCCAGGTCGCGAAGGCCCGGGAGTCCATGGGCCCGAGGCGCGGGGGCGTGACGGAATCGGCGGTCGGGGTCGACGGGGCCGCGGCCTCCGACGCGGCTCTCTCCTCGGGGACGGGCGGGTCCCACGGCAGCCGCTCACGCGTCCGCTCCCCGTCGAGCTGCGCCACGCGCTCCTCGGACGTCGGTCCGGCCTCCGCGATCCGGCGCTCGAGCGCCTGGATGCGACCCGAGATATCGGAGTCCTCCGGAGTCCGGCTCAGCATTCGTCGATAGATGGACAGCGCGCGGCCGAGGAGCCCTTGCTGGGCGTAGATCTCGGCCAGCGTCGAGGTGGCGATCTCGCCGGTCTCGACTCCGGCGGGGCGTTCGGAGGGACCCTCGGGCATCGAGACCGAGTATATCACTCGACGGCGCGCTCCGGCAGGGTTAGCTTTTTTCGAACGGTCGATACCGTTCCCGCGAATTCCCCGGAACGATTCCGCATCCGACAGACGAAGCGATTCTTCAGCTCAGGGCGGCTCGGCTATGATGCAGCAGTTGCGTGAATCCACGAAGGTGATCATGGTCCTCGTTTCGATCGCGTTCGTGGGACTGATGGTGTTCGAGTGGGGCATGGATCTGTCGGGCCGCTCCTCGCAGCAGGGGACCGGCACGTCCCTGGGCTCTGTCGACGGCACGGACATCTCCGTCGAGGACTACCAGCGCCAGTACCAGATCCTCTACGAAGAGGCCTCCGCCCGCGCGCCCGAAGGTCTCTCGCGCGAGCAGCTGGAACAGATCGAGCAGCAGGCTTGGGATGACGTCGTCAATCTCACTCTGCTGCGCCATGAAGCCGAAAAGCGCGGCCTCCGGGTGACCGACAGCGAGCTCGTGGAGTACATCAGGTACAATCCGCCCCCCGAGGTCGCTTCCATGCCGGCCTTCCAGACCGAGGGTCAATTCGATCTCGCCAAGTATCAAGCCGCGCTCGCCGATCCCGCCCTCGAGCAGACGTGGGTCGAGTACGAGAACCAGCTGCGCAACACGCTTCCGATCCAGAAGCTCCAGGAGCAGGTGATCGCGGGGACGATCGTCACCGAAGCGGAGGCCCGCGCCGTCTACCGGGAGCGCAACGAGCGGGCGAAGATCGACTACGTCTACCTCGACCCGCAGATCCTGGCGACCGACGCCTCCGCGGGGATTACCGACGCCGACATCCGCGCGTACTACGACGAGCACAAGGAGTCGTACCGGCGCGGCGAGAGCGCGCGTATCCGCTACGTCGAATTCGAGCCCCCGGTGTCGGCGGAGGATTCCGCCGCCGCGGCGTCCAGGGCCGACTCGCTCGCCGGTCTCGCGCGCGCGGAGGACGCGGATTTCGCAGCGCTCGCGCGCCGGCACTCGGACGATCCGGTCTCCTCGGCGAACGGCGGCGACATCGGCTGGATTCGACCGGGGGCTCTCGACCCGGCGATCCAGGCCGCGGTCGCCCCGCTGGCGCCGGGACAAGTTTCGGATCCCGTGCTGACGCCGTTCGGCTGGCACATCCTCAGGCTCGAGGCCCGTTCCGAAGGTCAGAGCCAGTTGAGCCAGATCCTCGTCGCCATCGAGCCCGGAGCACAGGGCCGCGATCGGATGCGGCAGGCCGCGCAGACCTTCTCGCGCGATGCTTCGGCGACACCGGACGTTTTCACCGAGGAGGCGGCGCGGGGCAACCTCCGCGTACAGGAACCGCCGGTGTTCGAGAAGGGGATCGCCATTCCCGGTCTGGGTTCCGCCCCCGAGCTGACGGATTTCGTCTTCGCGAACGACAGGAACGCGGTCAGCGGCCCGATCGATCGCCAGGGGTCCTTCTATGTCGTCCAGGTCATCGAACGCTATCCGGAAGGCTATGTGTCGGTCGAACAGGTGGCCGACGACATCCGCAGCGCGCTGGGCAGGGAGCGGGAGGTCGAGCGAACGAGACAGATCGCTCCGCAGATCGCGGATGCCATCCGTCGGGAGGGACTCGAAGCCGCGGCCGCCCGGTACGGGCTCGAGGTCCGCGCCACGGACTGGTTCACGCGGGTCAACAACATCCCCGGAATCGGAAGCGGCTCACCGGTCGCCGGAGCCGCGTTCGGGCTGGCTCAGGGCCAGACGGCCGGTCCGGTGGAATCGGGTCGCGGGCTGTACTTCATCCGCCTGGTCGATCACCAGCCGCCGGACGAAGAAGGGTTCCAGCGCGAGAAAGACATGTTGCGACAGGAGCTGCGGGGCGAAAAGATGCGGGAGCGGTTCAACGCCTGGTTCGAAGCGCGCCGGGAAGCGGCCCACGTAGAAGATCGCAGGGCCCAGCTGCTGGGAGCCTGATTCGCGAAGCCGCTACTGCGGCTTCTTCTTCCCGTCCTCGTCCAGATCCTCTTTGATCTCGTTCAGACCGCGCTTGAATTCGCGGATCCCCTTTCCGAGCGACTGCCCCAGCTCGGGAAGGCGCCTGGCTCCGAACAAGAGGAGCAGAATGAAGAGAATCAGGATGATCTCCTGCATCCCGATCTGTCCGAACATCACGACCTCCTAGAAGAAAGCCCGGTAGAGGTACGCTGCGAGCGCGATCCCCACCAGGCTGATGATATTCACGTACAGCGTGAGCGGACCGAGCGTAAGCCCCACGGCGACCAAGTCGAGCGAGATCGGCCCGAGATGACCGACCACCGACGTCGTGAAGAAGTCCCGTGCCACCCCCGCCGGCAGAAACCGGGCGAGCAGCTGTCCGATGAAGCTACCGACCAGCAATCCGCCCGTCAACACGAGCGTGTAGATCCTCAGATTCTTCCGATGCATCGGGATCAGCCGCCGACCGTACGGAGAGCGCTCAACCCGCCTCGTCGCCAGTCGCGGGGCATTCTCAACTCCCCGCTGCTAGCGGTCGCGGGCGAGGACATAGTCGATGGCAGCCTCCAGCACCTCTCGCGCCGGGTTCTCCGGCAGCGGCGAGAGAGCCTCGCGGGCCCGGGCCGCGTACTCCCCGGCGATCCGGCGCGTCGCCTCGATCCCGCCCCGTTCGTGCACCAGCGCGACCACGCGCTCGATCGCCTCCGTCGAGGCCCCGCCCGATGACCGGAAGACCTCGTGCACGTCACGCCGTTCGGACGGCGAAAGCCGTGGGAGAACCGCCAGCAGCGGGAACGTCACCTGCCCCTCCTTGAGGTCCGACCCGGCAGGCTTCCCCATGACCGCTTGCTCGCCGCCGTAGTCCATGAGGTCATCGACGAGCTGGAACGCCATTCCCAGCCGCTGACCGTATGCGGCGAGCTGGTCGCGATATCGCGGCGCGCCGATCACGGCGCCCATTTCGCACGCCGTCGAGACCAGGCTCGCGGTCTTCTTTTCGATCAGGTAGAAATACTGGGCGGGATCCTCGACGAGCTTGCGGTGATGGGCGATCTCGACCATCTCGCCGATCGTCAGATCGTTCGTGACCCGGGCCGCGAGTCCGATCAGCTGGAGATCGCCGAGGCGTGTGATCTCCGACATGGCCCGGGAATAGAGGTAGTCCCCCATGATCACCGACACCTTGTGATCCCACTTGTCGTTGAGTGTGGGCATCCCCCGCCGTAGAGCCGAATCGTCGATCGAATCGTCGTGGACCAGGGATGCGAGGTGGATGATCTCGATCACCGACCCCAGCGACGTCTCGCGAGGATCTGGTTCCTCCTCGACCCGGTTGGAGAGCGACAGCAGGACGGGCCGGAACAGCTTTCCCCGCATCTGCTGGAGATGGAACGAAATTTCGTTGATGAACGGCACCTCGGCCTCGAGCACCTGGCTCATGTGCGCGATCACGCCATCGAGGACTTCGTGAACCAGGCCCTGAATCGTGGCCAGGGAGGGAGTCTTCCGATCGATGTCTCCGGGGGCGGCGCCGGTTTTCATGGGGGCGGAAGCTTAACGCGGGGTATGGATGCGGGCAACGAGCGATGCGCCCCACGCGTCGGGTACCGCGGGCCGTCCCAGACGACTGCGGTGACCCGGCGTGCCATGGAAGTCCGATCCGCCGGTAGGGAGCAGGCGAAGGTCGCGCGCCAGCGCCTCGTAGTGGCGCATGCGCGCCGCGGAATGCTCGGTGTGACGCACCTCGAGGGCCTCGAGCCCCGCTTCAACGAGGACCGGAATCAGGTCGTCGCGCCGGAACGTGCCGGGGTGCGCCAGCGAGGAGACCCCACCCGCCGCCTTGATCAGATCGAACGCCTTCCGCGGGGCCAGGGCCTCCTTCGGAACGAAGGCCGGACCATGACGCCCGAGCCAGCGACGGAACGCCTCGTCGAGAGACCCCGCGTGGCCACGGAGGACGAGAGCGCGCGCAACGTGAGGCCGCGCGATCGTCCCCGCGCCACTGACCGCCTGCACATCGTCGAATTCGATGTCGATCCCCTGCGCCACGAGCTTGCAGACGATCTCCCGTGCGCGCTCGACGCGCCGCCAAGCGAGCTCTTTCAGCGCCGCCTCGAGGGCCCGGTCACGCGGGTCGATCCCGTAGGCGAGGATGTGCGCCTCCCGATCGGCGATGTGCACCGTGAGCTCGGCCCCGGTGACGATCTCGAGGCCCTCGGACGCCGCGCGGCGCGCCTCCTCGATTCCGTCGATCGCATCGTGATCGGTGATCGAGAGCATCGAAAGGCCGCGGCTCTCCGCCAGGCGGACGAGCTCGACGGGCGACAGGGCACCGTCGGAAACCGAGGTGTGCGCGTGCAGGTCGATCGCCAAGGGGCGCGCCGTCAAAGGCTCGTCGAACCGTCGAGGACTTCGAGCGCGACCTCGTAGCGCCCGAACGGAGGCATGACGTAAACGCCGCGCACGCCCGCCAGGCCGCGCACGCCCGCCAGCGCCTCGCGGGCGATCGCTACGCCCTCGGCTCGCGCGGCATCCTTCCCTTCCGCCGCCCGCATCCGCTCGCGGATTGCGTCGGGAATCCGCATCCCGGGGACCTCGTTGTGGAGAAACTCGGCGTTGCGGTAGCTGTGCAGGGGGAGGATTCCGACGAGGAGCGGGATCGGCGAGTCGCCGAGGGCGGCGAGAAAGGTCTCCAGCAGCCCCGGGTCGTAGACCGGCTGGGTCATGGCGAACTCGGCCCCGGCGTCGAGCTTTCGCCGGAATCGCTCGATCTCTCGATCGAGGTCGAGGGCACCAGGATTGACTCCCACGCCGATGTGCAAGTCGAGCGGGACGCCGGTCTCCCGGCCGGCGGCGTCGATGCCGCGTCCGAGCCCGGTCGCGACGCGAGTCAAACCGATCGAGTCCACGTCGAACACAGCGGTCGGGACGGCGTACTCCCCCGCCTTGGGCGGGTCTCCGGTGATGATCAGCACGTCCCGCACGTCGAGCGCGTGGGCGGACAGGAGGTCGGCCTGCATACCGTACAGATTGCGATCGCGGCAACAGTAATGAATGATGGTCTCGATACCCGGCACGGCGTCACGCACGGCGCGCGCGATGGCGAGGGGGGTCGGCCGAGGCGAGATGCGCGCGTATTCCGGAATGTTGACGGCGCGCACACCCGCCGCCGCGAGACGCCGCACGCCGTCGATCAGGCCGTCCAGCCGCGCGCTCTTGGGTGGCGTCAGCTCGACCGACGTGACGAACGCGCCGGGGGTCACGAGCATCCGCGCGAGCGGCGTCCGATCCTCGACGGCTCGGGCCGGCCGCTCCCGGGCCTCCGCCACGACTTCGACGAACGCCGATCGGGCGCCGCCGCGATGCGGTGCGAACCCGGCGACTTCGCGCTTCATCTGGCGCACGTGCTCGGCCGTCGTGCCGCAGCACCCGCCCAGCAACCGCACGCCCGCCTTGACGAATCGGCGGGCGTACTTGCCGAAGTACTCGGCGCTCGCCATGTAGAGGAGCCGCCCCTCGACCGACTGCGGGAGCCCCGCATTCGGCATGGCGGCGAGAAGCGTGCCCGGTCGCGCCATCCGCGAGATCACATCGAGCATGGGCTTGGGGCCGACCGAGCAATTCGCGCCGATCACGTCCGCGCCGGCGAGGATCAGCCGCTCCACCACCGCTTCCGGCGTCTCGCCGCCCTGGGTCTCTCCCTCCTCGGTGAACGTCATCATCGCGACGACGGGGATCTCGCGATCGAGACCCCGGATGGCGGACAACGCCGCCTCCATCTCGATCAGCCAGGGGATCGTTTCCAACACGAACGCGTCGATCCCGGCCTCGAGCAGGGCTTCTGCCTGCTCGGCGAAGATCCGCTCGAGGTCCGTGGCGCCGAATTGCCCGGCCACCTGTCCCGCGACGCCCACCGGCCCCATGGACCCGCCCACCCACGCCTTGCCGCCGGCGACGTCCCGCGCGAGACGCACGGCTGCGGCGTTGATCTCCCGCACCTGCTCCTCGAGGCCATGGCCGGCGAGTCGCGCGCGATTGGCACCGAAGGTGTTCGTTTCGAGGAGTTCCGCGCCCGCCTGCAGATACTCGCGATGGATCTCCGAGACGAGGTCGGGACGACCGAGGCACAGCGCGTCGAAGGACTGATTGATGAACACGCCGCGCTCGTAGAGAGCGGTTCCCATGGCGCCGTCGGCGACGATCACCGATTCGTGGAGCCGCTCGAGCAAATGCTTCACGCGAAGCTCAATCCCTGGGCAGGGTGCTGCCGACCTTGCTGAGGATCTCCGTGGCGACCTCGTTGCGAGGATCCACGAGAAGCATCTCCTCCGCGGCCCTTCGAGCCGAGGACCGGCGGCCTGCCTCGACGTGCCAGTGCGCCTGCGCCGAGAGAGCCTCGAGGACGAGCGAGGCCATGCCCGCCTGGCGGGCCGCCTCGGCCCAGGCCGCATAGTGATCGTCCCGTGCTTTCCCGAGCGCGGCGAGCTTCCGGTACGCGGCCACCGCCTCTTCCCAGCGCCGCTGGGAACGCAGCCCCTCGCCGGCCTTGATGAGGTGGGAGGCGGCCCGGTCCGGATCTCCTTCGGACATCGCCCGATCGGCGAGCGCCACCATCTCGCTGTACCCGCCCTTGGCGTCGACGGTCGCGCGTTCGCTCGCGGGGGGCGCCGTCGCCGGAGACTCTTCCGCATAGCTCGTGCGTTCGATCTCGAGACCGAGCGGGATCGGCGGGCGTTCGCGCGGGGGCGCCTTCACGACCGGGACCTCCGGGGGGGCGGCGGGAGTCGCCGGTTCCGACGGAGGGCTCGATTCCGACGGAGCGCGCGCGGCGGGAGCGCGGGCGTCAGCGCCGGGCCGGTCGCCGTGCTCGGCGAGTCGGTCGGCGACCCTCGAGGCTCCTTCCCGATCGCCACGCGTCTCGTACGCGAGGCGAGCCGCTCGGTACTCCACCACGGCGGCGTCGCGCTGACCGTTCTCGGCGTAGAGCCGCGCGAGCTTCTCTCGCTGGAGGACGCGCTCGGGCGCGATCCGCAGGAGCTCCGCAAGGGCCTCGATGGCCTCCTTCCGCTCGCCCGCGCGATCCCTTCGGTCGGCGAACGCCTCGAGCTCGCGCGCGGCGTCCGCGCGAAGACCCTTGGCCCCGTAGTAGCGTCCGAGCAGCAAGGCCACGGCCTCGTCTTCCGGCGCATAGCGGCGGATCTTCTTGCAGCACGCGATCGCGTTGTCGTACATCCCCTCGCGCGCGAACGCCTCCGCCGACTGCCGGAAGTGGTCGACCGCCGACTGCACGTCTCCCTTGTCGAGGTACGCGTCTCCGAGACCGTTCAGCGCGGAACCGGGCTGAGACGTCCCCTGGACGTCCGCCTGCCGCAGCTCTTCCAGGTAGCGGGCGATCGCCTCGTCGGGGTTCTCGTGCCGGGCCGGGCCGCGTCTGTCCTTCTTGAACCAGGCCAGGTTGAGCACTCCTTCACTTGAAGATTCGAGAAGATAGGAGCCGGGGCCCCGCCCGGGCTAGACCGGATCCGCGACCGGTCCAAGTCGTCGACCCTCGCGCGCGACGAGGACCGCACGCGGCACGCCATAGTGATACGCCAGATGGCGTACGTCGGGGGTGTCGAACACGGCCACGTCACCCGGCGAGCCCGTATGCAGGCAGCCCAGCTCCGGTCTCGCCACCGCCAGCGCCCCTCCGCGGGTCACGGCCCGCACAGCCTCGGCGATCGTCAGGCCGAGGTTGAGGCACGCGAGCGGCACCATGAGCGGCAGGTTCTGCGTCATCGAAGAGCCCGGGTTGAAGTCCGTCGCGATCGCCAGCGTCGCACCTGCGTCCGCCAGCGCCCGGCCGGGTGCATGACGCGGCAGCTTGAGGAAGAAGGAGGTGCCCGGAAGCAGGGTCGCGACGGTGGCGGATGAGGCCAGCGCCGCGATTCCGCGGGTCTCGACCGCCACCAGATGATCGGCGCTCACCGCGCCGATGCGCGCCGCCAGCTCCGCGCCGCCCAGCGGCGTGAACTCCTCGGCGTGGATCTTGAGCCCGAATCCGAGCCCGGCGGCCCGCGACAGGATCTCTTCCGCCTCCGCGAGCGTGAACGCGCCCTCCTCGCAGAAAACGTCGCAGAACCGGGCCAGGTCGTCGGCCGCGACCGCCGGGAGCATCTCGTCGACGAGGAGGCGGACGTAGCCGCTCCTGTCATGGGAGAATTCCGGGGGGATCGCATGCGCTCCGAGGAAGGTGGGCACGAGGCGGGGAAGAGTCGGGTCGCGCGCGAGGCGCCGGATCGCGCGCAGGGTCTTGAGCTCGTCCTCGAGCGTCAGGCCGTATCCGGACTTGATCTCGACCGTGGTGACACCGAAGCGCGCGAACTCGGCCACGCGGGGTCGCGAGATCGCGAAGAGCTCGTCCTCGCTCCGCGAGCGCAGGTCCTCGACGCTGAACAGGATCCCGCCTCCGGCCGCGGCGATCTCCTGATAGGTCGCCCCCGCGAGCCGACGCTCGAACTCGTGCTCCCGGGTCGCGCCGAAGACCGCGTGGGTGTGCGAGTCGACGAGCCCGGGAAGCGCTACGCAGCCCGAGCCGTCGAACGCGCGCGGGTCGGCGGGGTCGTCGAGAAGTCCGGCCGCCGCGGGCGGGAGATCCGCCATCGGGCCGGTCGCCGCCACGTTCCCGCCGCGGATCCAGACGAACGCGTCTTCCACGATCGCGAGCGGGTCCGAGGGACCGCCGCGCGGGTCGACGAGCTGCGCCAGCCCGTGGACGAGCAGCTCGCCCCCGGCGTTCCGGTCGTCGTCTCCCGGCGTCACCGGCCGGCCGTCACTCCCCGATCATCGGGATCCCGAGACCACGGTCGCGCGCCGTCTCGCGCGCCCGCTCGTACCCCGCGTCGGCGTGGCGCGCGACGCCCAGCCCGGGATCGTTGGTCAGGACCCGCTCCAGGCGCCGGGCCCCGTCCGCGCTGCCGTCCGCGACCGTGACCTGACCCGCGTGGAGGCTCAGCCCGATGCCGACCCCGCCGCCGTGGTGGAACGAGACCCAGGACGCCCCGGAGGCGGTGTTGAGGAGCGCGTTGAGGATCGGCCAGTCCGCGATCGCGTCCGAGCCGTCGGCCATGCCTTCGGTCTCGCGATAGGGCGAGGCGACCGAGCCCGTGTCGAGGTGGTCGCGACCGGTCACGATCGGCGCCGCGAGCGACCCGTCGGCCACCATCGCGTTCATCCGCTCGCCGAGTTTCCAGCGGTCGCCGTACCCGAGCCAGCAGATGCGGGCCGGAAGACCCTGGAAGGCGACGCGCTCGCCGGCCAGGCGGATCCAGCGCTGGAGCGCCTCATCGTCGGGGAAGAGCTCCCCGATCGCGCGGTCGATCGCCGCGATGTCGGCGGAATCGCCGGAGAGCGCCGCCCATCGGAACGGCCCCTTCCCCTCGCAGAACAGCGGCCGGATGTAGGCCGGCACGAAGCCCGGGATCTCGAACGCGTCGTCGACGCCCGCGTCCAGCGCCTGGCCGCGCAGGTTGTTCCCGTAGTCGAAGGCGACGGCCCCCCGGCGCCCGAGGTCGAGCATCGCCCGACAGTGGGTCGCCATCGACTCCATCGCGCGCCGGACGTAGTCGTCGGGGTCGCGTCGACGGAGGTCGGCGGCTTCTTCCACGTCGAGCCCCGCCGGAACGTATCCGTTCAGCGCGTCGTGCGCGCTCGTCTGATCGGTGACGACGTCGGGAACCTGGTCACGACGCGCGATCTCCGGGAGCAGCTCGGCGCAGTTGCCGACGAGCCCGACCGAAACGGCCTCGCCGGCGGCGGTCGCCGCGGACACGCGCGCGAGGGCGGCGTCGAGATCGGGCGCGATCTCGTCCAGATAGCGGCCCGCGAGCCGGCGCTCGAGGCGCCCCGGGTCGACCTCTACGATGAGGCACGCGGCGCCGTTCATCGTGGCGGCGAGCGGTTGCGCCCCCCCCATCCCGCCACAGCCGCCGGTCAGAACCCAGCGTCCGGCCAGCGAGCCGCCGAAGTGGCGCGCCGCGACCGCCGCGAACGTCTCGTACGTGCCCTGGAGGATCCCCTGCGTGCCGATGTAGATCCAGGAACCCGCCGTCATCTGGCCGTACATCGTGAGACCGAGGCCCTCCAGCCGGCGGAACTCGTCGACGGTGGCCCAGCGCGGAACCAGGTTCGCGTTGGCGATCAGGACTCGCGGCGCCATGGGATGCGTGCGGAATAGCGCGACGGGCTTCCCCGACTGCACGCAGAGGGTCTCGTCGTTCTCGAGGTCCTCGAGCGCGGCGACGATCGCATCGAAGCACGCCCAGTTGCGCGCGGCGCGGCCGGAGCCGCCGTAGACGACGAGCCGGTCGGGGTCCTCCGCGACCTCGGGATCGAGGTTGTTCATGAGCATCCGGAGCGCCGCTTCCTGGTGCCAGCCGCGGCAGCGGAGCGTCGTGCCGCGCGGCGCGCGAACGCGGCGCGGTCCGGCGGCGGTCGTCGTGTCGCTCAAGAGAACCTCGATTCGGTGGATCGGCGCCCGCAGGGACCCCGCGAATGTAAGCGAAACGGGGGAGGCCGTCGGCCTCCCCCGTCGGTGTCCGGCGCTCCCCGTCCCTCAGTTCGCGGGGCTGACCAGCGTCCCCTGCACGGTGCACTGGACGAACAGGAACGTCGCGGTGAAGCTGAACACGCCGTTGGTGAATCCGGTCGCCGGATTCGCGGGGCCGTTCGCGAACTGGAACTGCTGGGTGATGCTCCCCTGAGCCGTCAGCGTGTCATCCGGCGGCTCCAGACCCGTTTCCAGCACGATCGGACCGGTGAACACGGCGAGACCGTCGGGACCGAGCGAGGCCGCGGGGTCGTTCTGGATGTTCGAGATCAACGCGCTGACGCCCAGCTGTGCGATGTTCGGCGAGGGCTGTTCGACGAGCATGTCGACGATCACCGACTGACCCGGGGTCAGGCCCAGCGCATCCTGACAGATCGAGCTGATGAACGTGAGCGTGAAGTTCGTCGTGAACGTTCCTGCCACCAGCGGATACGCGGTGACGATGAGCTGATTCTCCACAACCTTGTCGCCATCGGTGACCGACAGCGAGATCACGTAGTCCCCGGGCACGTCCGCGGTGAACGTGGCCTGGGTCTCGTCTACGCTGATCGTCAGCGAGGCCGCGCTCCCCACGGGCGCGTTCAGGTTCCAGGTGAAATCGAGCGGTTCGCCGTCCGCGTCGGTGAAGGCCGCCGTCGCGGTCACGACCGCGCCCGCCAGGACCTGGGCGCTGCCGCTCAACGTCAGCGTTCCGACGGGCGGGTGGTTGAACGGCTCGACCGTGATCGTCGCGGTGTCGGTCGAGGTGAACTGACCGTCGCTCACCGCCAGCTGCACGACGTAGACGCCTTCGACGTCCGGTGTGAAGCTCGCCGTTGCGGCGCTGGCGGCGATGATCCCCGCGGTCGAGCCCGTCGGGACCGAGACGAAGGTCCATTGGAACGTCAGCGGGTCGCCGTCGGGATCCGAGGAGCTGGTGCCGTCCAGCGTGATCGAGATCGTCTCGGTGCCGTTCAGGTCGAAGCCCGCGTCTGCGATCGGAGCGCGGTTCATCCCGGGCGGCGTGGCCGTGATCTTGATCGTGTCGGTCGCCTGACCGCCGCGGCCGTCGCTCACCGCGACCTGGAGCACGTACTCCCCGGCGACATCCGGAGTGATCGAGACCGCGGCCGTGTTTGTCGCGCTGAGAGCCGCGGTGCTGCCCGCGGGCCGGCTCTGGACCGTCCAAACGAACGTCAGCGGATCCGCGTCCGGATCCGTGGCGGTGGCCGCCACGTTCGCCGTCGCGCCCAGTGTGATGGATTGATCCGAACCGGCGTCGACGATCGGGGCCCGGTTGGCCGCTCCGACCGTGACCCGCACCGTATCCCGCGCCGCGAGCTCGCCGTCCGAGACCGTCAGCTCGAACTCGTACACGCCGGGGGTCGTAGGAGTGAACGTGGCCTGAGCGGTGGCGCCGCCCGTCAGAGAGACGGGAATGCCGCCCGGCGAGGAAACGGTCCGCCATTCGAACGTGAGCGGATCGGCGTCGGGATCGGACGACCCCCCGCCCTGGAGCGTCACCGCGGTCCCCACGGTCCCGTTCTGGTCCGCGCCCGCGTCGGCGACCGGCGCCTGGTTGGGCGGCGGTTCCTCCTCCTCGACCGCGGCGGCGATCACGCTGAAGTGAGTCACGTGACCACGGACCGTGATGCCGTCTGCGCCGATGTCCACCGTGATGCCGGTCAGTTCCTCGAAACCGGTCGCGGTCGTGGCCAGGAGCGTGAGGTCGCCGGGGTCGACTCCGACGAGTGCGGAGTTGGGGACGAAGACGAACACCTCGACGGGAAGCAGGAACTGCTGTCCTTCGGGGGCGAAGCGGTAGCCCTGCGCGATCGCGCCGGCCGCCTGGAGCGCGGCCGGAAGAGAGACCGAGGTCACGGTGATCGTCACGTCGCCGCCGAGCGCCCCCGCCGGCACCGTCACTCCGGCCTGCGTCTGGAGGCGAACGGTACCGCCCGCCGGACCGACCGTACCCGATCCGTTGTCGCCGCCGGGTCCGATCGGGCCGCCTCCGCCGCCGTCGCAGGCCAGCGCCAACCCCAGAACGAATGGCAGCGATGTAGAGATCCAGCTCCTGCGCATCAATTCTCCCTCGGTTACAGGAAGGTCGATCGCCTCGTCTGGGGGAAGGAGAGAGGACGACGGCGTGGACACGTACGCGGCCGACCCAAAGATGTGTCCGGTCCCGGCGAGCGTCAACGCCTCGCGGGGAGGGGAAAAGGGTGAGTCTCAGCGCTGGCCGACGATCGTCCCCACGACCGTGCACGGCCCGAGCGAGAAGTTGAAGCCCAGGTTCATCGAGGTTCCCGAGAACGTTCCGTCGATGGTGCCCATGGCCGGAACCTCGTCGTCCTCGATGTCCGGATCCGGATCGAGCAGGACCTGGCCCTGGAAGTGGAACGCCCCGCTCTCGCTCAGCGTGCCCACGGCATTGCTGGCGATCTGGTCGGCCAGCTCCGAGATGTTCAGCGTCACCGCGGATCCCGCCTGCGTCACCCGCAGGTCCCCGGTCGTCGACGAAGGCGCGGTGACGAAACCCTGGCAGCCCGGCGTGGCCTGCGTCGCCGCGAAGGTCGCGCTGTAGGTTCCGGCCACCGCGGGCGGATTCCCGCCACCGGTCGGCCCACCCCCGCCGCCGCCGCCGCACGCCGTCAGCGCCAGGACGAGACCGACGGTCGTCGGCCCGCGTGGTGTTCGAAGGATCGACAGGCTCATGGACGTCTCCGGGATGAGGTGCGCTACGGGATTCACGATCGAAGGTCTACACCGGGCGCTCGAACGGTGTTCGCCGATCAACGAAGCTCCACCGCGTGCGCGCCACGCGGTTCCACGCGCCCGACGATCGCGGCGCGCTCCCAGCCCGCCTCGCGCAGCCGGCCCACGAGCTCGGCCGCGTGGCCCGCCGGCGTCGCGAGCAGGAGGCCGCCGCTCGTCTGGGGATCGAACGCCGCCAGCCGCCGGCCCTCGGTGACGCTCTCCGCGATCTTCGCGCGCGGCTCGAAGTAGGACCGGTTGCTCCTCCCGCCACCGGGAACCTGGCCGCCGAGCCCGAGCGCTTCCACGCGATCGAACAGCGGGAGCGCCGCCGATTCGAAGACGAGCGTGACTCCGCTCGCGTCGGCGAGCTGGACGCCATGGCCCACGAGACCGAAGCCGGTGATGTCGGTAGCGGCGCGGACCCCCGCTTCCAGCGCGAGACCCGCCGCGCTCCCCGAGAGCCGCTTCATCGATTCGACCGCGGGCGCGATGGCGTCCTGGTCCAGGATGCCGTTCTTCAGCGCCGTCGTCAGGATCCCCGTGCCGAGCGCCTTCGTCAGGATGAGGACGTCTCCCGGAGCCGCCGCCGCGTTCGTCCACAAGCGGTCGGGATGAGCGGTCCCCGTGACCGCGAGTCCGTACTTCAGCTCTTCGTCCTGGATCGAATGTCCTCCGATGATCGAGCACCCGGCCTCGTGACATTTCTCCTCCCCGCCGGCCAGGATCCTCCCCAGGATCTCGGGAGCGAGGCCGCTCGGCGGCCAGCAGACCAGCGCGAGCGCCGTCCGCGGCCGGCCGCCCATCGCATAGACGTCCGACAGGGCGTTGGCGGCCGCGATCTGACCGAAATCCCACGGATCGTCGACGACGGGAGTGAAGAAATCCACCGTCTGGATCAGCGCCAGGTCCGGCGCGATCCGGTACACCCCCGCGTCGTCGAATGTCCCGAGGCCGACCAGCACATCGGGATCACGCGGCACGGGCGGAAGCCCTTCGAGCGCTCGATGCAAGTCCGCCGGACTCAGCTTCGACGCTCAACCCGCGCACCGGACTTTTTCGGTGAGCTTCGTGATCTCCTCACGGGTCACGAGGCCACGCTCCCCTCAGCGACCGCCCTTCACGGCGATCGCATCGATCTCGATCCGCGCCCCCTTCGGAAGCGCCGCCGCCTCCACGGTGGAACGCGCCGGAAACGGCTCGGCGACGACTTCCGCGTAGACCGCGTTGAAGGCCGCAAAATCGGCCATGTCCGCCAGGAATACGGTGGTCTTGACGACGTCGCCCCACCCGACCCCGGCGGCCTCGAGCACGGACTCGATGTTGCGCAGCGCCTGGAGCGTCTGCGCCTCGATCCCTTCGGGCAGCTGACCGCTGCGCGGATCGCCCCCCAGCTGACCGGCGGTGAACACCAGATTGCCTGCGACGATCCCCTGACTGTACGGACCCAGCGCCTGCGGCGCCGCATCCGTGCGGATCGGTTCCTTGTGCTTCATCTCACCCCCTCGATGGCGCGTGGTGGACATGCGTCGGCACGCTTCATGATTGACCCCGAAGGGGGTTCAGGATCGCCAAGATCAAGGCGCGCGACCGAGGACGTCACAGGACGGCCGAGGGAGCGCAACGCTGAGATTGGCGATCTTCAACCCCCGTCAGAACAGACCGTGGACGGTGCCGTCCGGATCTACCCGCATCCCCGCCGCGGCCGGCTTCTTCGGCAGGCCCGGCATCGTCATGATGTCTCCGGTCAGAACGACCAGGAAGCCCGCTCCCGCCGAGGGTCGGACCTGGCTGACCGTGATGTGGAACCCCCGCGGACGGCCGAGGAGGTTCGGATCGTCGGACAACGAGTACTGCGTCTTGGCCACGCACACCGGGAGCCCGCCCAATCCGAGTTCCTCCAGCCACTCCACGTCTCGTTCCGCGGGCCGCGTGTATTCGACGCCCTCGGCGCCGTAGATCTCGCGCGCGATCGTCGCGATCTTGTCGCGGATCGGCATCTCCAGCGGATACAGGAACCGGAAACCGCCGGCGGCCGCGTTCGCGCTTTCGATCACGCGATCGGCCAGATCCAGGCCGCCCGACCCACCCTCGGCGTGCACGCGAGCCCGGGCGACGGGGACTCCGCGCTCGCCGCAGAATCTCTCCACCCGATCGAGCTCTGCCGGGTCGTCGCCGGCGAACTCGTTGATCGCGACCACTCTCGGAACCCCGAACCGCGCCAGGATGTCGAGGTGGGCGGCGAGATTCGGCAGCCCGCGCTCCAGCGCTTCCGGATTCGGATCCTGGACCGAGCGGCGCGAGGCGCCCCCGTTGTATTTGAGCGCCCGAGCCGTGGCCACGACGACGGCCACCGCAGGCTCCAGGCCGCCGTACCGGCATTTGATGTCGAAGAACTTCTCCGCGCCGAGGTCGGTGCCGAATCCCGCCTCCGTGACGCAGTACTCGCCGTACGTGAGTCCCATTCGGGTCGCGAGCAGCGAATTGCACCCGTGGGCGATGTTCGCGAACGGTCCGCCGTGCACGAACGCGGGGCCGCCCTCGATGGTCTGGACGAGGTTGGGCTGGATCGCGTTCTTGAGCAGGAGGGTCATCGCGCCATGCGCCTCGAGATCGCGCGCGCGGACCGGCTCGTTCCGGTACGTGGATCCGATCACGATGTCCCCGAGACGTCGCTCGAGGTCCTCGATACCCTCAGCCAGGCAGAGGATGGCCATCACTTCGCTCGCCACCGTGATCTGGAATCCGGCCTCGCGAGGCACGCCCTGCGACTTCCCGCCGAGTCCGACCACGATGTAGCGCAGCGCCCGGTCGTTCATGTCCAGGGCGCGCTTCCAGAGCACCTGGCGCGGATCGATGCCCAAGGCGTTGCCGTGGTGGAGATGGTTGTCGAGGAGGGCCGCAAGCAGGTTCGTGGCCGCACCCACGGCGTGAATGTCGCCGGTGAAGTGAAGGTTGATCTCCTCCATCGGCAGGACCTGGGACCAGCCGCCTCCGGCCGCCCCTCCCTTGATTCCCATGCAGGGCCCCAACGAAGGCTCGCGCAGGCACAGGACGGCCCGTTTCCCGCGCCGGTTGATCGCCTGCGCCAGCCCCACCGAGACGGTCGACTTCCCCTCGCCCGCCGGGGTCGGGCTGATCCCCGTGACCAGGACGAGTCTTCCCTCCGGGCGGCGACCGGCCAACGCCGCGAGGCGGACCTTGGCCATCCGGTTCCCGTAGCCCTCCATCATGTCCGCCGGAAGGCCGAGGTCTCCCGCGATCTCGAGGATGGGGCGCAGCTCGACCGATCGGGCGATTTCGATGTCGCTCTTCATGGCGTGCACCGCGCTTCGGGATGATGGACGGTTGCGCCGTCGCATCGGACGGCGCCCGGAAGATAGTACGGACGGACTCCGTTCATCGAGAGGGACGCACGGACGGGAGGATCGCGTCCTCGCTCATCGGCGGTTCAGATCGAGAAGTACTTCGCCTGCGGGTGGTGCACGACGAGAGCCGCGGTCGAGAGCTCGGGGACCAGCGCGCCGGCCGCGGTGAGCTCCATGCCCAGCGCCTCCCGGGCGGGCAGCAGATCGAAGACACGCTCGTGCTGGAGCACGTCGGGACAGGCGCCGTAACCCCACGAGTAGCGGAGGCCGCGCCCCGGCTCGATGCCCAGCTCTTCGCGGATCCGCTCGTGGACGTACTCGGCGCTCGCCTCCGCGAGCCGCACGCCGAACCCGTGGAGGTAGTAGCCCTCGCTGTAGTCGCCCGCCTCCATCATCGAGCTCGATCGCGCGAGGAGCTCCTCTCCGACGGTCACGATCTGGAGGGCCACGACGTCGCGCGCGCCGGCTGCGTCGGGCCGGAAGTAGTCGGCGAGGCAAAGCCGGTCGCGGTCGGCCTGTCGCGGGAACTCGAACCGGGCGACTTCGCGATCCCGATCGTCGGGGTCGTACAGGACCAGCGTCTCGCCGAACGCGGCCGCGGGCCAGATTCCGTACGCGGCCCGGGGCGCGTTCCAGCCGGACGCCAGGGCCTCGGCCTGATAGCGCGCGAGCCGCGGCTCGAATTCCTCCGCCAGCAACCGGTTCCACTCCTCCCCCTTGGCGTTCTTCGCTCCCCAGTGCAGCCGGTAGAGGGTCTTCCGGTCGATCCTCTCGAAGAGAGGCTCGAGCGGAAGCCGCTCGAGAACGCGGGACCCGAAGAACGCGGGTTCGGGGACCGGAACGTCGGTCGCAGGCCTGCGTCCACCCTGTCCGTTGCCCCGCTCGCCGACCGTCGCCTTGAGGGCCGCGCGCCGCTCGACCCCCGTGCGGATCTCCTCGAGGCGATCCGCCACGAACCCCGGGCTCCGTTCGGGGTCGACCAGCGCCTCGACCGCGGACAGCCCCTCGAAGGCGTCCTTGCAGTAGAAGATCCCGGGACCGTACAGCTCCCCGTCGTCGACGAACGCCGCCGTCCTCACGAACGAAGGATTGATCGCCGCTCCCCCGACGAGGACCGGGTAGCGCAGGCCGCGCGCGTGGAGCTCCTGGACGCAGAGCGGCATCTGCCGGGACGTCGAGACGAGCAGGGCGGACAGGCCGATCGCATCGGCGCCCACCTCCTCCGCCTTCTCGATGATCGTGTTCACCGGCACCTGCTTGCCCAGGTCGTGCACGCTGTAGCCGTTGTTCGAGAGGATCGTGCCGACGAGGTTCTTGCCGATGTCGTGGACGTCGCCGAAGACGGTCGCCAGGACGACGGTCCCCTTGCTCTGCCCTTCGACCTGGTCCAGGTAGGTCTCGAGCTTCGACACCGCCCGCTTCATCACCTCGGCGGACTGGAGCACGAACGGCAGGATCAGCTCGCCCGCGCCGAACTTGTCCCCGACCTCCTTCATGGCGGGCAGGAGAACGCCGTTGAGCGTCCGGACCGCGGCCTCGTGGTCCCCGCCCCCGCCCTCGATCGCCCGCGCGACCAGCTCCTCGATGCCTTCGCGCCGACGGTGGAGGATCTGCCAGTGGATGGCTTCCTCGGGAGTCATGTCGGCGGTCGGATCGGCGCGCGCTTCGGTCCGATCGGTGTGCTCCTCGAAGAATTCGATGAAGCGGGCCAGCGCGTCCTCCCGCCGGTCGAAGATGAGGTCGTCCGCGAGCGCTCGGCGCTCGGCGTCGATCTCGGCGTAGGGCGTGATGTCCGCCGAGTTGACGATCGCCATGTCGAGGCCCGCCTGAACGCAGTGATGCAGGAACACGGAGTTGAGCGCGGCCCGCGCATGGGGCCTCAGACCGAACGAGACGTTCGACACACCCAGACTCGTGAGCACTCCGGGCAGCTCGGATTTGATCCGCACCAGACCGTCGATCGTCTCGATTGCCGAACGGCGGAACTCGGTATCCCCGGTGGCGAGCGTGAAGGTCAGGGCATCGAAGATCAGATCCCCCGGGTGCAGGCCGTATTCGCTCACGCAGATGTCGTGGATCCGACGCGCGATCGCGGTCTTGCGCTCCGCGGTCTTCGCCATTCCCTGTTCGTCGATCGTCAGCGCGACCACTGCCGCGCCGTGCTCGACCGCCAGCGGCACGACGTCGTCGATCCGCTTGCGGCCGTTCTCGAGGTTGATCGAGTTGATGAGCCCCCTACCGGGGCAGTGCTCGAGCGCCGCGCGGACCACGTCGGCCTCGGTCGTGTCGATGACCAGCGGAGCCGCGACCCCCTGCGAGAGGAGCTTGATCAGCGCGCCCATCTGCGCCGCTTCGTCCGCGCGCTCGGTGAGCGCCACGCACACGTCCAGCAGGTGAGCGCCCCCCTCGATCTGCTCGCGCGCGACCTGGAGGATCGCCTGGTAGTCGTCGGCGAGGAGCAGGCGCTTGACCTTCCGCGATCCCTGGCTGTTGACGCGCTCGCCGATCAGGGTCGGAGGGGGGTCCTGCGCGAGGTCCAACGCGGTCATCGCGCTCGCGACCCGGGAGACGCGCCGTACCTTGCGCGGGAGCGGCGCCCGCTCGCCGACGCGCTCCACGACCCGCGCGAGATGCGCGGGCGTCGTGCCGCAGCATCCGCCGACGACCGAGACTCCGAGTCGCGCGACGAACTCCTCGTGAGCGACCGCCAGATCTTCGGGGGTCAGGTCGTAGCTCGCGACGCCGCCCACGTTCCGCGGCATGCCCGCGTTGGGGATCACGCTCACCGGCAGTATCGAGTTCTCGCACAGCCAGCGTACCGGCTGACGCATCGGCTCGGGTCCGGTCGAGCAGTTCAGGCCCACGACGTCGACGGCGAGCGCCTCCAGGGTGACGTACGCCGCCTGGATGTCGGTTCCGAGAAGCATGCGGCCCGACGTGTCGAGCGTCACCTGGGCCTGGAGCGGAAGCGCGACACCGGCCTCGGCCTGCGCGCGCCGGATCCCCGCGATCGCGGCCTTGACCTCGAGCATGTCCTGGCTCGTCTCGACGAGGAGCAGGTCGACCCCGCCCTCGATCAGGCCGCGCGCCTGCTCGGCGAAGGCGGCCACGAGCTCCTCCCAGCCCCGGGAGCCCAGGACCGGGTCCGACGTGCTCGGGAGGTACCCGGAGGGTCCCATCGAGCCGGCCACGAATCGCGGCTTGTCTCGGCTCGCGAAGCGATCGGCCTCGGCGCGGGCGAGCCGCGCGGCTTCCCGGTTGAGCTCCGTCACCCGCTCCGAGAGGCCGTATTCTTCGATAGCGAAGCGATTGGCACGAAACGAGTTGGTTTCGATGACATCACATCCGACTTCAAGGAAGGAGGCGTGGATCGCGCGGATCACGTCCGGGCGCGAGATCGAGAGCTGGTCGTTGCACCCCTCGAGCGCCGCGCCGCCGAAGTCCTCGGGCCCGAGGCCGAGCGCCTGGATGCTCGTGCCCATGGCGCCGTCGAAGACGAGCACGCGCTCGCCCAGGCGTTCGAGGTAGGGGTGCGTCATGAGCGGAAAAAGCTAGCCGGCCTCGGCCTCGCGTGCTTCCTCGACCGCGATCCCCGCCCTGACCAGCGCGAGGATCGACAGGTTGAAGACCAGCTCGACCAGAGCCGCGAACTGCTCGCTGTAGAAGCTGAAGACCTGGACCAGCAGGATCGAGGTCACGATCGCCCGCTCGAACATCCGGAACGCCGCCACGCGCGACATGCCGATTCGAAGCACCCCCATCAGGACGAACCAGCCGGCAAGGCCCGACGCCGCGAGCTGCGCGACTTCGAGCGGAGAGAGGTCGATCATGCGCTCCGCCACCCAGCCGAGGAACCGCACGTCGAGGACCTGACGCCATCCGAGCCCGACGACGAAGATCAGCATCGCCCCGTACGCCAGCTTGAGAATCAGCTGCCCGACGAAGAACGCGATCACCGCGGCGTCGAAGCCGGGCGTAGCGGCCAGTCGCCGGTACGAGTCGCGGAGCCGGCCCCGGGCGCGGCCCCAGGCGGCCGGACCGCGTCCCGGGATCGGTTCGACCCGGGAGAGGATCCGGCGCATGGGCTCGACCAGCGGATGATGGGGGTCGCTGCGCGAGAGATACTCCAGCGCGCGCTCCCGCTCGCGCGCGTCCAGGTCGCTCCTGGCGAGCTCCTCGACTTCGCGCAACGCGTTGAGGAGGTATTCCTCGTCGGTGTTCGTGCGTCTCCGGTGAATCGTGTGCACGGTCAGGAACAGGGCCACGAATACGACGTAGATGAGCGCCACGGCCGGCTGGAAGAAATAGTCGTTCGAGCGGGTGATGAACTTCCCGATCTCGTCGACGAAGAGCCCGAAGCCCACCCCTCCCACGATCGCGGCCATGCGCACGGTCGGCCGATCCAGGAACGACAGGGCCGCGATCAGCGCCGCCAGCATGAGCAGACCGCCCCACAGGACGTGCGCGAAATGAAGCAGTCCGCCGCCCACGGAGGGGTATCCGGTGAGGTGCAGGGCCAGCCGGACGACGAGGACCGTCGAGACCGAAGCGACCAGGAAGAGCTCGAGCAGATCCGGCGCCTCGAACGATCTGACGAAGACTCGTCGAGCCGCGGTCACGTCAACCGAGGCGGTAGAACGCGCGCGCGTTCTCGCGGGTCGCGGCCGCGAGCCGCTCGAGCGTCTCGGCGCGATGCCCGGCGAGAGATGCGAGCGTAGCCGGGAGGAACGCGGGCTCGTTCCTGCGCCCGCGGTACGGGACCGGAGCGAGATAGGGGGCGTCCGTTTCCACGAGAATGCGGTCCTCCGGCACGCGGGACACGAGGCCCGCGGCGTCGAACGACCCGAAGGTCGCGATGCCCGAGAACGAAACGTAGTAGCCGCGTTCGACGGCTCTCTCCAGCATCGCCGCGGAGCCGGTGAAGCAGTGCAGGACGACCCGCGCCGGCCGGATGCCGGACGCCCGCAGAGCTCCGAGCGTCTCCTCCTCGGCGTCGCGCGAGTGCACGACGAGGGGAAGGTCGCGTTCGCGCGCGATCTCGATCTGATCGGCGAACGCCGCCCCCTGGAGGTCCCGCGGGCTGTTGTCGTAGTGGAAATCGAGCCCGGTCTCGCCCACCGCGATCGCGCCCCGGTCCAGCTCGAGCTCTACGCTCGCGCGGACTTCCTCGTTCCAGCGCGAGGCTTCGTGGGGATGCAGGCCGGCGGTGAACCAGAGGGCCGGCCGGTCGGTGCGACCGGCGGCCTGCCCGGCCAGGCCGCGTGCCGCCGCCGCGTCCTCGGGACTCGACCCGATCACGACGATCTCGCGAACGCCCGCCTGCCAGGCGCGGTCCAGCGCCGCCTCTCGATCCGCGGCGAAGCGCTCGTCCTGAAGGTGACAGTGCGAGTCGAAACAGAGGAGGGCGCGCACGCGGTTCCTGGCCGCTAGCGCGAGCGCACCTTCGTCTTGCGGGCCCCGGCTTCGGACACCCGCCCCTCTTCGAACCGACGATGCCAGTCCACGACCAGCGGAGCGGCGATGAAGATCGAAGAGTACGTCCCGATCACGATCCCGATGATGAGCGCGAAGGCGAAGTCGTGAATCACGGATCCGCCCAGGAGGTAGAGGAAAAGGACCGTGAGCAGCGTCGTGCCGGAAGTGAGGATCGTGCGCGACAGCGTTTGGTTCACGGCCGCGTTCACGACCGTGGCATAGGATTCACGACGCATCGAGCGCAGGTCTTCCCGGATGCGGTCGAAGACCACGACGGTGTCGTTCAAGCTGTACCCGACGATCGTGAGGAAGGCGGCCACGACAGCCAGCGAAATCTCCTTGCCGGCCAGGGCGAAGATCCCGACCGACATGATGACGTCATGGATAGTCGCCACGATCGCCGCTACCCCGAACTTGAGATCGAATCGGAACGCAACGTAGATCAGGATGAGCACGAGAGAGTACAGGATCGCCAGCACGGCCTGTGTCTTGAGCTCTTGCCCGATCTTGGGACCCACGGCTTCTGTGCGGACCACTTGGAAGTCGCGCCCCGCGAGCTCGGGTGCCTCACGGAAATGAGCCTCGATGCGATCTCCGAACTCGCCCTCGTGACCGGCCGGCACCTGCGCGCGGATGACCACTTCCGTTGGATCGCCGAAGCGCTGGACTTCGCTCGAGCTCAACCCCTCCACCGCGGACAGCGCATCGCGCAGATCCTGACTTTCGACGGGCTCGTCGAATTTCAGCTGGACGAGAGTGCCACCCGTAAAGTCGATCGAATAACGCAGCCCGCCGCGGATGCCCACGACCGCGAGCGCGAGAAGAGTGAGCCCGAGGGAGATCCCGTAGCCCCAGTTCTTGTACTTGTAGAAGGGATAGTTCGCGTCTTTGAACAGCCAGATCATATGCTCAGACTCGTTGCCGATCTGCGGCGCATCCAGGTCTCGAAAATCGTCCGCGTCACGAATACCGCGGTGTAGATCGAACAGATGATCCCGATCGTGAGGACCACGGCGAACCCCTTGACCGGCCCGGTGCCGAACTGGAACAACACGGCCGCCGCGATGAGCGTCGTGATCTGCGCGTCGAGAATCGTCACGAACGCGCGCTGATAGCCCGTATCGAGCGCCGTGCGCACGGTCTTGCCGACTCCGAGCTCCTCACGCACACGCTCGAAGATCAGAACATTGGCGTCGACCGCCATGCCGACCGTGAGGATCAACCCCGCGATCCCGGGCAGAGTGAGCGTGGCGCCGAAACCGGCCAGCGCGGCGAGAATCAGCACGATGTTGATCAGCAGCGCCAGGTTCGCGACAAACCCGGAGGCACGGTAGTAGACGGCCATCAGCGCCATGACGGCGAGGACTCCCATGAGTCCAGCGATCTTACCGGCGTGGATCGAGTCCGCCCCCAGGGAAGGCCCCACCGTCCGCTCTTCGATGACATGGAGCGGAGCAGGCAGCGCCCCGGCGCGCAGGACGATCGCGATGTCGCGCGCCTCTTCGACCGAGTCGAAACCCTCGATCTGGCCACGTCCGGTGGTGATCGGCTGCCTGATGTTGGGCGCCATACGAACGACCTGGTCGAGGACGATCGCAAGACGCTGGTTCACGTGTGCCCGGGTCACGTCGGCGAACTCGCCGCTGCCCTCGCTGGTGAAGTCCATCGAGACGATCGGCTGGTTGGTGAACTGCGTATCGAATCCCGCGCTCGCGGTGGCGACCGCCTGGCCGGTCAACAGCGGCTCCTGCTCGACGAGATAGAGCGTCCTGTAGGAGCGACCGTCGGTTAACGTCTGGGGTTCTCCGCTCCACAGCCACTCGTACTCCGGCTCCAGAACCCGGATCGCGGCGGAGTCGGCCAGCATCGCCTCGACGTCGGCAACGTCGTTTTCGGGAACGAGGAAGTCGTTCTGATCGTTGCCCCGCGGGATCGTCTGGAGCCGCGAGGACAGCGGGCGCTCCTGCCCCGCACCCAGGTCGGTCACGGCGGCGGCCGTGTCCGCGGTCGTCGTGTCTTCGCCGCCGGCGAGCTGCTCGAGCGTGCGGCCACCGGTCGTGTCCGCAGACGCCGTGTCGGGCGCAGCCGCGGCGACGGAGTCGGCGGGAGCAGGGGCGGCGCCCGGCGCCGACGTCGCGGCGCTTTCTCCGGACGCATGGATCTCGCGACCGGCAAGCGCCGCGTCCACCGCACGGATCTGATCGATCGCGGCCTGACCGTCGACGACCAGCTGGAACTCGAGATAGGCCGCCTGCCTGACGAGGTTCTTGGCGCGCTCCTCGTCCTGGATCCCGGGGAGCTCCACGATGATGCGCTCATCGCCGACCTTCTGGATCAGGGGTTCGGAGACCCCGAACTGGTCGACGCGGTTGCGGATGATCTCGAGCGCGCGATCGATGGCGTCACTCTGTTCCTCGCCGCTGAACGTGCGATCCGTCTCGTCGAGCTCGAGCACCAGATGCATACCACCCTGGAGGTCGAGCCCGAGCTGGATCGTCCGCTGCTTGAGCCGGTCCCAGTCGCCCGGGTCCTCGCGCTGCAGCTCATCCCGCTCGTCCCTCGACATCGAGTAATAGCGGACGGACGGCCACAGGTACCACGCGGCCGCGAGGATCGAGAGGCCCACAATGAGCCAGCGGATCTGGAGCTTGCGTCGCATCACGCCTCGGTGAAGCGCCCCGAAGCGGGGCTGTGGAATGAAGCGCTGGTCCGGAGCCGGTGAAGGGCGGTACGAAGGGCCAGAAGGTAGACGCCCCGGGGATGCATGTCAATCAGCTGTCGGGACGATCGCGGCGCCATTGCTCGAACGTCCGGAAGCCCACCCCGAGCCGCAGAAACGACTCCTCGAGCCCATGGTCGGTAAGCGACCCGCGGCGCCCGTATTCGAGCACGACGTCCACGCCGCTGCGGCCGGCGGGACCGAGCATCCGTCCGTAGCCGAAGGTGGCCGTCCACTCGGTCACCGGCTCGTCGTCGATCTCGAGCGGCAAACGACGCCAGCGGTACCCGAACCGCACGGGAGACTGCGGGCCGAGAAGGAACGCGCGCGGCATGGCCGACGAGTACTCGATGCCACCGCCGACCTCGAGAGCGTCCCCGAAGCCGACGTTCTCCAGTCCCTCGGGCTCGAACGAGGACCAGGAGGCCTTGCGCACGCTGGCGGTCGCCACCAGCTCCTGAGTGGCCTGCCATGCCGTGCCCAGGATGAGCTCGTCCGGCAGATCGAAATCGGAGCTGTTTCCCTCCAGATCGTCGTCCGGAGCGCTCGTGATCCGGCTCTCGATCTCGGGCCGATACCGATAGGCGGCGCTCAGGCGGATGCGGGAACCGAGCGCGCGCTCGACGCCGAGCGTGAAACCCGTTCCGCGAAAATCCCGCGACAGGCTGTCGCTGGCGGCGATCGCTCCCGGCGACAGATCCCCAACGTCGACGACGCGGACGATCTCACGGGATCCGAGATAGAAATCGACCGACGCCCCGACCTGAGTGGCGGCGTCGAAGGAGTACGCGACGGCGGGCGCGATGACCGAGACTCCTCCCGTCGACTCGAGCTCGACGGGCAGGGTGTCCCCTTCGAACTCGACGGTCGCTTCGAGGTCGGTGTCGAAATCCACGAACTGATGGTAGCCGAGCGCGAGCACGCTCCCGGCCCACGCGGGCACGACGATCTGGCCCATCGGGAACATCACGTCGGTGAAGTCTCCCGCCGCGTCCTCGCCGTCTACGGTGGCATCCTGACCCAGTATCGACAGATAGATCCCGGCTCGGCGGAAACGGCCGATCGGTGCCGGATTCGCGAGCGAGAAGACGTCTCCCCCCATGCCGCTCCCAGCGCCGCCCAGCGCGCGCATGCGGATCGTGGGCCCGTCCTCGGGCACCGCGAACGCGGGCAGGTTGAAGACGCTCTCCTGGGCGACGACCGCCGCCGGCAGGCCCAGGATGAGAATCGACAGGAGGGTCAGGCTTCTCACGGAGTCGGCGTTCCGAGGCCGGGATCCGAAGGCGGGATGTAGAGCACTCGCAGCCGGGGCCGGACCGCGGCCGGCGCTTCCGGTCCGAAGAAGCGGACGCCGCCGAACGCACTCCGCTCGTCGACGAGGGTCAGCGCGAGGCCGAGCCGGGACTCGGGATCCTTGAACCATTCCCGGACGACTCGTGTCAGGAGTCCGGACTCGAACGACAGCGTGTCCCCTTCCGCCGCTGTGGGCGGCACGACCACGGCGCCGAGCACGGTCGCGGGCGAGATCGTGCCCAGGATCGTCTTCTCGCCCACGAACTCGGACACCACCGTGCGGGCGACGACCGTCAACGTGTCGCCCGGCACCCGCGCCTCGTCGATCGTCAGGACCAGCCGCGCCGCGGCGATCGTCACGCCCGACGGGATCTGCTCGACGTCGGGATCGAGGAAGATCCGGCGCACCGGCTCGGCGCCGCTCACCACGAGCCCCCCGTCGGAGGCGAGCGCCGCGTCGTCGTGCACGATGAACACGTCTTCGATCGCGAGGATCGTGGCCGCGCTCGCCGGGCCCGGGAACTCAAGCTCGACGTCGAGCAACGGCCCGTTCCGGTTCGTCCCGGCCACCCCTCGCGAGGCGAAATCGACCGCGACCCCCGGGGTCTGCTGGATCAGGACCACCCCGTCGTTGTCCAGCACCCCCGAACGCCAGTCTTCGATGAGGTCGAGGGGGAAGTCGATGCGGACGGAGTCGGCCTGCGCGGGCCCGATCGTGAGCTCCGCCAGCGGTTGCGGATCGAAATCGCCCCCCGCCGCGTTCCACTCGGCCCCCAGGAGCCGTCGGTCCCATGTCGCCGCCTCCTCGCTCCATTCGCTCGTGACACGATGGAGCGTGAAGGTCACGGGAACGCTGGGCGTCGGGCTGTATGCGAGCCGCAGCTGCGCCTCGACCACTTCGACCTCGACCGGCAGCGAATCGAAGGCCTCGAAGCTGAACTTGAACAGCGCGCGGCTTTCGAATCCCGGGTCGGCGGGCCACTCGCGGGCGGTCGTGAGACGATCGCTCTCGGCGCGATCCGAGGGGAAAATGGCGTAGTCGAGCGCGCGACTGAAGTCCGTCAGCGTTAGCGACTGGATTCCGCCGGCCAGGATGCCGCCCGGAAGGAGCTCCACGCCGACCGGACTCGCGCCCTCTTCGGTGCAGGCGGCGGCCATGAGCGCGGACCCGAAAGCCAGCGCGGCCAAGAAACGGGTGTGCGTGAGCTTCATGTCGCGCGGGTCACCGCGCCACCGACATCGTATTCGTCCACGATCGCCATGATCACCGCGTCGACCGGGCGACCGTCGGTCACCGAAGTCTGGCGCGCCGACGAACCGGTGGCGTAGAGGACGAGCTCTCCCGCTCCCGCGCCCACCGCATCCGCGGCCACGACATATCCCCGGTCCTCGTCGAGATCGAGATCCAGGTTCTGCACGACGAGGAGCTTGAGACCCTGGAGCTTCTCGTCCTTGCGGCTGGCGACCACCGCGCCTACGACGCGTCCCATCTTCATGGCTTCCGTTCCTTCTCGAAACGGAAGGGATGCGGCAACAGCCGATCGAGCGTGAATTCGTGTCTTCCTCCGTCGGCTGTCACGACGACGATCTCGAGCCGCGGCGCGAACTCCGCGAGAGCCTGGCGACAGGACCCGCACGGATACGGGTAGCTGCCATCCGCCGTCACGACCATCCGACGGAATGTGCGGACACCGGCGGAGACCGCCGCGAACAGCGCGCTCCTCTCCGCGCAGCAGGTGACGGAATACGACGCGTTCTCGATGTTGCATCCCGTGAACACGGACCCGTCCTCGGCCTCGAGCGCCGCGCCGACGGAATATCCGGAGTACGGGGCGTATGCCCGACGGCGCGCGTCGGCCGCAAGCGCCTCCAGCGTCTCGCTCGTCGCGCGCGCCGGGGCGCTCATCGGGCGACCCGCAGATAGAGCGTCCGCAGCTGGTCCAGGACCTGATCGAGGAATTGTTTCTCTTCGGGGGGAAGGTTTCCGCGCGTCCGTTGCTCGAGGATCCCGAGCAGGTCGATCTCGTGCTTCGCCAGCTCGGGGAGGACCTGCCGCTCCCCTTCCGGGTTCAGCGGAAGCTGCCCGAGGCAACCGAGCGCCCTCGCGTAGTGCTCCTCGACCAGCTCGAGAAACGAGGGCTCCGGGATCTGCATCCCGTCCACGCCGTCGAGGTCCGGTCCGACACCCGGCGGCGCGAGCTGCGCTTCGGACGGCCCGGCTTCGCGGATCGGGGCTTCCGCGGGGTCCGGGGCCCGGGGCTCCGCCGTCCCGGCCTCCGCGGCCACGGGCTCCGCGGATGGAGCAACGGGCGCGGCCGTGCCGGCTTCGCCGGCGGACTCGTCCCGGAAGGCCGAACGCCGCTCGCGGAACCTGCTCTCCGTCACCCGGAAACCTCCTTCGTCCTCCGACGCACGCGCGGTCCGATCCCGGTCAGGATCGAGTACGCGATCTCCCCCGCCGCTTCGGCGACGTCCTCGACGGTCTGCCGCATTCCGGCCTGCTCGCCGATCAGGGTCGCGATCTCTCCCGCACGCAGGTCGGCGTGCGGCGTGGCATCGACCATCGTCAGGTCCATGCAGACGGCTCCACGCACCTCGGCCGGACGTCCGCGCAGGAGCACATGCCCGCGGTTCGACAGCGTCAACGGCCATCCATCCGCGTACCCCACACCGAGCACGGCGATCCGCTCCCGCTCCGTTGCGACATACGTGCCGTGGTAGCTGACCGGATCGCCCGGCTGAAGCTCCTTGACCGCGAGTACGCGGGCGTGCCACGAGAGCGCGGGCTCGAAGGGCGGGGGGCCGGCGCCCTCGTGTTCCCGCCACCGATCCGCGTCGGCATCGGGAGCGATATCGCCGGCGGCCCCGAACACGGCGATGCCGGGCCTCACGAGCACGCGCCTCTCGCCCCGGCCCCCGGCCAGCCGGGAGGCGCGCGCGAACCTGAGCGCGGCGGCGCTGTTGGCGGCATGGACGCAGTCCACGTTCACGCCGCGCGAGCTCAACTCGGCGAGCACCGTTTCGAAGCGATCCATCTGCCGCTCGGTGGGTTCGCGCGCGGGCTCGTCGGCGCTGGCGAAGTGGGTGAAGATACCGGCGACCCGAAGGCCCGGCAATTTTGCGAGCGCTTCGATGAGCGCGACGGCGTCGCGGTCCCAGGCTCCCGTGCGGCCGATACCCGTGTCCACGTCCGCGTGGATGTCGATCCGGCGGCCCACGGCCCGCGCGGCGGCATCGAACGCCCGGGCCTGCTCGAGTGATGTGATCGCCGGGATGATCGAGAGCCCGATCGCAGCCCCGGCCTGCACGGGCAGGAGCGGCATCGCACAGACAATCGGGTGCTCGATCCCCGCCGCTCGCAGCCGAGCGGCCTCGTCGAGGGTCGCCACCGCGAATCCCCACACGCCCGTTTCGGCCGCCGTCCGGGCGACCAGCTCGAGGCCATGTCCGTAGGCATCCGACTTCACGACCATGAGAATCCCGCAGGACGCGGGCAAGCGCCGCTGGAGGACCCCGATATTGCGCGCGATCGCTCCCGGGTCCACATCGACCCAGGTCCGAACGGTCGCGTCGTCGTACTCGTCATCGAAGGGCATAGGCGCGCTACGATAGAGATGCGGGAGGACGCCGACAACTCGACCCCTCTACTCGTGAGCCCTAACTTCGCGCGTCATGGAAGGACCTCGCCGATCACCGCAAAGTGCCGTCTTCGAGCCGCGCTTCGAAGGCGTCCTGGAGCTGCTGCGGCGCCTCCGCGCGCCCGGAGGGTGTCCATGGGATCGGGAGCAGACGCCGCGCTCGCTCCTTCCCTACCTCCTCGAGGAAGCCCACGAGGTCGCCCACGCGGTTGAGGCCGGCGATGACGATGCCGCGACCGACGAGCTCGGCGATCTGTTGCTCCACCTCGCGTTCCAGATCGTCATCGCGGAAGAGGAGGGGCGCTTCGATCTGCCGGCGGTCGCGGGCGCCCTGATCGCCAAGATGGTGCGTCGCCATCCGCACGTCTTCGGCGACGCGGAGTACGCGGGGCAGGGCCATCAGGCGATGTGGGAGCGCCTCAAGCGCGCGGAAAAGCCGGAGGCCGACCCGGCCGGAGGCGACGGCGTGATCGGGCGGCTCCCGGAGACCCTTCCGGCTCTGGTTCGTGCGCACCGCATGCAGGAGAAAGTGGCGTCCGTGGGCTTCGATTGGCGCGACGCGGCCGGCGCCCGCCGGAAAGTCGACGAGGAGATCGTGGAGACCGCCCACGAGGCCGAGCAGGGAACACCCGAGTCCCTCGAAGGGGAGTTCGGGGACCTGCTGTTCGCGATCGTCAACTGGGGCCGCCTCCTCGGCGTCCATC
Source organism: Gemmatimonadota bacterium (assembly GCA_036556305.1). Classification (GTDB taxonomy): domain Bacteria; phylum Gemmatimonadota; class Gemmatimonadetes; order JACCXV01; family JAHWKZ01; genus JAICNR01. Next base: position 55,398 of record DATBJO010000079.1, read on the forward strand.
CCGACACCGCGCTGCGCCGCGCGAGCCGGAAATTCGAGACGCGATTCCGCCGTCTGGAGCGGCTCGCCCACGAGCGCGGAATCTCCATCGAGGCCTCATCCCTTGAAGAGCTGGACGGGCTCTGGAACGAGGTCAAATCGGGGGAAGCCGATTGATCGTTTCTCACGCGCGTCGCTTCATCTTCCTCAAGACCAAGAAGACGGCGGGCACGTCGATGGAGATCGCGCTTTCCGCCTTGTGCGGATCGGAGGACGTCATCACCCCGATCCCGGAGCGCGACGAGGCGGAGCGGCGACGACTCGGCTACCGGGGACCGCAGAACTGCGGCCTGGGGCCGGGACGCTATCGGAGCTCGGACGCGCTTCGGCTCGTGCTCCACCGGGAGCCCCTCAGCTTCTACAATCACACCCCGGCCCTGATGGCGAAGAGACTTCTCCCGCGCGATGTCTGGGATGGGTACTTCAAGTTCTGTTTCGATCGCAATCCATGGGACAAGGCGGTATCCCATTACTACTGGCAGGGAGGCGACGCGCGCTTCGCGAGCGTCAAGGAGTTCCTGCTGTCCGGACGCGGACAGCCCTATTCGAATTACCACATCTACTCGATCCGCGGGTTCCCCGCCCTCGATCGTGTGTATCGCTACGAAGAGATCGCGGCCTCCCTCGATGATCTCTCGGGCCGGCTCGGGCTCGACGGGCCGTTGCGCTTGCCCCAGTTCCGCGCCAAGGCTCGAACACATCCCGATCGCCGCCACTATCGCGAGATTCTCAGCGCCGAGGAGGCGGAGATGATCGCGGTCGCCTGCGCGCGCGAGATCCGCCTTCTGGGATACGAATTCTGACGCCCGAGCCGAAGATCTTCTGCGTGGGATTCCACCGGACCGGAACGTCGTCCCTGCGCGTCGCCCTCGAGCGCCTGGGCTACCGCGTGTGCGGCAGCGTGGCGACCGACGAGCCCGATGTCGCCGAGCGCATCCACCGGATCGCCTTCGATCTCCTGGATCGGTACGACGCGTTCGAAGACAACCCGTGGCCGGTCCTGTTCCGTGAACTGGACGAGCGCTGTCCGGGAAGCCGCTTCATTCTGACGATCCGCCCGTCGGACGCCTGGGTGCGCAGCGTCAGTCAATTCTTCGGGACCAAATCGACGCCCATGCGCGAATGGATCTACGGCGCGGGATCACCCGTCGGGAACGAGTCCCGCTACCGCGAGCGCTTCGAGCGTCACAACGAAGACGTGCTTTCCCATTTCCGCCACCGGCCGGACGATCTGCTCGTGCTCCGAATCACCGAAGGCGAGGGCTGGAGTGAGCTTTGCGGCTTTCTCGGACACCCGATCGTTCGCGAGCCGTTTCCGCACATGGTCCCCTCGCGGCGAGCCGATCGCGGCGGCCCACCGGCCGGACGGCCGCGCGCGCCCCGCCGACCCCGGGGCGATTCCTGAACGTCGCTCAGGGAGTGATGCGGTTGATCAGGCGCGGAAACGGAACCGCTTCGCGCAGGTGGTCGAGTCCGCAGATCCAGGATACGGTTCGCTCGAGGCCCAGGCCGAATCCGCTGTGCGGCACGCTCCCGTACTTGCGCAGGTCGAGATACCAGTCGTAGGCGGACTCCGGCAGCCCTTGCTCCCGGATCCGCTCGACCAGCCGGTCGTAGTCGTCCTCGCGCTGGGAGCCCCCGATGATCTCGCCGTACCCCTCGGGGGCGAACAGGTCGTCGCACAGGACGAGCTCGGACCGTTCGGGGTGTTCCTTCATGTAGAACGCCTTGACGGCCTTGGGAAACGAGTGCACGAAGACCGGCCGGTCGAACTGCTCGGTCAGGAGCGTCTGGTCCTCGCCGCCGAAGTCCTGGCCCCACTCGATCGAGGAACCCTTCCGGCGCAGCAGTTCGACGGCCTCGTCATACGCCAGCCGGGGGAACGGACGCTCGACCCGCCGCAGCGATGAGGTTTCCCGGCCGAGGCTCTCCAGATCAAGGGAGCGACTCTCCAGCACGCGCTTGACGAGGAACTCCACGAGTTCCTCCTGGAGGGCCATGTTGTCTTCCCAGTCATACCACGCCATTTCGGGCTCCAGCATCCAGAACTCGGTCAGGTGCCGACGAGTCTTCGATTTCTCCGCTCGGAACGTGGGGCCGAAACAGTAGACCTTGCCGTGCGCCATCGCGCCCGCCTCGACGTACAGCTGGCCGGTCTGCGCCAGGGATGCGGTGCCGAGATCGAAGTACTCCGTCTCGAACAGCGTGCCGGCTTCTTCCCCGATCGCCCTCGTGAGGATCGGCGAGTCGAGGCACACGAAGCCTCGTGTCCGGAAGAATTCACGGATCGCGAAGATCACCTCGTCGCGTATCCGCATGACGTGCCACGGCCGGGACGACCGCAACCAGAGATGACGGTGATTGAGGAGGAAATCGATCCCGTGCTCCTTGGGACCGATCGGATAGTCGCGCGCGATCTGGATAGGCTCGACCGAGGACAGCGAGAGCTCGTATCCGCCGGGAGATCGGGAATCCTCGCGCACGGTTCCGCGGACGACGAGGGAGGATTCCTGTGTCAGCGCATCCTGCGCGCCCCAGGTCGACGGATCGACCTCCTTTTCGACCAGCACGCCTTGCGCGATCCCGGTGCCGTCGCGGACGAGGAGGAAAGAGATCTTCCCGCTCGAGCGCTTGCCATACAACCAGCCCCGGATTTCGACCGTTTCTCCCACGTGGTCGCGGAGGTCGGCGATCGATACCCTCTTCAGACCGTCCATTCGGCCGGGAAGCTAGCCTGGAGGAACGCCTTGTCAATTCGATCCACCGTCGTTCCGCTCCTCACGGGAGCCCTGATCCTGCCACCCGCGGTCGCCGCCCAGGAACGAGGGGCCGACGAGGCGGTCGATTCTCTCGCCGTCGCGTCCGTCGAGCTCGTCCGGCCCCCGCGCCCCGAACGGCCATGGGAACAGGAATGGAAGCTGGAGATCTCCCGCGGCGGTTCCGCGCCCCTCGTGTGGGCCGACTCGTTGCTGCTGGTGGCCAGCCTGGATCGCAATCTGCACCTCGTGTCGACCTCACCTCCCGAACCCCGCGTGCGGTTCAAGGAGAACTTCAAGGGAGGCTTCACCGCCGCGCCGGTCGTCTCCGGCGGGCGCATCCTCCTGCCGGAGCTCGACGAAGGCGGCCGTCTCGTCGCGCTCGACAGGAGCACCCGGGAAACCGCCTGGACTGCGGACGCGGGGGACCTCGCGTCGAGCCCGGTCGTCGACGGTGATCGGATCTACACGGTCTCTTCCATCGGCGAATTGCGGAGCTGGAGCGACACCGGGGCGGAGCTCTGGAGAGTGGACCTCGAGACGCGCGTGGTCGCCCGACCGGTGGTCCTGGGCGATGTCCTGATCGTGGCATCGAGCGACGGTCGGCTCCACGCATACGACGCCACGACCGGCACCTCGCTACGAAGCGCGTCCCCGACGGCCGGCCCGATCTGGGGCGATCCTGTCGTCCTGTCGGGCGGCTCGGACGCCCCAACGGCGGTCTTCGTAACGCTCGGTGGACAGCTTTTGGAAATCGGCGCGGACCTCGCGGTGGTCCGTCAGCGATCCTTCCCCTCGCGATTCTTCGCGGGTCCGGCGCAGGGCGGCGATCGGCTGTACCTCGCGGGACACGAGGGTACGGTCTGGTGCTACGACTGGACGACCGACGCGATCGACTGGCGGCTCGACCTCGAGGACGCCACGGTGCGCATGTCGCCGGCTCTCGGGGACGACGACATCGCCGTCGGCGACCTCCAGGGCGTATTGACGATCGTCGATCGCGATAGTGGCGCCATCGAATGGACGACTCGCCTCGATGGCGCGCTGACCTCGACCCCCCTGTTTCACGGGGATGAGCTGTACGCCATCACCGAGCAGGGCACACTCTACGCCTTCCGACCGATCGCTCCATGACGGTTCGACGGAGCCGTCCGCTCGGTCGACCGAGCGTCAGTAGTTGTAGCCGATGAAGAACGACCAGTGCGACTTGTCCCTCTCGTCGGGGAAGAGGTCGCGCTTCTCTTCGATCGAGAACCGCTTCGCCCAGTCCACTCTCACGACGAACGGGCCGCCGAGAGGGTACCGCAGCGACGCGCCGTAACTGCCCAGCAGGCCCGGCCAGCTCCCGAGCTCGCGCAGCTCTCCGTCGTCCCCCTCGTACAGGGACTGCTCGGTCCACGCGTTCCCCACGTCGACGAACAGGCCGCCCCAGATTCCGTTCGAAAGCAGGATCGCGGGACCTTCGAGGTAGGGGTTCGGCCTGAGCAGCGGGAACCTCCATTCCTGGTTCAGCAGCACCGTGTAGGTGCCGTTCAGGATGTAGCTGGGGTAGCCGCGCAACGACGCCGGCCCCCCGAGGTAGTAGAACGTCGGAACGTCTCCCGAGGCGAATCGGCCTCGCGCCCGTACCGCATAGGTGGTGTTCAGGGATGTGCGGAAGTACTTGCGGATGTCCGCCAGCAGATCGGTCGATTCGAGCGTGCCTTCGCTCGCGTTCATCACCGTGCTCACGGTCAGGTTCAATCGCTGACCGTCGACGGGTCCGACGGGTCCCCACAACGAGTTGTCATAGACGTAACCCAACGACCCGATCGTGAGCCAGGCGTCGCGCAGGAAGATGTCTTCGGCTTCGCTGATATCCGCCGGCAGCTCGGTCAGGTTGTTCCGTTCGAACGAGAGCTCGCTCTCCACGCGCTGGAATTTCGAGATCGGATAGCTCAGAAGGGCGGTCGCCCCCCATCGCTCCTCGAAGAAATCGTTGCGGATCCCGATCCCCTCCTGCCCGCTGCCGGGACGGTCGAACTCCGCTCCCAGGAGCGACGTGAAGAACGATCTGAACCGGTACGCCCCGACTCCCCAGTTGAGCCGTCTTTTCAGATTCACGTACGTCAAGGCGCCGGTGAACCCGGAGAACACGTTCGTGCGGCCCTGCTGTGCGTTGACCTGGGCGACGATGAGATGATCTCCCATCAGGTCCGAGAAGAACATCTGCGCGCCCTGCCCCCGGCTGCCGTCTTCGGCGAACGCGAGCGCACCGGAGGCGAAGTCGAGGCCGAACTCGCGTTCGTAATCGCGCTGGACGTACTTCCCCTCCTCCGGAAGCACGTCCTCCCATCTCCAGTCTCGAACCTCGGAATCCACCGACAGGGCAACCGTTTCCGGCGCACCCGAGGGCACGTCCACCCGATAGATCGCGTAGGACTGGTTCTCGAACGCGCTGAAGACGAGCTGATCGCGCGTGCCGATCCGCGCCCATCGTGGATGCATCGTCCCGGCGGCGAAGCTCGATGCGCGGAAGCCGTCGCCCTCGAGATCGATCACGTAGAGGTCGAGCGTTCCCGCTCGATCCGAGGCGAAAACGACCCGCGCACCGTCGGGAGACCAATCCGGGTCGCGATCCACCCAGCGCCCGAACGTGAGAGGCCGGATGGTGCGACTCGCGACGTCGAACAGGTAAAGATTGCGCGCCCCTTCCGGGCCATAGGGGGTGCGGTCCGAGGCGAACACGATCTCGTCCCCGGCGGGCGACCAGCGCGGAGCGGCCTCGAGGTAGCGATCGTTCGTCAGGCGCTCGATGCGCTCCGACGCGATGTGCCAGACATAGAGGTCCGCGTAGCCCGTTCGAGAGAGACCCACGAAGACGACACGCTTTCCGTCCGGGGCCCAGGACGGCGAGGACAGAACGACGAGGTCCTTCCAGCGTCCCTCCGCCACGCGATGGCCGGATTCCACTTCCACGACGTAGAGCACGTCCGACGCCCCCGCCTTCGCGACGAAGGCGACCTCGCCGGCGCGATTCACATCGATGGTCGAGAGCAGGGGGTGAAACGTCTCGTAATCGCCCGAGCGCCCCGCCGTGACGACGGTCTTGAGATCCTCGTTGCGGCCCAGAAGATCCGCCGTCTCGATCGTCGTGTATCCCGAGTGCAGCGAAACGTAGCTCAGCGCCGGTTCCGATCCCAGAACGCCGGCCGGAACCACCGCCGGCGTGAAGTTGAGCCGGCCCTCCGTCACGACCGGTGTCGCTGTGGTCGCCGCGGGTCTGTCACCGGCGAGCTGCGGGAAATAGCGTTCCCGCAGGTGCCTTTGCCATTCCGCGTTCGCTT
>DATBJO010000080.1:0-64999 GCA_036556305.1 Gemmatimonadota bacterium
TGCGGACTCGGCGCCCCCTGCGACGGCGACCAGGATGCGCTCCGTGACGGGCCAGGTCTCTTCCACCTGGTGCAGCTGGCGGTAGTCCTGCATCTGCTCGTCCACACGGTCGGCCGTGCGGCGCAGGGCGAGCTCGCGCAGTGCGATGAGGTTGCCGGGGCGGAAGAACCGTTCGACGGCGCGCTCCGCCTGCTCCGGCATGTATACCTTGCCCTCGCGCAGGCGCTGGAGGAGATCGTCGGGCGACAGGTCGACCAGCTCGACGGTATCCGCCCTCTCGAAAATCGCGTCGGGGACCGTCTCCTGGACCGAGACATCCGTGATCTGGGCGACGACGTCGTTCAGGCTCTCCACGTGCTGGACGTTGACCGTCGTATAGACCGTGATCCCGGCGATGAGGAGCTCCTCGACGTCCTGCCACCGCTTGGCGTGGCGCGCGCCGGGAGCGTTCGTGTGGGCGAGCTCGTCGACGAGGAGCACCTCCGGACGGCGGGCGAGAGCGGCGTCCAGGTCGAACTCCTCGAGCCGCGTGCCGCGGTACTCGAGGATCTTGGGCGGGATCCGCTCGAGACCCGCCAGCAAGGCCTCCGTCTCCTTGCGGCCGTGCGTCTCGACCCAGCCGACGACGACGTCCACGCCCCGTCGCCGGAGCTCCTGGGCCTTCTGGAGCATGGAGAAGGTCTTCCCCACTCCGGGAGCGGCTCCGAAGAAGAGCTTGAGCTGCCCGCGGCGCGCCTTCTCTTCCTCGGCCTGGGCGAGCGCCAGGAGCGCGTCAGGGTCGGGGCGGCGTTCGCGATCCGGCAAAGGCGATCCAGGGTGAGGTCGAGGTCGAGACCGCGGATCGCTTCACGGTAGTGCTCGACGAGAGGGAGGTCGAGGGTCTAGCGGGATTCCGTGCTCGCGTCGAGCGCGAGATTGAGCTCCAGCACGTTCACCACCCGCCCCGGCGTCAGCGGTCCACCCGGCGCGAACGCGTGGTCCCGAATCAGCGCCTCGACCCGTGCCGGCGGCAGGCCTCGTGCGCCGGCCACGCGCGCGGCTTGATAGAGCGCCGCGTGCTCCGAGATGTGCGGGTCCAGACCACCGCCCGATGCCGCGACGAGCTCGGGCGGCAGCGGTTTGTCCGGCGTCGCGCCGTATTGCGCGACCAGCTCCACCGCGCGATCCGTCAGGTCGGTGCTGGTCGGCGACTTGTTGCTGCCGCCGGCGCCGGCGCCGTTGTAGTCCACGGCTGACGGTCGAGACCAGAAGTATTCGGGGGCCGTGAACTTCTGCGCGATCAACCGGCTTCCCACGACGACTCCATCCGCATTCGTAATCAAGGAGCCGTTCGCCGTGTCCGGCTCGAGCAGCTGCGCCACTCCCAGGATCACGCCCGTATATCCGATCACGCAGACGGCGATCGTGACGAGGGCGACGCGGACACTAGCGATGAGAGAACGCACGGTTCGATACTCCTTCAGAAGGCCGTCACATGAAAAGGAGGTGTTCGGCGATCGGCCCCAACACCGCCGCCGGGAAGAACGTCAGGGCGCCGATGATGAGGATCGTAGCCAGCAGCATGGCGGCGAACGTCGCATCCTGGACGCTCAGCGTGCCGGCCGACTGCGCGGTGGGCCGCTTCACGGCGAGCGACCCGGCGATCGCGAGCGGCAGAATGATCGGGATATAGCGGTTCAGGAGCATGACCAGCCCCGTGGCGACGTTCCACGGCACGGTGTTGTCGCCCAGGCCTTCGAAGCCCGACCCGTTGTTCGCGCTGGCCGAGCTGAACTCGTAGAGGATTTCGCTGAATCCGTGCGGACCCCAGTTGTTCAGCGTGTCCCGTCCCCACGGGGTCACGGCGAAGATCGCGGCGCCGACGAGGATGAAGAGGGCGTGCGAGAGCACGGTCAGTACGGCCAGCTTCATCTCACGCGCCTCGACGCGCCGGTTCAGGTACTCGGGAGTGCGCCCCACCATCATGCCCGCCACGAACACCGCGATGATGATGTAGACGAACATGTTGATCATCCCGACTCCGACACCGCCGAAGGTGGCGTTGAGCCACATGCCGATCATCGGCATCATGCCGGTCAGGGGGTTCAGGCTGTCGTGCATGGAATCGACCGATCCGTTGCTGGTGGAGGTGGTCAGGACCGCCCACAGAGGTCCGCTGCCGTAGGGCGAACCGAACCGCGTCTCCTTCCCCTCGAAGTTGCCGGCGACTTGCTCCACCGCCGGCAGGTTGGCGAACGCCTGGGTCGGGGCCCTCTCGAACCAGACCGATCCGGTGATCTTGGCGAGGAGCAATACGAGCATCACGCCGAACACCACGGCCGCGTGCCGCCGGCGCCCCACGATGCGCCCGAACATCCAGACGCTCCCCATGGAGATGAGGATGATGCAGATCATCGAGAGAGCGTTGGTCCAGAACGTCGGGTTCTCGAACGGGTGGGTGGAGTTGGGTCCGAAGAATCCCCCTCCGTTGGTGCCGAGCTGCTTGATGGTGAGAAACGCGGCGACAGGGCCGCGGGCGATGACCTGCTGCGCGCCCTCGAGCGTCGACGCGGTGACGGAGCCCGCCAGCGTCATGGGCATGCTCCCGAGCACCATCAGCGTCGCGACGATGAGCGCGGCCGGCAGCAGCACGAGGAACGTCGCGCGCTGGAGATCGATGAAGAAATTCCCCATCTCCTTCCTTCCGGCCAGGCCGCGCGCCAGGGCCGTCAGGGCGGCGATGCCGGTCGCCGCCGACACGAACTGCAGCCACATGAGCGAGAACAGCTGCGACAGGTAGCTCATCGCGACTTCGCCCGAATAGTGCTGCAGGTTCGTGTTCGACGTGAACGAGGCAACGGTGTTGAAGATCAGGCTGCCTTCGACCGCCTCTTTCGCGTCGGGATTGAGCGGCAGGTGCTGTTGCAGCGCCATGAAGCCGAAGCTCACGACGAACATGATCGCATTGAAGACGAGCATGGCGATCAAGTACAGCTTCCAGTCCTGCTGTGGACGGCCCAGCGGGCCGGCGATCCGCTGAAGGATCCGCTCCAGACGCTGCCGTCGCGGCCCGGCGTCGTCGGGATCCATCGCCCACTTCATGTAGCGGCCGAGGGGCCAGGACAGCAGCGCCGTGCCGCCCACGATCAGCGTGACAAGGAGAATCGCGCTCATGGTGTCAGTCCCGCTCCCAGCGGTCCACGGCGTTCGTGAGGGCTACGAGCACGCCGAACGTCGCGAGCCCGAGCACGAGGTAGAGCAGAGTCATCATCGTCGGTTCCTCTCCGGGGAATTGCTCAGCCGAGGCGCAATGCGACCAGGGCCATGTCGATGATCTTGATCCCGATGAACGGCGCGACGACCCCGCCCACTCCGTAGAGAAGCAGGTTGCGACGCAGCACCGAGGCGGCACTCGATGGCCGGTACTTTACGCCTCTCAGCGCCAGCGGAATCAGGGCGATGATGATGAGGGCGTTGAAGATGACGGCGCTCAGGATGGCCGACTCCGGTGAATGGAGCGCCATCACGTTGAGCGCGGCCAGCGGGCCCGGCCCGCCCCCCGTCGCGTAGAGTCCGACGAAGATCGCCGGCAGGATCGCGAAGTACTTGGCGACGTCGTTGGCGAAGGAAAACGTGGTGAGGGCGCCCCGCGTCATCAGGAGCTGCTTTCCGATCTCCACCGTCTCCAGGAGCTTGGTGGGATTGGAATCGAGATCCACCAGGTTCGCCGCCTCCTTGGCCGCCTGGGTCCCCGCGTGCATCGCCACCGCCACGTCCGCCTGAGCGAGCGCGGGGGCGTCGTTGGTGCCGTCCCCGGTCATCGCCACCAGTCGCCCACCGGCCTGGTACTTCCGGATCAAGTCCAGCTTCGCCTCGGGCGTGGCCTCCGCGAGGAAGTCGTCCACGCCGGCCTCGGCGGCGATGGAGGCGGCGGTGAGCGGATTGTCGCCCGTGATCATCACCGTCTTGATCCCCGTCGCGCGCAACTCGGCAAAACGCTCCTTGATGCCGCCCTTGAGGATATCCCGGAGGCGGATCACTCCGAGAACCCGCATACCCTCCGCCACCACCAGGGGTGTGCCGCCCGATCTCGCGACCTCGTCCACGGACTGACGAACCTCGCGCGGCAGCGCGCCGCCCTGCTCCTGCACGTAGCTCTCGACGGCGTCGGCCGCGCCCTTGCGGATCTGCCGATTGCCCAGGTTGACGCCGCTCATGCGGGTGCGCGCGCTGAAAGGGACGAACTCCGCGTTCAGCTCGTGGATGTGGCGCTCGCGCAGCCCGTAGCGCTCCTTGGCGAGCACGACGATGCTCCGCCCCTCCGGCGTCTCGTCGGCCAGCGACGAGAGTTGCGCGGCGTCGGCCAGCTCGGCTTCGTCGACGCCTGGCGCGGGGTAGAAGTCGGTCGCCTGCCGGTTGCCCAGCGTGATCGTCCCGGTCTTGTCCAGGAGCAGGACGTCTACGTCGCCCGCGGCCTCCACCGCACGACCCGACATCGCGATCACGTTCGCCTGGATCATCCGATCCATCCCGGCGATTCCGATCGCGGAAAGGAGCCCGCCGATGGTCGTTGGAATGAGGCACACCAGGAGCGCCACCAGGACCGTGACCGTAACCGGCGCGCCGACCGCGGCCTGGTCGACCGCGAAGATCGAATAGGGCAGGAGCGTCACGGTGACGATGAGGAAGACGAGCGTCAGGCCGGCGAGCAGGATCGACAGCGCGATCTCGTTCGGGGTCTTCTGCCGCTTCGCACCCTCGACCAAAGTGATCATGCGGTCGAGGAACGTTTCGCCCGGGTTGGCCGTGATCCTCACGACGATCCAGTCGGACAGGACCAGGGTGCCGCCGGTAACGGCGCTCCGGTCACCACCGCTCTCACGGATCACCGGGGCGCTCTCACCCGTCACCGCCGCCTCGTTGACGGACGCGACCCCCTCGACCACCTCCCCGTCGCCGGGAATCATGTCCCCGGCCTCGACGAGCACGTGGTCGCCGAGGCGCAGGTCGGTGGAGGACACCGCGGTCTGACGGGCGTCGTGGCGCGGTCCGTCGAGCCGCCTGGCCATCGTCGTTCCCCGAGTCCGGCGGAGCGCGGCCGCCTGGGCCTTGCCGCGGCCTTCCGCCATCGCCTCCGCAAAGTTCGCGAACAGCACGGTGAACCAGAGCCATACGGTCACCGCCAGAATGAAGCCGGTCGAGGCCTCGCCGGTGCCCACGAGCGCCTGGATGAACAGACCCGTCGTCACGAAGCACCCTACGTAGACAACGAACATCACCGGGTTCCGGGCCATGAGCCGCGGATGCAGCTTGCGGAACGCATCCACGGTCGCCTGCCGGAGGATCGCGGCATCGAACAGCGATGTCTTGCGTCGGCTCATGTCAGAACTTCTCCGGCCGCATGAGGGCGAAAAGGAGATAGAAGAACAGAGCTACCGTGATCCCCAGGCCGAGCCAGTATAGGACGTTCATGTCACTCTCCTCCCAACCGCAGGCTCACGCCGCCGCCGAAGATCCAGTCGGTGGCGTCGTCGTTGAGCCCGCGGTCGAAGAATGCGTCGAGCTGGACGAGCGGCGTGGCGAGGAACGCCACGCCCGCGCCCGCATACGCCGGCTCGGTGTCCGCGTCCGACGGGAACCAGCCTGCCTCGACGTAGCCGCTCACGCGGCTCGTCAGGGAGCGGCCCACCCATCCGACGAGGTTGGCGCTCGTCACGTGGCTATCCTCACCCAGAGGCAGATAGTTCGCCCCCACGACCCCGGTCAAGGTCCAGGATCCGGCCGGGGCCTGCGCAACGCCATTCACCGCATACCCTTCGCGGTCATCCGAGATCGTGAACGGGGCGTCCCCGACCGGCAGGAACACCGAGCCGATGAGGGAGAGATCGGGACCGCTCCCCCCGTCGAGGAAGCCCCGTCGCAGGTGGACCTTGGCCCCGAGCTCGAGGTCGCCGTTTCCGGACTCACTCGTCTTCGTAGTCCCGTCGTCGATCTCGACGTGATTGTAGATCGGGCTGATGGCACGGAGCTCGATCCGTTCGGTTACGCCATAACGGACTGCGAGAAACGGGATCCTCGTTGTGGTCGCCTCCACGCCCCCGACGTCGACCCTTTCGATCTGCGGGGTTCCGATTTCGATCTGAAGCGCCCCGCGCGGCACGGTAATCGAGCTGAAGGCGAGCCCCGGTCGGTCGGTGGCGATCGTCGCCTGCGCGTGCAAGGATCGCGAGAATGCGGGCACCAGGAGCAGTGCCGCCATCATCGCGCTGAACCGAAACGAGATCGTGCGCATGAATGGAAACCTCCCATTACCTGTTGGCACTCGCGAAGCAATCTCGATGGGAGAATACCCCTTCCTGCCGGAAGAAGTCCGGAAAGCGCGCGGAAGAATTCCTAAAGACTCATCCGTCCAGCGGGTCGGGCAGGAAGCGGTACCCGATCCAGGGCTCCGTTCCGATGTAGCGAGGAGAACCGGGGTCGGGCTCGATCTTGCGGCGAAGGGATCCCACGTGGACGCGCACGGTGTCGGGGGCCACGACGCCCCCGCGCCACACGCGGCGCATGATCCGGTCGATCGTGACGGGCTTCCCCGCGCGGGTCGCCAGGAGCTCGAGGATCGCGAACTCCGTCGGCGTGAGCTTCACGTCGCGCCCCTCCACCGTCACGAGCCGCCGCTCCACGTCGATGGCGAGGCCGGGGAAGGCGAGGATGGACGGCTGCGCGCCGCCGCCGCGCCGGACCTGGGCGCGGATGCGGGCCAGGAGCTCGCTCAGCGAAAAGGGCTTCGTGACGTAGTCGTCCGCCCCCAGGTCGAGCGCCCGGACCTTGTCCGGCTCCTCGCCGCGCACGGACAGCACGATGATCGGCGTCCGGTCACGGCGGCGGATCTCGCGGATGACCTTGAAGCCGTCGGCCAGCGGCATCGCGAGGTCGGTGATCACGAGGTCCGGGGCCGCTGCCTGGAAGCGGTCGAGCGCCTCGACACCGTCGATCGCCGTGAGCGTCTCGTAGCCTTCGGCCTCCAGCGTCTCGGCCAGCGTGCGCCGGATCACCGGATCGTCGTCGGCCACGAGGATGAGCGGACCCGTCCTCGCCGTCATGAGGCACCCTCGGCCATGGCGGTCGACAGCGCGGCCGGCACGACGAGGCGGGCGATCGTGCCGCCCCCCGGCCGGGGGGCGAGGGTGACCGCTCCCCCGCAGGCCCGGGCCAGGCCCGTTGCGATCTCGAGGCCCAGCCCGCCGTTCAAGCCACGGGGGACTCCCGGGCCACGATCGAGGACCTCGACCCGAACCCGGGAGGCGTCCTCCGGGTCGGGCGACGCGGCCAGCTCCAGCGGGGCGTCGATCGGTGCCGCCCTGGCCGCGTTCTCGAGCAGGTTCACGACGACCTCCAGAGCGAGTCCCGGATCGACGTAAACGTCCGGACACGCTGGATCGATGCGCACCCGGATCGGTCTGCCACCCAGGATCGCCGCCAGGCTCTCGCGTGCGCCCGCGAACAGGCCGGCGGCCGGCGTCGGCTCGGGATGCGGCTCGATGATCCCCGACTCCAGCCGGGCCATGGCGAGCAGGTTGTCGATTCTGCGCGTCAGCCGCTCCCGCTCCCGGGACAGCGCGGCGAGGATCGGCGTGACGTCCGGCCGGTCTCGCAAGCCCCGCGCCAGCCTCTCCATCTCCAGCCGTATCGCGGTCAGGGGCGTTCGCAGATCGTGGGACACCGCGCGGAGGAGCGACGTCTTCAACGTGTCGCTCGCCTTGAGCGCCGCGAGCTCCGTCGTCTCGTTCATCAGGCGCTCGCGCTCGATCGCCAGTGCCATCAGCCGGCCGGCGGATTCGAGCACCTGCCTGCTGGCGGGGGTTCCCGTCGCCACCAGGACCCCGATCGCGGTTTCGCCGAGCTGGAGCGGGACATAGGCGGTTCGCTCCCCCTCGACTTCCGTGACCAGGACCTCGCGTCGCTTCAGTACGCCGGCGAGCGCTGGATGCTCGGGGTCGATCGTCCCCGACCCGATCGCCCCGGCCACCACGGGAGAGGTCGGGCCGCCGCGGAAGAGCACGACCCCACCCTCCTTCGCGCCGATCGTGCGCAGACAGGTCGCGGTCGCATCGCCGACCGTTCCCAGACGGCTGGTCGTCGTGAAGAGTCCGAAGCTCAGCTCATACAGGGTTTGGGTCTCCAGAGCGTGCAGCCGGGCTTCCTCCGCGCGCCGGCGAGCCCGCACGACGAGGCGGCTCACGACGACGGCCGTGACGAGGAAGGCGCCCAGTGCGACCCAGTTGCCAGGGTCCGCAATCGTGAAGGTGCCGAACGGGGGAATGAAAAAGAAGTTGTAGCAGAGTGTCGAGACAATGGCGCTCACCGAGCCGGCCGCCAGTCCTCGCCACACCGAGAGGCCGAGGACGAGGAGCAGGAACAGGAATCCGACGGTCACGACGTTCGCGCCGGTCCACTTCCCGACCAGGGTCACGAGCGTTACGCCGAGCGCGACAAGCGCCAGATCCGCGATCGAGCGGGTACCCCCCAGGCCGGTCACTTCGCGTCGTACCACGTGTCCCCCGTGCCTACGCCGACCTCCACGGGCACGTCGAGCTCGATCGCGCCCTCCATCTCCGCCCGGACCGCACGGCCGAGGTCGTCCGCAGCCGAGCGCTCGACCTCGAACACGAGCTCGTCGTGGACGGTCAGGAGCATCCGGGCGGGGAGCGCATCTCTCGCGATCCGGTCGCGGACCTTGATCATCGCGATCTTGAGGAGATCGGCGGCCGTCCCCTGGATCGGGCTGTTGATCGCCGCCCGCTCCGCGAACGAGCGCACGTTGAAGTTCCGGCTGCGAATCTCGGGCAGGTAGCGGCGGCGGCCGAGGAGCGTCGTCACGTAGCCGTCCTGCTTCACCTTCTCGATCGTGTCCTCCTGGTAGCGCCTGACGTCCGCGAAGCGCGCGAAGTAGCCGTCGATGAACGCCTTCGCCTCCTCCCGCGTGATTCCCAACCGGCGCGCGAGACCGAAGACGCCCATCCCGTAGACGACGCCGAAGTTGACCTCCTTGGCGCGCGTCCGGAGCATTTCGTTGACCTTCTCGGGCTCGACGCCGAAGACGAGCGCCGCCGTCTGGCGGTGGATGTCCTGCCCGGTGCGGAAGGCGAGCACGAGGTTCGGGTCGCCCGTCAGGTGCGCGAGGATCCGGAGCTCGATCTGGGAGTAGTCGGCGACGAGGAGCGTCCACCCCTCTTCGCCGGGGATGAAGCCCTTCCGGATCTCGCGGCCGAGCGGCGTCCGGGCGGGGATGTTCTGGAGGTTGGGCTCGGACGACGACAGCCGCCCGCTCGCGGCGACCGTCTGGTTGAAGCTCGTGTGGAGCCTGCCGGTCCGCGGGTTCACGGCCGCGGGCAGCGCATCGACGTAGGTGGACTTGAGCTTGGCGAGCTCGCGCCACTCCAGGCAGCGGCGCGGCAGCTCGTGGTCGACCGCGAGCGCCTCCAGCACCTCGGCGTCCGTGGAGTAGCCGGTCTTCGTGCGCTTGACGACCGGGAGCTTCAGGCGCTCGAACAGGATTTCGGCCAGCTGCTGGGGCGAGTTCAGGTTGAACTCCTGGCCCGCGATCGCGTGACAGTCGTGCTCGATGGCGGCGAGCTCCCCCTCCATCTTCTTCCCCATCGCGGCGAAGAACTCCGCGTCCAGCTTGACCCCTGCGCGCTCCATCTCGGCGAGGACCGGGATCAGCGGGAGCTCGACTCTGTCGTACAGATCGAGCAGCTCGCGCGCCTCGAGCTGGGGCAGGAACAGGTCGCACAGCCGGAGCGCCACGTCGGCGTCCTCGCATGCGTAGCGCGCCGCGGCCTCCACGTCGACGTCCGGAAACGGGAGCTGGGTCTCCCCGTCCGGTCGCGTGACCTCGTCGAAGCTGGTCATCCGGTGTCCGAAGTGCTCGAGGGCCAGGATGTCCATCCCGTACGCCCGGCGGCCGGGATCGAGGATGTACGCGGCCAGGACCGCGTCCGCCTCGACGCCCTCGAGCGCGATCCCGGCGCGCTGGAGGACCACCGTGTCGAACTTCAGGTTCGCGCCGACTTTCCGGATCGCGGGGTCCTCGAGGATCGGAATCAGGATCTCGAGCGCGCGCGCGGCCGGCACGTTCCGCTCGCCGGTGTGGCCCACGGGCACGTAGCGCCCGCGACCGGGAACGGTGGCGAACGAGAGCCCGACGATCTCCGCGTCGATCGGGTTCGGAGAGTCCGTCTCCAGGTCGATCGCCGTGCGGCCCGCCTTCCGGATCTCCGCGGCCAGCTCCTCGAGGGCCGGGATTGAGTCGACCACCGCGTATTCGGCGTCCGCCGTGACCTCCGCCCCGCCTCCGAAGCGCTCGAGCAGCTTCGTGAACTCGAGCGCGGTGAAGAGCGTGGTCACGAGATCCGGGGCCGGCCCGCGCGTCGCCAGGCGCTCGAGGTCCAGCTCGACGTCGAGATCGGTGCGGATCGTGACCAGCTCCTTGGACAGGAGCGCGGCCTCGCGGCCCGCGGCCAGCCGCTCCCGCATCTTCGGCGTGCCGACCTCGTCCAGGTTCGCGTACACCTCCTCCATCGAACCCCAGTCCTCGACCAGCTTCTGCGCGGACTTGGGCCCGATCCCGGAGACGCCGGGAACGTTGTCCGAGCTGTCCCCCATGAACCCCAGGACGTCGGTGACCTGCCCCGGCGGTACGCCGAACTTCGCCCGCGCGTTCGACAGGTCGACGATTTCCTCGTCGACGCCTCCCGGGCCACCGCGGCCGGGATTCAGGAGCCGGATGTTCTCGTCGACGAGCTGATAGAAGTCCTTGTCCCCCGAGACGATCGTGACCTCGAGCCCGGCGTCCGCGGCCTTCCGCGCGAGCGAGCCGATCACGTCGTCGGCCTCCTGCCCCGGGACCTCGATCACGGGCACGCGGAACGCCGCGAACAGCTCGTGGACGCGCGGGAGCTGGGCCGAAAGGTCGTCGGGCATCTTCTCGCGCGTCGCCTTGTAGTCCGCGTACCGCTCGTGGCGGAACGTGGGCTCGCGCGAATCCATGACGATCCCGACGTGATCGGGCTTCCGCTCGTCGAGGAGCTTGACGAGGAAGTTCGCCATCCCGAACGGGGCGCTCGTCTCTTCGCCGGAGGACGTCCGCAGCGGGCTTCGGATGAGCGCGAAGTACGCGCGGTAGATGAGCGCGTAGCCGTCGATCAGGTACAGAGTCGGGCGGGGCATGGGAGCGCGGAAGATACCCGCCGTCAGGCGGCCTCGCCCCTGCGGCCGATCCCCCGCTGAAACCATCCCTCCTTCCGGAGCGTAGTTTCCGTCAGAGACCGCCGCCGGTGCCCTCACCCTCTTTCCCACGAGGTCCGCGATCATGCGCTCGCGATCGGCTTTCCTCACTCCATTGTTCGTGCTCGCTCTGACCGCCCCCGCCGCGGGCCAGGACGGGCCCGCCATCCCGGAAGGGTTCACCGCCTACATGATCACCGGGCCGGGGATCAACGCGCCCCCGCTCCCGTTCCGGATCGAGGGCGACCACTTCGTGATGCCCGAGAACGCGATCGTCTCCTTGACCGAGAGCCGGATCGACGGGGACCGCATGTCGATGACGATCGAGACCCCCGGGGGCCCGGCCCGCATCGTGGCGATTCGCGACGGCGACGCATTCGCCGGGTACGTCTTCATCGAGGAGGACGGCGAGCGCGGGTTCGCGCCGATCACGATGGTGCCGGAGGGCGGCCACACGTCGCTCGAGCCGGGCCCCGAGCTCTTCGCGACCGCGCCCGGGATCTCCCGCGTCGAGGTCGTGCCTGGGGGGATCGCCCTCGCCTCCGGCGAGAAGCGGGCGTTCGTCGCCCGCGCCTTCGACGAGTCCGGCGCCGAGATCGCCGAGCCGGAGGTCAGCTGGTATGCCGCGGGAGGGACGATCACGGCGGAGGGCGAGTTCGTCGGATACAACGCGGGTGAGCGGCAGGTCCTCGCGTTCGTGAACGGCGCGATCGCGACGACGACCGTGACGGTCTCCGAGCCCGGCATCCAGGAGATCGTCCTGTACTCCCCCGTGCCTGGTCGCCTCGCGGCCGGGAGCCGCATCCCGCTCGAATACGACGCCCTCAACTCGATCCACCGCTGGAATCTCGATCCCGAGGTCGAGATCACGTCTAGCGATCCGGCCGTCGTCGCGGTCGAGGGCGACGCGCTCGTCGCGCGCTCTCCGGGGCGCGCCACCGTGACGCTCGCCGCCGATCAGGCGCGCCGGGTGCTCGAGATCGAGGTCGTCCCGGCGCTCGGGGGCCTCGCGATCACGGGCGCCCCCACGTCCGCGATCAAGACCGGTCAGGTCGTCACGCTCGGGACGTCGATCCCCGACGCCCGCCCCGTGTGGTCGGTCGCGGGCTCGGGCGCCCAGATCGGCGCCGACGGCGCGTTCGTCGCCGAGCGGCCGGGCGGCTACCGCGTGCTCGCCGCGCTGGGCGATCAGGTCCAGGGCGTCACGATCGAGGTCGCTCCGCGCGGTCTCGAGGGTCGAGTCAACATCCTCGGGCACGGCGCGAACCCGTCCATGTTCACGGCCGACATCTGGCCGCAGAACGGGTTCGTGTACCTCGGCACGCATCAGGCGAACCAGGTCCGGACGTACGACGTCTCGGACCCCGCCACTCCGGTCCTGACGGATTCGATCGAAGTCGACGCGCGGGTCATCAACAGCGTGAAGGTCTCGGAGGACGGGCGCTGGCTCGCGGCGACGCGCGAGGGCGCGGCCAACCGCCGGAACGGGATCGTGCTCTTCTCGCTGGAAGACCCGGCGCACCCGAAGCTCGTCAGCGAGTACACGGAGACCGTGACCTCCGGCGTCCACAACGTGTTCTGGGTCGGAAACCTGATCTACGCCACGAACGACGGCACCGGCGACATGCACATCATCGACTTCAGCGATCCCGCGAACCCGAAGGAAATCGGGCGCTGGGGGATCCCGGTCGCCGGAAAGACGCTCCACGACATCTGGGCGCAGGACGGCGTCCTCTGGATGTCGTACATGATGGACGGGCTCGTGATCCTCGACATCGGCGGCGCGGGCAGGGGCGGGACCCCGGAGAAGCCGGTGCTCGTGAGCCGCATCTTCTACCCCGAAGGGCCGACCCACAACGCGATGCGGAACCGGGACTACGTCTTCATCGGCGACGAGGACTTCAGCCTCACGACGACCAAGCCCGGCCTGGCCGGGCTCGGCGCGACCGACCCGCGCGGCGCGGTCCACGTGATCGACGTCAGCGACCTCGAGCACCCGCGCTACGTCGCGCGCTTCGAGGTGCCCGAGGCGGGCGCGCACAACTTCTGGATCCAGGACGACGTCATGTACGTCGGCTACTACCAGGGCGGAATCCGCGTGGTCGACATCAGCGGCGAGCTGCGCGGCGACCTGTATCGTCAGGGGCGCGAGATCACCCACTTCCTGCCGCAGGCGGGGCCCGACGACGCGAAGCTTCCCTACTCGCCCATGACGTGGGGCGTCTACCCGATGTTCCAGAACGGCTGGCGCCCGACCGGCAAGGTCCTGTTCGCGACCGACTACAACTCCGGGCTGTGGTCGTTCACGGTCGAGCGTCCGGAGGAGGAGCGGCCGATCTCCTGAGCTCGGGCCCCGCGGCGCCCGTCTCCCGCGGGGCTTCCAGCTCTTCGACGATCGCGGGCCAGCCTTCGCGAACGCTGGGGTAGATCGGCGCCCAGCCGGTCGCCGCACGGAGCTTCCGGTTCGAGATCCGGAGCGATCGGGACAGCATCTCGCCGAGCGACCCGCCGAGCCGGACGATCCAGGCCGGCGCGAACCTCGTCGTCGGGACGCCCAGGGCCTCGGCCAGCGAGTCCGCGAACTCACGCCGCGTGAGCGGCGCGTCGTCGACCACGTTGTAGACGCCCTCGTCGAGGCCGAGCGCGGCGACGACCGCCGTCGCCGCGTCGTCGTGGGAGACCGACGAGACGAACGCCTCGGGAGACCCGGGCAGCGGCGCCCATCCCTTCCGCACGAGCTTGATCATGTCGCGCGTCTGATGGGCGTCGGGACCGTAGAACGCGCCGAAGCGGAGGACGATCCCCGTCAGGCCGTTCTCGGTCGTGCGCTGCGCGGAGGCCTCGGCCGCGACCGACGAGCGGTTGTAGCGGGACGGCCGGAGGCGCGAGCGCTCGTCGATCCAGGCGTCGCCGCCGTCGGCGTACATAGGGGCGAACGATTCCTGGATGAACCGCCGCGCGCCCGCCACGATCGCGGTGTCGGCGAGAATCCGCGAGGCGTCCCTGCGGATCCGGTCGTTCTCGCGCCACGCGCCGGGGAGGAGCATCCGCACGCTGGACGGCGGGATGTGGGTCGCGAGGTTGACGACCACCTCGTGCCCCTCGACCGCGCGGCGCACGGCCTCCGGGTCGAAGAGGTCGACCTCCCGCGGCGTCGCACCCATCCGCTCGAGGTCCGCCAGCTTCGCGGCCGACCGCCCGGCGGCCGTGACGCGGTGTCCCGCCACAACCATGAGCGGAACGGCGCGGCGCCCCACGACGCCGGTCGCTCCCGTGACGAGAATCGAGTTGCCCATCGACTCCCTCCGGAGTGAATGCGGCCCATGGGCGGCTGACGATAGTCCTTCCGCCGCCGCGCCGCATTCACGAGGGATCCCGACGCTCCCGCCCGCCTTCGACGACCGTCGCCGGCTCTCCCGGCGCGTGGCGGCTCTCGGCGGCCACCGCGTCGACCGCCGCCGGCTCGATCCAGCCGTGCTCGGCGGCGTGGCGGGCGGCGGCGAGCGTATCCCGCGCGAGGACGAGCGCGCTCCCCGCGGCGCTGACCTCGTCGGCGAGCCGGATGATCTCGCTCCGCCGCAAAGGGTCGCGCGAGACGTCGCGGATGTAGACCGCCGGCACGCGCGAAGGGAACTCGTGCACGAGATCCCGGTAGATCTCGGGGTCGTCCTCCCCCGAGTCGCCGATCAGCATGAGCGGCAGATCGGGGAGCGTGCGGAAAATCCGGCGGATCGACTCGAGCTTGTGCTCGTAGCGGCCGATCCGCCGGACCTCGCGCCACGGCGCGCCCCAGTCGCGGAGCTCGACCGGACCCGGCGGAATCCCGCGCAGCTCGAGGAAATGCTCGAACACGTCGTACAGGTTCCAGGGGCCGTTGGAGACGTAGAACACGGGGTTCGGATCGGGTCCCGTCCCGGCGTGGAGCGCACGGAAGAAAGCGCCGACGCCCGGAAACGGCGCCCGCGTGTGGGCGCTCCCGAACGCGACGTCGGCGACCATCGACGCGAGCCGCGCGACGTCGGCCTGGATCACGGTGTCGTCGATGTCGCTGACGACGCCGAAGCGCGCGGCCGGTCCCGGCACCAGGATCCCCGTCGCCCCGCGCCCCGGCCCGGCGCTCGGCGGGTGGACGACCTCGATCTCGACGCCGTGCCAGAGGCGATCGGGCGGGGGCGGCGCGTCGGGCACGACCCACGTGTGGATGTGCCCTTCGGCGTTCGCCACCGCCTCGGTCTCGGCGCCCTGGAAGCGGATCATCACCCGCGCGTGAGGAACCTCTCGGCTCCGCATCCGTCGCCACGTGCGGCGGAGGTTCCGGAGCCGGCGGTCCTCGGGACGGGCGCGGACGACGCCGGGGTCGGCGAGGACACGGCCGCGGACGAAGACGCGGTCCCGCGTTCCGTAGCTCCGATAGCCCTCGACGACGATCGGCCGCGTGCGGCGGCTCAACGGATGCCGACGATCCCCTTCGTCGATTCGATGAGCTTCGGGGCGTCGTAGCCGAGGCCGTCCTTGAACACGAGCGTAACGTTCCGGACGTCGGCCGGCCGCGCGACCGGATCGCCGTCGATCACGACGAGCTCCGCGAGCTTGCCGGGCTCGATCGACCCGTAGCGGTCGTACTCGCCGAGGACCTTCGCGCCGTTGGCGGTCATGATCTGGATCGCCTGGGTCGGCGTGAACCCCGCCTCGACGAGGAGCTCGTAGTTCCGCTGGTCCCCTAGACCGGCGAGCGCGCCCCCGATCCCGGTCGGGTCGACCCCCGCGGCGAGGAGGCCGCCGGCGTCGACGAACGCGCGCTCGTAGGCCTGCGCCTTCTGGAACAGCTGCGGCCACGCCGACGAGTCCGCGGTGGCGGCGATCTCCGCGCGCGTCGCCAGGTACTCCTCGCGCGCTTCCGGGGCCATGAGATCGAGCATCCGCTGGTCGAGCGGCGGCCGGTCCGGGACGAACGTCTCGTAGATCGCGACCGTCGACGTCATCGCGACGCCGTGGTCGATCATGTCGCGGAACGTGGCCTGGACCTCCGGGCCGTTGAGGTCGACCTCGAGGAGCCGCGCCTGCAGGTCGTCCGGACACTCGTCGGGGACCTTGTCGGGGGCGTAGTCGGAGTTCGTGAAGAAGCCGTGCTCGAGATTGTCGATCCCCAGCTCGACCGCTTCGCGGAACGAGACCGAGCAGATGTGGCCGGTCACCTTGAGGCCGCGCTTGTGCGCCTCGTCGATCACCGCCGCGAGGTCCGCGCGCGAGATCCGCGTGTAGACCTTGAACCAGGTCGCGCCCTCGTCCGCCCAGTAGCCCACCACGCGGCGCGCCTCGTCGGGATCCTCGACGATCGTCATGTACATGGACCGCCCGCCGGTGAGGTAGGGGCCCGTCACGTGGATCCGCGGCCCCGCCAGCTCGCCGGCGTCGATCGCGCGCTTGAGGTTGAGCTCGGAATACGGATGATAGCTCCCGGTCGTCCGGATCGTCGTGACGCCGGAGCCGAGGTAGAGCTTGGGCGCGGTCTCGTTCGCCTGGATGCGGCGGCCGGCGGTCGTGTAGAAGGTGTGGTCGTGGAGCCCCACGAAGCCGGGGATCACGGTATGGCCCGCGAGATCGAGGACTCGGGCGTCCTCGGGGACATCGATGCCCGCCCCCACGGCTTCGATCACCCCGTCCCTGATCACGATCGTCGCGTTCGCGATCGGCGCGGCCCCTGTCCCGTCGACGACCTGGACTCCGGTCAGCGCCACGACCGGCGCGTTCACCTTCACGTACTCCGCGACCGCTTCCGGCAGCTCCCGCGTCTGGGCGCGGGCGGGAGCGGCGGCGGCGGTGAAGGCCAGGGCGGCGAGCGTCAGTCTCCTCATCATGACCTCCTCATCCTTGGTTTTTCCGCCTCTCGAGTGGCCCGAAGGTCAGCGAATCCCGACGATCCCTTCCGTCGACTCGATCAGCTTCGGCGCGTCGTAACCGAGGCCGTCCTTGAACACGAGCGTGACGTTCCGGATGTCCGCGGGCCGCGCGACCGGGTCGCCCTCGATGACCACGAGCTCCGCCAGCTTCCCGGGCTCGACCGAGCCGTAGCGATCGTAGTCGTCCAGGATCCGGGCCCCGTTCGCGGTCATGACTTGAATCGCCTCGACCGGCGTGAAGCCGGCCTCGACGAGGAGCTCGAAGTTCCGCAGGTCGCCGAGTCCCGCGAGCGCGCCGCCGATCCCGGTCGGATCGACCCCGGCACCGAGCAGGCCACCGGCCTCGACGAACGCCTTCTCGTACGCCTGCGCCCGCTCGAAAAGCCGTGCCCACGGAGATGAATCCGCGGTGGCCGCGATCTGTGCACGGACCGCCAGATACTCCTCGCGGATCTCCGGTGCCATGAGGTCCAGCATCCGCTGGTCGAGCGGCGGGCGGTCCGGCACGAACGTCTCCAGGATCGCGAGCGTGGATGTCATCGCGACGCCGTGGTCGATCATGTCGCGGAACGTGGCCTGGACCTCCGGCCCGTCGAGATCGAGGTCGACCTCGAGGAGCCTCGCCTGGAGGTCGCTCGGGCACTCGTCCGGCCGCTTGTCGGACACGTAATCGGAGTTCGTGAAATAGCCGTGCTCGAGGTTGTCGATCCCCATCGCCACGGCCTCCCGGAACGTAACCGAGCAGATGTGCCCGGTCACCTTGAGGCCGCGCCTGTGCGCCTCGTCGATCACCGCGGCCAGGTCCGCGCGCGTGATGCGGGTGTAGACCTTGAACCACGTGGCGCCCTCGTCGGCCCAGTAGCCGACCACGCGACGCGCTTCCTCGGGATCATCCACCTTCGTCATGTCGAGGTCTCCGGGTCCGCCGCTGATCAGGTAGGGACCGGTGACGTGGATGCGCGGTCCGGGAATCTCCCCGGCGTCGATCGCGCGCCTGAGGTTGAGCTCGGAGTACGGATGGTAGCTGCCGGTCGTCCGGATCGTCGTGACGCCGGATCCCAGATACAGCTTCGGTGCGGTCTCGTACGTCTGGACGATTCGGCCGGCGGTGGTGTAGAAGGTGTGGTCGTGGAGCCCCACGATTCCGGGGATCACGGTGTGGCCCGCCAGATCCAGGACTTCCGCCCCGGCGGGTACCTCGAGGTCCGCGCCCACCGCCTCGATCACGCCGTCACGAATGACGATCGTCGCGTTCGCGATCGGCGCTGCCCCCGTGCCGTCGACCACCTGCACGCCCGTCAATGCCACGACGGGCGCGTTCACGCTCACGTACTCCGCCACGGCTTCGGAAAGCTCCCGCGCGTTCTGCGCCCTCACGGGCGAAGCGAACACGGAAGCGAGGACGACCACCGCGATCGCGTCAGAGGATCTTCTCACGTTCCCTCTCCTCGCTGAGTCGACATCAGTCTACCTCGAACACCGTCTGCATGCCGGATTCCAGATGCTCGGCGATGTGGCAGTGGACCATCCAGTCACCGGGGTTCGAGAACTCGATCAGGACGTCCACCGATCCACCCGCCGGGACGATGACGGTGTCTTTCCACGCGTGGTTCTCCACCGGGACTCCGTTCACGGCCGCCACGAGGAACCGCTGGCCGTGGACGTGGATCGGGTGGTGCATGCCGTGGAACGCCTGCCGGTCGCTGACGAACCTCAGCCGGACCACGTCGCCGGTCCGGAACCGCCAGCCGATCTCCGCGTCCCTGCGGCCGGTCTCCGGGTCGACGATCGACCACCGGACGCGGTTGCCGGTCGTGGCCTGGTTCATCTCGGGCATCGTCCCGGCCCATTCGAGCGGTGGAAAGTACACGCGATCCTGGGCGAGGATCGGCCCCAGCGGGAACGGCAGCGAGTCCACGTCCACGGTCAGGACGAGCGTCCGCTCCGGCGGGTCGTCGAGGCGCGCGCGGACGCGGTCGATCTCGGCGATCACGTCGGGGTTCGAGGCCAGAGTGTCGAAGTCGCCGTCGCCGGCCGTACCCGACCGATCCGAGACGCGCACGACGCCGAGCGTGTCCTCTTCGATCACGTAGTTGCCGTAGACCATGTCGATCCCGTGCGCGCGGTGGACGAGAGGGACGGCTCCCGCCGTGTCGAACCGGACCTCCACGACGTACCGCTCGGCGGGGGCGATCGCCACGCTCTCGACCCATTCCTGGCGCTCGAAGCGGCCCACGTCGGTCGCCACGAGCTTCATCCGCGCGCCGGGGAGCGACACGTTCCACGTGCGCGTGTTCGAGACGTTCGTGAGGTAGAGGCGCACGACCTCGCCGCGGGCGACGTCCAGCTCCCACGACGGCTCGCCGTTGACGAGCGCGACGTTCCCGAAGCGGCCCATGAGCGCGTGCGTGGCGCTCTCCGCGCCCCACGGGACGAGGCCCGCCTCGCCGACCAGGATGTCGTCGAGCACGAGCGGGACCTCGCGATCGACGGGGCCGAAAGCGCCCGGGGCGTCGACGAGCAGGTTCCCGTAGAGCCCCAGGTCCTGCAGCACGTCCTCGCGGTGATGCGGGTGATACCAGTAGATCCCGCCATCGGGGAACTTCACGCGGTAGACGAAGGTGCCGCCGGGCGGCACCGGATCCTGGGTCAGGCCGGGCACGCCGTCGAAGCGGTTCTCGAGCCGGATCCCGTGCCAGTGGATCGACGCCGGCATGTCGGTCCGGTTCGCGAAGCGGACGACGATCTCGGCGCCGCGCGCGACGCGGATCAGGGGGCCGGGGATCTGCCCGTTGAACGCGTACATCGTGACCGGATGCCCTTCGAGCGTCCGCCGCACGCGCCCCGCGACGAGGTCCAGCGTGTCGCCGTCGTCGAGGGGGACGATCGTCGACGGCCGCGCCTCGGGCGCGCTCGGATCGTGGGGGGGAAGCCAGGGCGCGACGTCCGGCCGGAGCCGGTCCAGGCCCCTGATCATCGGCACGCCGGGGTGCATGGGCGGAGCCGTCCAGCCGTGCTCCGCCGATCCGCCGTGCTCGTGGCCGCCGGGCGCGGGCTCCGCCGCCAGGCCGGCGGCGAGAAGCGCCGGGAGCTCGTGCGGCTGGAGGCGCATGCTGGGCGAGGTGCCGCGGAGGACGATCGGCCCCTTCCAGGCCTGCAGCCCTTCGTCCTCGGCCGCGGCCGCGCCGGTCGGGTCCTCGCCTTCCGCGGTCACGAGGATCAGGAACTTGTCGAGGGCGACGGTCGCGGTCAGCGCGCGATCCTCCCCGATCTCGCCCAGCCGCCGGACCGGCGACAGGGAGGGCGTCGTCGCCCACGCCACATAGGGCCCCGGGAGTCCGGCGCCGGGCAGCCCGTCGACCGCGATCACGAGGTCGTAGACCGCGGTCCCGTCGGCGGCGACCGGGATCCCGAACGGGGAACGCCCCGGCGCGAGATGGACGGCGCCGCGGGCGCCCTCGCCGCGCGCGGTCGGCAGGAGGTCGAAGCACCACAGGTCGGCCGCCTGGCCGCCGGGGAGGGTCCCGGTCGGGCAGATCGCGGCGGCGGGCTGACCGGACGCGGGACCGGCGAGGGGCGGCGAGAGGAGCGACAGCGTCGCGACGAGGGCGCCGAGCGGCCGGCGGGCGGGAGTCGGGATTCCGGGCATCGGGGCGGGCTATATTAGCTCCGCACCCACGATGCGACCCGCGACCGAGGAGACGATGCGCGACGACCCAGCCCCCTGCCCCGATCGCCCCGCCGCGTCCGGCGCGGATCCGCACGCCGCGGCGAGGGTGGTTCATTCGGGCCCCGCTCTGGCGAACGCGGACGCCGCCGCGATCCTCGTTCACGGAAGGGGCGGAACCGCGGAGGACATCCTCGAGCTGGGGCGCGCGATCGGCACCGAGGGCGTGGCCTGGCTCGCGCCCCAGGCCGCCGGCGGGGCCTGGTATCCGTTCTCCTTCCTCGCGCCGATCGAATCCAACGAGCCCTGGCTCTCGTCGTCCCTGGCCGTCCTCGATCGGCTGGTCCGGCGCTGCGGGGAGGCCGGCCTCCGGCCCGAGCGCGTCGCGCTCCTCGGCTTCTCCCAGGGCGCCTGCCTGGCCGCCGAGTACGCCGCCCGTCACGCGCGCCGATACGGCGGGCTCGTCCTGCTCTCGGGCGGCCTGATCGGTCCACCCGGGTCGCCCCGGGAGTACGCCGGGTCGCTGGCCGGCACGCCGGCCTTCCTCGGCTGCTCGGACGTCGACCCGCACATCCCGGTCGCGCGCGTGCACGAGACCGCCGGGGTCCTCGAGCGGCTGGGGGCCGAGGTCGACGAGCGCATCTACCCCGGCCTCGGTCATACGGTCACACCCGATGAGGTCGAGAACGCGCGCCGGCTCCTCGACGGGGTCCGGAACGACCGCGGGGGAATCGCGGGACTTCGGAAGATGTGATGATCTGCATGCGTACCCAGGTCAGGAACGCGCGCCGTGTCGTCGTCAAGCTGGGATCCGGCCTCTTCTTCCACGAGGACGGCCGCCTCGCCCTCGATCGCATCTCCGGCCTCGTCGAGGAACTGGCAGCGGAGCGGCTCGCGGGGCGGGAGATCATCATCGTCTCATCGGGGGCCGTCGCGCTCGGCTCGAACGCGCTGAGCATGAAGACTCACGGCGCGCTTCTGGTTCAGAAGCAGGCGTTCGCGGCGGTCGGCCAGAGCCGGTTGATGAACTTCTATGAACAGGCGCTTTCGATGCACGGCCTGGTGGCGGCGCAGGTGCTCCTCACCGAAGAAGACTTTTCCAACCGGAAGCGTTATCTGAATCTGCGCAATGCCCTCCTCGCTCTGTTGGAGATGGGGGTCGTTCCGGTGATCAACGAGAACGACACCGTGTCGACGAGCGAGCTGGAGGTCATCGACCGCAACGCGAGCTTCAGCGACAACGACAAGCTGAGCGCGCTCGTGATGAGCAAACTGGAGGCCAACCTCCTCGTGCTGCTGTCGGATGTGGATGGCCTGCTCACCGACGACCCGCACGCGAACCCGGCGGCGGAGCTGATTCTGGAGGTCAACGACATCACCCCGGAGATCACGGCGCTGGCCGGACAGAAGTCGGCCCGCGGCAGAGGCGGCATGGCGACCAAGCTCCAGGCGGCCCGAATCGCGATGAACTCGGGCGGGATGGCGGTGATCGCAAACGGCCTGAAACCCGGAGTTCTCGGCCGCACGTTCGCGGGCGAGGTCGAGGGAACTCTTTTCGTCGGGAAGTCCGTCACGCTTTCCGGCAAGAGGCGATGGATCGCGTTCGCCTCGACGGTCGCCGGTCGCGTCCACGTCAATGCGGGCGCTCTGGATGCGATCCGTCAGGGGAACGCGAGTCTCCTTTGTATCGGCGTGACTCAAATCGAGAACCATTTCGAACGGGGCGACGTCGTGGCTATCATCGGACCCGACGGGCGCGAGATCGCTCGCGGGATCGTCAACTACTCCAGCATGGACGCGACGAAGCTGATGGGAAGGCATTCCGATGATATCGCGCGCCTGGCGTCGACGCGGAATTACGATGCGCTGATGACGCGCGACAACATCGCGTTCCTGCCCTAGCGCCACGCGATATGTCCGACACGAGACAACGAGCGGAACGGGCCCGGGGAGCCTACTTGAAGCTCTCCACCTCGGCGGATCGTTCACGGATCCTGAAGGAGCTCGCGCTGGCGATCCGAGAGAGCTCCGCTTCGATCTTCGAGGCCAACGCACGGGATCTCGACGCGGCCCGGGGGGCCGTGCCTCCTCCCCTGTACAAGCGGCTCTCCATCGACGAGCCCAAGCTGCGCGACGTGATCGACGGCATCGAGCAGCTGGCCGCGTTCCCGGATCCGGTGGGCCGCGTCCTCGAGAGAACCGAGCTCGACGAGGGCCTCGTGCTCACGAAGGTGCAGACGCCCATCGGCGTCATTGCCGCCGTCTTCGAATCGCGCCCGGAAGTCGTCGCGCAGATCGCCTCGCTCGCGATCCGCAGCGGGAATTCGGTCCTGCTCAAGGGTGGACGCGAAGCCGCGCGTACGAATACGGCCCTTGGAGAGGTGATTCGGAGCGTGCTCGCCCGATACGGAGTCGAAGACGCGGTTCAGCTCCTGTCGACCCGCGAGGAGGTCGCGGAGCTGCTCGCGATGGACGACCTCGTCAGTCTCATCCTGCCACGCGGGTCGAACGAGATGGTCCGCGGCATCCAGCGCGCGACCAGGATTCCGGTCCTCGGGCATGCCGATGGAATCTGCCACGTGTTCGTCGACGAATCGGCCGACGTCGAGAAGGCGATCCGTATCGCGGTGGATTCGAAAGCCCAGTATCCGGCGGTGTGCAACGCCGCTGAGACCCTGCTGATTCATCGCGCATTCCCCGACCGTGAAGCGATCTTCTCCGCCTTGAGGGGGGCCGGAGTCGATTTGCGAATGGAATCCGACTTCGGTCGGGAGTTCATGGATCTGGTCATGGCCGTGAGGATCGTGAACGACCTGGACGAAGCGGTCGACCACATCCATCGGTACGGTTCGGCGCACACGGATTCGATCGTCACCGAGGACGCGGCCAACGCCAGGCGGTTCCTGAGCGAGGTCGATTCGGCCAACGTGTACTGGAACGCATCCACGCGCTTCTCCGACGGCTTCCGGTACGGTTTCGGGGCCGAGGTCGGGATCAGCACCAACAAGACCCACGCCCGCGGCCCGGTCGGTGTCGAGGGACTCCTGATCTACAAGTACCAGCTCGTCGGCGACGGCCACGTCGTCGCGACGTACAGCGGGGAGGACGCCCGCCCCCTGCGGCACCGCCGTCTCCCGTAGGGCGATCGCCTCCACGTGCGACGATGAAGGTCACGCGGATCCGCCCCGACGCCGAAGGAGTGACGCGCTTCGACGCGATCGAGATCCCGCTCGAGAGCCAGGGCGAGATCGGAAGGCTTTCCGTTCCGTTCGGCGCCGAATCCGTCGTCTTCCGGGAGACGGGCGAGGACTACGACTACGACTGGCACCCCGCGCCCGCCCGCCAGCTCGTCGTCCTGCTGGACGGGGAGATCGAGATCGAGGTCGGCGACGGCGAGGTCCGGCGCTTCCGGGGCGGCGAGATCCTGCTCCTCGAGGACACCGCCGGCCGCGGGCACCGGACCCGCAACGTGGGCCCCGCTCCGCGGCGATCGCTGTTCATCCGACTCGCTCCCGACGCGCGTTTCGCTTGAGCTCCTCAGCGCATGTGGCCGGCGAGGCACCCAAGAAAAAACGCCCCGCCGGCGAGGCCGGCGAGGCGCCTGGATCGTTTCGGTGGCGATCGTCTAGAGCTTCAGGACGTTGGCGGCTTGCGGGCCCTTCTGTCCATTGAGGACCTCGAACTCCACGCTCTGCCCCTCGGCCAGCGTCTTGAAACCGTCGGATTGGATGGCGGTGAAGTGGACAAAGACATCCTCACCGTCCTCCCGCTCGATGAACCCGTATCCCTTGGCGTCGTTGAACCACTTCACCTTTCCCGTGGGCATCGTGGTGGGAACCTCCCTGCTGAAGGCTTCGTTTTCGCGGGTGTCGGAGCGAGTGTACCGGACGGTCACGGACCGGTCAAGAGTCCTCCCAGACGAGTGGAAACTCGCGTACTCGGGCGAAGCGACGCCGGCTCGAGTACGTCGGACGGGCCTCCACGACGACCCGCTCGGCGCGCTCGGACCACCCCTCGGCCGGCGGGTCCTGCCAGCCGGTCGCGTCCCAGGCGACGTCCTGGCTCCCCTCGCCGGCGGTCCCCGCGTCGGCGACGGCCAGCGTATCGCCGGCCGCGCCCAGGAAGGCGACCCGCACGGTAGCGGGCTCCGTCAGGAACAGGCCCAGCGACCACGGGCCCGCGGCCGAGGCGCGAGAGACGCGGAGGGGCTCGGCGAGCGGGCGGAAATCCGTCCCCACGAAGAAGTACTGGGCGCCGTCCCGCTCGGCGATGAACACCTGCCCGAACCGCTTCCAGATCGCGATCCCCCGCGGCTCCTCGAGCGCGGACTCGGCCGGTCCGGGGCCGGTGAAGACGGTGAGCGGACGCAGGTCGGGGTCGAGCTTGTACACGGCCCCTCCGGCGGGATCGCTCACGTAGACGTTTCCGAAGTAGTCGAGCTCGACGTACAGGAAGCGCGCCGAGTCGCGCTCCGGCGCGATGTCCCGCGGCTCGATCGAGGCGACGACACCGCCTTCGGCGTCGTAGGCCCGGAGCCGTCGCCCGTCGCGGTCCACGAGGTACAGGCGGTTCGCGTTGGGCCGGAACCAGGGATCGAGCGAGTCCGCGATCGCGAGCCCGAGCGGCGCCTGGACGTCGTCCGGGAGCGGCCACCGGTCCCCGGTCGCGAGGGGCGGCGGCAGGAGCGCGGTTCCGGCCCCGGCCTCCCGGTCTTCGAACCGGAGCACGGCGGCGGCGGCGCGATCGGTGGCCCAGACGGACCCCCGCGCGTCGGCATCCACGTCGAACGGGACCCCCGCCGCCCAGCTCCCGCCCCATCGCAGCGCGCGCGCCTCGGGGTCCCAGCGGAGCCGAACGACCCGCCGGTTGCCGGTATCGGCGACGTACACGCGGCCGTCGATGGTGGCCGCGATCCCGTGGGGCTCGCGGAGCTCGTCCTCGCCGCTCCCCTCCCGCCCGTAGACGGCGAGCGTCTGCATGCTCGAGTTGTAGAGGATCTCGCCGCGGCCCGCGTTGACGCCGAGGAGCGTCAGCTGGAAATCGTCGCCTCGCGCGTCGGGATCGTCGTCGAACGCGAACTTGACGGCCGCGACGCCCTGCGGGTCGTCGAACCGCGTGCGGTCTCCGAGGAAGAGCTTGAGGTGCGCCGGCCGCGCGCGGTGGATGCCGAGGGTGTGCGCGAACGGCGGATAGACGAGCGTCGACTGCGCGGGCTGGTCTCCGATCTCCATCGCCCCCTGCGCGCACGCCGCCCCGGGACCGGTCCCCGGGGCCGGACCGAGCAACGCCGCCGGACCGAGCAGGGCGAGGGCGACGGACGCGGCCCGGAGAGACTCAGCGCGACGCGGGCGCGTCGGCGTAGAGCTGCCGGTAGGACGCATACAGAGCGACGACTTTCTTGACGTAGTTCCGGGTCTCCCGGTACGGGATGCGGTCGATCCAGAGCTCCGCGTCGTCGCGCTCGGGGAATTTCCACCACCTGGCGACGTTGTGGGGACCCCCGTTGTAGGCGGCGAGGACCGCGGGCCAGAATCCGTCGAAGCGGGCGAGCTGATCCTCGAGGTAGCGCGAGCCGAAGTGGAGGCTGAGCGCCGGATCCGTGAGCCGCTCCGGGTCGAACCGCTGCCAGCCGGTCGAGTCCGCGATCTCCAGGCCCGTGGCCGGCATGATCTGCATGAGGCCGGTCGCTCCGACGGGCGAGACGGCCCGCGGATCGAACAGGCTCTCCTGACGGATCAGCGCCATCACGTAGAACGCGTCGATCCCGTGGGCCCGCGCCTCGGCGTCGATCGCGTCCGCGTAGCCCGCCGGATGCGCCCACCGTCGACCGGCTCCCGTCTCTCCCAGCGTCGCGCCGACGCGGAGCGCGAGTCCCGGGAAGCCCCACGCGACGAGCCCGTCCGCCCAGGCCGCGAGGCGCGCCCGGTCGCCGCCTGCGCGCGCCAGACCGCGGCCGAGCTCCGCGCGCGCGAGGTCGCGCTCGCCGAACTCGAGCAGCGCCGCCGCCGCGCGCCCCGCCGGATCGGCGAGCAGCGCGGCGCCATCCGAGAGCGGTGGCCGAGGCGCCGGACGATAGCCGGCGTTGAGAAGCGAGAGCGATGCGCCCGGCCGCCCCGCGAGGCGGTCGCGGGAGAGCATCGCGTACCAGTCCCCTCCGGTCGCGAGCGCTCGCCAGATCTCGCGGGCCCGATCCCGCTCGCCCCGCGCCTCGCGCGCGCGCGCCAGCCAGTAGCGCGCCTCGCGCGCGCTCTCGGCTCCGTCGTAGGCGGCGTAGCGGCGCGCGGCCTCGTCGAAGCGCCCGAGCGCGAAGCTCAGGTGCGCCGCGCGCATCTCGGCGCGGTCGGCGAAGTACGAGCCGGGCCGCGTCCGCACGAGCCGGTCGAAGGCCTCGATCGCGCGATCCGCGAACGCGGGCTCCGCGACCCGATCCTCCTGCCAGGAGTCCGCGAGGAGGTAGAGCGCGTCGTCGGCCTCCGCGCTGTTCGGGAACCGGCCGAGGAGATCCTGATAGCGCTGCCGCGCCGCGGCCCCGTCTCCGGACGCGTAGGCCAACCGCGCGCGGTCCATGAGGACGTCGGGGAGCCGCGGGTCCGACGGCCAGCGGGAGAGGAGGGTCGTGTAGTCGCTCTCGGCGCCCTCGCGGTCGCCGCGGACGGCGCGGATCGAGGCCCGGAGGCGGAGCGCCTCGCGAAGTTCGGCTTCGCCGGCGCCGGACTCGATGGCCGCGGTCGCGAAGGGCTCCGCGTCCGCCGCCCGACCGCCGCGGAGAAGCGCGCGCGCGATCTCGATCGGCTCCAGCCGGAGGCGCGAGCGGATCCCGGGATCGAGGAGCGCCGGTGCCGCGGATGCGGGTTCTTCGCTCACGACGCGCCGCCGGAGATCGTCGGCGACACGATCCTGCCCCTCGAGGTCCGCGAGCCGCGCGGCGGCCAGCCAGTGGCGGGCGCGCGTCGCGCCGCGGGACTCAGCGGCCAGCGCGAGGTGGAGGCCGCGCGCCTGCGACAGCCGTCCGGTCCGCTCGTCGAGCGCGGCGAGCGCTTCGCGGCCGCGATCGCGCGCCGCGTCGGGGAGCCCGCCGGCGGCGACCCGGTCCCACGCCGCGAGGCCGTCCTCCCGGTCTCCCGAGCGCGCCGCGGCCTCGAGTCGCCAGAGATCGACGTAGGCCCCGAGCGCGGGGCGCGCGCGCGCGAGCGCGTCCCAGGCCGCGGCGCCGCCGGTTCCCGCCGTCTCGGCGCTCCAGCGGATCCGGAGAGCCTCGCAAGCCGGGGGGAGGGCCGGCGCCGGCGTCGTCTCCAGCTCCGCGGCGACCTCGGACCAGCGCCCGAGGCCGGCGAGCGCGGCGAGTCGGTAGAGCCGGGTCCGGGGGTCGTCGGCCGGAGCGGCGGCCAGCGCGGTCAGGGCATCGTCCGGCCGGCCGACCTCGATCCACCCCCTCGCTTCGGCGAGCGCGCCGGTCCCCGAGATCTCGACGAGCCGGCCCCCGGGCTCGACCGGAGGGGGCTCGGGATGGGGCACCGGCGCGAGCGGCTCGCCGGCGTGGCCGTAGAGGGGGCACGCGTCGGCGCCCCGCCACGATCCGTGCGCGGCCCCGGCCGGCGGCGCGGGCACGGCCCCGGCGGGGAGCGGCGCCAGCCACAGGCCCGACACGGACGCGGCCAGGGCGGCGGGAAGGGTCCTCATCGCACGAAGCATCGCCCTCTCTGTACCCCTCTCGAGGCGGCGATCGTTCCGTGGAGTCGCGTCTCCAGGTCTTGAGGAGGAGGACTCCTCCTGCCCAACGCTAGACCTTGATGCACGCGACGTAGTGGCCGCCGCCCACGTCGCGGAACTCGGGGACGACCTCGGCGCACTCCGCGGTCGCGATCGGGCAGCGCGGGTGGAAGGGACACCCCGACGGCGGGTTGGCGGGACTCGGGACGTCGCCCTCGAGCGCGATCCGCTCGCGACGCGCTTTGGGCTCGGGCACGGGGATCGCCGACAGGAGGGCCCGCGTGTAGGGATGGAGCGGGTTCGCGTAGAGCTCCTCCGAATCGGCGAGCTCCATCAGCTTGCCCAGGTACATGACGGCCACGCGGTCGGAGATGTGCTCGACGACGGCGAGATCGTGGGCGATGAACAGGAACGTGAGGTCGAATTCCTTCTGCAGGTCCTGGAGGAGGTTGATGACCTGGGCCTGCACCGAGACGTCGAGCGCCGAGACGGGCTCGTCGCAGACGATGAAGCGCGGATCGACGGAGAGGGCCCGCGCGATCCCGATCCGCTGGCGCTGCCCGCCCGAGAACTCGTGCGGATAGCGGCTCGCGTGCTCGGGGAAGAGTCCCACGACTTCGAGGAGCTCCCGGATGCGGGCCTGAGCCGCCTCTCCTTCCGCGATCTTGTGGATGCGGAGCACCTCGGCGAGCATCCCGCCCACGGTGATGCGCGGGTTCAGGCTCGAGTACGGGTCCTGGAAGATGATCTGCATCTTCCGGCGCAGGCGGCGCATCTCGCCCCGATCGAGATCCAGGATCTCC
This sequence comes from Gemmatimonadota bacterium, assembly GCA_036556305.1. GTDB lineage: Bacteria > Gemmatimonadota > Gemmatimonadetes > JACCXV01 > JAHWKZ01 > JAICNR01. Next base: position 29,346 of record DATBJO010000080.1, read on the forward strand.
CGACCCTCGAACTCGACCTCCCCGCCGCTGGGCTCGATGAGCCTCAGGATGCAGCGCCCGGTCGTCGTCTTCCCGCAGCCGGACTCGCCGACCAGACCCAGCACCTCGCCGGGAAGGATGTCGAACGACACCCCGTCGACCGCCTTGACATGGCCCACGGTCCGCGACCAGAACCCGCGCGTGATCGGGAAGTGCTTCTTGAGATCGCGCACGCCGAGGATCGTCTCCCCGCGGGAACGCTGCGCGGTCGGCGCCCCCGGCGGAATCCGGGTCCGATTCGGGCCTGCGCCGTCAGCCATAGAGGAAGCACCGCGCTTCGTGCCCCGGCCCCAGCGTGTACAGGTCCGGGAACTCGCGCCGGCAGCGGTCCATCACGTACGGGCAGCGGTTCTGGAACGGGCAACCCACGATCTCCTCGTAGGGGGAGGGAACGGAGCCGGGAATGGTGTGCAAACGCTCGATTCTCTCCCCCAGTTTGGGGATCGCGGCCTTGAGCCCCTCGGTGTAGGGATGGTTGGGACCGCCGAATACCTGCTCGGCGGTGCCGACCTCGGCGACGACGCCGGCGTACATGACGACCACGCGATGCGCGGTCTCCGCGATCACGCCCAGGTCGTGCGTGATGAGCATGATCGACATCCCGTATTCGTCCTGGAGCTGGTTGAGGAGCGCCAGGATCTGGGCCTGGACGGTGACGTCGAGCGCGGTCGTCGGCTCGTCGGCGATCAGGAGCGCGGGATCGCAGGCCAGCGCCATCCCGATCATCACCCGCTGCCGCTGACCGCCCGAGAGCTGATGGGGATACTCGTCGACCCGCTGCTCGGGATCGGGGATCCGCACCCGGCGCAGCATTTCGATCGAACGCTCGCGGGCTTCGTCCTTCGACATGCCGCGATGCAGCCGCAGGACTTCGCCGATCTGATCTCCCACGGTATACACGGGGTTCAGCGAGGTCATCGGCTCCTGGAAGATCATCGCGATCTCGTTGCCGCGGATCTTCCGCATCTCCTTCTCGGGCAGCTCGAGGAGATCGAGGCCGCGAAACAGGATCCGCCCCCCCGCGATGTCGCCGGGGGGCTCCGGCACGAGCCGCAGGATGGACAGGCTGGTGACCGATTTGCCGCATCCCGATTCGCCCACGATGCCGAGGGTCTCCCGCGGCCGGACGTCGAACGAGACGCCGTCTACGGCCTTGGCCGTCCCCTCGTCGGTATGGAACCAGGTCTTGAGGCCTTCGACACGAAGCAGGGGCTCCGCCATCGCGCTACTCCGGGCGCCCCGAACGCAGTCCCAGCGCGCCGACCGTCAAAGCCGTTCGAGGCGACGGAGGTACACCACGAGGTGAGCGAGGTTGCCCGCCAGGAAGATCTCGCGGGGTCGGTGGTTCCCGAGAGCCGGGACGCGGCCGTCGAACCACTCTCGAACGCGGTCACGGGAGCGGGCCTTGTCGAGGAGCTGGTGGAGGAGGTCGTCCAGGAGCTCGAGTTGCTCCAGGTACTGGGGGGACGGATCCTGCGCGCCGCGCCGCCAGCGGTGGAGCGTGCCGGTCGTGCAGCCGACGGCTTTCGCGACGTCGCTGACCTCGAGGCCGAGGAGCTCCTGCGCGCGCGCGATCGTTCCCCGGCTGATGCCTGTGACCATCGTAGGCTCCTATCTCGGGACGGATCGGGCCGCTAAGATAGCCCGCCGATCCTCAGGGCGCGAGCGCGCGGCCGGCGGCGGCGAGTCGCGCCGCGGCGGCCTCTACGCGCGTCGCGAGATCGTCCACTTCGATCCCGACGCGCCGCGTGTCGGTCGCGAGCAACGCCTCCGCGATTCCGGGCAGGGCGAGCGTGGCGTAGCCGTTCCGGTCGTCGGTCGAGAAGACGAGATTGCGGTTCCAGGGTCGGCCGACGAGACCTGACTCGCGGGTCAGCTCGCGCTCGACCGCGCGGAGCTCGTCGTTGGCGGCGCGGCTGCGCTCCGGATCCACGCGTCCGGCGAGGTAACCGTCGCGTGCGGTCTCGAAGCGCGCGGCGGCGGCGGCGAGCGAGTCCAGCGCCGCGTCCAGCCGCTCGATCGCGACTTCGCTCGCGGTCGCCGCGACGACCTGCGCCCGCCGCTCGCGCCACAGATCCGCGAGCTCGCGGGCGAACGCGGCGTAGTCGAGGGGCAGCGTCTCCGCGTTGGCGAGTCGCAGCGCCATGACCGCGACGAGCTCGGCCGAAAGCGTCTGATTGCGATAGCCGGGGTCGGCGATCTCGACCGCCTCGCGCGTGTCGTAGGCCGAGTGGTACAGGCCGTAGGGCCCGCCAAAGCCGTGGCCCGCGCTGGGGATTCCGAGGTGCTGGTAGAAGCCCTCGTGGTCGGACCCTCCGCCGAGATCGCCGACCCCGAGCGTCGAGTCCGCGCGCGCCCACTGCGCCCGCAGCGTCCCCGCGGTGGCGGGAATCGCGCCGGCGGCCTCGCGGACGAGGGGCTTGAGCGACGGCGACGCGCTGGCGCCGAAGCCCGGGCCCGCGATCATGTCCTGGTTCAGGTACGCGACCGCGCTCTCTGCGAGAACGCCCGCGTTCTGCTCGACCCACTCGGTCGAGCCGACCAGGCCCCATTCCTCGCCGTCCCAGCCGGCGAAGACGATCGTCCGCCGCGGCGGGAAGCCGGCTTCGGCGAGCTCGCGGACCGCGCGCGCGGCCGACAGCACCGACGTCGTGCCGCTGACGTTGTCGTTGGCGCCCGGGCCCCAGGCGTCGATGTGCGCGCCGACGATCACGAGCTCATCGGGCCACTCGCTGCCCGCGATCCTCGCGCTGACGTCGTGAACCTGCTTGAACCCCGCGTCGGGGCCGGTCCGGTCGTCGCCGACCCGGAGCCGGACGGCCGCCGGGCCGGGACCGACGTGATAGCGGAACGGGAGCGCGCCCTGCCAGTCCGATTGCGGGATGCGCGCGTTCCCGATCCGCGAGAGGATCGCGGCCGCGATGTCGGCGCTCACGGGGATCACCGGGATCGCGAGGAGATCGTGCGGAGAGTCCTCGGGCGCGACCCGCACGGCGCCGTCCACGCTGGGGCCGTCGGGGGTCGTCGGATCGCCCTCGCCGTTCTTCACGCTCCCCCGCTGGACGCCGGTTCGCGGGCGCCAGGGACCCTCGGGGAAGGGCTCGCCGCGGAACCAGCCGTCGTCGATCGGATCGGAGTAGAGGACGAGCGCGAGCGCGCCGTGATCCTCGGCGAGCCGCGCCTTGATCCCGCGGTAGGAACGGCCGTAGCGCGCGACCGCGACCTTCCCGCGGACGTCGATCCCCGCCGCGGCGAGACCCGCGTAGTCCTCGTGAAGCCCGTAGTTCACGTACACCGCCTCGGCCTCCACGTCGCCGACGCCCGTGTATCCGTTCGCCAGCGGGTACCGGGGCCCGTCGGGCTCCGTCGCGCCCTCGACCGGTCCCTCGACGGCGTCGAGCGCGACCGAGTCCGGCGCGACGATCGAGAGCGTGACGTCGGTCGCCCAGGGCAGGTAGACCCGATAGCTCGCGATCTCGGGCTCGTACCCCCAGGCGGTCAGGCGCGCGAGGAGCGTGTCGCGGAAGGCCGCCTGACCCGGCGACCCTGCGACGTGGGGCGCCGCGGAGAGGGTCGCGGACAGCTCCTCGAACCGCTCCGGATCGATCGCCGCCAGCGCGCGCGACTCGATCTCCCGCTGGCGCTCCGCCCCCGCCGCCGTGAACCCGGTCTGCCCCATCGCCGGGGCCGCTGCGCCGATGAGGGCGTAGAGGACCCCGGCGATGGAAATCGGATGCGGGAAGCGCATACGCAGGAAGCTATCGCACCGCAGGGCGTTCAGAATGTCCGAGATCACGGCGTTCGACTGAGGAAGTCCGGAGAACAACGCCGGGATCGGGCATTCTCAACGTCCTGCGTTACGTCCGTAGGCGGGGATCGAGTGCGTCGCGCAACCCGTCGCCGAGCAGATTGAACGCCACCACCGTCAGCACGATCGCCAGTCCGGGATACGTCGAGATCCACCACGCGGTGATCATCGCGTCGCGCCCGTCGTTCACCATCGATCCCCAGGACGCCGTTGGCGGCTGGACGCCGAGGCCCAGGAACGACAATCCGGCCTCCAGAAGGATGACGTTCCCGATGCCGAGCGTGGCGATCACGATGATCGGCGCCAGGGTGTTCGGCAGGATGTGCCGCAGGATGATGCGCCAGTCCGAATACCCGAGCGCCCGCGAGGCCTGCACGAACTCCTGCTCGCGGAGAGAGAGGAACTGGCCGCGGACGATGCGCGCGCTCCCTTCCCAGCCGGTGAGGCCCAGGGCGGCGACGAGCAGGAAGATGTTGGGCTCGAACATGGCGATGATCACGAGCAGCAGGATCAGCCGCGGAATCGAGAGCAGCATGTCGATGAAGCGTGCGATCGCGGTGTCGACCCAGCCGCGGAAATAGCCCGCCATCGCGCCGACGAGCGTGCCCAACGTCACCGAGATCACGATCGCGATGAAGCCGATCGTCAACGAGATCCGGGCGCCATACAGGATCCGGGTGAAGATGTCGCGGCCGAACTTGTCGGTGCCGAGGAAGTGCTGCATGGAGGGGGGTTGATAGCGATTGAGAACGATGTTGCCCTGGAAGTTCGGGTCGTACGGCGCCAGGAAGGGCGCCAGCAGGGTGACCCAGTAGAGGAGCACCATGATCGCAAGGCCGGCCATCGCGAGCCTGTTCTTCCGGAACCGTCGACCCGCGATCCGCCACTGACTGACGCCGACGCGCTTGATCGGCTTCGTGGCGACGACCGCGACGTCGAGGATTCCCCACACCCATACGCCGATCAGCGTGATCGCGAGCGTGATGAGCGCCAGCCAGTCGCCCACGCCGCCGGCGGAGAGAGTCCGGGATACGTCCTCGGTCGAGATCGCGAGCGTTGTGAAAGCGATCGCCCAGATCCCGAGTATCCATCCGCCGACCGCCCGCCGTCCGATCGCCATGGATCCGAGTCCCGGGACCAGCGCGGAGAGAGCGATCGCCCACGGCTTTCGCGCCTGTCCCGTTGTGGAACGGGTCACCGGCCGCTCGGGCTCCGCCGCCTCCCGCAGCGCGTCTCCCATCGAGTGCGCGATCTCGTCGCGGGCCATCTCAGGTCTCCGATTCCTCGACTCTGACTCTCGGGTCGACGACCGAGTACAGGATGTCGGCGAGCAGATTTCCTATGATGACCGTGATCGAGAGGACGAAAGCGCTTGCCAGGACGACCGGATAGTCACGCTGGAAGATCGCCTGGATGATGAGTCGACCCATGCCCGGCCATGCGAAGATCGTCTCGATCAGGACCGCGCCGCCCACCAGGAACGGAAGCGACAGGCCAAGGAGCGTGATGACTGGGATCAGCGCGTTCCGCATCGCGTGCTTGAAGATGACGACGCGCTCGGAAAGGCCCTTGGCGCGGGCCGTCCGGACGTAATCCTGACGAATCTGCTCGAGCATGCCGCTCCGCATGTAACGCGCGACGGACGCGGCCGAGCCGATCCCGAGCGCCGCCGCCGGCATGATCAGATGCATGAGCCGGTCGACCCACTGCTTACCCACGGAGATGAACTCGAAGTTCACGGAGGTCATCTGGCTCGCGGGAAGCCATTGGAATTTGTAGGACAGGAGCAGAATCAGCATGAGACCGAACCAGAAGGACGGCATCGAGTAGAAGAAGAACGCCAGGACCGTGGCGAGGTTGTCGATCCACGAGTATTGCCGCACGGCCTGTATGGTGCCGATCAAGACCCCCAGCGAGAAGATGATCACGAGTGCGATACCCGAGAGCAGAATCGTATTCGGCAGCGTGTCCTTGATGATGTCGATGATGGGGCGCTTCTGACTGAACGAGTACCCGAAGTCCCCGCGCGCGAACGACGACAGCCACTTCACGTACTGGACGTGGACTGGTTGATCGAGGCCCAGGTTCTTTCGCATCTGCTCGATGACCGCGGGGTCGATATCGGGCCGCAGGTAGATCGACGTGGGATCTCCGGGGGCGGCATGCATGAGGAAGAAGATCAGCGTCGACGCCCCGAGGAGGATCGGGATCGACTGCAGCGTGCGCTTGAGGATGTAGCCGGTCACCGTCTACAGCCGCGCCCGCCGCTCAGCGGCCGGCACCCGCGGCCGCCGACTCCGCGGCCGTCCCGGCCAGCGGCGATGCGCCCACCGGAACCTCGTATTTCTGCCGTCCCTCTGGCACGTACCACTCCTCCAGATTGAACGCCCAGCTATAGGCGTTCATGTCCACGTTCTGGAAGCGGGCGTCGATCGCGCACAGGTCGTTGATCTGGAACAGGAACGTGTAGTACGCCTCGTCGACGATGATGCGTTGCGCCTGGGACCATAGCCCTTTGGCCACCGCCATATCGCGAGTCAGCTCGGCCTGAACGATCAACTGCTGGAGCTCGGGGTCGTCCGCGCTCACGAAGTTGAACAGCTCACCCTCCCCGAAGGTGGGCTCGAGCTCGGCTTTGATCCCGACCGACCAGCCCGCGACCGCCGACTGGAAGTCCTTGGCCAGCAGCTGCTCGATGAACGTGTTGAACTCGAGCGTGATCGGCCGCACTTCCGCACCCACGGCCTGGAGCTGCTGCTGGAGCACCGTCACGATGTCGACCCGCATGCGGTTGTCGGTGTTCGTCTTCATCGAGAACGACAGACGCTGGCCGTTCTTCTCGCGAATCCCGTCTCCGTCCGTGTCGGTCCACCCGGCGGCCTCGAGCAGGGCCTTCGCGCTGTCGGGGTCGAAGGGGTAGGGCTGGATGGAGGGGTCGTGGGCCCAGATCGTCGAGATCAGAGGCTGGCTTCCGACCTGGCCCTGACCGTAGAGGAGCGCGTCGACGATCTCCTGGCGGTTCGTGGCGAGCGTCAACGCCTGCCGCACCCGCTTGTCCTGGAACAGCGGGTCCTGCGTGTTCCAAGCGATATACGTGTACGAGCGTCCGGGATACGAATGAACGACGAGCTCCGGATCGCCCTTGAACTGCGGATAGAACGAGGGCGGCGTGAACCGCGGCCACAGATCCACGTCGCCGTTCTGGATCTGGGTGGCGAGGTTCGTCGCGTCCTCGATGACTCGGAACGCGATCCGATTGAGGTGCGGGCGACCGAGCACGAAATCGGGATTCGCTTCGAGGACGACCTCTTCTCCGGGGCTCCACGACACGAAGCGGAACGGTCCGTTGCCGATCGGCGCGCGCGCGATGGGCTGGTTTCCCATCTCGGCGAACGGGACGTCCCCGAGGATGTGCTTGGGAAGCGGATAGCACACGTTCGCGTCCACGACTTGATACATGTACCGCTCGTCGTACGTGTAGCGGACGGTCAGGGAATCGACCGCCTCGACATTGGTTATGTGATCCAGCCAGCTCGCGGCGGACCAGTTGATCTCGGGCGCCTTGCACACGGAATGCGCGAACACCACGTCGTCCGCCGTGAACGGCGCGCCGTCGTGCCACGTAACGCCGGGATGGATGTAGAACGTGACCTGGAGCGAGTCCTCGCTGAACGAGAACGAGTCGGCGAGGCCGGGCCGGAAATGGATGAAGTCGGGCTCGGAGCGCATCAGGTACCAGTAGATGTTGCCGTAGACGTCGCTCGAAGAAACGGAGTTCGAGATCGGCGGAAACATCGTATCCAGGTCGGTCGTGATCCCCACGACCAGCATGTCGCCGTCGGCCGGAGTCCCTTCGGCGCCCGCCTGCCCGCCTGCGTCACCGCCCCCGCCGCACGCCGCCAGCATCACCGTCCCGGCCACCGTCGCCAACCATCGATTCGCGTGCATCAGGTCTCCTTCCGGGGGTCGTTTCAGCGATCGGCGTCGACGGCGATCGCTACCGGCTGTTCTCCGCCGCGGTTCTGCATGTTCTCGGGGATCCACCATTGGGCGGCGGAGATCAGGTGCCCGCGGGCGTCCGCCTCGACATCGCGAAGCCGGTTGCTGACGCCGAGCCGCTCCTGCAGGTAATACAGGAACGTGTACGGCTGGTCCTCGTGGATAATCTCCGAATACCGGATCCACAGCGGCTTCGCGTCCTCACGATTCAGCGTTACAAGGGCCTTCGTCATCAGGGAGTCGGCTTCCGGATTGCTGTAACTTGGGTAGTTGTACTTGCCCTCGATCGCCTCGGTCGAGAACAGATCGGTCGGATTGAACTTGAAATCCGTCGACCAGCCGCTGACCGCGGCCTCGAATCTCTTCGCCTTGAGGTCGGTGATGAGCGTGTTCCACTCGATCAGCCGCGGCTGGACGTCGATTCCCAGCTGCTTCAGATCATTCTGGACGATCACCACGATGTCCTCGCGCAGGTCGTTGCCCTGGTTCGTGCCCAGAACGAAGCGGAAAGGCCGGCCATCCTTGTCGATGATCCCGTCGCCGTCGTGATCGGTCCATCCCTCCTCGGCGAGCATCTGCCGGGCCTGGTCGACGTCGTAGGGCCAGGGCTGGAGCCGATCGTTGAACTCCCACTGGAACGGCATGGCGTCGCTGACCGCGATCGTGCCGTAGCCGTAGAGGAGCGCATCGACGATCTGCTGGCGATTGATGCCCATCGTCAGCGCGCGCCGGACCTTGGAGCTGGCGAACAGCGGATTCCGCGTGTTCCACGCGATGAACGTGTAGGAACGGGCTTGATAGACGATCCCGTAAACGTCGTCGCTCTCCTCGACGCGATGCATCTCGGCGGGCGGGACCGCTCGCATGAGATCGATGCCGCCGGTCAGGAGCTCGGTCAGCTCGGTCGTCTGTTCGGGAATCACGCGCACCACGATCCGATCGAGGTGCGGCCGGCCGAGGACGAAATCGGGATTGGCCTCGAAGACGGCCTGCTGATTCGCGTCCCACGAGACGAAACGGAACGGCCCGTTGCCCACCGGATGACGGTTGAACGGCGCGTTCCGCATCTCCGCCGGCGGGACGTCCTGGAGGAGATGCTTGGGCATCGGACTCCACTCGGTGAAGTCCATGAGCGCGTCGGAGTGAGGCGCGCTGAACTCGAAGCGGACCGTCCGATCGTCGACCCTGACCGCGCGCGTGACGTACTGGAAGTACGACAGGTTTGCGTAGGCGATCTCGTCGTTCACCGACATCTCGTAGGTCCAGACGACGTCATCGGCCGTGACCGGAACCCCGTCGTGCCATTTCATTCCGTCCCGGATCCGGAAGGTCAGCGTCAGGCCGTCGTCCGACATCCAGAACGAATCGGCAAGGTACGGTTGATAGTTCATGTCCTCGTCGAGCTGCACGAGGTTGCTGAAAAGGATGTAGCTCATCGTCTGGTTCGTGTCGTAGTCGGTCGAGATGAGCTCGTTGAAGGCGTCGAAGTCGCTGACCGTGGAGATGACGGCGGTGCCGCCGTCGACCGGGGCTTCCGCGGTTCCCGGGCCTTCGCCCGCCGGCTCGCCGCCGCCGCAGGCGGTGGCCACGGCGACGAGGATGCCGATGACGAAACGGGTTCGAGCGCTCATATGGGAACTACCTCGCGGATGGGCTGAAGGAAGTGGCGCCCGAGGGCGGGCCGGATGTTCCGGCATCGCCTGTGAGTATGGCCGTCGCCGCGGGACCATGTCAAGCGAGCGCGCGGAGCGAGTCGGACGCGGAGAGAGACGTGTCGATCGCGAGGATCTCCTCGTCCGAGAGCTCGCCTTGCGCGAGCTCGACGTTCATGGATTCCTCGAACGCGGTGACGACGGCTCGGGCGAGCTCGTCGAACCCCACGCATCGTCCGGCCGCCGACGAAACGCAAGTCGTCCGCTCCGGCTCGAGGCATCCCGGCCAGACCTCGGCCAGCACGCCCTGCTCTCCGGCGAGCGGGATCGAGCCGTGCTGGAGGAACGCGCGCCGGGTGCGCCGCTGCGCGCTCCCCACGAGCTTGCGCCCGTCGACCGCGATCTCGCCGGGAGCCGACGACGCGAAGCACGCGCGGCGGCTCGTCGGCCGGAGCGCGACCCGCCGGCGCGAGGCGAGGCCGGCGCTTACCCCGAGCCGGAGAAGCCCGGCGGCGATCGCCGCGTGGATCCGCAGGTGGCAGGCCGCGAGTCCGGTGCCGAGATCGGGATCGTCGATCGCGGCCACAAGGCTGTAGGTCAGCTCCTCGGACGGCGGTCCGTGGTACACGGCGCGTCCGCCCGTCGGGCGACGGACCCAGTCGACTCCCCGCGCTCGGAGCCACTCGATCTCGCCGGGGGAAGGATCGGGCTGATGGTGTCCGAGCGAGACGGCGGCCGGCTCCCAGCCATACAGGCGGAGCGTCGCCGTCGCGCCGCCGGGGGTCCTCGAAGACTCGAGTCCGGAATGCATCGATGCGAGGAGCGCGGCATCGCAGGCCATGTTCCACGCGCCCGGCCGCGCACCGGTCTCGAGCAGGCGCCAGCGGGTCACCGGGGCTCGAGCCGCACGTCGGCGAGCCGGGTGATCGGCGGATCGTCGGGCATCACCGTGAGCCCGCTTTCGAAGACCGCGGGCGCGTGACCGCGCGCCGCCACGACCACGGTGAAGTCCGATCCCCGCGGCAGGTCCGGGACTTCGAAGCGCCCGAGACTGTCGGTCACGGCCGCGCCGGCCATGAGATCCTTCACCTCGTCCGCGGCGCTCCGTTCCCACTGGTCGAACGAGACGCCGGGCGCCAGCACGATCACGTATCCCCCGACCAGCGCCTCGCCGGTCGAGTCGTCCAGCACGCGCCCGGCGACCGTGACGTCGACGCTCCCGGTCGCCGGAGGACCGGCGACGACCGCCATTCCGCTGTCGGCCGTGGACGTGGGACGAGAGCCGCCCGCGTCCGCGGCGTCGCCGCCGCAGGCGAACGCGAGCGCAGCCGGGGCAAGCAGGAGCCTGGATCTCGTCCGGAATCGCATTCGGATGCTACCCCGGCGGATCGAGGAACGGTCCCGCGGCGGGCCGGTGCAGCGTCGCGGATGTCGGCGACTCTGCGCTAGAACTCGACCGAGCCGCCGGGCTCGAGCACCTCGCAGCGAGAGCCGGTCTCGGCGCGCACCTTCGCCGCCCATGCCCCGGCGTCCTGCTCGATCGGCGGGAACGTGCCGTAGTGCATCGGGACGACGAGTCCCGCGGAGAGAAACCGGGCGGCATGCAGGGCGTCGTCGGGTCCCATCGTGTAGTTGTCCCCGATCGGCAGGCACGCGCAGTCGAAGCGGTACAGCTCGCCGAGGAGCTTGATGTCCGCGGTCAGCGCCGTGTCGCCCGCGTGGTAGAGGGTCTTCCCTTCGGCGGTGATCACGATCCCGCAGGGATTCGTCGAATACCTGGGATCGGCCTCGGTCATGGAGCCGTGCGCCGCGGGGACGAGCTTCACGTGACCGAAGTCGAACTGCCGCCCGCCGCCGCAGGCGAGCCCGTGCGATTTGCATCCGCGATCGGACGCGAGCTGGGCCAGCTCGTACGCGGCGACGACGAGCGCCCCGGTGCGCCGGGCGATCGACACCGTGTCGCCCCAGTGATCGCCGTGACCGTGCGAGACCACGATCGCGTCGACCCCGGCGATGCGGTCGGGCCCGACGTCGGCCTTCGGGTTCCCCGACAGGAACGGATCGATGAGGATCTTCCCCGCTTCGGTCTCGTACTCGAAGCACGAGTGCCCGTGCCACGTCAGCTTCGCCATTGCCGCCCTCGCTTCATCACGTGGTCGCCTCCTCGTACTCGTGCATCGGCGGGCACGTGCACATCAGGTTCCGATCTCCGTACGCCGCGTCGACGCGGCCGACCGCGGGCCACACCTTGTGGTCGGCGGAGACGGGGACGGGGAACGCGGCCCGCTCGCGGGAATACGGATGCGTCCACTCGTCGGCGGTTACGACGGCGAGGGTGTGGGGCGCGTTCTTGAGGAGGTTGTCGTCGGCGTCGGCGATCCCGCTCTCGATCTCGCGGATCTCGTCGCGGATGGCCGCCATCGCCTCCACGAACCGGTCGAGCTCGGCCTTCGATTCGCTTTCGGTCGGCTCGACCATGAGCGTCCCGGCCACGGGGAACGACACCGTCGGCGCGTGGAACCCGTAGTCGATGAGCCGCTTGGCGATGTCCTCGACCTCGACCCCCGACGACTGCTTGAGCGGCCTCGAGTCCAGGATGCACTCGTGGGCGATCAGCCCGTTCGCGCCCGCGTAGAGGAGCGGATAGTCGTCCGCCAGCCGCCGGGCCACGTAGTTCGCGTTCAGGATCGCGACCTGGGACGCCCGCGTGAGCCCGTCGGGACCCATGAGCCGGATGTAGGCCCACGAGATCGGCAGGATCGAGGGGCTGCCCCAGGGCGCCGCCGACACCGTGCCCGCCGAGCGCGCGTGCGACAGCTCGACGACCGGATGGTCGAGGAGGAACGGGACGAGGTGCGCGGCGACGCCGATGGGCCCCATGCCGGGACCTCCGCCCCCGTGCGGGATACAAAAAGTTTTGTGAAGATTGAGGTGACAGACGTCGGCGCCGTAGTCGCCCGGGCGGGCCAGACCCACCTGCGCGTTCATGTTCGCTCCGTCGATGTAGACCTGACCGCCGTGCTCGTGGACGATGTCGCAGACCTCGCGGATCCGCACCTCGAACACGCCGTGGGTCGAGGGATACGTGACCATGATCGCGCCCAGTGTCTCGGCGTGCTCGGCGGCCTTCGCGCGCAGGTCGTCGACGTCGATGTTGCCGCGGGCGTCGGTCCTCACCCCGACCACCTCCATCCCGGCCATCACCGCGCTCGCCGGGTTGGTCCCGTGCGCGGACTGGGGGATCAGGCACGTCGTGCGGCCCGTGTCGCCGCGCGAGCGGTGCCAGGCGCGGATCACGAGGAGGCCCGCGAACTCCCCCTGCGATCCCGCGTTCGGCTGGAGCGACACCCCCGCGAAGCCGGTGATCTCGGCCAGCCACCGCTCGAGCTGCGCGAACAGCTCGGCGTACCCCGCCGCCTGCTCGCGGGGCGCGAACGGATGGAGCCGACCGAAGCCTGCCCATGTGATCGGAATCATCTCGGTCGTGGCGTTGAGCTTCATCGTGCAGGAGCCGAGCGGAATCATCGCGTGCGCGAGCGACAGGTCGCGGTTCTCGAGGCGCTTGAGATAGCGCAGCATCTCGGTCTCGGACCGGTAGCGGTGAAAGACCGGATGCTCGAGGAACGGGGAGCTGCGCGTGAGCGAAGCGGGAATGCCGGCCTCGCGGTCGGCCGCGGCGAGATCGTCCAGATCGAACGGAACCCGCCCGTCGGGCGCGAACGCCTCGAGCAGCGCGCGCACGTCCTCCTCCCCGACCCTCTCGTCGAACGCGATCCCCGTGCGCGCGTCGTCGAGGGCCCGAAGGTTGATGCGCTTGCCGGCGGCGGCCTCGCGGACGCGAGTCGCCTCCGCGGGATCGAGCGTGACCGACAGCGTGTCGAAGAAGGTCTCCGCGTCCGGTCGCCGGCCGAGCCGCGCCAGCCCCTCCGCCAGGAGCGCGGTCATCCCGTGAACGCGCCGCGCGATCCGCGTCAGCCCGTCGGGGCCGTGGTACACCGCGTACATCGCCGCGACGACCGCGAGCAGGACCTGGGCGGTGCAGACGTTGCTGGTCGCCTTCTCCTTCCGGATGTGCTGCTCGCGCGTCTGCAGCGCCATCCGGTACGCCTCGCGGCCGCCGGAGTCGCGCGTGACGCCGATGATCCGTCCGGGGATCTGTCGCGCGTACTCCTCGCGCGTCGCGAAGAACGCGGCGTGCGGTCCGCCGTATCCCAGCGGGACGCCGAAACGCTGGCTGTTGCCGACGGCCACGTCCGCCCCCCAGGAGCCCGGGGGTTCCAGCAGGGCCAGCGCGAGCAGATCGGTCGCCGCCGCGACCAGCCCCCCGGCCGCGTGGACGCGGTCGCAGAGATCCGCGTACGACTCGATCGCGCCGTCCGTCGTCGGATACTGGACGAGCACACCCGCCGTCCGCTCGTCCACGGCGCGCGCGAGGACGTCGGTCACTTCGATCTCGAATCCGCGCGCCCCGGCGCGGGTCTCGACGACCGCGATCGTCTGCGGATGGCATCCGCGATCGACCAGGAAGACCCCCCCGTCCCGCCGCGTGACGCGCTGGATCATGGCCATCGCTTCCGCGGCCGCGGTGCCCTCGTCGAGGAGCGAGGCGTTGGCGACCGGGAGGCCCGTCAGGTCGGCGACCACGTTCTGGAACACGAGCAGGGCCTCGAGTCGGCCCTGCGCGATCTCGGCCTGGTACGGCGTATAGGCGGTGTACCAGCCGGGGTTCTCGAGGATGTTGCGCAGGATGACCGGCGGCGTGATGCAGTCGTGGTAGCCCATGCCGATCCACGAGCGCCAGACCTGGTTCTTCGCCGCGAGCGCGGCCAGTTCGGCGAGCGCCGCCTCCTCCGGAACCGCCGGCGGCAGGTCGAGCGGGCGGTCGAGCCGGATGTCGGCCGGGACCACGGCGTCCGCGAGCAACTCGAGGCTCTCGAGGCCGAGCGTCGCGAGCATCTCGCGCATTTCGTCGGGACGCGGCCCGATGTGCCGGTCCGCGAACCGATCCGGAGAGGGCAGGCGCCGGGACACGATCTATCCGACGTGCTCGGCGTAGCCGGCGGCGTCCAGGAGGTCGTCCAGCTCGTCGGGATCCGAGAGCCGGATGCGGATCATCCACCCTTCTCCATAGGGGTCGGAGTTCAGCGTCCCGGGATGGTCCTCGAGCACCGGGTTTACGTCGACGACCTCGCCGGAAACGGGGGCGAACAGCTCGGCCACCGCCTTCACCGCTTCGATCGTCCCGCACACGGAGTGCGCGACGACGGGAGTCCCGACGCCCGGCAGCTCGACGAACACGACATCGCCCAGCTCGCCCTGCGCATAGTCGGTGATTCCGACCGTGGCCACGCCCGCGTCCTGATCGAACGAGACCCACTCATGATCCTTGCTGTACCGAAGATCCTCCGGAATGTCGGCCATCGATCCTCCGTGAAGAGATGCCGGGCGGCGCGAGGGCGCCAGGGTCCGGCGCCGGGCGGGACAGCTTACCCCGGCCCCCGGAGCCCGTCAACGCACCTGCGGACGCTCAGGCGACGGAGACGAACTCGGTGGAACACGGCGGGCCGTCTGCGAATGTGAGCGCGATCCGCGCCGGGCCCGCGGGGTGTCCGCGCGGGGTCACGCGCCACACCGCCGCGCTCCGCGTGCCGTAGCGGCCGCCGTGCAGGCAGAGCGCGTCGCGCCCCTCGCCGCCGTGGTCGGCGAGCACCGCCGCGAGCCGCGCCTCGAGATCGGCCGGTGGAGCGGCGCCCCGCGCGGCCGGCCACAACCCCGCCGCGTACAGGAGCCGCCACGCGCGGCCGACCTTGGGCTCGCTCGGGTTCTCGTCGAACGGCCGGTTGGTCACGAGGTGACACCCGGGCGGCAGCCGCCGCGCGCCCGCGCGCCCGTCCTCGTACTCGACGAGGATCATCCGCTCGGCGTCGGCCAGGACGGCGTGAAAGGGATTGTATCGAACCGTGAGTCCGTTCAGGACCGCCGCGGCGGTCGACGCATCGGGCGCGTCGAGGAGCTCGCGGCAGAGCAGGCCGCGCGAACGGAGAGCCCGGTCCTCCCGGCGCGTGTGCCGGTTCGTGAGGCCGACCCAGAGACCCGCCTCGTTGGCTCCCATCCATGTCCCGCCCGCGTGCTCGTCCCGCGGCGCGAGGACCGCCGGATCGCCGGCCCACCACCGGGGCACCGACGACTCTCGCTCGTAGGCCTCGTCGCGGTTCGTGGCCACGACGAGCGGCGCGCCCGACCAGACGCGATGAAAGGCGATCAGCGTGCACACGCCCGGTCAGCCTCAGGACCAGCGGCGATACTCGTTCCACGTGTCTCGCGACCGCATCCGATGGAACGCCGAGAGGATCAGGAGCCCGATCACGAGATCGAGGAGGACGAAGACGAGCGTCTCGAAGGAGAACGGCCGTGAGAGGAGCGAGTGCAGGAAGAGTCCCGAGTAGAGCAGGTACAGCAGCCCGAGCGAGATCAGGGCGAAGAACCCGAAGCCCGAGGGCTTGGCGCGTCCGTGGATCGCCTGTCGCACGAGCGCCGCGTTCTGGCTGATCGCGACGAACGGGTCGTAGACACTGCGATCGAGCGGCACGCCGCAGCGGGCGCATGCCGCCGCGAGACCGAGCTGAAGCCAGCCGCACTGGTCGCAGAACGTCAACGGGATGTCCTCGTCGTGCATCCACGATGGCACGCGGACAATATAGATTGGGACCCGTGGCCCGGCGCTCCGGCCGGGCACGCCACCCTTCGTCACCAGGAGAGTCTCGATGTCCCCGACCCTGCGGATCCTCGCGCTCGCGGGCGCGCTCGTTTCGGTGGCCGCGGCGCGGCCGGCTCTCGCACAGACGGTCCGAACGGGCTCGCTCGATTCCGGCGACACGAAGCTGGAGAGCGGCGAGTTCTTCGACGAATACCCGGTCCAGGCGGACCTCGGCCAGGAGATCATCGCGATCGCGACATCGGTCGATTTCGACCCCTACCTGATCCTGATCGCGCCGTCCGGCGAGCAGTACGAGAACGACGACTACGCCGATTCGCCGGACGTATCGCTCGTCCAGCAGGTCGCGGACGAGGAAGGCACATGGCGGCTCAAGGTCACGTCGTACGAGCCGGACGAGAGCGGCGCTTACGCGCTCGCCCTCACGACGCGTGAACGCACCGATGCCGCGCAGATCGACGAGGAGTTCACCGTGCGCGGCGCGATCCCGGAGGGCGCGACGGCATCGGTGTCCGGCACGCTCGACGCGAGCGATCCGAAACGGACCGACGAGTCCTGGTATGAGGGCTGGTCGATCGACGTCCAGGAAGGACAGCGCGCCTTGTTCCTGCTCAGGTCTCCGGACTTCGACACCTACCTCACGCTCGTCTCGCCCACGGGCCGCGGATTCAACGACGACGACGGCGGGGGCGGCACCGACAGTCGCCTGGAGATGACGTTCGATGAGGGCGGACGCTGGACGGTCGTGGCCAACACGCTTCGTCCAGGCGATTCCGGCGCCTACACCCTGTCGGTGGACCGGCAGTAGGGCTGCGGCGGCTGGGGGCCCCGGCTACATTGGGCGGCCCATGCGCGCCGTCCACATCGGAGCCCACGGCGGGCCGGACGTGGTCCGGATCGGCGAGCTGCCGGATCCCGAGCCGGGGCCCGGGCAGGTGCGCGTGCGGGTCGTCGCGGCGGCTCTCAACCACCTCGACCTGTGGGTCCGGCGGGGCATCCCGGGGATCGAGCTCGCCTTCCCCCACGTCCTCGGCGCCGACGGCGCCGGCGTCGTCGACGCCGTGGGCCGCGACGTGGACGGGGTGTCGAGCGGCGACGAGGTGTACATCCAGCCGGGTCTGTTCTGTGGACGCTGCGAGTTCTGTCTGCAGGGCGAGGAGTCGATGTGCATCCGCTTCCGGCTCCTCGGGGAGCACGTGTCGGGCACGCTGGCCGAGCTCGTCGCCGTCCCGGCGGTCAACGTCCATCGCAAGCCGCGCGGGCTCGACTGGGCCGCCGCCGCGGCGTTCCCGCTCGTCTACCAGACCGCGTGGCGGCTTCTCCTGACGGCGGGCAGGCTCCGGGCGGGGGAGAGCGTCCTGATCCACGGCGTGGGCGGCGGAGTCGCGAGCGCGGCGCTCCAGATCGCGAAGTATGCGGGCGCCTACGTCTTCGTCACGTCGTCGAGCGCGAAGAAGCTCGACCGCGCGATCGGACTCGGCGCCGACGTGGCCATCGACTACACGCGGGAGAACCTGCCCGAACGGATCCGCGAGCTCACGGCCCGGCGCGGAGTGGACCTCGTCGTCGACAACGTCGGCCAGGCCACCTGGCGTGATTCCATCGAGTGCGTACGTCGCGGAGGGCGCATCGCGACGTGCGGAGCGACGACCGGGAACGACGCGATTACGCCGATCAATCGGGTGTACTGGAAGCAGATCTCGATCCACGGATCGACGATGGCGAACCGGCGCGAGTTCCGACGCGTCGCCCGTCTGGTCGAGGGTCGGCGGATCGAGCCCGTGATCGACGCGGAGGTCCCGTTCGAGGAAGTCCCCGGCGCTCTCGATCGGATGGAGCAGGGGGATCAGTTCGGCAAGATCGTTGTCAGGATCGGATAGCGAACCCGAGAACAAGGAGAATCGCAATACCGATGGCAGCCGAGAGCTCTTTCGACATCGTGAGTCAGGTCGACCGGATGGAGGTGCGGAACGCCGTCCAGCAGGCGACCAAGGAAGTCCGCACGCGGTTCGACTTCAAGGGATCGAAGGCCGCGATCGAGGAGACGGGCGACGACCTCGTCCTGACCGCCGAGGACGAGGGCCGGCTCAAGGCCCTGCGGCAGATCCTCGAGGAGAAGCTCGCGCGCCGGGGCGTGTCCCTCAAGGCGGTGGGATGGGGGTCCGTCGAATCCGCGCTCGGCGGGACCGCGCGCCAGCGCGCCACGATCCAGTCGGGCCTGTCGACCGAGCAGGCCAAGGACGTCGTCAAGCGGATCAAGGCCACGGGCCTCAAGGTCCAGGCTGCGATCCAGGGCGATCAGGTCCGTGTCTCGGGAAAGAAGAAAGACGATCTCCAGGGCGTGATCGCCCACCTGCGCGAAGGCGATCTCCCCTTCGACTGGAAAACGACCAACTACCGCTGAGGAGGGCCGCATGACCGCCCGCTCCACCCTTCCGATCGCGGCCGCGCTGGCTCTCGCGCTCGCCTGCTCCGGCGAATCCGGCGAGACGCGCGATCCGTCCCCCGCCGACACGCTCGTGCCGCTGGATTCGATGACCGCGGCCGAGCAGGAGGAATTTGCGCTCGACCCGACGCGCTTTCCCGAGATGCAGGGGAGGAGCCCCCTCGATTCGATCAACATGACCGCGCGCTCGGCGACCGGAGACGCGGCGTGGAACGTCCAGGTCGTCAACTACTCGGAGAATCACATCGCGATGACGTACGCCGCGTGGTACACGGGCCCCGACAGCCTGGTCCTGTTCGCGGCCGACGAACAGCCCTTTCTCATGGACGAGGACGGGAACCGCTACGAGGGCGTCACGACCCCCACGAACCCGCGGCTCAAGGTCGAGACGGACAACACGGCCCTCGGCGTCTTCGCGTTCGGCCCCGGACTGCTCGCGACTTCGGATTCGCTGACGCTCTACGTGAACGATTCGACGCAACCGGTGATCCGCGTGGGTCCGTGGGCGATCCGCCCGGGGGTCACGCGCGCGGCGGGACCGCCTCCGGGTCGTCGATCGCCGTAGCCCCCCGGGCGCCTGTTTGGCGGTCCGCCGGGCCGCGACGGACCCACTCGACCACGGACCGCGGAAGCGCCTCCCCGTCGCGCACGTCGGGTGCGGCCTCGGGAGATCGCGCCTCGAGCGCGAGCGGGATCGTCCCCGCCCAGACCGGAAGATCGACGTCGGCCGGGTCGTCGGCGGGCGGCCCGGAGCGCGCCTTGGCCGAGACCTCGTCGAGCGGGAAGGCGAGGATCGTCGTCGCGGCGAGCTCGGCGCGGCTCGGGGCGCGCGCCTCCCGCGAACGGCCCGGCACCAGGCCCTCGACGAGCGCCTCGAGCGCCGCGGACTTCGCCGCCCCTTCGAGCTTCGTCGCCGATCCCAGCGCCACGACCGAGCGATAGTTCATCGAGTGGTGGAAGACCGAGCGCGCGAGCACGATCCCGTCGAGGAGCGTCACGGTGACGCAGGCCGGCACGCCGCTCGCGAGCGTGCGCATGAGGCGGCTGCCCCCCGCACCGTGGAGCAGGAGCCGGTCACCGTCCCTGGCGTACGACATGGGGATCACGAAGGGCTGGCCATCGTGAACGAAGCCCACGTGGGCCACGATCCCCGCGTCGAGGATCGCGTCGACGACCGCGGGGTCGTAGATCCCGCGCTTCGCGCTCCTGCGGATCGTCGTCCGGCGAGTCGGCTTCAATCCTCCCCGCGCGCGTATTCCTCGTAGAACCACGCGCTCGTCACCACGCCGGCGTGGAAGTTTCCGAGATCCAGGTGCTCGTCCGGCGCATGGGCGTTCTCGTCGGGGAGACCGAATCCCATCAGGATCGACGTCGTCCCGAGCTCCTCCTGGAACGTGACCGTGACGGGGATCGAGCCGCCTTCGCGCGTGAACACGGGCTCGGCGCCGAACGCCTGCGCGAGCGCCCGCGCCGCGGCCCGGTTCGCGGGATGGTCGAGCGGAGCGAGGTAGGGTCGAGCGCCGTGGAGATTGTCGACGCGGACCGTCACGCCGGCGGGCGTGTGGTCCTCGACGTGGCGCCGGAAGAGAGCGGCGATCTCGGCGGGGTCCTGCTCGGGGACGAGCCGCATCGAGACCTTGGCGCTCGCCTCCCCCGGGAGCACGGTCTTGGCCCCCTGCCCGGTGAAGCCGGAGACGATCCCGTTGATGTCGAGCGCGGGCCGGGCCCAGATCCGCTCGAGCGTCGAGAACCCCGCCTCCCCCGCAAGCTCCGGCACCTCGAGCTGCTGGCGGAACTCGACTTCGTTGAACGGCAGGCGGGCGAACTCCGCGCGCTCACGCTCCGAGACCGGTCGCACCTTGTCGTAGAAGCCCTCGATCGCGACGTGGTTCTCGTGGTCCTTGAGTCCCGCGAGGATCGTCACGAGCGCCTGTGCGGGATTCGCGACCGCGCCGCCGAAGGAGCCCGAGTGGAGGTCGCTCCGCGCCCCACGCACGCGGATCTCCATGTAACACAGGCCGCGGAGGCCGTAGCACAGGGACGGCACCCCGCGCGCGAACATCGAGCTGTCCGAGATCAGGACCACATCCGAGACCAGGCGCTCGCGGTTCGCGGCGATGAACGGCGCCAGGTGCTCGGAGCCGATCTCCTCCTCCCCCTCGAGGAGCACCTTGACGTTGCACGGGAGCTTCCCATGCGCGGCGAAGTGCGCCTCCCACGCCTTCCAGTGGCAGAGGACCTGCCCCTTGTCGTCGGCCGATCCGCGGCCGTAGATCCGCCCGTCCCTTACCGTGGCCTCGAAAGGGGGCGTGGTCCAGAGCTCCACGGGATCGACCGGCTGGACGTCGTAATGGCCGTAGAAGAGGACCGTGGGAGCGCCGGGCGCGCCGCCCCATTCCGCGGTCACGATCGGGTGCCCCTGGGTTTCGTGGACCTCCGCGGCGGGAAAACCGATCTTCTCGAGCGCGTCCCGGCAATAGACGGCGCAGCGCCGGACGTCGGCGGCGCGCTCGGGATCGGTCGAGACGCTGGGGATCGCGAGGAACTCGGCCAGCTCGTCGACGTATCCTTCGCGCCGCTTCTCGATCTCGCGAATGACCTTGTCCATCATGGAGGCGTCAAGCTCGATGTGAAGGCACGAGTCGGCAACCCCGCCGGCGTGACCCGCGTATGGCGCGGCGAGAGCGCGCGGCGACTGCCGTCGGGGGTCGTCGCGGAACCCGGGGCTGCGCTCTTCGAGCCCGGGCTCGATCGGGTCTCGCGTCGTCACGCGCGGGTCTACGGCGCGCGGCGGCTCGAGCCCGAGGTCATGGACGAGGCCGGCGAGGCCGACGCGTACATGGGCGCGGCCGGCGAAGCCCACCTGGCGCGGCTGGACGCGTCGTGGCTCGAGCGCGTCGTCGCGTTCGGTCCGCGCGGGCCGGCGCGGGTGCTGGACCTGGGGACGGGGGGCGGCCAGATCCCCGTGAAGATCGCGGGCCGGAGGCCTGAATGGCGGATCTGGGCCGTCGATCGCGCGGGCGCGATGCTGGCCGCGGGCGCCGGCGGTCTCGAAAACGCGCGGCGCGACGCGCGGAGCAGGGTCCGGCCGTTCCTCGTCGGACTCGCGCAGGCGGAGGCGCGCGCGCTTCCCTTCGGCGGGGGAGCCTTCGACCTCGTGATCTCGAACTCGCTGCTCCACCACCTGGGCGACCCCACGCCGGTCCTCGACGAGATCGCGCGCGTTGCGGGGGAGTCGGGGAGGGCCCTCCTCCGCGACCTCCGCCGCCCGCCGCGCGGGCTCCTCGGCTCCTGGATCGCGTGGCACGGCCGGCACTATTCGGGCGAGATGCGCCGCCTCTACGCCGATTCGGTGGCCGCGGCGTTCACGCCCGAGGAGCTCGCGATCGTCGTCCGACACTCGGGGCTCGCCGGGGCGAGCGTCGCCGCCGACGGTCCCTACCTGGTCGTCGAACGCTGACTCCCCGACGGGCCTCGATCTTGCCGTTCCCGCCCATCTGGCGCACGGGGACACCGAGGGCGCCTGCGAGGGCGATGTCGTGCCCGGGGACGATGGAGCCGGAGAGGACCCCGAGGCGGGCGAGGACGAGGAGGAGCCCAAGGTCCTCGTCTGCCACGTGCCGCCCGGGAACCCGGAGAATCCACACACGATCGAGGTCGGGGAGTCCGCCGTCCCGGCACACCTCGCGCACGGGGACACCGAAGGCGCCTGTGCCGAGGAGATACCGGCCGGCGAAGGCGAAGTAACCCCGCCGGCGGAAGGCGGCGAGGGCGAAGGCTAGGTCGGTCCGGGTCGCCGGTCGCTCCACCTCCGCGCGCGAAACGGGAGCGCGAGGAGGTGGAAGCCGGCGAGGCCGATCGCGCCGGCGGCGAGGAGGTAGAGCGGCCACGGACCCAGCGCGTCGAGAAGGGTCGGCTGGACCGGCTTCGCACGGAGCCAGAGGAAGTTGGCGCCGGTCAGGAGGTCGATGACGGCCACGATCCCCGCGTAGGTGACCGTCCAGCCGAACGCCCGCCACGCCGCGCCGGGTCGCGGCCGGATCCCGCATCCGAGGACGAGGACGACCGCGGCGGCGATCACGCCGCCGTGCATCGCGAAGTAGAGAAGCCAGCGCCAGTCGGGGAAGCGCCCGCTCACGGCCGGGGTCGCGACCGCGAGGAGCGTGCCGGTGAGCGCCCAGAACCAGACGAGCTCGACCGCGCCCGGCCGACGCGCGAGGAGCGCGAAGGCCGCGACGAAGATCGCGAGGTCGCAGAGGTGGAGCGGCAGGAAATCCTGCGCGGACAGGATTCCCAGCCGCCATTCGGCGATCACGTAGCCGACCGCGCCCGCGAGGAGGAACGCGGCGAGCCCCGCGCGGATCGCGGGACCCGCCGCCGGCCGCGCGCGGACGAGCGCGGCGAGCCCGATCGCCGCGATGCCCGTCAGGCCGATCGCCGCGGCGTGCGCCGGATCTATCCCGCTCGCAGCGTCCTCTCGAGGTACGCCTTGAGCCGGGTCCACGCGTCGAGCGCGGGACCGCTCCGGGTCTCGAAGTCCTGGTCGACCCACAGCCAGAAGCCGTGATCGACCGCATCGTACACGTGGATGTCGTTCTGCACCCCCGCCGCCCTGAGCGCGGCCACGAACTTCTCGACCTGATCCGGCGGGATCCCGTCGTCCTCGGCCGCGAACGTCCCATAGATCTCGTGATCGAGCGCGGCGAGCGAGTCCGGATCCGTGACGAGCGAGCCGTAGAACATCGCGGTTGCGTCGTGGTGCTCGCCGCCGAGCGCGTACGAGAGCGCGACGCCGCCGCCGAAGCACCAGCCCATCGTCCCGACCTTGCCCGTGACGTCGTCGCGGGCGCGCAGGAAATCGAGCGCCGCGTTCAGGTTCGCGATCACGGCCTGCGGGCGGGAGCGTACCTCCTGGACGAGGGCCATGTTCTCCTCGCGGTTCGACCCCGTGCGTCCCGAGTACAGGTCCGCCGCGAGCGCCACGTAGCCCTCGTCGGCCAGCGCGTCCGCGACCTGGCGCACGCGGTCGTTGAGTCCGTCCCATTCGTGGATCAGGATCACGGCCGGATGCGGCCCGGCGCCTGCGGGGGTCACGAGGTACCCGGTCGCGGCGGGGTCGGCCGCGTAGTAGTTGACGGCGACGCCGCGCGGCGGAGGCGCGGTCCCGAGGAGCGCCGCGGGAAGCGAGTCGCCGGCGGTCCGGACCTCCGCGCTCGGCGGCTCGGCCGACGGCTCGGCCCCATCCGCGGCCCCCTCGCCTCGATCGCCCCCGCACGCCCAGGCCAGAGCCAGGATCGCCAGCGACCCCTTCCATCTCCGATGCGCCCTCATGTCCCCTCCTTTTCAGCTTCCGGAAGCAGTTCCCCTCTCCAGACCGTCACGGCGCGCCCGCCGAGGGCGACGCGGTCCCCGTCGACGTGGGTCCGGACTCGCCCGCCCCGCGCGCTCGCCTGCCAGCCGACGAG
Organism: Gemmatimonadota bacterium; assembly: GCA_036556305.1. Classification (GTDB taxonomy): domain Bacteria; phylum Gemmatimonadota; class Gemmatimonadetes; order JACCXV01; family JAHWKZ01; genus JAICNR01. The sequence goes on from DATBJO010000080.1 coordinate 53,470, forward strand.
CTCCATCCGACCGAGCCGGGCCGACCAGAAAGGTGCGAGCGCGCAGTGCGCCGAACCGGTCACCGGATCCTCGTCGATCCCGACGCGCGGCGCGAAGAACCGGCTCACGAAGTCGTAGCCCGACTCCGCGGGGCGCTCCGCGCGAGCGGTCGTCACGACCCCGCGCGCCGGGAGGCGCGAGAGCGCCGCGAAGTCGGGCTCGAGGTTCCGCACGGCGCGCTCGTCGGGCATCTCGACCAGGAGATCGCCGACCGCATTCGTCCCCGTCCAGACGAAGGGCGCGCCGAGCGCGTCCGCGAGGCCCGCCGGCGCATGGGTTTCGCTCGCCGGCGCGGCCGGGAAGTCGAGCTCGATCCCCCCGCCGTCTCGCGCGGCCGACAGGATGCCGCTCCGCGTGTGGAAGCGGATCGTTCCCTCGGCCAGGCCTTCCTCCCACAGGCGGTGCGCGGACGCGAGCGTCGCGTGGCCGCACAGGTCGACCTCGACCCGGGGCGTGAACCAGCGCAGGTCGTACTCGTCGGGGCCGCGCGGTCGCAGGAAGGCCGTCTCGGCGAGGTTCATCTCGGCGGCGACGGACTGCATCCACGCCGGCGACATGTCCTTCGGCGGCAGGCACACGCCGGCCGGGTTTCCGCGGAACGGCGCATCCGAGAACGCGTCGACGACCGAGATCGGGATCGCCATGCGGGCTACGATAACGCCGGGGACCGCGGACCGCCCGAGAAGCGCGAGCGGTCTCCGCATGGGGTCCACGGGACCGTCATTTGACGCCCCCGACGAGCCCCGGCAGATTTGAGACGACCATGGTCGCGGACGCGCTCCCCGAGATCACCCCGCCCATCGAGGACTACCTCAAGGTCATCTACGTCCTCGTCCAGGAGCGGGGCGAGCAGCGCGCCTCGACTTCCGCGATCTCCGAGCGAATGGACGTCTCGCCCGCCAGCGCCTCCAACATGATGCAGAAGCTCGCCGAGATGCGGCTCGTCGATTACGTGCCGTATCACGGCGTCTCGCTCACCGAGGCGGGCGAGAAGATCGCGCTCGAGGTGATCCGTCATCACCGGCTGATCGAGCTCTACCTGTCCGAGGCCCTGGGATACTCGTGGGACGCGGTGCACGAAGAGGCGGAGCGTCTCGAGCACGTGATCAGCGAGGAGTTCGAGGACCGGATCGACGCCATGCTCGGCCATCCGACGACCGACCCGCACGGCGATCCGATCCCGCCCAAGACAGGGCGGCCTCCCGCGGGCACCTCGCGCCCTTTGAGCGACGCCGAGGTCGGTGAGAGCGTCGTCGTGCGCCGCGTGTCCGATCGCGACGGGGAGCTCCTGCGGCGGCTCGCCTCGCTCGAGCTCGTTCCGGGGGCGCGCGTGCGGATCGTCGAGCGGATTCCGTCCGGCGGACGGATCACGCTCGATCGCGACGGTCGCCGGATGTCGCTCGAGGACGAGGTCGCGCGCCGGGTGTTCGTGGAATGATCCTCCGCTTGCGCCCGGTCGCGTGGATCCTGGCCGCCGCGCTCGCCTGCGCGCGCGGGACTGACAAGTCCGCCCCGATGCCCGCGCCGTCCGGTGAGCCGACACCCGCCGCCTACGAGCTCGATCCGTGCGTGGTCCTTTCCGCCGAGGACGTCCGCGACGTGACGGGCTCGGAGCCCGGCGCGCCGCGGCGGGTCGAGCCGGTCGCCGGCGGCGTGTCGTACTGCCATTGGTCGCTCGCCGCCGACACCTCGCAGACGCTCGTCACCGTGATGGCGATCCCCGCGCCCGCGATGTCGTTCGAGGAATACGTGGAGCAGAACCGAGTGGTCATGGGCGAGGGATTCGACGAGGCGGACTACGAGCGGGTCGACGGCGTGGGCGAGTCGGCGGTGTGGGCCTACGGCTCGACCCTCCAGACCTGGGGCGGGGACCGCATGGTCCAGATCCAAAGCGGGGTCGGGGGGCCCGCGCTCGACCGCGAAGCGAGCGCCGACCTCGCGCGCCGCGCCCTCGAGCGCCTCGAGTCCGATGATTGACGCCGCCCGGCGCCGCCGGTTATCCTGAGCCGGACAGGAACGATTCTCGTTCAGGAGCCGTTGTGGACGTCGAGTTTCCGCTCCACTTCATGCAGAAGGGCGAACGCGGCCGGATCGTCGGGATCCGCTGGGGCGAGGACGACATCGCGCAGCGGCTGGTCGCGATGGGCTTCGAGAAGGGCGCGCCGTTCGAGGTCGTCCGCTACGACGCCGAGCAGGGGATCACGGTCCGGATCGGCGACCGCGAAATCCCCATCGTCCCGTGGGTCGCGCCGCTGATCTACGCGACCGAGGACCCGGCCGGGTAGGACTACTCGCGCTTGAGCGGCGCCATCCCCGCCAGCGCCTGCCGGACCCGCGCCACGACAGGCGCCATCTCCGGCTCCGCGTCCTTCCACGCCGTCAGGAACATTTCATACGCTTCCCGCGCCTTGTCGCGATCGCCGGATCGGGCGTAGAGATCCCCCAGGCGCTCGTACGACCTGGTGTGGACCCACAGCGAAGCGTAGTACGGCTCGGCCTCGTGCAGCTTCCCCTGCTCGACCAGGATCTCCGCGAGCCACCAGCGGATCGCGTCGTTGACCGACCATCGCGGGCCGTGGCCCGTCGCCTCGACGCGGGCCTCCTCGAGGAACTCCTCGGCGACTTCGAGGTCGCCCTTCTTCCAGGCCAGCAGCCCGTCGAGCGCGAGACCCGCGCCGTCGACGAAGCGCGCGGTCGCGGAATCCCCTTCGACCCGCGCGCGCGCCGCCAGGTCGCGCAGCGCGCCGCGGGCCGACGCCCGGTCGGCCTCCCGGCTCTGGTTCGCGGCCCATGCGCCTTTGAAGAAGTAGTACACCCCCCGGGCGTCATCCGAGGGGAGGTCCAGCGGGTCGATCACGAGGGCCTCCTCCATCTCCGCCGCGGGGACGGGGATCCCCTGGATCTCCGCCGATTCGAGGATCGCGACGCGCGCGCCGGGCGGGAAGCCCGGCGTCTTCACCCGCTGGAGCGCCGCCTCCGGGCGGCCGCGGTGGAGCTCGTTCCACGCGCCCAGCACGACCGCGTTCGCGCTCCCTCCCCGAGCGGCGATGTCGTAGAGCCGGACCTCGACGTCGAGGAAGCGCGGGTGCCGGAAGTCCTGGAGGCCGATCGCCACGAGGTTCTCCTCGTTCGTCTCCATGATCCGCCACGCCCGCTCCTTCGCCAGCGAGTCCCCGAACCCGAGGTCGTAAATCGCCTGGCCCACGTCGTTATTGCGGGCGCTCGGATCGGTCAGGTGAACGATGCTGTCGATCAGCGCCGCGGCGCGCGCGCTGTCGGCGGTCAGCATCGCGTAGTCGACCCGATGGATGTAGGCCGGGAAGAATCGGGGATCGAGCTGGACCGCGCGGGCGAACGCCTCCTCGGTCTTCGCGAGCGGGATCAGAGCCGCCGGCCCCAGGTGCATGTACGTCTCGCCGAGCATGTACCAGCCTTCGGCGTCGTCGGGCCGCCGTCGCACCTCCCGCTCGAGCGGCTCGAGGCCGTCCAAGTTCCCCTGGAGGAGCGCCCAGTCCGCGCGAAGGAGAACGGCCTCGTGCTCGGGCAGGCGATCGGCGTGACGCACGGCCCGGTCGATCGCTCCCTCGCCGAGCTCGCTCGTGATGCTCTCCGCCCAGCCGTAGGCGGTCGCCAGTCGCCAGTTCGCCATCGCGAACGTCGAGTCCGCCTCGACCGCGCGCTCGTACGCGGGGATCGCCTCCTCGAAATCGCCGCGGCGGAACAGGACCTCGCCTTCGAGATACGCCTTGAGCGCCGGCAGCGAGCTCGTCGTCGCGCGCGCGAGGTCGACGTCGGGGAGATCTCCTTCCTCGCCGTGGAGGACGGCGCGGAGGATCTCGATCGAGAGCTGGTCGACGAGCGCGAGGACGCTGTCCGGCGTACCCACGGCCTGTCCCTGTCCGAGCCTCTCGCCGCCCTCGACGTCGTAGAGCTCCGCCGACAGGCGGACGCTCGAGCCGAGGTCGACCGCGCTCCCGAGGAGCACGTAGCGGGCACCGGCGCGTCGGCCGACTTCGAGACTGGTCGCAAGATCGGCACGTTGACCTTCCGGGACCTGCTCGTTCCACCGCGCGAGGACGGTCCGGCTGTCGATCGCCCTGAGCCCCCCCGCGCCGTCGAGGTTTGTCGACAGCAGGTCGACCATCCCCTCGCGGTACACGTCCAGGTCCTTCCCCTGGACGGTGAACGGCAGGACCGCGATCCCCGGCGCGGCCTCGGCGGCCGCCTCGGACGGCGCGAAGCTCCGGCCCCGGTCCTTGATCACGACGTAGAGGCCCGCGAGGCCGAAGAGGAGCGAGAACGCGAACACGCCACCGGCGGCCGCCCGCCCCCACGTGAGGTGCGGCATCTCGCGGCGCCGTAGCGCGCCCGCGAGGCCGCCCAGGTCGAGCGCGCGTGACGAAGGAAGCTCGCCTCCGGCGGCCCGGATCCGCGTCTCGGGCGAGGACTGGGTCCACGCGGTGGCCGCCATCACGGCGAGGCCGAGGACGAGGAGCACGACGGCGCCGGTGAACGCCCAGCCGGGGAGGCCCAGGCGGTCGACCGCGAGGTCGGTGAGGAAGAGGAGGAGGGCCGCGGCGCCGACGTAGGCGAGGAGCGTCCGAATCATGTGCGCGCGCCGCATCCGGCTTCCGCGCGCGCCCCCGGAGCCTTCCTCCACCGCCTCGAGAAGCGCGACCTTCGCCTCCTCGGGCACGCCGACGAGCGCATGGACCCGCCACGTACCGGGCACTCCCTTGAGCTCGTGGCGGCCGCGCTCCTCGAAGCGGAAGCCCGAGCCGGCCTCGGCGTCCGCGACCGTGCTCGAGACGATCACTTCGCCGGGCCCGGCGAGCGCGGCGACGCGCGATCCGATGTGGACGGCGAGCCCGCCGACGTCCCCCTCGTGGAGCTCGATCTCGCCCATGTGGAGACCGCAGCGGACCTCGAGTCCCAGCTCGCGGATCGAGTTGCGGATCGCGTCCGCGCACGTAAGGGCCCGAGCCGGGCTGTCGAACGTGACGAGGAATCCGTCGCCCGCGGTCTTGACCTCGCGGCCCGCGAAGCGCTTCAGCCAGCGCCGGACGACCGCGTGGTGGCGCTCGAGGAGCGCGCGCCACGAGTCGTCGCCCATGCCGGCGGCGCGCTCGGTGGATCCGACGATGTCGGTGAAGAGAACGGTGGCGAGCGACCGCTCGACGGCCATCGAGTCTCCCTGCGACGTGGAAAGGTTCCCGTTCAGGGACGCGTCAAGGTAACGCAGCCGCGCCACGATGGGACAGAACCCCGACTACCAGGGCGTTTCGGCGATCCCCTCCCGCGCGTTCAGCGCGCGCGCGCAGGTGAAGAGCCAGTCGCTGAGCCGGTTGACGTAGGGGACGAGGGTGTCGGGAAGGTCGTCGGCCGCGAGCCCGACGATCGCGCGCTCGGCGCGCCGGCACGCGGCCCGCGCGAGGTGGACGATCGAAGCGGCCTTTCCGCCGCCGGGAAGGAGGAACGTCTTCAGCTCCTCGAGCTCCGCGTCCCAGGCGTCGATCTCCTTCTCGAGCGCGACGATCCGTCCCGCGTCGAGATCGAAGCGCGCGCCCTTCCGGCGGGCGGGGTTCGGCGTCGCGAGGATCGCCCCGACGACGAAAAGCTCGCCCTGGATCCGCGCCAGCGCCGCGCCGACCTCGTCGTCGGCGCACCACGCGCGCGCCGCGCCGAGCCACGCGTTCAGCTCGTCGACCTCGCCGTACGCGGTCACGCGCGCGCTCGCCTTCGAGACGCGGCCGCCGCCGAAGAGCGCGGTCTCCCCGCGATCGCCCGTCTTCGTGTAGATCTTCACGCGCCCGCGGAAGGCGGGATCAAGGGGAGCTCCGCGACCTCGGCCGAGCGCGTGCCGCTCGTGAGGCGCGTCCCGGGTGCGCAGTGGTCGCGGTGGACGAACGCGAGCGCGACCGGTCCCAGCGCGGGGCTCACCGCGCTCGCGGTCACGAGCGCGACGCCGGTCTTCCCCGGCGCGTCGAGCGTCGAGCCGACGGGCAGCGGCTCCGCTCCGTCGATCCGAAGACCCATGAGGTTCCGCGCGGGGCGTCCGCGGACGTGGAGCCGCGCGATCACCTCCTGGCCCGGATAGCAGCCCTTCGCGTGATCGATCGCGTCCGCGGTCGGCGCCTCGAGCGGGATCACGTCCTCGCCGAGCTCGCGCCCGAACGCGGCGATCCCGGACTCGATCTGGAGGAGCGTCCACGCCGCCTCGGTACCGGGAGCGGCCCCGGCTTCGAGAATCGCCTGCCGCGCGCTCTCGACCGCCTCCGCCGGCACCCAGAGGTGCCAGCCCGGAGGCCCTGCGTCGCTCCACTTGAGCGCCCGGACCGAAGCGCCGCCGAGGCGCGTCTCCTCGTGCGTCCGCTCGCGAGCCGGCGGGACGTCTTGGGCGACGCCGGTCAGGATCCGCCCGGCTTCGGGCCCGACGATCGCGAGCACCCGCCACTCGGCGCTCCGGTCCGTGAACGCGACGTCCTGGCCGAAGTAGTACTTGGCGAGGAGCGCGAGCACGGTGCCGGCCGAACCGCCCTGGCACTCGAGCCACGTCGCGTTGCCGGTCTCGCACGCGATGAGGTCCGCGAGCACCCGCCCCTTGGTCGGGATCAGGAAGAACGCGCGCGCCGCGCTCCCGAGCCCCAGGTCAACAAGTTTGTTTGTTGCCAGTCCGTTCAGGTAGGCGAGCCGCTCGGCTCCCGTCACCTCGACGAGCGCGGAACCGGGCCGGTCGAACAGAGCCGCGCCCTCGCGGGCCGCGTGGTACGCGTCGAGATCGGCGGCAGGCGCCCGGGCGACGACGTGAGTCGCGGACGAGTCGGCGGTCATGGGCCGGTGAATCTATCCCGGGACGAGACGGACCTCCAATCGCGCGGGTCGCGCGCCGGTCCACGCCCGCGCGAGCGACTCCGGGTCCGGCCACGGCCCCGCCGCGAGCAGGGCCGCCGGCACCTCCAGGGAGAGCTCCCCGCGCGCGAACGGCCACGGCTCGACCGACCCGCGGACGCGCGGTGGATCCCCCGTCGACTCGAGTCGCCGGTAGCGGAACGTCGTCGTCGACTCGCCGTAGGCGGCGCACGTCTCGCGGCTCGTCCACGACTCCCAGTCCTCGCAGAGCGCGAGCGAGACCGCGTCGAGGAGCTGGAGCCAGTCGACGTTCGCTTCGAGGACGTGCGGGTGGAGCGCCTCGCGTCCGACGCGCGGCCATGCGCGCGCGAGGAGCTCCGCGCGGGTTCCGACCTGAGCCGTGACCCAGGTCCGCGCCTCGAGCGATTCGGAGGCCGCGTGAAACGAGGCGAAGTGGCGGCTCACGAGCCACCCCGCGTAGGGATCGGCGGCGGACACCCGCGCGACCGACCGCTCGGCGACCCCGAGCGCCTCGGGCGTCGGGTGCGTCCGATAGGTGTGAGGGAATCCCGTTCGCGGATCGGGGACCGGCGCCGCGTCCAGCTCGGTCCAGCCCGCGTCGTGGCGCGCGATCGCGAGCTCGACCGGCTCGCGCGGGAAGAGCGGGGGCATCGCCCCGCCCCATGCGCGCGCGAGCTCGCCGGAGAGTGCGGCGTGGTCGAGCTGTCGGATGCAGAGGAGGCCGTCCGGAACCGGACGGGCGATCACGTCGTCGGCGCGAGCGTGAGCGCGACGCCGGTCGCGCCGGGAGCGGTCTCGATCCGGGCGGAGAGGTCGGCGGGCCCTTCGGTCATCGCGTTCCCGTCCTCGTCGAGGCGCGCCTCGAGCGTGACCCGCTCGGGGAACGGGCCGCCCGCGACCATCGCGTCGCGGGGCCCGATCGCGAACTCGCGCGGAAACCCGGGGGACGGCACGCGCTGGACGGCGAGCGGCGGACCGCCGGTCGCGCCGGCCGGCCGCACGAACAGGAAGAGCACGCTGCCGCTCGCGCCCGGGGGGGCGGCGATCGTCCCGGTGATCGTCTGCGCGTCATCGACCGGCGCTTCCATGGGGGCGGAGCTCAACCCGGTTCCCGCCGCGCCCGGGGACTGCCCCGATTCCAGCGTCACGAGCGGCCGTTCCCGCTCCTGCCGCGCGAACTCCTCCTCCGGGGTCACGCGCTGGGAGCATCCCGCCACGACGAGAGCGACGAGCATCGACGCCACGATCCGCATGCGGCGAAGCTAGGGGCGCCTCATCCTGTCCGGTAGTGGACGCGAGCCGGGGCGCGGCGCATCCTATCCCCACGATGCTCACCGATCGCGCGCTCGCAGGGCTCCAGGAGGCCACTCATCGCGACAGGGTCCTGACGGCGCGCGAGGATCTCCTCACCTACGCCTCGGACGCGACCCCGCTCCTCCGGCAGTCGCCCGCCGCGGTCGTTATCCCGCGGGACGCGCGCGAGGTGGCCGCGATCCTCGCGCTCGCCAACGAGGAGCGCTTCGCGGTCGTGCCGCGCGGGGCGGGAACGGGACTCTCCGGAGGCGCGGTGCCCACGGAATCGAGCGTCGTCCTCCTGTTCCCGACCTGGAATCGCGTGCAGGAGATCGACGTCGCGAACGGGACCGCGTGGGTCGAGCCGGGCGTCGTCACCGCCGATCTCCACAAGGCGGTCGAGGCGGAAGGCCTGTTCTATCCGCCCGATCCGGGATCCATGCGGGTCTGCACGGTCGGCGGGAACGTGGCCGAGAACGCGGGCGGGCTGCGCGGGCTCAAGTACGGCGTCACGAAGGACTACGTGCGGGGACTCGAAGCGGTGCTCCCGACCGGCGAGTGGGTGCGGCTGGGCGGCAAGGCGGTCAAGGACGTCGCGGGTTACGGGCTCAAGGACCTCCTCGTCGGGAGCGAAGGCACGCTCGCCGTGTTCACGCGCATCCTCGTGCGACTCGTTCCGAAGCCGGTCCGGACCCGCACGCTCCTCGCCGGCTTCGCGGCGCTCCCCACCGCCGGCGAGGCGGTGGCGACGATCCTCGCCGAGCGCATCGTGCCGTCCACGCTCGAGATCCTCGACGCCGTGACGCTGCGCGCGGTCGAGGCGTTCGGCGGCCTCGGGCTTCCCGAGGGTCTCGAGGCGCTGCTCCTCATCGAGGTCGACGGCCATCCCGCCGCCGTCGAGGAGGAATCGCACGCGATCGGCTCGATCTGCCGCCGGCTCGGCGCCCGACGTGTCCGGCGCGCGACGAGCGAGGAGGAAGCCGAGGAGTTGAGGAGCGCGCGGCGCGCCGCGTTCACCGCCCTCGCGCGCCTGGGGCCGACCGCGATCCTCGAGGACGCGACCGTGCCGCGCTCCGCCGTTCCCGAGATGCTCGCCCGGATCCACGACATCGCCGCCCGCCATGGGGTCGTGTTCGGCGTCTTCGGCCACGCCGGGGACGGGAACCTGCATCCGACGTGCCTGACCGACGCCCGGGATCGCGCGGCGATCGCGCGCGCCGAAGCCGCGTTCGAGGAGATCTTCGCGGCCGCGATCGCGCTCGGCGGCACGATCACGGGCGAGCACGGCGTCGGCCTGGCGAAGCGCCGGTTCCTGCCGCTCCAGGTCGGCGATCCCGCCGTCCGCTTCATGCGTCAGGTCAAGGCCGTGCTCGACCCGAACCAGGTGCTGAACCCGGGCAAGGTGTTCGAACCGGGACCGCGCTGCGAGCACCCGCCGCTCGGCCACCCGCGCTACGCGGAGGCGCTCGCCTGACCCCGAGCGCCGCGCCCGCCGGTTCAGCGCCCCCGCCTGCGCCGCCCCTGGCCGTCGACGGCGACCGGCTCGCGCGCTGCATCCAGTGCGGGCTCTGCCTGCCGTCGTGCCCCACGTTCGCGTTGACCCCGCTCGAGCGCGCCAACCCGCGCGGACGGATCGGCCTCATGCGCGCGGTCGCGCGCGGCGACCTGGCCGCGGACGACCCGGCGTTCGCCGACGCGATGTACTACTGCGTCGGCTGCCGCGCGTGCGAGACCGCCTGCCCGGCGGGAGTCGAGTTCGGTCTCCTGCTCGAAGAAGCGCGGGCGCAGATCGAGTCCATCGCGGCCCCGGGGCGGCCGGACGACTTCCCGCGCGCCCTGCTCCTCGACGTCGTCGGCCGTCCGCGGCGCCTGCGCTGGGGCGCGCGGCTCCTCCGGCTCTACCAGCGGACGCTGGGGCGTGCGGAGTGGTGGACGCGGCGGCTCGCGCGCCGGCGTCCCGACCTCGCCCGGATGCTCTCGCTCGCGCCCCCGATCCCGCAGCAGGGCCGGCGCTGGCGCCTGCCGGCCGAGCTCGGCCCCGACGACCTCGCGGTCGCACCGGCCGTCCGGCGGGGAACGGTCGCGATCCATCCCGGCTGCGTGCAGCAATCGATCTATCCCGAGATCGATGCCGACGCCGCCCAGGTCCTGGCCTACAACGCGTGGCGGGTCGTCGTGCCGGAAGCGTTCCGCTGCTGCGGCGCCCTTCACGCGCATCAGGGACGCCGCGAGGAGGCGCGCGCGCTGGCGCGCGTCAACATCGAGGCCTTCGAGCGCGCGGGTGCGGAGCGGCTCGTGTCGTGCGCGGCGGGCTGCGGAGCTTTCCTCGAGGAATACGGCGCGCTCCTGGAGGACGACGCGGATTGGGCGGAGCGCGCGGCCGCCTTCTCGACGCGGGTCGTCGACGTGACCGAGCACCTGGTCAACGAAGGCGTCCGCCGCCCGGTGCGGCCGTTCAACATCCGCGTCACGTACGACGATCCCTGTCACCTGATCCACGGCCAGCGGGTCGCGCGCGCCCCGCGGCTCGTCCTGGCCGCGATCCCCGGCCTCGACATCGTGCCGCTCGCCGAGTCCGCGACGTGCTGCGGCTCGGCGGGGATCTACAACCTGACCCACCCGGAGGCGGCGGATCGGCTGGGCCGGCGGAAGGTCGAGCGGATCGTGGAGACGGGAGCGGAGCTCGTGGCGACGGGGAATCCCGGGTGCATGCTGCAGATCTCGGCGGGGCTCCGCGCGATCGGGTCGCCGATCCGCGTCCTGCATCCGGTCTCGCTGCTGCGGGCGGCGTACGAGCTGCCGCCGCTCCTGCCGCGCTGAACCCTAGGCGCCGCGCTCCCCCCCGGCGGCGTCCGCCTTGAGCTCGGCGAGGACCGCGCGGGCGCGCGCGGCGTGCTCGGTGGGAACGACGACGCGGGCCCGCCCGAGGAGTCCCGGGTACGCGCCGCCCCCGTCGTCGGCGAGAACGACGCCCGGGATCCCCTCGTCCTCGAGGATCCCGAGCGCCATCTCGGCCTCGTGCCTGTACCGGAACCGCGCGACCTCGACGGGCCCGGGCTCCGTCCCGCCGGTCACTACGGGGCCTTCGTGGACTCGATCCGCATCGTGAGGAACTCGTTCCCGTCCGGGCCGGGGACGTACATCTCCATGGTGGCGTGCGTGTCGTCCGTGGCCGTCATGACCTGACGCACCGGAATGTCCCGCGTGCCGCTCATGAAGTCGTCCATGGTGGCGTTCATCGTCATCGTCTTCGTCGCCGGATCGAACGTGCCGCGGCTGATCATCGGCGCGGTCGAGAGGTTGTCCCTCCAGATCGACACGTACTCG
>DATBJO010000081.1:0-9657 GCA_036556305.1 Gemmatimonadota bacterium
AGCGTTTCCACCGCCGGGGCCCAATCGACGGGACGCGGGTGCGCGGTTTCGAGCCCCTGGAGAGCCATGATCCCCACCGTCCCGGAGTAGTCCCGAGGACCGATTCCGCGGATGACCTGCGCGATCGCCCACCAGCTCGAATCCTCTTCCGGGAAGCTGGTCAGAACGGAGGCCGCGATCGACCGGTTGATCCAGTCTCTGTCGGAGTGGATGACCTCCAGCGCGCGGAGGCGATCCTCTTCGGTGGCGTGCGCCTCCAGGAACTCCGCACCCCGGTCCGTCAGAACGCGCACGGTGTCGGGCATTCTCTCGGGAAAGGGCAAGGGCCTTCCCAAGTGCTTGCTGATCGCGTAGGACAGGCCGCCCATCGGATACAGCGCATACTGTTCGGCCCACTCCGGCACGGGCCCCGTCGAATCCGCGGGAGCAGGCAGGTATCGCACCCGCTCCGCGTCCTCGGGCTCGACCAGGAGCAGCAGAGTGATCGGAGGTCCCTGCAGCGAATCGGGCACGCCGGTCAGGCGCCCGTGGCGGATCACCGCCGCATCCGGGAACCCGAGCTCGTACTCCAGCACGGCCGCGCAGGCTCCTGAGGACAGGTTGGTGCCGGGACTCTTCTCCTGGATGAGCCGCTCGATATCCTGCGGCGACCGGCGGGACAGCCCCGCGATCTGGACGAGGCCATCCTCCGTCTCGACGACCTGACCGTATGCGGGCGCTACGAGAATCAGCGAAATGATCACCGGGGCGAATTGGAGGGACTTCATGCGTTCTCCTTGCCGACGGAGAGGACTCTTCGATGAGGTGGCGAGCTCGTGTGTGTTCGTCCTATGCTGACCGATGAAATAGCAGAATCACCGATCTTACACCAGGTCGAGCCTGAGCTGGAGGTTCCGCCACCACGCTGAGCCTCCCCGGCCTGACCGATCCGGCCGCGCGATACAGGGAGTCCGCAACAGTGTGCACGTCGATGCACAGCTCAGTGGAATGGATCGAATCTTTCCGTTCTGTCTATGTCAATACATTGTATTGACAATGCTATAAATGAGTTGCATCTTCCACTCATGCCCACCAAGACCCGGCAGCTCCAGATCCGCGTGACGGCGAGTCAGAAGGCGGAGATCAAGCGGCTCGCCCGCCGGGCGGGACGGAACGTCTCTAGCTTCGTGCTGGCGTGCGTCCTTCCCGAGGAGCAGGTACGGTTCGGGGAGATCCTCCGCGCCCTCCGCGAGGAGACCGGACGGCGGTTCGCGCTCGCCGAGCTCAACGACTTCCTGACCGGCCTCGGCCCTCCGGAGTTCGGAGACGCGGTTACCGCCGCCCGGATCGAGGGCCTCTCCCCTCTGGTCGCGAACTACGTGGCGGCCATGGTCGAGGAAGCGGCGAGCCGCATGGCAGTCGATCCACCGCCATGGACCGCGGAAGTGGAACCCCTCGAGGAGCCCCATTTCGCCGCTCCCCTCCGCAGGCTGCGTCCGCATCTGCTGCGTGCCGCGCCGGTCGCGTTCAAGCGCCGGAACATTTTCGTCGATTCGACGATGGGCGATCGCGTGTGACCCCGGAAGGCACGAGGCTGACGAAGGCCGACATCCGGCGTCTGTTCGGCTTGCTCGATGCCGAGCTCGCCGCGCAGGACATCCAGGGAGAGCTCTACGTCGTGGGTGGGGCCGTCATGTGCCTGGCGCTCGACGCACGGGATTCGACCCGCGACGTCGACGCCCTGTTCCGACCCACCCGGATCATCCGTGAAGCCGCCGAGCGCATCGCGTCTAAGGCGCGGGTGCCGAAGACGTGGCTGAACGACGCCGTCAAAGGATACCTGGGTCCGCGCGGAGATTTCGAGAGCTTCCTCGACCTGCCACACCTCAAGGTGTTCGTGGCGAGGCCCGAATACCTCCTGGCCATGAAGTGTGCCGCGATGCGTATCGGTGAGGAATTCCACGATCTGGACGACGTGCGGTACCTGCTGCGCTACCTGGACATCACCGCGGTCGATGACGCGTTGGCGATCGTTCGCCGGTACTTCGACGACGCCCAGCTTCTCCCCAAGACCCAGCTCGTCCTCGAGGAGCTGCTGGCGAGTCCAGGTTGACGGTCGAACGCTAGCTCGCGCACTCCGGCGGCGCGTGCACATCGGGGTACGTCGTGTCCGCCCACAGGTAGGTCGCGTACGTGTTTGGATCGTACATCGCGTCCGGAAGTCCGGGGTGGGCGCGGACTTCGTCGTAGCATTCCGTCGTGACCACCTTCCCGTCGATCACGATGTCGATCCGGTTCTCGATCCACCCGCCTTCCATGAACTCGTAGCGCGATATGCGGAACTCGATGCGCGGATAGCCGCCGCCGGGCGGCTGGACCACGCGCACGGGATAGAGGTGCTCGCGGTCGTACCAGATCTGGGCGGCCGTGGTGTCCCCCGCGAGAGCGCCAACGACGACCGCGGGCCGGCCTTCCCACTCCGTTTCGTGCATCGCCTCCAGGTCGACGCCGAGCACGCCCAGCCGCGCGAGGGTCTCCTCCACGGACTGCGCGTAGATGTCGACCTGGGTCAGCATCGTGATCCGCGCTCATCCCCTTTGGCGACGTCGATGGCGCCGTCCTCGAACGTGTAGAGCGAGTCGGTCCGATACATGAGCCCCCGCCGTGCCTCGAGCGGTGCCTCGTCGACGCGCACTTGCCCCGGCGGCCGGATGGCCTCGTACCAGAGCTCGACCTCGCCCTCCGCCGGCTGGGTCCGCTGGACGAAGGTAACGTGGGTAAAGCGCTTTCCGACGTAGCGATCGTGGATCTCCTCGAAGACGGAGGCCGCATTTTCCAGCGTAACCGACTCCGTCGTCTCCGCGCGCGAGCCGCAGCCCGCGACCAGCGCCGCGACGACCGGTGCCGCCAAGACGCCCAGCCATCGCGACCTCGATCGCGTTACGCTAATGCCCACCGTCACCTCCGTCCCGGAACCGTTTACGAGTGTCCCTCCGCCATCTCGCGCGCCTCGCTCCGCACGTACGAGAGCGGGAAGCTCAACTGATTGAAGTCCGCCGCCTGACGGATCAGGTCCGCCGCGGCCGCCCCGTTCCCGGCCGCCTCGTGCGCCCGCGCCGTCAGGAGCAGGACGCGGGGATCCTGCTGATTCGCCTGCTCGAAGTGGGCGACGGCCTCCGCGCCCTTCCCCTCGGCGAGCGCGATCCGGCCCATGAGCTCGTGGTCTTGACGCATCTCGAAGGGCACGGCCGGCTTCTGAACGGCCGTGTGGTACGCGGCCGCGCGATCCTTCGCCCTCGCGAGGTCGCCGGAGGCGAGCGCGACCAGCGCCTCGTTGTAGATGTGGTTCCGGCGGGTCGCCTCCTTGATGCCCTCGGGGACGTCCGCCTTCTCGATCGCCTCGACGGACGACGCGAAGCGGGCGGCCGCGGCCTCGACGTCGCCCAGGTCCAGGAGCGTCCGCCCGATCAAGCCGTCGTCCCCGGAGATCGTCGTCCAGTCCGACTTCCTCTCCGAGATCGCGCGGCGATCGGCGAGGACCTCCATCGCGCGGGCGCGGTTGCCTTCGTGGAGCCAGGCGGCGGCCTTCCAGAGGAGGGCGTTCGTCCGCACGCCGTCGTTGGGCGCCTTGGCGAACATCTCGTCCATCGTCGCGCGCGCCTGGTCCCCCTGGCCCAGGAACATCTGGTTGTGGGCGATCCCGATGTAGGAAGCGTTGAAGGTGGAATCCGCCTCGAGCGCCTTCCGGTACTGCACGATCGACTCGTCGAAGCGCCCCATCTTCATCAGGAACTCGGCGTACGAGTCGTAGGGGTTGGGCTCCGAGGGCAGGACCTCGATGTACTTGCGGAAGGCCTGCTCGGCCTCGTCGAACCGTCCGGCCGCGCGCGCCGCGTAGCCCATGTTGTTCCACGCCTGGCTGAACGTCGGGTCGATCTCGACCGCCTTCTTGTACTCGGCGATCCCCGCCTCCCAGTCCTGCCGCGCGAAGGCGAGCTGGCCGGCGAGCGCGTTGTGGGCGCGGACGTCGCCGGGATACTTCGCGACCAGCTCCCGGAGGAGCGCGAGCTGCTCGTCGCCCCGGCCGTCGACGCCGGCCTGCGCGACCTCGATCAGAATCCGCTCGCCGTCCGACGCGTGGTCCTTGTTCGCGACCGCGAGCTCGAGGTTCGAGAAGAACTCCTCGGGGGACGGCGCGGTGTTGGCGAGGAGGAGATACGCCGAAGCGAACGTCGGATCCTTCTCGACCGCCTGCTCGAGGATCGGCCGGGCGTCGAGCGCACGCAGGTTCTCCGCCATCGTGCGGGCCTCGAGGAACTGGTCGCGCGCCTCGTCGGAAGTCGTCGTGATCGGGATCTCACCCTCCGCGACATCTGTGGCGGAAGACTGCTCCGCGTCGGCCCGGTCGGTTCTGGAGCAGGCCGCGAGAAACGCCGCGAGCAGGACCACCGGTATCCACAGATAGATTTGTGGAATGCTGAGTCTTCTCATTCGATCCTCCCCGCGCCCCCCGGAGTCTCCCCGGATGAGACGCGTCTGCGATCAGGAAGTCTGCGAGCCTGCGCGAGGGCTGGGCGTGCTCGTCCGGAAGACCTCCGGAATCGAGCTCGTGTTCAACGGCCCCGCCTTGCGGAATCGATCCAGTGGCTCGCGTGTGAACCCATGAGATAACGTTCGCGGGGACGCGGTTGTCGAGGACCGTGCAGCGGGCGGCGACGATCGCGCCGCCGGCGGGCACGGAGATCGGGCGGGCGCCCGCGCGGACGGTCAGTCGCTCGTTCGCTTGACGAGCTGGAAGTGGATGACGGAGGGCATGTCCCCGTTCGGCAGCGGGATGTGGATTCCCCGGAAGCGCTGCTCGCCCGCCAGGACGTTCCCCTCGCGGTGGCCTTCGAACACGATCATCCCCATGGGTCGCATGCCGTTCATTTGCCCGAACTCGAGACCTTCCGGGACGACCTTCATGTACTCGATGGGTTGGACCAGCTCGGTGCCGTCCTCGAATCGGTGGATCACGTCCGCCGACACGCTTCCGCCGATGTCGCGGATTCGAAGCGTTATTTCCGACTTCGCCTCCGGGGTCAGCCAGAAGTGCCCGCTCCATTCGCCGACGTACGCGGCGATGTCGCTCGAGCTCGGCATCGGCGCGGCCTTGAGGTCCTCCACGGTTTCCGCGAGCGGCGGCAGCGCGGCAACCCGGGCGATCTGCGACTCCAGGTCCGCCTGGTCCGGCTGGATGCCGTACCCGTCGCGGAGCCAGCTCAGAGCGCTTCGCGCCGCCTCCACGCGTCCCTCGATGAGGAGGTCCTCGATCAGCCGCCGCAGGACGCGCGCGGGGGGCGGGAGCTCGGTCTCGAAGGCGGCTTCGATCCCGTGGTAGTGCTCGAAGGCCCCGAAAGCCGTTCCCCTGGGCGGAATCGGCGCGCCCGCGATCGAGTAGTCGGTGAACGCGAACTTGAGCCCCTGATACATGCCGAGGAAGCCCATCGACTCGTGGGACTCGCCGTCGAGCGTCTCCCTTCGCAGGAGCCATGAGCCCGGAGCCGCCGCTTCGAGCTCGGCCCACCGCCCGTCGTCCCAGCCGTAGAGGGCCTCCAGGGATACGTACCGGAGGGGCTCGGGGCCGCCGCTTCGCGCGCGCTCCAGAAGGCGCTTCGCGAGCCACTGGTCGCCGAGATGAATCGGCGCGTCGATCGCGACGACAATCGGAAACGCTTCCGGCCGCGTCGCCGCCGCGTACGTGGCGAGGATCGCGCCCGACGAGTGACCGATCAGGATCCGCGGAGCGCCGCCCCGGTACCGTTCGCTCACCGCGGGAAGGAGCTCCCGTTCGAGAAAGTCGAGGAAACGGTCACCGCCCTCGTTCAGGGAGCTGCCGCTCACGGACAGGCCGGGCGGCGTCAGGTCGTGGATGCGATCCTGCGGATCGGCGGTCGGGTTGGGGATCCCCACGACGATCGCTTCGGGCGTGTGCCCCAGGTTCGCCAGCGTCGTGGCGAGGAGCGTGGCGTCGGAGAAGTTCGCCTCGCCGTCCAGGACGATAATGACCGGGTAGGTTCGCGTGGTGTTCCCATGCGACGGCGGGAGCGACACGAACGCGGCGCGGTCCTGCCCCAGGATGGCGGACCGGACGAGGAGCGTGTCCGCGGCGAACGACGGGCCGGACCGCGACCGGACGGACGGTTCCGCGACCGGCATCGGGTCTCCCCTGCCCGAGCAGAGGGGGATGAGAATCAGGATCGCGCAGAGCCAGGTCTCTGTGGAGTGTCGCATCGGGCTCCCTCCTCGACTTCGAGGTAGACACCCGATGGGGCTCCGGCGTTGGCGATCCGGGTCTGTGGGCGCTAGCGCGCTTCGATCGAGACCGGGCCGTTCGTCGTCACGATGCGGACGAGCGGGCCGCCGCCGCCCAGCTCGACCGTGAAGCGCCGGCCTGATTTGCCCGGCTCGATCCGCACCTGGAGCGGGATCTCGGTCTCGAAGGGTCCGTTCTCGGTGCCGGTCTCGAGGACGGCGGAGTAGTCCGCGGGGATCGAGATGGAGATCGGGCCGTTCCGGGTCTCGGCGTCGAGGCCGGCGCCTTCCCACGTCGTTCCGCCGAGCTTGACCCCGATGGGCCCGTTCTGCGCGCGGGCGGTGACGTCACCGCCGACGTCCGCGAGGTCGATCGGGCCGTTCCGGGTCTCGAGCCGGATCGTGCCCGTCACCCCGCGCACCGACAGCGGCCCGTTGTTCGAGGTGCCCTCGAGGTTCCTGCGGCGCGGGACGTAGACGCGATACACGACCGTCCACTCCTCCCCCTCCGGCCCGAACGCGCGCCCGCCGCTCGGGGTGAGCTCGATCCGCACCTCGCGCGCGATCTCTCGCGCCTCGGCCTCGGTCCGGGCGTGCGCCTGGATCCTGGCGTGGACCTCCATCCGCTCTTCGTCCCAGCCCTTGAACGCGACCCCGCCGTTCCGGCCCCCGTCGAAGGCGATATTCGCGCCCGGCGAGTCCACGGACTCCACCACGACGTCGCAGAAGCTCTCCTGGTCTCCGCCATAGTCGTCGCGCTCGCAGCGCGCGAGCCACTGGGCGTCGTCCTCGCTCTCCTGGGCGCGGAGGCTGGCGGGTCCGGGGGGCAGGAGAAGCGGGATCACGAACGCGAGCAGAATCCGGCGCATGGCGGCACCTCCGATGGGGTCCTGGCGAACGCTCTCCAGGGTGGGACAACCCGAAGGCCCGATTGGTTGCAGCCGCGGGGCAGCGCCCGGCGCGACTCCCGCTGCGATCTCGGCGCGATGCAGCGGATCGCATACTTTCGTCGCGTGGCCTCCCCGTTCCCGTCCGATTCGCGCAAGCGCCGCGTGGTCAAGCGCCTCGCCCAGGTCAGCGTCCTATTCTTCCTGCTGAAGGGCCTCGGCTGGCTCGTCGTCGGATGGCTGGCGTGGAAGGGGCTGAGCTAGGCTCCGCATGCGACCCCGCTCGCGGGCGGGGTCCGGCCGCGGCCGCTACCGGCGGCTGACGTCGAGGAGGGGCTCCTCGCTCTCGAGGACCTCGAGGATCGGGCAGGCCTTCTTGATCGGGTTCGCCCGGCACGCGCCGATCAGCTGCTTCAGGCTCTCCTCCACCCGTTCCAGATCCCGGATCCGGTCCCGGATGTCGGCCAGCCGCCGGGTCGCCCTCCGCTCCACGTCGCAGCAGTCGGACGCCTTCCTGACGCGGGGGGCGATGAGCTCGCGAACGTCCTCGAGCGAGAACCCGAGCTCCTGGGCGCGCTTGATGAAGCGGAGCCGCCCGAGGTCCGCGGGGCTGTAGAGTCGGTGTCCGGCCGCGTTCCGCCGGGGCTCCCGGAGCAGGCCGATCCGCTCGTAGTAGCGGATCGTCTCGGGCCCGACTCCGGCCTGCTTGGCCAGCAGTCCCCGCGTGAAGAGCTCCGTCGGCATGGCGCGCAGAATAGACAATGGATGGGGTGAGGAGGTCAACCCCCCCGGAACCGCCTCTTTTCGGAATGGGTTGACATACTGTGTATCACACAGTATAGTATGCTACATGGGTAAAGCGGATCCACGGGCGGCCCCCGGGACCCCCCCGGAGGAGACGATCGAGAAGCTGACGCTCGAGCTCCGGCGCGGCGTCATCGTCCTCGCGTGTCTCAGCCAGCTCGACGAGCCGGGCTACGGCTACGAGCTGCAGCAGCGCCTGGCGGCCCGCGGGATGGAGATCGAGCAGGGGACGCTGTACCCCCTCCTGCGTCGCCTCGAGGAGCAGGGGCTCCTGGGGGAAGAGTGGATCGTCGAGGGCTCGCGCCCGCGCAAGTACTACCGGCTGACAGACGCGGGAAAGCAGGCGCGCGCCGAGCTCGAGAGACAGTGGAACGAGATGGCCGCGGTGCTGAACGCGCTGCTGGCATCCGAAAACGGAGGCTGAGCGAAATGGATCTGATCGAGCGGTACGTGGAAGCCGTGACGGCGAAGCTGCGCCGGAAGCGGCGCGGGGAGGTGGAAAAGGAGCTGCGCGCGGCGATCCTGGACGCGCTCGAGGCCCGGGGCGCGTCGCCCGAAAGCGAGGCCGACGTGGCTGCGGTCCTGGCCGAGCTGGGCGAACCGTCGGCGGTCGCCGCGGAATACGAGCCCGGAAGCCAGTACCTGATCGGGCCTGAGCTCTATCCTCTGTTTCGTCGCGTGGTCGGCGTGACGCTGGCCACGCTGGTCGCGGCCAGCGCGGTGGGTCTCGGGGTGTCGCTCCTTCTCGGCGGGCTGGCGGACTTCCGCGCGGGCGAGTTCCTCATGGACACGCTGGAATTCGTCCTCCGGGGGGCGCTCGTGGCGGTGGTCGTCATCGTGGCGGTGTTCGCGTGGCTGCAACGATCCGAGGTGAAACCCGCCTCGCGCGCGCGCCCGGCGGGCCGATGGGACCCGCGCACTCTGCCGGCCGCGCAAGGGCCGGAGCGTGCGACGCGCTCCGACTCCATCGTGGGCCTCGTCGCGACGGCCGTGGCGCTCGTGATCCTGGGAGGGATCGGGCGAGGGGCCACCGAGGCGTTACCGGAGATCCCCGCGGTGATGCGGCCGCTCGTCCGCCACGCCGTGATCGACGGCGTCATGCTCCTCCAGGTCGCCGCGGTCCTCTCCGCGCTGGCGCACGCGGTCGCCCTGGTCCAGGGGCGCTGGCGGCCATACTCGCGAGCGATGCGCCTGGCGGCGGATGCCCTCGCCGTATTCGTCTTCGTCCGCGTTCCGGTGGAAGTGGTCGTCCACCGAGCGGCGCTCTCCGAGGCCGACCTGTCTCGCAACTTCGTCCTATCGCTCGTCCTCACATCCATCGTGATCGGGGCGATCGGGACCGCCATGATCGTCGGCATGAGCGTGCGCGCATGGCGCGGCCGCGCGGGTGGGCGATCGGGATCGGGGCCGGCCCCGTCGCCGGTGGACCTCGCGGCCCCAACCGCGCGGCTCTAGACTCTACGTCGAGATTCTGGCCGCGTCTGGCGTGCGCTCCAGAAGCCCGTTAGACGCCGAACAGAAGCGCCCCCCTGTCTGTTCTATGATTCTGACAGGCCCCCTGGACCGGGGCGATACTTCAGCGCGGAGAAGCGACATGCCGAGAGGCGATAAATCTTCCTACACCGACAAGCAGAAGCGTCAGGCCGAACACATCGAGGAGGGCTACAAGAAGGAGGGCGTTTCCCAGAACGAA
>DATBJO010000082.1:0-35871 GCA_036556305.1 Gemmatimonadota bacterium
CCGTCGACGACGGCGAGCTGGCGGATCTCGCGCCCTCGCTCGAGGTCGCCCGCAAGACCGGAGCGCGTTACGCGCTCCTCGGCTCCGCGGTGGCGCTGGGCCGCGACCTCAGGCTGACCGCCGACATCTACGACGTCGCGAGCGGCAAGAGCCTCGGCCAGGCCCAGGTCGAGGGCGCACCGGACTCCGTCTACATGCTCGTCGACCGGCTCTCGATCGAGGCCCTGAAGACGATCCTCGGCCGCCGGGCCGGCGATCTCCCGCGAGTCGAGCTCGCGCGCGTGACGACCGCTTCGCTGCCCGCGCTGCGGGCCTACCTCGAGGGTGAGGTCCTGTACCGCAAGGCCGACTGGCCGGCGGCGATCGAGGCGTACCAGCGCGCCGTGGGGGCGGACTCCACGTTCGCGCTGGCCTGGCTGCGGCTGAGCGAGTCGATTTCCTGGTTACCCCCTGCGGACAGGCCCGAAGGCGACGTCGTCGCGCCCGCCGAGCGGGCGGACCATTATGGGGACCGGCTGCCGGAGCGGGAGGCGGTTCTCGTGCATGCAAACCGCGCGTTCATCGTGGGCTCGATGGCGATGCTCGATCCCCTGCGGTCCGCGACCCGCCGCTATCCCGACGACCCCGAGCTCACCTATCTCCTGGGCGAGCACTACGCGCACTTCGGCCATCAGCTTCTCGTCGATCCGGCGGAGACCGCCCGGACGCTGGACCGAGCCATAGAGCTCGACCCGACGTTCGCTCCGTACTACCAGCATCCGATCGAGTACGCGTTCTACCGAGGCGACAGCGCGCGGGCGCTCGAGCTCCTGTCCGAATTCGAGAAGCTTGCCCCCGGCTCGTTCGAGGCCCGTCGTTACCGGCTGGGCGCGACGCTGGCATGGGGCACGCCGGGGGAGCGCGCGGGCGCGATGGCGACGCTGTCCATGCTGAGCGAGGCGCGCGCCGCGCCGACGTACATCCTCGTCCAGCCTCGCTTCCTGGAGGTCGCGCTCGCGAGCGCCGAGGCACAGCGTCGCAACGGGAATGCGATCGGGTACGTAATTTCGAATCTGGTGGCCGGCCGTCTCGCCAGAGTGGAGGAGGCCCTGAGCGAGGGGCAGGGACTTCCGGGTCCCGGTTTCGTAACGGGGGTGCTCTTGTTCATGCGCCAGCGAGGTCTCCCCGTCGACCCGGACCGGCTTCGTCACGCCGCGGACGCGGACACGCTCTATCCGAACGAGTACTTCGCCACCCTGCTGGCCGCGCAGGAGAACCGCACGGCGGTGGTTCGCGAAGAGCTGGCAAGAGGGAGACAGTACCAGCAGGCGCGGCTCGACGCGGGGGACACGCTCGAGGCACGTCAGGTCGAAGGACACATCCGGATCGTCGAAGGCTACAGCGCGCTTCAGCGCGGGGAGCGCGAGAGGGCGCTCGAGCTGCTCCAGGAGGGCCAGCGGCAGGCGACGGGCTGGGACGCGGAGGGTGGGGTGAACGACCTGGTGCGCTGGTCGATCGCCGAGCTGCTCGTCGATCTCGGCAGAGACGAGGAGGCGATTCCCTACTTCCGCTCCTTCCAGACCTTCGGCATCGACCCCTACGCGGCCCTCGAGCTCGGGAAGGCCTACGAGCGACTGGGACGGCGCGACGAGGCCAAGGACCAGTACGAGACCGCGCTCGCCTACTGGCGCGAAGCCGATCCGGAGCTGGCGCCCAGGATCGCCGAGGCCCGCCAGCACCTCGCGGGCCTCGGCTTCCAGCCGCGAGACTGAAGTCCGCCCTTCTTTCGCCTAGTACTCCGGCGACGACGAGTGCACGAGCTCCCCGCAAGCGACGATCGAATCGAGCTGCGTCGGCGAGAGGTGCACGTTGACGATGTAGTCGCCGTCGTCGTCGAGCGTGGTCCCGAGCGTCGCCTCCGCGTCGCCCTCGCCGCCATCGCCGACCTGGATCGGCGGGTACGCGTCCGCGGACCCCACGATCGGCGGGGAGGCGTCGCCGCAATTCCCGCTGTGGATGTGCCAGGGATACGTCGCCCCCGGCTCGCCGCCGTCGAGATCGATGTGGACGGTCGTCCCCTCTGCGCCGCCGCGCACGATCGCCTCGGCGTTCGGGCCCGCGTTGCCGGTCGGGTTCGCCGCCGCCCGCCAGCTCGGATACTGCTCCCGCAAGTCGACGCTGGACTCGCCGGCGGCGTCCGCCGTGGCCTCGGCCTGCCGCACCGCGGCCGTGGTGCCGACCTTTTCGCGTCCGGTCGAGCAGGCGGCCGCGGCGACCGCGGCCGCGAGGATCAGGGATGGAATCCTGCCGATCATGATGGCCTCCTTCGAGAAACGGGATGCCCCGTCTCCCATGATCCCACGAATTCCCGGCGGCCAGTAGTAGATGCCTGACATTGGCCGCGGTCCCCGGCCTGGCTATCCTCGCCCGCCATGCGAGCGAACCTCGCCATCCCGGGCGTCCTCCTCGCTCTGTTCCCGAGCGTCTCCGCAAGCGGTCAGACCGTGGCCCCGTTCGATCTGCTGATCCGCGGCGGCAGCGTCGTCGACGGAACCGGGGTCCCCGCGTTCGCGGCCGATCTCGCGATCGCGGGCGACCGGATCGCGGGCATCGGCCGCGACCTCGGCGCGGCCCGCGACACGATCGACGCGTCCGGCCTCGTCGTGGCGCCCGGCTTCATCGACATGCTCGGGCACTCGGAATTCCGCCTCCTTGCCGATGGCCGCGCGATCTCGAAGATCTTCCAGGGCGTCACGACCGAGATCACCGGCGAGGTCTCGAGCGTCGTCCCCGTCAGCGAGGCGACGAAGGCGGAGCGGGCGCCGGAGATCTCGCCCTGGGGCGTCGAGATCGACTGGCAGGACCTCGCCGGATACTTCGATCGCCTCGAGCGGCAGGGAACGGCGATCAACGTCGGCACGTGGGTCGGCCTGTCGACGCTGCGCGTCTGGGGCGTCGGCTGGGACGACCGACCGGCGACCTCCGCCGAGATGGACTCGATGGAGAGCGCGCTCGCGAGCGCGATGGACGAGGGGGCCTTCGGGCTTTCCTCCGGCCTCATCTACTCTCCGGGCCGCTTCGCGTCGACCGACGAGATCGTCGCGCTGTCGCGCGTCGCCGGGGAACGGGGCGGTTTTTACGCGACCCACATGCGGAGCGAGGGCGCGCGGCTCCTCGAGGCGATCGACGAGGCGATCGCGATCGGCGATCGCTCCGGCGCGCCGGTCCTCATCCATCACCTGAAGGCCTCCGGCAAGTCGAACTGGGGGAAGATGGCCCAGGCGATCGAGCGCATCGACGCGGCCCGGGCGCGGGGGATCGACGTGATGGCGAGCGTCTATCCCTACATCGCTTCGTCGACCGGACTCGACCAGGTGCTCCCCGACTGGGTGACCGCGGGCGGCACGGGCGCCGCCCTCGCCCGGCTCGCCGATCCATCGATCCGCGATTCGGTGGAGGCCGAGCTCTCCGGCCGCACCCAGTCCGGCGACTGGACCTTGGGGACGAGCGCGGGCGGACCTTCCGGGATCCAGATCTCGGATGTCGTCACCGATTCGCTCGAGCGCTACGAGGGGATGCGGCTGGACAGGGTCGCCGCCGAGCGCGGCCAGTCGGCGGCGGCCGCGGCGATCGACCTCCTGGTCGCCGACTCGCTGCGGACGGCCGCGATCTACTTCTCGATGAGCGAGGACGACCTCGTTCTCGCGCTCCGGCAGCCGTGGGTCATGGTCGGCGGCGACGCCGGGATCCGCGCCCTCGACGGGCCGCTCTCGACCGACATGCCCCACCCGCGGGCGTTCGGGACCTTCCCGCGCGTTCTCTGCCGCTACTCCCGCGAGCTCGGCGTCTTCCCGCTCGAAGAAGCCGTGCGGCGGATGACCTCGCTGCCGGCCGCGCGGGCGGGGCTCGATGCGCGGGGCATGCTCGAGACGGGCCGCTTCGCGGATGTCGTCGTCTTCGATCCGGCGACCGTGTGCGATCGCGCGACGTTCGAGACGCCGAAGCGTCTGGCGGTCGGGGTCGAGCACGTCCTCGTCAACGGCGTGCCGGTCCTGCGCGCGGGCGAGCCGACGGGAGCGCTGCCGGGTCGAGGACTGCGCCGCGGGACTTGAATCCGGGCGCTCTTGTTGGAAATCGACGGACCGGAGTCGCCGCTCGGCCAGGGAACGGCCCGACGATCGAGATCGCGATGCCGGCCCGCGCCGCGAAGGCTGGCTGGTATCCGACGGCGTACCGGGTTGGCTTCGACCCCGAGGCCAAGGAATACCGGATCGCGCTCCTCGGGTTCGTCCGCATGTAGTCGGGTCCGCTTCGGGCGTATCCGTTGACACGCCGGACGGGGCCGGGTATACGATCCGGGCGGCGGGTGTGAGCCCGCGGTAGATTCGGAGCCCCCATGACGCTCCGCGACTTCCATCCCGCCGTCCGATCGTGGTTCGAGCGCCGCTTTCCGGAAGGACCGGCCGCGCCCCAGGAGCGCGGGTGGCCGGCGATCCGCTCGGGCCGGAACACGCTGATCGCCGCGCCCACTGGATCCGGCAAGACGCTGGCGGCGTTCCTTTGGGGGATCGACGAGCTCGTCCGGCTGGGCCTCTCCGGCGAGGCCGGCGGCCGCGGGACGCTTCCCGACGAGACCCGCATCCTCTACGTCTCGCCGCTCAAGGCTCTCGGCAACGACATCCACAGAAACCTGGAGGAGCCGCTCTCGGGGATCCGCGCCGAGCTCCGCGCGGCGGGTCTGCCGGACGTCGAGATCCGCACCGCCGTCCGGAGCGGGGACACGCGCCCCTCCGAGCGGGCGGCGCACCTGCGCCAGCCGCCGCACATCTACGTCACGACCCCCGAGTCGCTCTACATCCTCCTCACGACCCGCCACGGCCGGGCGATGCTCCAGACCGTGCGCACGGTGATCGTCGACGAGATCCACGCGGTCGCGGACGACAAGCGCGGCTCCCACCTGGCGCTCAGCCTCGAGCGGCTCGAGCACCTCGCCGTGAACGGCGTCGGGGGTGACGTGTACCGCTCGGACGGCGTGCGGACGCTGATCGCGCCGGAGGGCGTACCGACGCTCCCGGCCGGCCGGCCTCCCGTGCGCATCGGCCTTTCGGCGACCGTCCGACCGATCGAGGACGTCGCGCGCTTCCTCGTCGGCGCGAACGGCGGCGGGTGCGAGATCGTCGACGAGGGGCACGTCCGCGACATGGAGCTCCGGCTCGAGGTGCCGCTCTCGCCGGTCGAGGCGATCGCGTCGGGCGAGGTGTGGGAGGAGGTCTACGACCGGATCGCCGAGCTGATCGGCGAGAACCGGACGACCCTCGTCTTCGTCAACACCCGGCGGCTGGCCGAGCGCGTCACCCATCACCTGTCCCAGCGGATCGGCGAGGAGAACGTCACCTCGCACCACGGGAGCCTTTCGAAGGAGCGGCGGCTCGACGCCGAAGAGCGGCTCAAGGCGGGACGCTTGAAGGCGCTCGTCGCCACCGCTTCGCTCGAGCTCGGGATCGACATCGGGACCGTCGACCTCGTCGTCCAGATCGGATCCCCGCACACGATCGCCTCGCTCCTCCAGCGGGTCGGCCGCTCGGGTCGCCTGAGGGGCGCGGTCGCGAAGGGGCGTCTGTTCGCGATGTCGCGCGACGAGCTCGTCGAGTGCGCGGCGCTCCTCCTCGCGGCGCGCGAGAACCGGCTCGACCGGCTGATCATTCCCGAAAGGCCTCTCGACATCCTGGCCCAGCAGATCGTGGCCGCGGCCGCCTGCCGGGACTGGCCGCTCGACGACCTCTACGCGCTCGTCCGCGGCGCGTGGCCGTACCGCGACCTCGCGCCCGAGGACTTCCGGGCCGTGGTGCACATGCTGGCCGACGGGTACGCGACCCGGCGCGGCCGGCGCGCGGCGTACGTCCACTTCGACGCCGTCAACGACGTCGTGCGTGGCCGGCGCGGGGCTCGGCTGGCGGCGGTCACGTCGGGTGGCGCGATTCCGGACGTCTCGGATTACCAGGTCGTCCTGGACCCCGAGGGGACCGTGATCGGCTCGATCAACGAGGATTTCGCGATCGAGTCGATGACCGGCGACATCTTCCAGCTGGGGAACGCGTCGTGGGAGATCCTCAAAATCGAGACCGGTCGCGTGCGGGTCGCGGACGCCCGCGGCAAGCCGCCATCGATCCCGTTCTGGCTCGGCGAGGCGCCGGCGCGCACTCCGGAGCTCTCCGAGCTCGTCAGCCGCGTCCGGTCGCAGGTCGCCGCGCGTCTCGCGCAAGGTCGCGGCGTCGCCGCCCGCTGGCTGGTCGAATCGGTCGGCGTGCCGCCCGAAGCCGCTTCACAAATAGAGGCGTATCTGGGCGCCACCCGGGAGGTCCTCGGCGTCGTCCCCACGCAGGAGACGCTCGTGCTCGAGCGCTTCTTCGACGAGGCCGGAGGCATGCAGCTCGTGCTCCACGCTCCGTTCGGGGGGCGGATCAACCGCGCGTGGGGCCTCGCGCTCCGCAAGAAGTTCTGCCGCTCGTTCAACTTCGAGCTCCAGGCCGCGGCGAACGAGGACGCGATCGTGCTGTCGCTCGGACCCCAGCACTCGTTCCCGCTCGACGACGTGTTCGGCTACCTCAAGCCCGAGACCGCGCGCGAGACGCTCATTCAGGCGCTTCTGCCCGCGCCGATGTTCCAGACCCGCTGGCGCTGGAACGCGGGGCGCTCGCTGGCGATTCTCAGGATGCGCGGCGGCAGGAAGACGCCCGCCCAGCTCCTCCGCATGCAGGCCGAGGACCTCCTCGCGGCCGCGTTCCCCCAGGCCGCGGCGTGCTTCGAGCACATCCACGGCGACATCGAGGTGCCGTGGGAGCACCCGGTCGTGCGGCAGACCGTCGAGGACTGCCTGACCGAGGCCATGGACATCGAGGCGCTGGAGGCGATCCTCGGCCGGATCCGCGCCGGCGAGCTCGAGCTCGTCGCGCGCGACGTCCCCGAGCCGTCGCCGATGGCGCACGAGATCCTGAACGCCCGGCCATACGCGTTCCTCGACGACGCTCCGGCGGAGGAGCGCCGGACGCTCGCGGTCTCGACGCGCCGGAACCTCGAGTACTCGGCCGATGACTTCGCCGCGCTCGACCCCGAGGCGATCGCCCGCGTCCGCGCCGAGGCGTGGCCCGATCCGCGCGATCGGGACGAGGTCCACGACGCGCTCGACTGGCTGGGGATCGTGACCGCGCGCGAAGGCTTGCCGTGGGCCGAGTGGCTGGACGCGCTCGAGGGCGAGCGCCGTGCGACGCTCGCGACACCCGGAGGCCTCGCCTTCTGGGTCGCGGCCGAGCGGCTTCCCGAGGCCCGCGCCGTGTGGCCGCATCTCGAGCTTCGCGCACCGATCGAGGCGCCCGCGCGGAACGCGGCCGTCGACTGGGACCCGCGCGACGCTCTCGCGTCGCTCCTTCGGGGCCGGCTCGAGGGGCTCGGGCCGGTCACGGTTCCCGCGCTCGCCGCCGAGCTCGGCCTCGATTCGCGGCAGGCGGAGGCGGCCCTGATCGCGCTCGAGTCCGAGGGCACGGTCCTCCGCGGCCGCTTCACGCCGGGGATCGCCGACACCGAGTGGTGCCACCGGCGGCTCCTGGCGCGCATCCATCGCTACACGATCGACCGGCTGCGGGCCGAGATCGAGCCCGCGAGCCCGGCCGACTTCATGCGCTTTCTGTTCCGCTGGCAGCGCCTCGATCCCGCGACCCGGCTCGCCGGGGCGCGGGGCGTCCGCGAGGTCGTCGAGCAGCTCCAGGCCTTCGACGCGCCGGCGTCGGCGTGGGAGTCCGACATCCTCCCCGCGCGCATCGAGGAGTACGACCCCGAGTGGCTCGACGCTCTGTCCTTGTCGGGGGCGGTCGCGTGGGGGCGGCTGGTTCCGCCGCCCGCCCCGGGCGTCGACCGGCCGCGGTCCGGTCCCGTTCGTAGCTCGCCCCTCGCGCTCTTCGTCCGCGCGGACCTGCCGTCCTGGCTGGCCCTCGCCGCCGATCCCGATCTCGATTCCGCGCCCCTCAGCCACTACGCCCGCGAGACGCTCCGGGCGCTCCGGGAGAGCGGCCCCGCCTTCCATCAGGACCTCGTCGCGCGCACCGGACTCCTGCCGGCCCAGGTCGAGCGCGGCCTGGCCGAGCTCGCGTCGTGGGGCGTCGTGACCGCGGACGGGATGGCGGGCCTCCGGGCGCTGATCGTGCCCGAGAGCGAGCGCCGCGCCCGGCGGCCGCGCGCGGGGCGGGGTCGGCAGCTCCGCTTCACCGACGACACGCTGGCCGGCCGCTGGGCGCTCCTCCGTGAAGGCGCGTTCCGGCTCGGCGATCGCGAGCTCTCGGTCGAGCGCTGGGCGCGCCAGCTCCTCACCCGCTACGGCGTCGTGGTCCGCCGGCTCCTCGAGCGCGAGCCTCCGCTCGCGCCGTGGCGCGACGTGGCGCGCGTGCTCCGTCGGCTCGAGATGCGGGGGGAGGTCCGGGGCGGGCGCTTCCTGCTGGGCGCCTCCGGCGAGCAGTTCGCCCTGCCGCAGGCGGTCGAGGCGCTCCGCGCGACGCGCCGGCGCGAGACCGAGGGCTCGCTCCTCGCGGTCGGGGCGGGCGATCCCCTCAACCTGACCGGGATCGTGACGCCCGGGGAGCGGATCCCCTCGATCCCGACGAATGTGGTCCTGTACCGCGACGGCGTGCCGGTGGCCGCGCGGATCGGCCGCGAGCGGCGGCTCCTGCGGGACGAGGCCTCGCGCGACGAGCGCCGGCGGATCGAGACCGCGCTCGTGGGACCCGCCGGCTCCCGCGAGGCGCGCGCGTAGCCCCTACGGCGTCGCGGTCTCCCCCGACCAGCGGAACGTCGACAGGATGAGCGACTGGACGTGGCGCTGGATCCCGCCGAGCGGGCTCTCCGGCTCCTCTTCGAGACGGAACTCCACGACCCTCCCGTCCCGCTCGAGCCAGTAGCTCGCCGGCCCCTCCTCGCTCGGCGCCGCGCCCGTCCGGAGCGCGGCTTCCCCGGCCAGCGGCATGACACCGGCGGCGACCGCGGCGGAATCGCCGCGCTCGGCGAGTCGGGACGCGACCCAGGACTCGAGCGTCACGCCTTCGGGCAGGTCGTAGGTGGCGACGTCGACCCGGTAGGCGGGCGGGCCCGGCTGCTGGACGCCGCCGACGTCGCGCACGAACCCGGGCCCGGCGAGGATCGCGGCCCACGTCTCCGGGGGCTGCGGCGTCCGCGGCACGATGTCGGCGCGCTCGGGGACGAGCAGCGTGAACCCGTTCGCGCGCCACACGGCGAGACCCTCCGTGAGGGAGCGGGTCTCGGGCGGGACGGTTTCGCCGGCCCCCGCGCGCACGGCCTCGGCCGGGGCCCCGTCGCCCGCCTCCCCGCCACGGCACGTCACGAACCCGAGGGCCGCGAACGCCACCCCCGCGGTCAGCAGCGCTCCGCGCGGCTTCGCCTTGATCCTGTCGCTCATGGGCGCCGGAAGCTATCGACCGTTCCCATCCCCGTCGAACAACCCCAGCTGTGGACCGCGGCTCGGCCGGCGGAACCCCGCGGTCGTGAGCTCGACTGGCGTCTCGTTCAGTCCCAGCCTACGGCACGAGACCTCGAAGACCTGACGGACCTGCTCGGCGAACGGGCCCTCGCCCCGCATGCGCGCGCCGTAGCGCGGATCGTAGAGGACGCCGCCGCGCAGATCGCGCAGGCGGTTGAGGACCTTCTCCTTCCGGTCCGGGAAGTGGCGCTCGAGCCAGTCCGCGAACAGGTCCTTCACCGCGTGCGGGAGCCGCAACATGATCCACGCCGCGCGGATGGCTCCCGCCTCGGCCGCGCGCTCGAGGATCTCCGGCATCTCGTGATCGGTGAGGCCGGGGATGACGGGCGCGACGTTGACGCCGGTCGGAATGCCGGCCTCCGAGAGCCGCCGGATCGCCTCGAGCCGCTTCTCGGGGAGCGCCGCGCGGGGCTCCATGACCCGCTTCAAGTCCTTGCTCAGGGTCGTGATCGAGAGCGTCGCCGACGCGCAATCGTGGCGCGCGAGGTCCGCGAGGATATCCACGTCGCGCGTGACCAGGTCGCTCTTCGTGATGACCCCGACAGGGTTCCGGAACTCGGCCAGGACCTCGAGACAGCGCCGCGTGATCCTGAGCCGCCGCTCGACCGGCTGATACGGATCCGTGACGCCGCTCATGAGAAGAAACTTCGGCACCCACGAGTGAGACGACAGCTCTCTCCGCAGGAGCTCCGGCGCATCCTCCTTGACAAAGATTTTTGTTTCAAAGTCCAGACCAGGAGAGAGATCCAAGTATTCGTGAAAAGGGCGAGCGAAACAGTAGGCGCATCCTGCCTCGCATCCTCGGTACGGATTCACGCTGGCCTCGAATCCGACGTCGGGGCTGTCGTTGGTGGCGATGATCGTGCGCGTGGGGTCGCGATAGAAGCGCGTGCGTGGCGCGGGGTCCTCGGCCTCGATCCACGCCTCGCGCTCGACCTCGATCTCGTGGAACCGGTTCTTCGGGTTGGAGGCGGCGCCGCGCCCCTGGATCGTCGTGTGGCCCATGTCGTCCTCCCGGCATTCGGCGATGGGCTCTGTATCTTCGGTTATCTTTCGGGTTCCGTCAAGACCCGTGGCGATCCGATCCCACGCTATATTCCGTCACCATGGCCGATGATTCGACCCCCCTCCCCACCCTTCGCACCGAGCGCCTGACGCTCGTCGCCCTGACCCCCGCCGCTTACACCGCGTGGGCGGAGGGCGACGCCGCGGCGCTCTCGAGCGCGACCGGCGTCCCGTTCCTGGACACCGAGGCGCCCCCGCTCCTCGCCGAGGACCTTCCCAAGATCCGCGACCTCGTCCTCGAGAAGTGGGCGCCGGAGGAGATGGGCTGGTGGGGCTGGCTCGCGACCTTGACCGAGACCGGCGAGCCCGTCGGCTCGGTCGGATTCGCCGGGCGTCCCCACGACGGAGTCGCGACGATCGGCTACTCCGTCTACGAGCGCCATCAGGGCAAAGGGTACGGCACCGAGGCGACAGCCGCGGCCGTGAGCTGGGCGCTCTCCCACGACGGCGTCGACGGCGTCCGCGCGACGATCCCCGACTGGAACGTGCCATCGGTCCGCCTGGCACAGAAGATCGGCTTCGTGATGACCGGCACGGCCGAGGATCCCGAGGTCGGCGAGGTCCTCGTCTACGAGATCGGCCGGCCCTAGCCCGAGAGCCCGGCCGCGATCGGGTCGAAGTGGACGCGCTCGCCGAGGAAGAGTCGTCGCGCCGGATCCCACGGGAAGAAGATCACGACCTGGAAATCGATCCGCCGTCCGGTCGCGGCGTACTCGAGCCAGTCCCGCGCGTGGGTCCCCGTGAGCCGCGCCTCCTCGCACACGCCCTGGGGCCCGATCACGATGTCCCGCAGGTCGAACCGGACGTCGGGGAACGCGCCGAGGAGCGCCCGGTAGAACTCCCGCGCCCCCTCGTGCCCTTCCCAGCGATGACCGGTCGGGACGACCTCGTACACGCAATCGGGCGTCAGCGTGGCGATCAACCCCTCCAGGTCGCGCCCGTCCTCGGCCAGCGAGTGCGCCTTCCACAGCTCGCGAACGGCGGCGTACTCCTCCCCGCTGAACTCGCGCCTCAGCTTCTCGCGAACGTCGCCTTTCAAGTGTCCGTCCTCCGTCATCGCGCCTCTAAGGTTGCCCGTCGACCGGCGATCGCTCACCGTTGGGGTTCCGAGTCGGCGACCTGCACCGGACCGTGAGGCACGATGGCGACGAGACACTGGCTGATCAAGTCCGAACCGAGCGTCTATTCGATCGCGGACCTCGAGCGCGACGGAACCACCGAGTGGTCCGGCGTCCGGAACTACAAGGCGCGGAGCTACATGCGGGACGAGATGCAGTCCGGCGACGGGCTCCTGTTCTATCACTCCAACACGGATCCGCTCGGCGTCTACGGGATCGCGGAGGTCGCTTCCGCCGCGCATCCGGACTCCACACAGTTCCGCGAGGGCGACCACTACTACGATCCGGATTCCGATCCCGACAAGCCCCGCTGGTGGTGCGTCGACGTGCGGCACGTCGAGACCTTCGCGGAGCCCGTGACGCGCGAGACCATGAAGGCCACCGCGGGTCTCGCGGGCATGGCGGTCCTCAAGCGCGGAATGCGGCTCTCGGTGATCCGCGTCGCGCCGGAGGAGTTCGATCTCGTGCGCGCGCTGGGGCGCGGATCTCGCGCCGGCTAGCCTCGGCTTGCAGGTCGGGTTTCGCGCTCCTAGACTGCGCTCGTCGTTGCGAGGGGTCGAACCGTTCTCAACGGAGGTGTGGGATGAAGCGGATTTCAGGGACGAAGGCTGCCGCCTGGGCGCTCGCCGCCGCCGTGCTGCTCCTGCCGTCGGCGGTGCGGGCCCAACAGGCGACCACGGCGGCGGGCGAGGAGACCCCCGCGATCGCCATGCAGACGAGCCAGGACGAGGCCGACCGGGAAGCGTTGCGCCGGTTCATCGGCCGCGAGGACGTGCAGCGGGTCGCGGCCGTCGCCGACCTCGACCTGGACACGGCCTCGGAGGGGATCCTCGCCCTCGAAGGCGAGCAACTCTCTCGCGCCGCCGACCAGGCGCGCGCGCTGGAGGACAGGATGGGAGCCCAGGACGTGATCTCGATCCAGGCGACCACCCTCATCATCATCCTGCTGCTCATCCTGCTGATCGTCGTCATCGCGTCCTGATGCGCGGCCGGATCTCCGTTTGCATCGCGGTCGCCCTTCTGGCCGCGACGGATCTCTCCGCCCAGGAGCCCACTCCACAGAGCGTCGCCGACACGACCGCGCTCGTCCACGCGCGCGAGGTCATGCGCACGATCCCGCTGATCGACGGCCACAACGACCTGCCGTTCGAGCTGCGGGAACGCGTGGACGGCAACCTGGATTCGCTCGACATCGCGACCCCGCAGGACTCGCTGATGACCGACATCGCTCGGCTGCGCGAGGGCCAGGTAGGCGCCCAGTTCTTCGCGGCCTACGTGCCGTCGGATCTCACGGGCCACGGCGCCGCCCGCTTCGCGCTCATGCAGATCGACCTGATCCACCGGCTCGCCGAGCGCTATCCCGACACCTTCGAGTTCGCGCGCACGGCGGAGGACATCCGGCGAATCTTCGACCAGGGCAAGATCGCAGCCTTGATCGGCATCGAGGGCGGGCACGCGATCGAAGGCTCGCTCGACCTCCTCCGCGCGTACTACGACCTCGGCGTCCGCTACATGACGCTCACCCACTGGGCGACCACCGACTGGGCCGACGCCGCGACCGACGACCCCGAATGGCAGGGCCTCCGCCCCGGCTTCGGCGAGGACGTGATCCGCGAGATGAATCGGCTCGGCATGCTGGTCGACCTCTCGCACGTCTCGGATTCCACGATGGTCGACGCGATGCGGATCTCGCGGGCGCCGGTCATCTTCTCCCACTCGTCGGCGCGCGCCCTCGATCATCACGTGCGGAACGTCCCCGACGACATCCTGCGCGTGCTGGGGACGAACGGGGGCGTGATCATGACGAACTTCGCCCCCGACTACGTCAGCGAGGACCTCCGCGTGTGGTCCGCGCACGCCGATTCGGTGCGCGACTCCCTCCGCACGAGCTTCGAGGACGACACGGCCGGAATGCGAGCCGCATACGTCGCATGGCGCGAAGCCAACCCCGCTCCCGAGGCCACGCTGTCGCAGGTCGCCGACCACATCGATCACCTGGTCGCCACCGCCGGGATCGACCACGTCGGGATCGGATCCGACTTCGACGGGATCGGCTCGACGCCCGTCGGCCTCGAGGACGTCTCCACGTTCCCGGACCTGGTCGCGGAGCTCGTTCGGCGCGGCTATCCCGACGAGGACATCCGCAAGATCCTCGGCGGGAACCTGCTACGCGCCATGGACCGGGCCGAGGAGGTCGCGGCGCAGATGCGCCGGGAGACGGGTCCGATCATCGGGACGCTGCCATCGCCGTATGGGGAGATCCCTGAAGAGTAGTCACGCGGCGCTTTGCGGAATGCTGGCGCCTGCATTGTTCGCCGTCGCCATCGTCCTGTTTGCGGGGCTTCGAACGGATTACAGTCACCTCAACGACGCCGTCAGCGAGCTCGGGGCACGCGGTGCATCGAATGCCCTGGCGTGGAATCTCATCGGTTTCATAGCGGTGGGCCTTCTGATCGCGGCGTTCTCCTGGGGTCTGTTCGAGGTCACGGGCTCCAGGGCCGCTCTCGTCTTCGTCGGGCTGTCGGGGCTGGGCTTTGCCGGGACCGGCGTCTTTCCCGCGGATATGGCGGACCTCGCCGCACCGAGTTCGCGAATGCACATCCTGATGTCCTTGATCTGCTTCGGTGCCTTCGTCCTGGGTGCGATCGTCCTGTGCTGGCGCTTTTTCAAGCTGGCGGACTGGCGCGGGGTCGCGATCGGCTCCGGGCTCTTCGGCCTGCTCGCGCTTCTGACCATGCCGCTGCGCGAGATGGCCGTGCCCCCCGGACTGGCGCAGCGGGTCAGCTTCGGGATCTACCTGGCCTGGATCTGGTTCCTTGCCGTGGCTCTTTGGCGTCGGAAACCGGGTCCCGAGGAGCCACATCCGCGCATTGAAGCGCGCGGCACTGCGGGCTACACTAACCGGCCATGACTTCGCCTGCCCGGTTCCGCGAGATCGACCGCTTGTGCGTCAACGCGATCCGCGCCCTGTCGATCGACCAGCCGCAGGCCGCGAATTCGGGGCATCCGGGACTCCCGCTCGGCGCGGCGCCGATGGCCTACGTCCTGTGGCAGCGGCACCTGAAGCACGACCCCCGCGACCCGAAGTGGCCCGACCGCGACCGCTTCGTCCTCTCCGGCGGGCACGGCTCGGCGCTCCTCTACTCGCTCCTGAACCTGACCGGCTACGACCTGCCCATGTCGGCGCTGAAGGACTTCCGCCAGTGGGAGTCGAAGACGCCCGGCCATCCCGAGTCGACGATCACGCCCGGCGTCGAGGCCACGACCGGCCCGCTCGGCCAGGGGATCTCGAACGCGGTCGGGATGGCGATCGCCGAGCGCTGGCTCGCGAACCGCTACAACCGGCCGGGCTTTCCGCTCGTCAACCACTGGACCTACGTGATCGCCTCCGACGGCGACCTCATGGAGGGCGTGGCGCAGGAGGCGAGCGCGATCGCCGGGTTCCTGAAGCTCGGCCGGCTGATCGTCCTCTACGATTCGAACCGCGTCACGCTCGACGGCCCGCTCGCGCAGTCCACCAGCGAGGACACCGCCGCGCGCTACGCGGCCTACGGCTGGCAGGTGCTGGACGTCGAGAAGGGGAACACGGACCTCGAGGCGATCGACGACGCGATCGCCGCCGCGCGTGCGAACACCGCGCGGCCGTCCCTGATCGTCGTCCACACGACGATCGGCTACGGCTCGCCCAACAAGGCGAACACGGCCAAGGCCCACGGCTCGCCGCTCGGCGAGGAGGAGGTCGTCCTCACCAAGCGCGCGCTGGGCTGGCCGTACGAGAACCGCACGTTCTACGTCCCGGCCGAGGTCCGCGAGCACATGGACGCGACCGCCCGCGGTCGCGAGGCGCACGCGGAATGGAGCGGGATCCACCAAGCCTGGGCCGCCGACCATGCGGATCTCGCCGCGGAGTGGCGCCTGTCGTGGTCGAGCGAGCTGCCGCGCGGCTGGGACGCGGACCTCCCGGTCTGGAAGGCGGGTGCCAAGGAGGCGACCCGTACCGCGGCGGGCGACACCCTCCGGGCGATCGCGAAGACCGTCCCCTGGCTGATCGGCGGAGACGCCGATCTCGCCGAATCGACGATGAACACGATCGAGGACTCGGGCGCGTTCGACGGACAGACCGGCGAGGGCCGGAACTTCCACTTCGGCGTCCGCGAGCACGGGATGGGCGCGATCACCAACGGCATGGCGTACCACGGGGGCGTGCGCCCGTTCTGCGCGACGTTCTTCGTGTTCAGCGACTACATGCGACCGGCGGTCCGGCTCTCGGCGATCGCCGAGCTGCCCGTCATCTACCAGTGGACGCACGACTCGATCGGCCTCGGCGAGGACGGTCCCACGCACCAGCCCGTCGAGCACCTGGCGTCGCTCCGCGCGATGCCGGGCCTGACGCTCTTCCGTCCCGCCGACGCGGCCGAGGCGACCGAAGCGTGGCGCTGGGCGATGACCCACGCCGACGGCCCGACCGCGATCGTCTGCTCGCGCCAGAAGCTCCCGGTCCTCGACCGCGAGGTCCTGGCCCAGGCCGCGGGCGCGCGGCGCGGCGGGTACGTCCTCGCCGACGCCGAGAGCGGCGAGCCTGACGCCATCCTGATCGCGACGGGGAGCGAGGTCGAAAAGGCGCTCGAAGCGCGCGCGCTGCTGGCGGAGGAGGGCGTCGACGCGCGTGTCGTGTCGCTGCCGTCGTGGGAGGTCTTCGCCGCCCAGAGCGAGGCCTACCGCGACGAGGTCCTGCCGCCCGCGGTCACCGCGCGGGTCTCGATCGAGGCCGCGGCGACGTTCGGGTGGGAGCGCTGGATCGGCGATCGGGGGATCGCGATCGGCGTCGACCGCTTCGGCGCGAGCGCGCCCGGCGACGTGAACATGGAGAAGTACGGGATCACCGCCGCCGCGGCAGCCGCCGCCGCGCGACGGCTCGTCGGGGAACGGGCGCGCGCCGGGTAGCGTGACCCCCCTCCTCCACGCGCTCGCGTTCTCGGTCGGCGCGGGCGTCAACCTCTACGCGACCCTCCTGGCCCTGGGCCTCGCCGCCCGCTACGACTGGGTGGAGCTTCCCGCATCTCTCGAGCCCCTGGGGAGCGTCTGGGTCCTGGGGATCGCGGCCGCGCTCTACCTGCTCGAGTTCGTCGCCGACAAGATCCCGTGGGTCGACACGATCTGGGACGCCGGGCACACGATCGTCCGTCCGATCGGCGCGGCCGTTGTAGCGGTCGCGGCGCTGGGGCCCGCGACGCCCGGGATGGAGCTGGCGGCCGCGCTCCTGGGCGGTACGATCGGGGCCTCGACGCACGCCGCGAAGGCGGGAACCCGCCTCGTCGTCAACGCGTCCCCCGAGCCCGCATCGAACGCGATCGTGAGCCTGATCGAGGACGGGTTCGTCGTCGGGCTCGTCGCCCTCCTCCTCGTCCATCCGTGGATCGGGCTCGCCCTGGCAGCCGCCGTTCTTCTCGTCGCCCTCGCCCTTCTCGCGTTTCTCGTCCGCCTCGCGCTCAGGCGGCAGCGGCGTCGCCGCCCCCGGGAGTGAGCGGGCCGGCCTGAGCCCGGGCCTCGGCACCCCCACGCCACGGATCGAGACCTTCCCCACAGACCCGGCCTCCGTGACCGGCTACGATCGACTCGGAGGGGCTGCCCGGCATTTCCGGATACCACCGGGCGCCCGCCGGTCGACGGTCGGTATAGGAGCCAGAAGGAGGGTACATGAAATCGGACGCGCAGCTTCAGAGCGAGATCCAGGCGGAGGTCAACGCCAGCCTTCCCGAGCCAGGCGAGATCGGCGTCGCCGTGCACCATGGAGTCGTCACGTTGTCGGGCGCCGTCGACGCACTGGCGCAGAAATGGCGGATCGAGCGCGCCGCCTGGAGCGTGAAGGGTGTTCGCGCCGTGGCGGAGGACATCGCGGTCCGCTCGACGGAAGCGGCGCCGACGGACGGCGAGATCGCCGAGGCCGTCGCGACCACGCTGGAGTGGAGCGAGGCCATCGACGCCAGCGACGTCCACGCCAGGGTGGAGCACGGGTGGGTGACGCTTACGGGGTCCGTGCGCACCGCCCCGGAGAGCGAGGCCGCCGAGCGGCTGGCGGACCAGGTCAGGGGAGTGATCGGCGTGTCGAATCGGATGAGCGTGGAGGCGCCGGAGGCCGTGAAGGTCGAGTCCACCGAGGACGTCGAAAGGTGGAAGCCGGTCGACCAAGAGTGCTGACGCGGGGGAGGACGGCACGGAAGCGCGAGTCGGTCCTCCTTCTGTGGATGCTCCTCGCGGGATGCGGCCTGTACCCGCTCCATCCCGTCCCACAGCCCGCCGAGCGCCCGACGCCGACCGGCACCCTTGCGGTAGCCGATGCCGTCCAGGCGATCGAGGGGCTGGACTCGCTGCGCGCGGGACTGGCGGGGGCGCTGACGACCGAAGACCGCCCGGTCGACCTCGCCACCTTCCAGCAGGTTTGTGCTCCCGTGGCCGCGCGTGCGCGGCGGATCGCCGCCGAGCGCGGCTGGACGGTCGAGCAGCTGGCGGATCGATACCGCAACCCGGCTCACGCGGCCGACCCCGAGGCACGCACGATCCTGTCCTGGATGGCCGGGCGTCCGGAGCTGACGGGGGTCTGGCTGCGGACCTCGAACGGATCTAGGAGCGGTATCCGCTACCTGCGCCGTATCGATGTCCGCCGCCCGTGCCTCGCCTGCCACGGGGCCAAGGGCGAGCGACCTGCCTTCGTCGTCGAGCGGTATCCGGACGACAGGGCGTACGGCTTCGAGGTGGGAGACCTGCGCGGCGTGTACTCCGTCTTCATCCCGGACGACCGGCCGTGATCTCCCAGGCCCCCCCGACTCCCACTCCTCCGACCGTCGTCCGCGCGGGGAATCATGCCCTCGAGGCGATCGATCCCTGGCGCTGGCGGATCCCTCGCACCGGCGGGATGCGCGTCGAGGGCCTCGTCTACGCCGATGGGAGCATGATCGACGACCTCGCGGGCGAGGCGGGTGGCGGTCCGGAGGCGATCGCGCAGGTCGCGAACGTCGCCTGTCTGCCCGGCATCGTGGGACGCTCGATCGGGATGCCGGACATCCACTGGGGATACGGGTTCGCCATCGGTGGCGTGGCCGCGTTCGATCCCGCCCAGGGCGGGGTCGTCAGCCCCGGGGGCGTGGGGTACGACATCAACTGCGGCGTGCGGCTGCTACGGTCGGACCTCTCCGGGACGGACACGCGCGCTCGGATCGTCCCGCTGATGAACCAGCTGATGCGCGATCTCCCGGCCGGGTTAGGGGCGCGGCACAAGCGCTCGCAGCTCGGCTTGGACGAGGTGCTCGCTGTCCTGGCCGAAGGCGCCCGCTGGCCCGTCCGGCGCGGCTGGGGGACGGACGACGACCTCGAGCACACGGAGAGCAGGGGCATGCTGGCGGGGGCCGATCCCGAAGCGGTCGGCCCACGCGCCCGGGAGCGAGGTCGCCCTCAGCTCGGAACCGTGGGCTCCGGCAACCACTTCATCGAGGTCAACCACGTCGACGAGGTCTACGACGTGGCGGCCGCCGGGACCATGCGGCTCCTCCCGGGCACGATCTGCGTGCTCATCCACTCCGGATCACGCGGTCTGGGCTACCAGGTGTGCGACGACGCGCTGGGTGAGATGCAGCCGGCCGCCGAGCGCTACGGAATCACGCTTCCCGATCGGCAGCTGGCCTGTGCTCCGCTGGACTCCCCGGAGGCCGATCGCTATCTGCGGGCGATGAATGCGGCCGGCAACTACGCGTTCGCCAACCGCCAGACGATGGCCCACCTCGTGCGCGAGGCCTTCGGCCGGGTCTTCGAGCGGCCGTGGACCGAGCTCGGCCTAGAGACCGTCTACGACGTCGCCCACAACATGGCGAAGTGGGAGGATCACGAGGTCGACGGGAGGCTCCGACGCGTCTGCGTCCACCGCAAGGGCGCGACCCGGGCCTTTCCTCCCGGCCACCCCGAGCTGCCGGCCATGTATCGGGGGCTGGGCCAGCCCGTCATCATCCCGGGGGACATGGCGCGCTACTCGTACGTCCTCGTGGGAACCGAGGCGGCCTACCGCGAGACCTTCGGCTCGACCTGCCACGGCGCCGGCCGGCGGTTGAGCCGCGCGCGCGCCAAGGCGGCGGCAGCCGGCCGCGATCTGCGGCGCGAGCTGCGCGAGCTCGGCGTCGAGGTCCGCGCGGCGTCCTATGCGACGATCTCCGAGGAGGTTCCCGAGGCATACAAGGACGTCGCCGAGGTCGTCGAGGTCGTCGATCACGCGGGAATCGCCCGCAAAGTCGCGCGGCTCCGCCCGCTCGGCGTCCTCAAGGGCTGATCGGGTACCCGCGGAGCTCCGTGCCGTGTCGGCTACAGCGGCTCCCTCAAAGCCGGTCGCGCATTCCGAGGACCCCGGTCTGCGCCGCGCAATGGGCGCAGCAGTAGTACCGGCCCTCGCACTCCATGCCGTGCCCGATCACGGAAATCCCGCAATGCGAGCAGCGTGGAGCCAGGGCGTGGATCGCGCACTCGAACGAGTCGAACACGCGCGTCTCCCCCGCCACGAGGATCCGCAGCGGCTTGTCGTAGTCGTTGCCGCATACTTCGCAGATGAGCTCGTCCATGGCCGCTTTCCCTCCGAATGATGACTCGACGGCCGACCGGCCGTCCCTCGCCCCATGCTACCGCAACCGACGCGCGCGGCCTGTCGGGATTCGGCCGACTCCGCTCGTACGAGGCTTTCCTCACGCCTCCCGGGAGATGCCCGGACCCGCATCTTCGCACCGGCGCCTCGCGTCCGCTTCCAGCCCACCCGCCGGAGCCGGGCGATGAGGTTGACGTTCCTCGGAACTCGTGGAGAGATCCGGCCGCGCAGCCGCCGCCACCGCCGGCATTCGTCGCTGCGGATCTCGTTCCGGCGACGGGCGGCGATCGTCGACCTCGGAGCCGACTGGCGCGGCCAGGTCGCTGTATTGCGTCCCTCGGCGATTCTCGTAACCCACGCCCATCCCGATCACGTCGACGGCCTGCGGGACGGCGCGCCCTGTCCGGTCTGGGCCACCGCGGCAGCGTGGCGCCGCATGGCCCGCTGGCCAATCGAGGATCGACGGGTCGTCGCGCCCCGGGAGCCGTTCGAGGTGCAGGGGATGCGGTTCGAGGCCTTCCCCGTGGAGCACTCCCTGCGTGCGCCGGCGGTGGGGTACCGTGTCACCGCAGGCCGGGCCACCATCTTCTACGCGCCCGACCTGGTGGCCATTCGCGATCCCGCGGCCGCGCTCGCGGGCATTGCCGCCTACGTGGGCGATGGGGCCTCGATCGTCCGGCCGATCGTCCGCGAGAGGGAGGGGCGGCGGATCGGCCACGCGTCGATCCGTGATCAGCTCGTGTGGTGCTCGGCGAACGGGGTCTCGCGGATGATCGTCACCCACTGCGGCTCGCAGCTCGTCGTCGGCGACGATCGCCGGCTCGGACCTCGTCTTCGACGGATGGGCGAGGAGCTGGGGGTCCGGGTGGAGATCGCCCACGACGGGATGGTGGCCCGCGTCCCGTGACGGACACGTCCGACATCCGACGCCCGGACGCGCGATTCTCCCGACAGACCGGGTTCCCTGCGCAGGATACGCTGAAGCATGGGTCACGGAAATTCCGTGGCTCGTGCCCTGACCCCCTGGAGGTGGAATCCATGTTGATCGAAGACCTGATCACACGTGCGCCCGTCACGGTTTCCCGAGGCTCCCACATCTCGCTCGCCGCCCGCCGAATGGCGGAGTCCGACGTCGGGTCGGTCGTGGTGGTCGACGGCAGGGAGCCGATCGGAATCATCACGGACCGGGACATTGCGCTCCACATGGCCGCGGGCGTCGAGGACGCCCGGGTCGAGGAGATGATGACCGCCCACCCCGTGGCGGTGGAGCGAGGGACCGACGTCGAGCAGTGCATCGAGAAGATGGGCTCCCACGAGGTGCGACGGATCCTCGTCCTCGACGAGGACGACGAGCTCGAGGGCGTCGTTTCGCTCGACGACATCGTCATACACCTCTCGAACACTCTCGAGAAGGCGGCCGGCCTCATCCGAGCCGAGATGGCGAGGGTCTGACCGCAACCCGGGCGGGTCGGCCGTTGGGCGCCGGCCGACCCGCCGGCTGGACGACGACGATCGGGTTTTGGCGCGCCACGTGGGAGGGGCTGGCCGGCCAGGCGGAGTGCGGGGGCTGGCGCCGCGCGTGGCTGGACGACGCCGATCGTGGAGGGCTTGCCGCTCGGCCCCCGTGCCGCAAAAAAACGCGGGCGGACCCGGGTTCGTTCTCCCTCGAAGGACTTCCCGTCGGGATCTCGGCTCCCTTTCGGGAGTTCTTCCCCGCATTCCCTTTCCACCCGTGGTTGCACCAACGGGCCGGGGATTCCGGGGGTTTCTCCTCCCGACGAGT
The DNA here is from genome assembly GCA_036556305.1 of Gemmatimonadota bacterium. Lineage (GTDB taxonomy): Bacteria > Gemmatimonadota > Gemmatimonadetes > JACCXV01 > JAHWKZ01 > JAICNR01. Next base: position 22,107 of record DATBJO010000082.1, read on the forward strand.
CGCACCACGCGTTTCCGCGAAGTGCTTGCCTTCCTCGGAGTTCCGCCCCTCTAGGGAATTCCCCTCCGTGGCGACGAGCCTTCCTTTGAATTCCGAAGGCTCTGCCTCTCCTGCGCTTCGCGGGTCGTTCCACGACCCGTTGCGCTCCAGAGGATCGATCGCGACAGAGTCGGCTCACCTCCGCAGAGGCTGCCGCCCCTTCTGGGGTTCTCGCGCCACGGGCTCCGCCAATCGACGGGCCCGCTCAGCGCCGAACCCGGGCATCCGCCCGGTGAAGCTCGGCACGAACGCCGAACCTCGAGTCCATCGTACCACAAAGGGAGCTCGTCGTCTGTAGGGGTCTTTCCGCACCCCGCTGTCAGGTACAGTCCCCCCCTGCCGCCCTTCCGTACACGTCGAGTCGGGTCTGGCCCGACAGTCGGGAATATGCCCCCGCCGTAGAATGATCACGTGACGAATACGTCAATCGATCGGAAGTCTCCCGCCAGGAGCGAGGGGATCATCCTCCTCGAGGAGATGATCCGGATCCGTAGCTTCGAGGAGAAGTGCGCAGAGCTGTACACCCGGGAGAAGATCCGCGGGTTCCTGCATCTCTCCGTGGGCCAGGAGGCGGTCGCGGCGGGCGTGACCCCGACGCTCGACGCGCGGGACGCGATCGTCGCGACCTATCGCGAGCACGGCCATGCGCTGGCGCGGGGGATCTCGCCGCGCGCGATCATGGCCGAGATGTTCGGGAAGCGCGAGGGCTGCAGCCGGGGTCGAGGGGGGTCGATGCACCTGTTCGATGCCGCGACTCGCTTCTACGGCGGAAACGCGATCGTCGGCGGTGGCTTGCCGATCGCCGTCGGTCTCGCGCTCGCCGATCGCATGCTGCATCGCCCGCAAGTGACGGCGTGCTTCTTCGGCGAGGGCGCGATCGCCGAAGGCGTATTCCACGAGTCGTTGAACCTGGCGGCTCTGTGGCGGCTTCCCGTCCTTTTCTGCTGCGAGAACAACCTCTATGCGATGGGCACGGCGCTGGACCGGTCGCAGTCGGAGATCGACCTCTGCCGCAAGGCGGCCAGCTTCAAGGTCCCGACCCGCTCCGTGGACGGGATGGACGTGGAGGCGGTGGCGGAGGCGGCGCGCGAGACCGTGGCCCTCGTCCGCGAGGGCGGCGGGCCGCACTTCCTGGAGTGCCGGACCTACCGGTTCCGGGCGCATTCGATGTTCGATCCCGAGCTGTATCGCACCAAGACCGAAGTCGAGACATGGAAACGCCGCGACCCGATCGCGCTGCAGTCCGCGCGTCTCCGCGATCGGGGAGAGATCGACGACGCCCTGGTGGGAGAGCTCGGACGCGAGATCGCGGCCGAGATCGAGGATGCCGTGGCGTTCGCCGAGGCCGGTTCCTGGGAGCCCGTCGAGGAGCTGACACGATTCGTCTACGCGGAGGGATCGTGACGTTCGGGACGGCGACGGCGATCGGCACCAGGCGGACGACCTATCGCGGGGCGATCCGGGAGGCGCTTCGCGAGGCGCTCGCGCGCGACGACCGGGTGTTCCTGATGGGCGAGGACGTGGGCCGTTACGGCGGCTGCTTCGCGGTGAGCCAGGGGCTCCTCGAGGAGTTCGGCCCCGAGCGGGTGCGTGACACCCCGCTTTCGGAGTCCGCGTTCGTCGGTGCCGGGATCGGCGCCGCCCTCGGCGGCATGCGGCCGATCGTCGAGATCATGACGGTGAACTTCAGCCTGCTCGCGCTCGACCAGATCGTGAACAACGCAGCCACGCTCTGTCACATGTCCGGCGGCCAGTTCCCCGTGCCGCTCGTGATCCGCATGACGACAGGGGCCGGTCGCCAGCTGGCGGCGCAGCATTCCCACAGCCTGGAGGGCTGGTATGCCCATGTGCCGGGGCTCAAGATCCTCACCCCCGGCACGCTCGAGGACGCTCGGGGGATGCTGTGGCCCGCGCTCGAAGACCCCGATCCGGTCCTGATCTTCGAGCACGGCGGCCTGTACGGGATGGAGGGCGAGCTGGCGCTGGACACGGGGGCGGTAAGCATCGACCGGGCGGCGATCCGCCGGCCCGGCGAGGACGTCACGCTGATCGCCTTCGGAGGCATGCTCGGCCCGGCGCTGACGGCGGCGGAGAGGCTGGAATCGGATGGGATCGGCGCCGAGGTCGTCGACCTTCGCCGCCTGCGGCCGCTCGACGAGACCACGATCCTCGATTCGGTACAGCGCACCCGCCGGGCCGTCGTGATCGACGAGGGGTGGCGGAGCGGCGGGATCTCGGCGGAGATCCTCTCGCGGATCGTCGAGGGGGCCTTCTACGACCTCGACGCCCCTCCACGCCGGGTCTGCTCGGCGGAGGTTCCGATGCCGTACGCGCGTCACCTCGAGCAGGCCGCGCTGCCGCAGGTCGAAGGAATCGTGAGCGCCACGAGGGACCTGATGGCCCGTCATGGGTGAGTTCCGGATGCCCTCGCTCGGCGCGGACATGGTCCGGGGCAGGCTCGTGGAATGGAAGGTCCGGCCGGGGGACGCCGTCCGGCGAGGCGACATCGTCGCCGACGTCGAAACCGACAAGGGCGTCATCGAGGTCGAGGTGTTCGAGGACGGAGTGGTCGAAGAGCTGCTCCTCCAGGAGGGGGCGGAGGTTCCTGTGGGAACCCCGATGGCGCGAATCCGCGGCGCGGCGGAAGCGACGTGGCCCACCACACCTCCGGTCGCGACAGGCGTCCGCAGCTCTCCGGCCGCCCGCAAGCTCGCCGAAGAGCTGGGGATCGACGTCGCGCGAGTCGCGGGAACCGGCCCGCAGGGTGCCGTCACCCGGGAGGACGTGGAGCGGGAAGCCGCCGCCGCGTCCGCGCCCGGGGCCGGTGTCGAGCGGACGTCACCGGATTCCGCGCGCATGCGTCGCGCCATCGCGGCCACGATGACCCGCTCGAAACGCGAGATCCCACACAGCTATCTGGGGACCGCGATCGACTTCGGTCCGGCGGCGGCGTGGCTTGCCGAGGAGAACGCCCGGCGCGGGATCGAGGAGCGGCTCCTGCCGGCCGCGCTCCTCCTCAAGGCGGTTGCGCTCGCGGCCCGCGACGTGCCCGAGGTGAACGGCCTCTGGACCGACGGAGTATTCCACCCCGCGGAGGCCGTCCACCTCGGGGTGGCGATCTCGCTGCGGGGCGGGGGGCTCGTCGCCCCGGCGATCCTCCACGCAGACCGTCTCGCGGTCGGGGCGCTGATGGTCGGCTTGCGGGATCTCGTGCGGCGGGCGCGCGACGGTGGCCTTCGAGGCTCCGAGATGACCGGCGGCACCCTGACGGTGACGAATCTCGGGGACCGGGGAGTCGACCAGGTGTACGGGATCATCCATCCCCCCCAGGTCGCGCTCGTCGGCGTCGGCAGGATCGCCGAGCGCGCGTGGGTCCTGGGTCGAGAGGTCGTCGCCCGTCCCGTCGTCGAGGTCACGGTCGCGGCGGACCATCGCGCGGTGGATGGCCACCGCGCGGGGCTCTTCCTCGACGCGATCGTTCGTCGGCTCGCGGACCCCGGAGCCCTGTGACCACCGCCGAGGCCCGCGCCGCGCTCGAGCGCGCCCTGCTGCGGATCGCGCCGGAGGTGGACCCCGGCACGCTGGATCCGCGCGCTTCGCTCCGCGAGCAGATCGACCTCGACTCCATGGACATGCTGAATCTGCTGATCGAGATCCATCGAACGACCGGTGTCGACATCCCGGAAGAAGACTACCCGAAGCTGGGCAGCCTGGAGGAGTGCGTGGACTACCTCGTCGCGCGCGACCCGACCACCCGAGAAAGGAGCGGCGCATGAAGCGGGGGACTACGATCGCGGCCCGCGGGGTTCGCGTCCCGCCCAGGCTCGAGCAGGAGATCCAGAAGCGGATCGACGAGCTGGAGCACTTCTACCCGGACATGATCGGCTGTTCGATCCGGGTTCAGGGTCCCGGACGGCGCCACCGGACCGGCGGCCCGTTCGAGGTCCACATCGATCTGCGTGTGCCCGGTGGCGAGCCGATCCTCGTCAACCGGCAGCACGAAGAGCGGCTTGACCTGGCGATCGGCCAGGCGTTCGACGTCGCCGACAGGCGACTGGAAGACTTCGCCCGCATCCAGCGGGGCGACGTCAAGCTTCGCTCTCAGTCTAGGCCGGATTGAGCGGCCGAGAAGGAGGAAGAGATGAACGTCGGAGAGGTCTGCAATCGGATCGTCGTCTTCGCGCACCCGGAAGAGAGCGTGCGCGAGGCGGCGCGACGCATGCGAGACCAGCACGTCGGCAACCTGGTCGTCGTCGACGAGCGCGAACTCGGGCGGGTTCCCATCGGGATCGTCACCGACCGGGATCTCGTGCTCGAGGTCCTCGCGACCGGGCGCGATGCCCATACCGCGAAGGTGAGCGACGTCATGACGCGCGATCTCGTGACGATCGAAGATACCATGGACGTGGAGCACGGCCTCGAGCGGATGCGGAAGCACGGGATCCGACGACTGCCTGTGGTCGACCGGAGCGGCTCGCTGGTAGGGATCCTGACGCTGGACGACGTCCTCGAGCTCCTCGAGGAACAGGTGTCCGGTCTCGTCAGGCTCGTAGTCCAGGAGCAGCGACGAGAAGTGGAGGTTCGCCGCTGATCCCCGCGAACCGACCGACGGTGATCGCGAAGTCGGCCGCGGAACGGCGTGCAGCGAACATGCCCGACTACGAGCGGGCGCGCGCATCCTTCTCGTGGGAGGATGCGCGAAAGACCGAGATCGCCGGTCTTCCGGCCGCTCGAGGGCTCAACATGGCCCACGAAGCCGTGGACCGGCATGCGATGGGACCGCTGGCCGACAGGACCGCGCTCCGATGGATCGCCCGGGACGGCCGGATCGATGAGGTGTCGTACGACGGACTGTCACGGCTCAGCTCGAGATTCGCGCACGTGCTCGGCGAGCTGGGGGTGGAGCGCGGCGAGACGGTATCCGTTCTCTCCGGCCGTACCCCGGAGCTCTACGTCACCGTCCTCGGGGCGCTGAAGGCGGGCTGCGTCGTCTCGCCCCTCTTCTCGGCATTCGGACCGGAGCCCATCCGGACTCGTCTGGCCAAGGGGAATACCCGGGTGCTGGTCACGACCGAGGAGCTGTACAGGCGGAAGATCGAGCCGATCCGCGATTCGCTGCCCGGGCTGCGTCACGTGCTTCTCGCGGGGGGTACGAGCTCGTCGCCGGCCGCGCTCGACCTGACGCGACACATGGACGCCGCCGACGACCGCTTCCAGATCCCCCCGACGAAGCCGGAAGATCCGGCCATCCTCCACTTCACGAGCGGCACGACGGGAGAGCCCAAGGGCGCCATCCATGTTCACGGGGCGATCCTGTCCCACCACGTGACCGGCCGCCTCGTCCTCGACCTCCGCCCCGAGGACGTCTTCTGGTGCACGGCCGATCCCGGCTGGGTGACCGGGACTTCCTACGGGATCCTCGCTCCGCTCTCGATCGGCGTGACCAGCGTGGTCGACGAGGCCGATTTCGATCCTCGACGGTGGTACCGGATCCTCGAGGAGCAGCGGGTGACGGTCTGGTACACCGCTCCGACCGCTATCCGGATGCTCATGCGCGCGGGCGCGGGGCCGCGGCAGGGCCACGACCTCTCGGGCCTGCGCTTCGTGGCGAGCGTGGGCGAGCCGCTCGACCCGGAGGCGGTATGGTGGGGCGCCGAGGCTCTCGGGCGTCCGATCCACGACAACTGGTGGCAGACCGAGACCGGTGGAATCATGATCGCCAACTACCGGTCTATGGACATCCGGCCGGGATCGATGGGGCGACCCCTGCCGGGAATCGAAGCCGCGATCGTGCGCCGCGACAACGGAGCGGTGACGGTCATCGAGGAGGAGGGGAAGCTCGGTGAGCTCGCGCTTCGTCCCGGATGGCCTTCCATGTTCCGCGGCTATCTGCACGACGAGGCGCGCTACCGCGACTGCTTCTCCGGCGGATGGTACCTGACCGGCGACCTCGCGCGGCGAGACGCGGACGACTACTTCTGGTTCGTCGGTCGGACGGACGATCTGATCAAGACCTCGGGACACTTCGTCGGTCCGTTCGAGGTGGAGAGCGTACTCGTCGAGCATCCAGCCGTCGCCGAGGCCGGCGCGATCGGGACGCCCGATCCCGTGGCGGGTGAGATCGTACGGGCGTTCGTGTCGCTGAACCGGGGATGGACCGGGAGCCCGGACCTCGGGCTGGAGATCCTCGGCTTCGCCCGCCGGCGGCTCGGGGCGGCCTCGTCGCCCAAGTCCGTCGATTTCGTCGAAAGCCTGCCCAAGAATCGCGCCGGTAAGATCATGCGGCGGGTCCTGAAAGCCCGCGCGCTGGGGCTCGCGGAGGGCGACCTTTCCACGCTCGAGCCCGAGGCGGCCCGGTCGTACAATCCCTGATCTGACAGACAACCGAGCGATGAGCGATCTGGCATGGATCCTGGCGGCTACGTTCCTCATGAGCGCGATCGCCTGGATCGGGCTGTTCTCCCTCGCCTTGAGCGAGGACGCCGTCCGCCGCGCCCTGTCGGGCCTCGTTGCGTTCGCGGCCGGCTCCCTGATCGCCGGGGCGTTCCTCCATCTCCTTCCCGAGGCCGTGTCGCGAGGCGGGGCGCGCCTGGAGTACTTCGTCTGGTTGGTCGCGGGGTTCGTCGTCTTTTTCGTGCTCGAACAGTTCCTCCACTGGCATCACGAGCATGCCGTTGGATCCGTCCACCAGACTCCGCCGATCACATACCTGATCCTGGCCGCCGACGGGCTTCACAACTTCCTTGGCGGAATGGCGATCGGCGCCTCGTTCCTCATGGGCACTGAAGTCGGGATCGTGACCTGGCTCGCAGCGGCGGCGCATGAAGTTCCGCAGGAGCTCGGCGACTTCGCGATCCTCGTGCATGGCGGCTGGTCTCGACGCCGCGCGTTGGTCGCGAACTTCGTCTCCGCGCTGACGATCGTGCCGGGTGGCGCCCTGGCCTGGGTCATGGGCCAGGAGCTCAATGTGCTCTTCCTGCTTCCGTTCGCGGCCGGGAACTTCGTCTACATCGCGGCGTCGGACCTCATCCCGGAAATGAAGCACGCGACCCGACCCGGGGAGAGGACGCTCCACTTTTTCGCATTCATGATCGGAATCTTGCTGCTTCTGGCGGTACGCCTGGCATTCTGACCTTCCATCCAACGTCGTACCCCCCAATGCTCTTCGATTCATGACCCGACGGTGGTTTCCCGGCGGTAGAACCATCGCTTGGCGAACTCGGTGGCCGCGACGTAGAGCACGGTGATCCCGCACACCGTCGCCAGGAGCGAACTCGGCAACGGTACGAAGCCGAGGACCCCGGAGTACGGCAGATAGGGAATCGCCAGCGTCAAACTTATCAGCGCCACCGTCGAGGCGAGGAGCACCGTGCCCGGCCGACTCCGGAAGAACGGCCGGCGGGTGCGAACGACGAGCGCGATGACGAGCTCGGTGAGGAGGGACTCGACGAACCAGCCGGTGCGGAAGGTCTCGGCCGCCGCGTGGAACGCGAACAGGAGCGCGCCGAAGGTCAGGAAGTCGAAGCCGGAGCTCAAGACGCCGAACTCGACCATGAAGCGGCCGATGAAGCGGATGTCCCAACGCCGCGGGCGCTCGACGAGCTCGGGGTCCACGCTGTCGTCCGCGAGTCCCACCGCGGGGATGTCGGAGAGAAAGTTGTTGAGGAGGATCTGCCCCGCCAGAAGGGGCAGGAAAGGGAGGAACAGCGAGGCCAGCGCCATGCTGATCATGTTGCCCAGGTTGGCGCTGGTCGTGGTCAGCACGTACTTGAGCGTGTTGGCGAAGGTCCTTCGCCCCTCCTCGATTCCCCGGCGGATGACGTCGAGATCGCGCTCGAGAAGAACGAAGTCGGCCGCCTCGCGGGCCACGTCGACCGCCTGCTCGACCGAGAGGCTCGTATCCGCTGCGTGCATCGCGGGAGCGTCGTTCACGCCGTCCCCCAGGAACCCCACGACGTGGCCAGCCTGCTTGAGGGCGAGGATGATGCGCTCCTTCTGGCTCGGGTCCACCTCGACGAAGAGATCGGTCCGCGCCGCGGCCCGCCACAGGGCCGCTCCCCGGAGCCGGTCGAGCTGGGCGCCCGTCAGCGCGCGCTCTGCGCGCAGGCCTACGAGGCCCGCCACGTGCTGCGCGACGAGCCGGTTGTCCCCCGTGATGAGCTTGACGGTCACCCCCTCGGCGGCGAGATCGCGGACCGCCTCCGCCGCGCCCTCCTTGGGACGATCGAGGAAGGCGAGGAAACCCATGAAGGAGAGTTCGCGCTCGTCTCCCCGGTCGAAGGAGGGCTTCTCCTCGAGGGCGCGCGTGGCGACGGCGAGGACGCGGATGCCGCGGCCGCTCCATTCGCGGAAACGTCCGTCGAGCTCCTTCGCCTTCGCCGCGTCGAGGGGCGCCCCGTCGGAGACCCGCGTGCAGGCCTCGAGCACGGGCGAGAAGGCGCCCTTCGTGATCAAGCGCGTCCCGTCGTCCTCGCGAACGACCACGCTGACACGCCGGCGGACCGAGTCGAAAGGGATCTCGGCGAGCTTCCGGATTCCTGAGAGATCGGGCGCGCGGGCGCGCAGGATCGCCTCGTCGAGCGGGCTCGACACACCGGTTTCCAGCGCGGCGTTCAGCACCGCGAGATCAAGGACCGCATCGGAGGCCGCGCCGGCCGCGTCGTAGGCGCCCTCCAGCTCGACGACCCCCTCGGTCAACGTCCCGGTCTTGTCGGTGCACAGGACGTCCATGCTGCCCAGGTTCTCGATCGCCTCGAGCCGGCGTACGAGCACGCCCCGCCGCGCCATCATCCGAGCCCCCCGCGCCAGATTGACGCTCAGGATCGCGGGCAGGAGCTCGGGGCTGAGACCCACCGCGAGCGCGATCGAGAACAGGAGCGTCTCCACCGTGGGCCGGCCGCGCAGCACGTGAGCGACGAAGACGAGGAACACCAGCACCAGCATCGCGATCATCAGAAGCGAGCCGAAGCGACGCACGCCGCGCTCGAACTCGGTCTCGGGAGGGCGCACCGCAAGACGGTGCGCGATCGATCCAAGCTCGGTGGCGGAACCGGTGGCAAAGACCAGGCAGCGGGCCGCCCCGCTGCGCACGCTGGTACCCAGAAAGACGGCGTTCGTCCGTTCCCGCAGGGGAGCCGCGGCGGCAACCGTCCCCGGGCTCTTCCGGACCGGAAAGCTCTCGCCGGTGAGGACCGCCTCGCTCACGAAGAAGTCGCTGGCTTCGAAGACGACGGCGTCCGCAGGAGCGAGGCTCCCGGCGGACAGCAGGACGACGTCCCCGGGCACGACCTCCGCGACCGGAACGGTGGCGGCGCGGCCGTCGCGGAGAACGCGGGTCTGCGACCGCACGCGCGCCTGGAGAGCCGCAGCCGCGGCATGAGCGCCGTATTCCCGGGAATAGCCGACGCCCACGCTCGCCGCGACGATCGAGAGCACGATGACGGCTTCCATCCACTGGCCGGTCAGGATCGACACGGCGGCGGCGAAGACGAGGAGGAGCAGGAGCGGGCTCCGAAGCTGCCGCTCGAGGATCCGGAGCCGGGTGAGCGGCCGCTCTTCGCGGATCGCATTGGGGCCGTGCACGCGGAGCCTTTCGGCCGCCTCGGCCGACGACAGTCCGGTCTGGCCCGAGCGGAGCCGTTCCGCCAGCTCGTCGGTGGAGAGCGACCAGTATGCCGGGGCCTCCTCCGCTCCCGACGCCCGGCGCGAGCCGCCTTGCAGGCGTCGCGAGAGCCAGAACCCCGGAAGCATCGGAAGCCAGAAGCTCAGCCCGCGGAACAGGATCGTGGCCGAGAGCGCTTCCGCGACGCCGACGCCGGCCATCTTCAAGGTCACGATCGAGGTCGCCTCGAAGACGCCGAGGCCGCCGGGGACGAAACCGATGGTCCGGGCGAGGGTGGAGATCATGAAGCTGGCGAAGACTCCGCTCGGCGAAGACGCCGCTCCCAGGGAACGCAGGAGCACCCACATCGTGGCCGCATCGAGAAGGACGATCCCCGCCTGGAGGGCGGTCGCCCGCAGGAGGATGCGGGGATCGCGGGTCAGCTTCGCATCCGAGGCCTGGACGGACTCCAGCACGCGCCGCAGGCGTGGGAGCCGAGCCACCCATCGACCGACCGGACCGCCGCCCCGGCCGGAGAGCCCGAGCACGACGAGCGCCATTGCCGTGGCGAAGACGCCGAAGACGACCGAGGCCACGACGATCAGCCCACTCGCCTCGCCGTGGAGTGCCAGGATGACGAGCGCGGCGGCGATGCAGAGCACGTACGCCGCCTGGAACGAGGCCACGCTGACGACGACCCCGCTCATGACCGCCCTGGACGGCATGCCGCGACCCTCGAGGATCCGGGCCATCACGACGTTCCCGCTGATCCCGGCCGAGGGAAGGGCCTGATCCATGAACAGCTTGACCAGGCTCAGCGCATAGGCGGTTCCGGCTGGAATCGGCGCGCCCGCGGACCGGCCGACCGCTCGCCAGATCCCGCTCTGCGCCAGGTACGTCGCCGCCTGAAGCGCCACTGCGAGAAGAAGCCACCACGGCTCGGCGCGCTCCGACAGCCAGACGAACTCGCGCCCCTCGGAGAAGTGCAGCGCGCCGGTGACCACGGCCGCCAGGAGCGCGGCGCCGAGGAGCCAGGCGAGCCAGCGGGTGGTCCGGCGCGCGCGCGTTGGGCCGTCCGTCTTCATGAATGGCCCGATGGGAAGGGGTCCCGGCCGATGGTCACGGGTCGAACGATTACGCTCCGGACGCCCTCGCGTCCACGCCCCGGGCGGCGTCTCCGTTCATCACGGCCCCAGATCCTCGTCCTCGACGGGAACGACGACCTGAACGTTGGTCCCCCGCGGGACCCTGGGCTATCCTGACGACATGATCGTCGCCGTCGGGTGTGACCACGCGGGATACGCGCTCAAGCCGAGGGTCTTCCGGGCGATCGAGGAGGCGGGCCACGAGGTCCTCGACTGCGGCGCCCACGAACTGGACCCGGACGACGATTATCCGGAGTTCGCGCTCGCGGTCGGAACGGCGCTCCTCGAGCATCGGGCCCAGCGTGGAGTCCTCGTCTGCGGCAGCGGGGTCGGCGTGGCGATCGCCGCGTGTAAGATTCCCGCTGTGCGGGCCGCCATGGCCCACGATACCTTCAGCGCTCGTCAGGGCGTCGAGGACGACGACATGAACGTGATCGCGCTCGGGTCCCGGGTCGTCGGCCCCGAGCTCGCCGCGGAGGTCGTCGCCGCGTTCCTCGCCGCCCGCTTCTCGGGCGCCGCGCGGCACCGGCGGCGGAGCGAGAAGATCGACGCCATCGAACGCGACGCGCGGGCCGGGCTGTTCGATCGCGACCGCTAGCCCGAGGCACCGTGCCCGCAGATCGGAAGGATGGTCCATCCATGCAGACTCCGCTGAACCGGCTCCACGACCTCGGCCAGAGCCTCTGGCTCGACTACCTGCGCCGGGACATGCTCCAGAACGGCGAGCAGGCGCGGCTCATCCGCGAGGACGACCTCACCGGCCAGACCTCGAACCCGACGATCTTCCAGAAGGCGATCGCGGAGAGCGACCTCTACGACGACGCGATCCGGGCCGCCGGCCCAGGGTCCGACGCGGCCTCGATCCTCGAATCGATCGTCGTCGAGGACATCCGCTCGGCCGCGGACCTCTTCCGACCCGTCTATGACCGGACCGGCGGGGAGGACGGCTTCATCTCGGTCGAGGTGAGCCCCGACCTCGCGTGGGACACGCAGGCCTCGATCGAGGAGGCGAGGCGGCTCTGGAGGTCGATCGACCGGCCGAACCTCATGGTCAAGATCCCGGGCACGGCCGAGGGCCTCCCGGCGATCCGCGACTGCCTCGCCGAGGGGATCAACATCAACATCACGCTCCTGTTCTCGGTCGACCGCTATCACGAGGTCATGGACGCCTGGTTCGAGGCGCTGGAGCGGCGCCTGGCGCGCGGCGAGCCGATCGATCGCATCGCGTCGGTGGCGAGCTTCTTCGTGAGCCGCGTCGACACCAAGGTCGACAAGCGGATCGCCGAGCGCCTGGCGCGGGTTCCCGACGACGAGCGAAGCCGACTCGATGCGCTCGAGGGCCGGATCGGCATCGACAACGCCCGCATCGCTTTCGAGGCCTACGAGCGGCGCTTCGGCGACGACCGCTTCGCCGCTCTCGCGGCCGCGGGCGCGCGTCCGCAGAAGCCGCTCTGGGCCTCGACGTCGACGAAGAACCCCGACTACCCCGACGTCTACTACGTCGAGGCGCTCCTCGCGCCCGGCACGGTGAACACGCTCCCGCCCGACACGCTCGAGGCGTACCGCGACCACGGCGACCCGCGGGTCCGCATCCGCGAGGATCTGGACGGCGCCCATCGCCGCATGCAAGAGCTCGGCGACGTCGGAATCGACTTTCGCACGGTCCTCGAGGAGCTCGAGAAGGAAGGGGTCGAGAAGTTCTCCGCCTCCTGGCACGAGCTCCTGGATGCGATCGAGGAGAAGCAGAAACAGGTCCAGCCTGTCTAGTGTCGACGTGATCGGCCGCGCGGCGTTCGGCCTGATCGGCCTCGGAACGATGGGGTCGAACCTGGCGCTGAACCTCGAGGACCGCGGGATCCCGGTCGCGTTCTGGAATCTCGAGCCCGAGCGGACGCGGGCGTTCGCCGAGGAGCACGCGGGCCGCGACTTCACCGCGGCCGCCACGTTCGAGGAGCTCGTGCGCGCCCTCGAACGCCCGCGTCGCGTCCTCATGATGATCCCCGCCGGGAAGCCGGTGGACGAGACGCTGGCCCGCCTGGCGCCGCTCCTCGACGCGGGCGACGTCGCGATCGACGGCGGCAACTCCCATTTCCACGACACGCGGCGTCGCGCCGCCGATCTCGCCGCGCGCGGCCTCCACTTCTTCGGCCTCGGCGTGTCGGGAGGCTCGGAGGGCGCGCGGCGCGGGCCTTCGCTCATGCCGGGGGGGCCCGAGGAGGCGTACGCGGTGATCGCGCCCGCGCTCGAGGCGATCGCCGCCCGCACCGAAACGGGGCCCTGTGTGGGGTGGCTGGGACCGGATGGAGCCGGGCACTTCGTCAAGATGGTGCACAACGGCATCGAGTACGCGGACATGCAGGCGATCGCCGAGGCCTACGACCTGCTCGGTCGCGGGCTGGGCCTGGACGCCGCGCGGATCGCGGACCTCATGGCGGAGTGGAACCGCGGATCGCTCGAGTCCTACCTGATCGAGATCACGGCCGACGTCCTGCGGGCGGTGGACCCGGCGACCGGCGCGCCGCTCGTCGAAGCGATCGTGGACGAAGCCGAGCAGAAGGGGACCGGTCGCTGGACCGCCGCGGCCGCTCTCGATCTCGGCGTGGCCGCGCCGTCGATCGGCGCCGCCGTCGATGCGCGCGTGCTCTCGAGCCGCCGCGAGGAGCGTCTCGCGGCGAGCGGCCGGCTCCAGGGACCCTCGCCTCGCGACGGCGCGCACGGAGACGCGGTGGCTGCGGCCGTCGCCGACGCCCTCCTCGCTTCGCGCATCGTCGCGTTCGCCCAGGGGATGGACCTGATCGCGGCCGCCTCGAAGGAGTACGGCTGGTCGATCGATCGCGCGGAGGTCGCGCGGGTCTGGACGGGGGGCTGCATCATCCGCTCGCGGCTCCTCGGCCCGATCCGCCGCGCGTTCCTCGAGCAGCCGGACCTTTCGAACCTCCTGCTCGACGCGGAGGTGGGCGCGCGGGCCGAGACGGCGCAG
>DATBJO010000083.1:0-18459 GCA_036556305.1 Gemmatimonadota bacterium
GCGTCGGCTCGAGGGGCGTGTCCGCACATCCTCCAAGCGTGAGTATTAGGAGCGAGGCGAGAACTCGCAGCCGTTTTAACATGGTAACCTCCTGTGTGGTGGCGGTTGAGCTGCGTCCGATGAGTGCTACGCAAAGTCCACAACTATATACCACCGTGGTCGTCAGCCGTCCAGCAGAGAGCGCACGCCCCTGCCGCCGCGATTGAGAACGTGGGTGTGGGCGGGTGGAATCGAGTGGTCCTGCGCGTGAACGATCTTTCCGCGCGGATCGACGCGCTCGAGAGCGTCGGGGTACGGTTTCGCAACGAGATGGAGGTCGGCCCGGGAGACAAACAGATCCAGGTGGAAGATCCGGACGGGAATCCGATCGAGCTCTTCGAGCCGGCTCGATAGCCGCGCTTCAGAGTCCTCTCAAGCGCCAGATGCCGGCCGTATTCTCGTTCCTGTCCGAATAGCCGCCCGTGACGAGAACGTCGCCCGCCGGAAGAGCCGCGACCGCGGCGAACCGATAGGCCGCGGGGAAGCCGCCGGGGACCTCACGGAATTCCCCGCTCTCGACGTCGAGCAGCTCGGCGACCTCCGCCCCTGAGGTGACGAGCACGTCGCCGCTCGGCAACCGGACCGACGTGCCGGCGATCTTGTATCGGCGGTGGGCCATCGAGGGCCCACGCTCGAAGCTCGCGGTGCGCGGGTCGTAGACTTCGGTCGTCTCGTAGTGAACGTTGTCGGTGCGGTCCGCGCCGCCGATCACCAGCACGCGGCCGTCCGAAAGCTCGACCGCATCGTGCTTGTGGCGCGGGATCTCCAGCGTGCCGGCGGTCTCGAATCCACGAGTCTCCGGCGAGTAGACCTCCGCGCTCGCGTACACCTCCATGTTCTCGCGTCGTCCGCTGTGACCGCCGACGACGAGCACCCGGCCGTCCGCGAGCAGCGTGGCCGTGTGGCTCTCGCGCGGCACGCTCATCGGGTCCACCGCCTCGGAACGGCCGGTCTCGGGATCGTACAGCTCCGCGCTCCGGAGGAACGTCCATCCCCGGCCCACTCCCCCGACGAACAGCACCCGGCCGTCGGGCAGGAGGGTCGCGGTGTGCCCGCTTCGCCCCTCGAGCAAGGGACCGGCCGGCTGAAAGCGTCTCGTGGTCGGGTCGAACACCTCGACCGAACTCAGATATTCCCCGTTGTAGCCACCCGTGATGAGGACGCGCCCGTCGGCGAGGAGCGTCGCCGTGTGGCCGACTCTGGGCTCGCTGAGGTTGCCGAATTCCTGAACGGAATTGTCGGAAGGGTCGAAGAGCTCGACGCTGGCGAGGCTGCCTCCACCGCCCTCCATTCCCCCGACGATCAGGACCTGCCCGGATGGCAGGAGGGTCGCCGTGTGCGCCGCACGGGCGACGTGCAACGTCGCGACTTGCGCGCGGGCGCCTCCCGGTCCTGCCGTGGGGGCCGCGGGCTGGCAGACCACGAGGAGGGCGCCGAGCACGCCGATCCTGATGAGATTGGCTGACGTCATCACATCCTCCGCGTGTTGGATGCCGCCGGGCGGAGCCGGGTTTGCACGCTACGCGGCGCGTCTCTACCGGCGAACCGGCAGTTCCACGAAACTTCCGGCAAGCCACCGGATGCTCAGCGGCTCGCCCGCGTCCGCCACGGACTCGTCGCTCACGTCCCCGCCGGTCCCGTAGTTGATCTGCTGCAGCGGGTTCTTGACGATGCTCAGCACGATCACGATCCGGCTCCCCGCGCTGAGTCGCCGCAAGGCACAGCAGCCCGACGGCAGGAATGCGATGGAGCGTTCGGATCACCGATCCTTCATCATCGGTCATCCGCGCGCTTTCGGCAGCTGAACCTCGTATTCGAGCCACACGATCCCGCTGGGGTACACCCGGTGGCTCTTGAGCGTCAGGTACCGCTGGATCTCCGGACCCGGCAGGAACGGCCGGCCGGCGCCGAGGACGACGGGGATGATCGCGGGCTCGACCGTATCGACGAGGCCCAGCTCGAGGAGGCTCCGAAACAGCTCTCCCCCGCCGAACAGCCAGATGTCCTTGCCGGGCCGTTCGCGGAGCTCGCGCACCCGCCCTTCGAGATCGTGCGAGATGATCGTGACGCCGGGATGGTCTTCGGGCCGGAGCGTACGGGAGACGACGACGACCTCCGTCCCCGACATGCCCATGCCCGTCGTGTCCATCTGCATCATCGGCTCGTACGTCAGCCGCCCCATGAGGAACGTGTCGAACTGCGCGGAAAACTCCTGGAAGTCGATCCCCGGCTCGTGGACGATCCACTCCGCGCCGCCCTCTTCGTCCGCGATGTAGCCGTCGAGGCTGCACGCGACGTGGTAGCGGATCCGGCGAGCGGGTTTCGCGGCGGTTTTACGCGGGGGTTTTGCCTTCGGAGTCATGGGCGGTCGTCCTCGCGCGCGAGGCGGGTCGACAACGTCATCGGTCTGGTCGTAGGGGAATCGCGCACGTCGATGGCCCATAGTAATCGGACGGGGATGGCGGTCACCAATCCGCCTCGATTCGCCCCCGTCTACGACCGCCCGGCTCCTCCTCCGACCGTTCGCGCCCCAACTCTTCTCGGCCTCCGGTCGGGGCTCGATCGTGCGTCCCGTTCGCGATCCGGCTCGGCCGTCGCTAGGAGCCCGCGCGCACCACGACCCGACGGTTCTCCTGCCGCCCCTCGGGGGTGTCGTTCGACGCGGCCGGCTCCGATTCGCCCTTCCCCACCGCGGTCAGTCGTCCGGCGTCGATCCCCTGCGCGACGAGCCAGGCGACGACGGCAGCGGCGCGACGCTCCGAGAGGTCCAGGTTGTGGGCCTCCTCCCCCGTGGAATCCGTGTGACCCTCGATCGTCACGCGCAGGTCGGCCGCGCGGGTCAGCGCGTCCCTTAGATCCACCAGGACGCGGGTCGACTCGGGCCGTAGCCGATCGCTGTCGGTATCGAACAGGATCCCGCGGGTCGTGAACACGCCCTCGCCCGTCAGCGCCTCGTAGAGGTCGTCGAGCCCGACGGCGACGACGACCTCGCCCACGTGGGTCTGGAAGCGCGCGTTCCCCTCCAGCTGGAGCTCGAGGGTACGGGCCGAAGGAAAGCGCGACTCCGGCACCTGCGCCACCCGCACGGAGTCCACGTACATGATCGCGTACCCCTCGTCGACCTGGAGCCTCACGGTCACGTCCTTCCCCACGATGTCCCGCAGGACCGTCGCCGAGAGCTCGTTCCCCTCGCGGTAGATGCCGGGCCGGGAGGAGAGGTCGAGGTAGTCGTGCGGGTAGCGCCCGCGCGGCCCCTCGAGCGGCGTCGGGAAGAGCTGGAGCCCGATGTTCGCGGTCGGGATCCGGGCCACGAGCTCGATGCTGTAGGAGTCCCCGGTCTCCTCCGGGAGCTCGATCCGGGCGACGCTCGAGCTCGTCGACTCGAGCCACCGGCCGCCGTCCCGCTCGACGACCTGGAGGTTCCCCTTCACGAACGTGAGCTCCTCCGCCGGGAACCGTCCCACCGGCTGGCTGTCGAACCGGACGACCTCGAGGACCCGCTTCCCAGGGACGAAGTCGTAGTTGCGCCACACCCCCTCGCCGGGATCCTGGGCGGCGGCGGAGACGGGGGCGGACAGCGCGATCACCGCGATGGCTAGGCTGAGGCGGTTCATGGCGACCCTTTCGTGCGAGTGGCGGAAGGCGACAAAACGATCTGTTAGGGGTTTCCCGAGGACGGGATCGCGGTGACGATCGTGTGGGCCTTCCGGTTTACGGCCCACGCTTCGTTCGCGGCGTCGACGGCGCGCGGCCGCTCGCTCCCGTAGCTCGCCAGGTGCACGCGACCGCGGTCGACCCCGCGCGAGACGAGGTAGTCCCGCACCGTGGCCGCGCGGCGGAGGGCGAGGGCCGCGGCGTCGGGCTCGTCGGGCTCGGCTGTCCCCTCGACGAGGACCCCGGCGCCGGGCGCGTTCGTGAGCGCGACGGCCAGCTCCTCCAGGTCGCCTGCATCCTCGGGCGGGATCACGGCGCCGCCCGCATCGAAGCCGACCAGGACCGGGGGAGCCGCGAAATCTCCGCTCACGTACGCCTTCAAGGGCGGCAAAGGCGCGCCGCATTCGACGCGCAGGATCGATTGCCCGTCCTCCCGCCGCACGCCGAACGCCTGCGGCCCGGGACAATCGAACTCGTCCGTGATGTCGTTCTCCGAAAGCGCGATCCAGAGGCTCAGCCGGCGCACGTTCTGGAGGTGGCGCATGAGGGTCGGGGGCGGCCCCGCGGCCACGCCGCCACCCGAGATCGCGGCGCCCGCCATGGCGCTCCCCCCCGACGGCTGGAAGTCACGCGCGTACTGGTCGACGGGGAAGTCCGCCAGCCAGGCGACGAAGCCGCTCTGTCCCCCGGGCGCGATCCCGAGGAACGGGACCTCGAGCTCGTCGACCCCGATCATCGACCAGCGGTCGGACTGGCCTCGGGCGGGTGCGGCAGCCGCGAGGACGAGAGCGGCGAGAACAAGGACGGTCAAGGACGGCTTCACGTGGGCACCTCGAAGGTCGATGGAAACCGAAGCGGTGTCGGGCACCGTGGGCAGAGTAGCTCTAGTGTACCCAATTCGCCCGGCGACCGCGACCCCCGGTCCCCACCCTGGCGCCACCCTCCGCGACGGGCTCACGCCCGCGCGGCCGTCACATCCCCTGCCGCTCGGCCTCCGCCGCGCCGCATTCGAACGCGCCGGCCATGAACGCGCCCACCGCCTCCATGTTCTCCATCCCTATCTCCTCCTGGAGCTCGGCGGCGCGTGCGTCGTCCCCACGGATTCCGGCGAGGACGTACTCCTTCTGCTCGTCGTTCAGGTTCTGATCGGCCTTGTCGGCCATGCAATCGCAGAACTCGTCGGAGCCCTCGCCGGATTCCTTGCACGCGGCGACGAACTCTCCCTTGAAGCCGCCGGCGCCGCCACAACCGACGAGGACGAGCAGAGCCAACGCGATTCTCGAGCTGGTCACGAGCGGACCTCCACGCTGAGGGGGGAAACCTTGGGGTTACAGCGACTGGCGCTGCGCCATTCTATGCGATCGGGCCGGGGCTGGACAGACCCCGGGCGCGCCAGGCGACGACGAGGCCCCACACGAGGACGGCGACGATCGCGACATGGTAGACGACGTCGGGAACGGTCCGCGGGCCGACGCCGACCGCGATCGTGAACATGCCGACGAGCGTCCCGAGCAGCGCGAAGCCCTGACCGAAGAGCCCTGCCGCGCGCGACCACGCCGGCCGGACCCAGGTCACGATCAGCGCCAGGAGCAACACCACCGCGATCACGGCCTCGGCGACGTGCGCCTCGTGGTGCTGGTAGCCGCGCAGGAGGATCCCGCCGTGGATCAGCGACGCGACCGCGAAGGCGAGCGCCTCCAGGCGCAGGAATCGCTGAATCGCGCGGCGAGAATCGGCTGTCATTCCGCACCTCCCGGCACGAAGTCAACGATGCCCGTCGTCCCGTCCGCCCGCAAGCCGTCCCCAAACCGCGAGCGCGAGCGAGACCCCGATGAGGACGGCGGAGACGAGCATCGTCTCCCTGAGCCCCGCGACCTGCGCCCGCGCCGAGGCCGCGCTCGGCTCCCCGCGCGCGCCCGCGTGGGACGCGACCCGCGCCGCCCACACCGCGCCGAGGACCGAGATCCCCGTGAGCTGCCCCGTGATCCGCGTGATCGTGAGGAGGCCGGACGTGACGCCCAACCGCCGCGGTGGCACCGCGCCCATGATCGCGCTGTTGTTGGGGGACTGGAAGATCCCCATCCCGAGGCCGACGGGGACCATCGTCACGAGGTAGGCGAGCGCGCCCGTCCGCGTGTCGAGGGTCAGCATGAGGAAGTAGCTCGCGAGGAGGGTCGCGAGCCCGACCAGGATCACGGGCCAGGGCCCGATGCGGTCGGAGATCGACCCCGCCGCCGGCGCGGCCAGCCCGAGGCCGAGCGGGACCGAGGCCAGGAGCAGCCCCGTCTCGGCGGGCGAGTGTCCGAGCACGCGCTCCAGGTAGAAGGGCAGCAGGATGAAGACGCCGCCGATCGCGGCGAAGCTCGCCCAGCCGGCGAACAGGTTCACGCTGACGAGGCGGTTCCGGAAGAGCGAAAGGTCGAGCATGGGGTGCTCCGCGCGGCGTTCGATCGCGACGAAGACCGGCAGCGCCGCGGCGGCGAGCGTCAGGAGCCCGAGCGGGAGCGCGTGCCCGAAACCGTGTGTCTGGCCGAACGTGAGCCCGAGAAGGAGCGAGAGAAGCGTGACGAGGAAGACGCCGCCGCCCAGGAAGTCGAACCGCTCGCCGCCCTCGGGCGGCACCTTCGGGACGTAGCGGACCGCGGTGATCGTCCCCACGATCCCGACCGGCAGGTTCACGTAGAAGATCCAGCGCCAGCCGAGCGAATCGATGAGGAGCCCGCCGAGGGTCGGGCCGAGGACGATCCCGATCGACACGATCGCCCCGTTGATCCCGAGCGCCCGGCCCCGCTCCTCGCGCGGGAACGCCTCGGTGACGATCGCGAACCCGAGCGCGAAGATCATCGCCGCGCCGAGCGCCTGGAAGATCCGGAATCCGATCAGCCAGCCGATCGAGGGCGAGAGCCCGCAGAGCATCGAGCCCAGCGTGAACACCGCGAAGCCGGAGGCGTAGATCGGCTTCTTCCCCACGATGTCGCCGAGCCGCCCGATGGCGAGGACGAGGGTCGCCAGCGCGAGCAGATACGCAAGCACGACCCACTGTACCACGGGGAACGTCGTGTCCAGGTCCTCGACGAGCGTGGGGAGCGCCACGTTGACGATCGAGCCGTCGATCGTCCCCAGGAAGATCCCCATGGCGATCGCCAGCATGACCCACCACTTCCGCGAATAGTCGACCTCGTGCATGAGGGCCGGAAGCTACGCCCTCGATCCTGCTGCGCCGCCCTTGCCCCCGCGGGGGGCGGTTTCTAGCCTCTCGACGGAAGCCCGATCCCGCTCACTCCTCGAAGGTGGCACGCCATGTCGTCTCTCGATTCGATTCGCCGGACCTCTTTCCTCGCTCTCGCCGCATTCGGTCTCGCCGCGCCGCTCCGCGCGCAGGACCACGAGCACGCGGCCGGCCACGAGGAGATCGGGACCGTCCACTTCGCCACGTCGTGCAGCGCCGCCGCGCAGGAGGCGTTCGATCGCGGCGTCGCCAAGCTGCACTCGTTCTGGTTCGAGGGCGCGAACCAGGAGTTCGCGGCCGCGGCCGCCGCGGACCCGAGCTGCGCGATGGCCCACTGGGGGACCGCGATGACCCTGTGGGGGAACCCGATGGCGCGAAGCGCGCCGTCCGCCGAGCAGACCGCGAACGCGGTCGCCGCCGTCGCGCGCGCCGAGGCGCTGGCGGCCGGCTCGACGCCCCGCGAGCGTGCGTACATCGAGTCGGTCGCCGCGCTCTGGCGAGACGCCGAGTCGGCGGGCTTTCTCGATCGCATGCGCGCCCACGAGGACGCGCTCCGGGCCGTGGCCGAGGCGAATCCCGACGACACCGAGGCGGCGATCTTCCTCGCGCGCATCATGATCGCCAACGCCGATCCCGGCGATCTCACGTTCGCCCAGCAGAAGCGTGCCGCCGAGATCCTGCTGCCGCTCTTCGCTGCGCAGCCCGAGCACCCCGGGCTCGCGCACTACATCATCCACGCCTTCGACGCCCCGCCGACCGCCGAGCAGGGTCTCGCGGCGGCGCGGAGGTACTCCGAGATCGCGCCCGCGGCGCCCCACGCGCTCCACATGCCGTCCCACATCTTCACGCGGCTCGGCTACTGGGACGAATCGATCGAGATGAACCGCCGCTCGGCGGCGGCGTCGCCGGCGCCCAACGAGGCCGTGCACGCCATGGACTACATGGTCTACGCGTACCTCCAGGAGGGACGCGACGCCGCGGCCGCAGAAGTCGTCGGACGGATCGCGCACACCGACGATCCGTTCTACGGAGGCCTGCTGGGTTTCAACGCGCTCGCGATGCCGGCGCGCCTCGCGCTCGAGCGCGGCGACTGGGCGGCCGCCACGGCGCTGCCGGCGCCCGACGAGGGCGCGCCGGCCTACGTCGAAGCGGTTCCGCGCTTCGCGCGCGCGATCGGCGCGGCGCGGGACGGTCGGCCCGAGATGGCCCGCGGCGACATCGAGCGGCTGAAGGTCCTCGAGAACGACCTCGCCGTGGCGGGCGCAGCGGACTGGGCGGTGCGGGTGGGCGCGCAGAGGCAGGCGGCCGAGGCGTGGGTCGCGTGGGCGGACGGCGATCGCGAGGGCGCGCTCGACCTCGCCCGCCGCGCCGCCGAGCTCGAGGAGACGGTCGAGAAGCACCCGGTGACGCCGGGACCGCTCCTCCCCGCGCGCGAGCTCTACGCCGACATGCTGCTCGAGTCCGGCGACGCCGCCGGGGCGCTCGCGGCGTACGAGGCGACGCTCGTCCGCGAGCCGCGGCGGGCGCGCGCGCTCTACGGCGCGGGACGCGCGGCGGAGCGGGCGGGGAACGCGGACGCGGCCGCGCGCTACGCAAGCGAGCTTCTCGAGCTCATGGACCGCGCGGATCCGGGGCGGCCCGAGCCGGCCTGGGCGCGGGAGATCGCGGGAGACCCGACCTCGGGATAGCCCGCCGCGCTGGCCGGCGCGACCGATTTTCGCGCATATGTACTATGGGAGCATCTCGAATGAAGCCCTCCATCTCCGGGTGCGGAGCGATGGCCCTGGCCGCGCTCTGCGCCTTCGCCTCGCCGGCGTCCAGCCAGCCCGGCGGCGTCATCACGGCGACGTCGCTCACGACGGCGCGGGACTATCCGGCCTCGGTCGGAGATCAGCTGACGTTCGTCTGCCCGCCCGGGACGACGCTCGGGATGGTGTTCGGCACCGATTTCTACGCCGACCTCTCGTCCGTCTGCTCGGCGGCCGCCCATGCCGGCCTCATGACCTTCGACAGCGGCGGGACCGTCACGATCGAGATCTGCCCGGGGCTGGAGGAGTACGCCGCCAGCTCGGCCTACAACGTGGCATCGGGGAGCTGGAGCGGGTCGGACACGAGCTTCGTGTTCACGGCCACCGGGATCGCCTGCGAGGACGCGCCGCCGTCCCTGCTGGCCCCTCCCGGCGCCGACATGAGCTACGCCGCCGCCACCGCCGCCGCCTATCGCGGCCGCAGCTTCGAGCGCTTCACCTACGCCTGCCCGCCGCCCCTCTATCCCGTCATGGTCTGGGGCTCGGGGGTCTATACCGATGATTCTTCCGTCTGCACGGCCGCCGTCCACGCGGGATTGATCAGCTTCCGGGACGGCGGCACGATCACGATCGAGATGTGCCCGGGGCGGACCAGCCATCCGGGCAGCGTCGGCGGAGGAGGCGTGGCGTCCTTCGACCACGGTCCCTCGGAGGGAAGCTTCGTGTTCCCCGACACCGGGACGGACTGCGGGGGTCCGGTGCCCCTCGTCGCCACGGATCCCCAGGGGGAGCGGCCGCAGGCCGGGGGTCCTCCCGCGGCGGGGCCGCCGGCAACCGGCGAGCCGTTGCCGCCCCCCGCACCGCCGCCCGGGCAGTCCCGGGTTGCGAATCTCCGCGCCGAGTTCGTCGGGCTGGACCGCGACGTCGTGTCCAACGGGAGCGAAGCCCGACCGGACGGCGCGACCGATGGGCACATCCGCATGCAGGCCTCGTTCCTGTTCTGGCAGGAGGTCAGACACGTCGCGGTCTACAGCAGCGACGCGGCCGGGAACCCGGCGGGCGGACAGCGGTGGGACACGCGCAACGGCGCGTACTGGATGCTCGGGGTGATGACCGACGACATGCTGCTCGCCCCTCGGGGCGTGTCCTCCCTCGCGAGATTCCAGGGCGACGTGACGCTCGATCTCTATGCGGGCGACAGCGGGTGGTTCCAGCCGGGGAACACCGTCGTGGTCGAGCTCGGCCTGGGGCCGAGCGACGTGGTCGCGACGCTCGTGCCGATCACGACCGGCGCCGCGGCTCCCGTTCCCGCCGCGCCCCCGCCGGGGCCCGTCGCGGGGGCCGTGACCGCGATGGAGGTCGCGTGGATCGGAGTCGACGCGGACGTCGTCTCGAACAACGAGGTCGCGGCGACGCCCGACGGCGCCGCCGACGGCCACTTCGCCGTGGATCTCGAAGCCCAGGGTTCCCCGACCCTGTCCCACGCGGCGGTCTACAGCGCCGACGCGGGCGGAAACCCGGTCGGCGGCCATGTCTGGCATACGCAACCCAACGCCGCGTGGATCCTCGGCATCGTGGCCGGCGGACAGCTCCTCCACGCCGGCAAGGTGCCGGTCCTCGGTCAGCTCCAACCCGGACGGACGCGGCTCGAGCTCTACGCCGGGAACTCGGGCCTCTTCAACCCGGGCCAGCATTTCCTCGTCCTGATCGGCTTCCCCGACGGCACCGATGTGCGCCGTGTCGTCCAGCTGCCCGGCGCCCTGGCTCAGCCCCAGGCTCCGCCGGCGCCGTCCCAGCCCGTCGCCGGCGAGTTCAGCGTGTTCGTTCCGGCCAACGACGCCGCCGGCGTCACGACGCCGGCCGCGCTCGAGGCCGGTCGCAGGTACGTGCTCGAGGCGAGCGGCAGCTACAGCGCCTGGGGCGGGGAGACCGACAGGATCGACGCGGTTTGGTGCTACTGGGCCGAGCGGTGCGGCGCGGCGGGGCTGGACTGGGAGCAGCTCCTGGTCGACGGCCAGGGACTCTCGGCCCTCTCCGCCGCCATGGGCGGTCCCTCTCCGCTGCCCTACGATCCGAGCCACGTCTATCGCGTCACGATCCAGGGCCAGGGCCGTCCCATCACGCTCGTGGTCGCGGACGCCGCGAGCGGTAGCGGAGCGGACAACAGCGGCGGATTCAACGTCCGGATCGCACCCGCGCCGTGAGCCGGACATGAGCGCGCGGCGAACGACGATGGCATCGCTGGTCGCGATGCTCACCTTGCTCGCCGCGCCCGTCCCGGGGCGCGCCCAGGCCCCTGCCGATACGAACCAGCTGAAGGCCGAACTGGCTGCGGTACAAGCCCAGATCGATGAGCTCGATGACATCAAGTCGAAGATCGAGGCCGACACGCATGTGTTGTTGCTGGATCCCGCGGGTGCGGCGGCATTCCTCGAGGCCGAGCGCGTCGAGAGCCTCTTCGTCACCCGCCTCATGGAAGGCGCCATGACGCCGCAGAGGGCCGCCGAGGCCGCCCGGACGATCGGAAACGCGACGCGGATCTACCTGAACGACATCATCATCCCCGATCTCGAGAAGGCGATGGAGTATCGGAAGAATCTCGCTGACGCGCTCGACCGGTTGCGCCATCCGGATCGCACCCCCGTCAAATCAGGGATCAACTGGCCCGTGATGACGGAAGGCGGGTACATGGATTGGACGAAAGTCGTCGCCACGGCCCGTGGGACCTACCTGATCAATTGCCGGCGCAACAACAACGAGCCGCGCTCCTTTTCCGGGAAGTTCCGGCTGGATCTGCTCGGGAATGGAAGGGTGACGGCCACATTCGAAAGCGGCAGTTTCCAGTGGCCCATCGAGGGGGCGATCGATGCGGCTGGGCTCGCCGGCGGTGAGGCCTCCCATCCGGACGGAATCTACGGGTGGGCGGCCCAATTCCAGCGGGACGTCGATGTCCTGCGAATCCCCATGGAGTCGAGCTGGACCACCCTCAGGCCCGCCGACGACGACTTGATCTGCAACATCGGACAGCTCTACCAGGTAGACGGGTAGCCCGCCTCGCCAGCCGCGCTCCTTCTTCAGCGGCTTCGCCACTTCCCGGATGGGGAGCCTAGCCGCCCGACTGCGCGAACGTCGCCGTGACGCTCTTGTCGGCGTTCATGTTCACCGCGCACGAGCCCGTGCCGGAGCAAGCTCCGGACCAGCCGGCGAACGTCGAGCCTCGCGAGGGCCTCGCCGTCAGCGTCACCGCCGTGCCCAGGGAATAGGACTCGCTGCAGTCGGCGCCGCAGGCGATGCCCGCCGGCGCGCTCGTCACGCGCCCGGTCCCCGACCCGGCCCGGGTCACGGTCAGGAGCGCCGTGCCGCCTCCGGTCCCTCCTCCCCGGCCCCACGCGGGCTCGAAGTCGTTGGCGGGATGCTTGCTCAGATTGGTCTTGCCGCTGCCGTCTGTCGCCATCGAGTAGATCTCGACCTGGTCGCTGATGACGTGCGCATAGGCGATCCGGGTTCCGTCGGGCGACCAGGAGGGCTGGAGATCGTAGGCCGGATCCTGGGTCAGGTTCGTCGGGACCCCCGAGCCGACCGTGATCACCGCGATGTCGCCGATCCCGTCCCAGCGACCCGTACGCCACGCGATCTGTCGCCCGTCCGGCGACCAGGTCGGCTCGAAGTCGTAGTGGTCCTCGTTCGCCACGGGCACCTCATTCGAGCCGTCGGGGTTCATGAGGTAGATCTCCCAGTTCCCGCCGCGGTAGGTCTCGAACGCGATTCTCGTCCCATCCGGCGACCACGCGGGATTCCGGTCGTAGAACGAGTTGTGCGTGATCTGGACGACGTCGGAGCCGTCCGCGCGCATCGTGAAGATCTCTCCACCGCCCGCCCGATAGCTGGTGAACACGATGCGGGTCCCGTCGGGCGACCAGGACCCGTTCCAGTCGAGGGCGGGGTCGTCGGTGATGCGGGTCACGCCGGACCCGTCCGCGTTCATCACGCAGATGTCCCACGACCCGAACCGGTCGCTGGTGAACAGGAGCTTCGATCCGTCCGGCGAGAACTCCGGATCGCTGTCCTGGCCGGGGTGATTCGTGAGTCGGGTCTGGCCCGTGCCGTTGGTGTTCATGACGTAGATCTCCTCGTTCCCGTCGCGCTCGGTGACGAACGCGATCCGGCTGTCGACTGCGGCCGGGCTCAGGGAACCGATGCCGCCGGGGACCGGTCCCGTGAGGTCGTCCGAGGAGCAGGCGAAAACCGCGAGCAGGAAGAGGGGTGCGAGGAGGATCGGGCGGGCATCACGGTCGAGCGTGTCCATGGGCAGCTCCTTCTGGAGTGTTCCGCCCAAGAGCATAGGACGCCCGGGGGGCCTCTCTCTATCCGATGTCTTACACCCAGGGCTTCGTCCGCGCCGGCGGCGCTGGCGCGCGCATCGCCCGCGCGGCTTGACAGGGCAACCCCCGCGGTCGAGCATCCCCGCCATGGATCCGCCAGCCGCTTCGATCCCCGTCGTGATCGCGACTCGCGATCGCGGAGACGCCGTGGTCGGCGCCGTGCGCTCGATCCTCGCCTGCTCGCCACCGGCGCACACGATCTGGGTCGTCGATCAGAGCCTGGACGATCGCACCGCCGACGCGATGGCCGCATTCGACAGCCACCCTCGCGTCCGCTACGCGCGTACGCATACGGTCGGACAGACCCGCGCGATGAACCTCGCGATCGCCGCTGTCGACGCGGAGCTGGTCGCGATCACCGACGACGACTGCGAAGTCCCGCGCGACTGGCTCGTGCGCTTCGCGCGCGCGTTCGCGCTCGATCCGCGGGTCGCGATCGTGTTCGGGAACGTCCGGGCCGCGGCGCACGACGCCCGCGACGGCTTCGTTCCGGCGTACGCGCGGACCGAGCCCTTCATCGCCAAGAAGCCGCTCGACAAGTGGCAGATCGAGGGCTTGGGCGCGTGCATGGCGATCCGGCGCGCGGCCTGGGAAGCGCTCGGTGGATTCGACGAGATGCTCGGTCCCGGAGCTCCCTACCCGGCGGCCGGCGAAGGCGATCTCGTCCTGCGCGCGCTGCGTGCCGGGTGGTGGGTCTACGAGACCCCAGACATCGAGGTGCTGCACCACGGCTTCCGCTCGCGACGCGAGGGCCGGGACCTCGTCGCCGGCTACGCGCGCGGGACCGGCGCGATGATGGCCAAGCACATCCGCTGCCGCTCGCCGGGCGCGCGGCGGCTGCTGGCGAGGATGGCGTTGCGCTGGCTCCGCCGCGGCCGTCCCGAGGCGCTCCACCTCGGCTCGAACGACGCGTGGACGTCGCGTCTCGGGAGCTTCGCCGCCGGCTTCCTCGCCGGCGCCCGCACGCCGATCGATCGCGAGCGCTGGCTCTTCGAGGACACGCGCGCGTCGAGGGTCGCGTGAGCGCGCCGGCCCTGTCGGCGATCGTCATCGCGCCGGAGGGCTGGATCCCGGTCCGGAACACCGTCCGCCACCTCGCCGCGCAGTCGATCGCCGACCGGATCGAGCTCGTGTTCGTCGTCCCGCGGGGCGGCGGCCTCGAGCTCGATCCCGCCGAGATCGCCGCCTTCGCCGGTCATCGGGTCGTCGACGTCGAGTCGGGCGAGTGCGGCGGCGCGGCCGGGTACGCGGCGGGGGTGCGCGCCGCCGGCGCTCCATTCGTCGCCTTCACCGAGGACCACTGCTACCCCGAGCGCGGCTGGGCGCAGGCGCTCCTCGACGCGTACGACGACCGGACAGCCGCGGTGGGACCCGTCGTCGCGCACGCGAACACGGCCGGCTCGATCGCCTGGGCCGACTACCTCCTCGGATACGGCCCGTGGATCGACCCCACGCCCGGCGGCGACGTCGAGTACCTCCCGGGACACAACAGCAGCTACCGTCGCGCGGCGCTCCTCGCCTACGAACCCGATCTCGAAGCGTGGCTCGTCGCCGAGAGCGTGCTCCACTGGGACCTGCGGCGGAAGGGGTGGCGGCTCGTGCTCGAGCCGCGCGCGCGCGCGCATCACTTCAGCTTCTCGCGGCCCGCGTCCTGGCTCAGGGCCACGTACCTGCAGTCACGGGCCTTCGCGGGCGAGCGGACGCAGGACGCGGGGCTCGCGAAGCGACTCCTCTGGGTGGCGGCGAGCCCGCTGATCCCCGCCGTCCGCCTCCGGCGATGCGCGCGGGACACACTCCGGTCGGCGGCCGGGCCGCCGCTGCTGAAAGCGCTGCCGGCCCTGGCCGCCTCGCTCACGGTCAGCGCGCTCGGCGAGGCGCTCGGGTACGCGCTCGGCGCCGGGCACGCTCCCCGCGAGATCGCGCGCTTCGAGTTCCGCCGCGACCGCCACGTCAACGCGCGCGACCGGCGGGCCCTCGAGAGCGCGCGGTTCTGGAAGTGAGCGACCAGGCGGGCGCCGGCCCGCGGGTCACGGTCGTCATCCCCAGCGCCGGGCGGCCGCGGCTGGTCGTCCGCGCGGTCGAGAGCGCGCTCGCCCAGACGCTCGCGGAGGTCGAGGTCCTGGTCGTCCTCGACGGGCCCGACCGGATGAGCGCGCAGGCGCTCGAGTTGGTCGCCGATCCGCGGCTCCGCGTGCTGCAGCGGCCGCACCGCGGCGGTCCGGGCGCGGCACGGAACACCGGCGCGCGCGCGGCCTCCGCGCCGTGGGTCGCCTTCCTCGACGACGACGACCTGTGGTCGCCCGGGAAGCTCGCGATCCAGCTCCGCGCGGCCGAGGCGTCCGGCCTTCCCCACCCGATCGTCGCCGCTCACGTCGCGGCGGACGACGGGACCGGGAGGACGCGGACCTGGCCCCGCCGCGTGCCGGATCCCGGCGAGCCGCTCGGCGACTATCTGCTCGTCCGGCGCTCGCCGTTCTGGGGCGAGGCGCTGATCCACACGTCCACGCTCCTCGTCGAGCGCGCGCTCCTCGAGGAGATCCCCTTCCGCGAGGACCAGGCCTCGCCGCACGAGGACATGGACTGGCTCCTGCGCGCGACCCGCGTCGAGGGAACCGGCGTGGTCTTCGTCCCGGGAGGCAAGCCGCTGGCGACATGGACCGTCGATCGCGGCAGGAGCCGCGCGAGCCGGCGGGGCGACTGGCGCGACTCGCTCCGCTGGGCCGACCGCGAGCGGCCGCTGATCTCGCGCCGCGCCTACTCCGCGTTCCTGCTCACGAACGTCTCCGCGCACGCGGCGCGGACGCGGAGCGTGGAAGCGCTCTGGCGTCTGCCGCTCGAGGCGTTACGCCACGGCCGCCCGCGGCCCCGCGACCTGCTCCTGTTCGCGGGCATCTGGCTCCTCCCCGAATCCTGGCGCGCGCGCGCGGCCGACCTCTGGTCCCGCCGGTCGCGCCGCCGGAACACGCCCGCGCGGCGATCGCGCGGCTGAAACCCGTCCGCGCCGCGTCCGTAGGAAGCGCCATGCCGATCCTCTGGCCCGGCGCCCTCGTCCTCGCCGCCTGCGTGTTCGACGCGCCGTCCGCGAGCGCCTTCCCCGCCGATACATTGCTCGACGTCGGGGGACGCGCGCTCGAGATCGAGGTCCGGAGGGGACGCGAGCCGCTGACGATCGTGTTCGAGGCTGGAGGCGGGTCCACGCTCGATTCCTGGGACGCGGTCCCCGATTCGGTCGCTGTGCGGTCGGGGGCCACCGTGGTGACCTACAACCGCGCGGGCCTCGGACGGAGCGATCTCGGGCCCCCGGGGCTGACGCCTCTCGACGAGATGCGGGATCTCGCGCGGTCCCTCGAGACGCTCGGGGTTCCCGCGCGGCGGATCGTCGTGGGCACGTCCTACGGCGCGATGCTCGCCGTCCTCCACGCGGGACTCTATCCCGATGACGTCGCCGGCCTCGTCCTCGTCGATCCGATGAACGCGCGCTTCATCGCCGCGACCGGCGACTTCGTCAAGTCCACGGCACCCGTCCCCGAGAATCCCGCCAACGACCGCGAGCGGTTGATCGTCCGCATGTCGCGGACGCTCGACGACCTCGCCGCGCGCACGGGCGCGGTCGAGCCCGATCTCCCGATCCCGATCGTCGTGATCGCGGCCGGCGAACCCTGGTGGGGACGCGCGGAGATCGTCGCCGCCTGGCGACGGAGTCACGCGGAGATCGCCGCCGCGCGCGCGGAGCGCGAGCTCGTCGTCGCCGAAGGATCCGGCCATCAGGTCGCCGAGGATCGACCGGACGTGATCGTCGACGCGGTGCTCAAGATCTCGCGGATGGCGCTCGACGACTGAGCTCGATTCCGGGAAGTATCTTCTCTCCCATGCGCGCGCGTCTTCCTGACTCGATCGCCCTCGCGGTCCTGACGGCCATCGCCTGCAACGGGGGAGGCCCGGCGTCCCCCGATCCGGGGAGCAGCCCGGGGCCCGCGCCGCGCACGTACGCGATGGGCTTCGGCACGATCCCGCCCCGCGCGACGCTCGAGTCGCTCATCGAGACGATCGAGCAAATCGCCGAGCGGGGGGAGATCCTCCTCGTCCAGCAGGAGGTCCCGTGGGCACCGCTCCTCGACGGGACGCAGACGATGGAGGAGGCGGTCGAGGAGCGGGAAGGTCTCGCCGATTTCGCGCAAGGGCTGGGACTCGACGTCGTCTTCCTGCTCGATCCGCTCGACGGCCTCGATCGGCGGAAGGAGCCGCCCGACCTCGTGGCGCGCGGCCGCTCGATCGTCGAGCCCGAGATCCGCGCGATGCACGACGCATGGGCGCTCGAGATGGCGCGCGTCTTCCGCCCCGAGTGGTACGGGCTCGCGTCGGAGGTGAACACCCTCGCCGATCTCGGGGATCCCGCGCTCCACGCCGCCGTGCGCGACATGATCAACGACCTGGCCCCGCGGGTGAAGGCGGCGTCGCCCGGCACGCGGACGTTCGTCTCGTTCCAGGCGGACCAGGCCTACGGCCTCCCCGGATACCCGCGCACGATCGACCACTTCGCGCTGATCGACGACTACGCGGTCGACGGGCTCGGCCTCTCGACGTATCCGGTCTTCGTGCTCGACGATCCTTCCGAGCTGCCCGCCGACTTCTTCGCGCGCATCGATCAGGCGACCGATCGGCCGCTGCTCCTCGTCGAGGGCGGGTGGAGCTCGGAGGTCGCGGGCGGAACGAACGGCACGCCGGCCGAGCAGGCCGACTTCTTCCGGCGAATCGCGGCGCTCCTCGACGGCGTCCGCGCCGAGGTGTGGGCGTTCCTGATCTACACCGACCTCGACGTCGCGAGCTACGGGCTGCCGCCCGACCGGGCGGCCGGGCTCGCGAACTTCTCTCGGATGGGGATCGTGGACGTGGACTTCCGCCCCAAGCCGGCGGCCGCGGTCTGGGACTCGATCCGCGCGCGGCCGCTCGCAGACTGAGTCGCGTTCTCTATGCCTCCCGGATCCGCGCCTTGATCGCCTGAATCGTGCGCTCGTCCATTTGGGCGACCCCGTGCGCCTCGCGGGCGTGCTCGGCCCCCTTCTCGAGGACCTCGTCCTCGGTCTCGCCGCGGATCACTGTGGTGCAGCCCTTCATGAACTCGCCGCAGTGCAGTTCCTTCGTCATCGTGGACCCTCCGGTTACTCGCCGGCCGCCATCATGGCCGCGAACCGGCGGTTCATCTCGTCGCGCGATACCTCCTCCACGCGGGTGGCGAGGATCCACTGGTGCCCGAAGGGATCCTCGAGGCGACCCGATCGGTCGCCGTAGAACTGATCGGCGACAGGGATCCGCTCCACCGCGCCGAGAGCGAGCGCACGCGCGAAGACCGCGTCGACGTCGTCGACGTACTAATGGAGGCGTACGGTCGTTCCACCGAGTGACGTCG
>DATBJO010000084.1:0-16312 GCA_036556305.1 Gemmatimonadota bacterium
CGACGTGTCGGGCGAGCTGCGCGGCGACCTGTACGCGCAGGGACGCGAGATCGACCGCTACGACACGTCCGCGAACGAGGGCGTGGTGCTGCCGAACGTGCCGTTCGCGGCGACCGTCATGCTCGTGAACGGTCAGATCTATACCGTGGATCTGAACTCGGGGCTGTGGATCCACAGAATGGTGCCGACCGGCGACCGCCCCATCAGCTGACGCGAGGCGGCCGCAGATGTTGCGTCTTCACCGCCCGCTCGGCAGGGATCGTGCCTAGCGCGGCAGGCGCCGGTCGCAGTCGAGGACCTGCCAGCCCGACGCTCCCCGCGACAGCCGGCAATCGTACGCGCCCCTGAGGCCGGGCCGCTCCAGGTACTCGGCCCACACCCGGGCCGCGTCCGGACCGTCGAACTCGGGCTGGTCCACGAACAGGGCCAGCGCCGGCGCTTCGGAGAGCTCTTCGACGACCCGCCGCCCGACGACGACGTCGCGCGCCCAGCGGCATCGCGAGATCGGCTGGACCGGGGGCAGGGTTTCCCGCAGCGCCCGAATCAGGGCGACGGAAGGCTCCGTCGTCACCAGGCCGGAGCCGACGCCCAGACAGTAGGCGTTCGCCGACGACCGCAGCGCGCTGTCGTTGTTCTCGACGAGCCAGCGGACCGTCGCCGCCTGAACGGCGACGTCCTCGGCTCGTGACTCGGCCGACGCGGCTCTCCCCGACGCGCAACCCGCGACGACGAGGACGACCGTGAGGAACCGGAGCATCGCAGCCACCTCCCTCTGCGGCCCCTCGGGGTACTACCCGCGGGGCCGGTTGCGTTCCGTCGCGGGAGGGCACCCTCACCGCGCGGACCGGTTGTCGCCACCCGACCCGCCGGGTATGATCCGGGCTCCCAACAGGGGCCGCTCACCGACCCAGTCCGGAGTCCGATCATGTGCAGGAACATCAAGACGCTCTACAACTTCGAGCCCCCGGCGACGGACGACGAGATTCACGCGTCCGCGCTCCAGTACGTCCGCAAGGTCAGCGGGTTCACGCGGCCCTCGCGAGTCAATCAGGACGCGTTCGACCGCGCGGTCCACGACGTGGCCCGCGTCACGCGCGAACTGGTCGACGCGCTCGAGACGAAGGCTCCCGCCCGCGACCGGGAGATCGAGGCGGCGCGGGCGCGCGCCCGCGGTCTCGCTCGGAGGGAAGCGCGGACCGCCTAGAAGCGGGGTGGATCCTTCGGGTCTTCGACGGCGCTCTGCGCGCGCGGGATCACGACCCGGATCGGCTCCATCGTGACGGCCTCGAGGAGCTCATCGCGTGGGACGACGACCCGGATCGGCTCCATCGTGACCGCTTCGATCCACGGAGCCGAAAGCGTGTCCGCCGCCGCGGGACCTCCAGGGGATCCGGACGGCGTCGTCCGCGTCGCGGCGAGAGCGGCGAGCAACCCGGCAGCCGCGAGTGCGGCTTCGATCGAACGACTCGGCATGGTTTCCTCCTCGCCGTGTTTCGTTCATCCACTCCGAGCCTAGAGGACCGGCGCGGCCGAGTCTGTCGGGAACGCCCCGATGACGCTGTAGGGAAAACTCGTACCTTTCGCCGACCCGGCTCTCCGATCCCGTCCCCCAGAGGTTCATGTCCCTGATGCTCCCGGTCGCGCTGCGCTCACTCCGGCATCGGAACTTCCGCCTGTTCGCGGGCGGCCAGATCGTGTCGCTCACCGGAACCTGGGTGCAGCTCGTGGCCCAGTCGTGGCTCGTCTACCGGCTCACCGGCCGCGCCACCCTCCTCGGCCTGGTCGGATTCGCCGGGCAGATTCCGATCTTCCTCCTCGCCCCGCTCGGCGGCGCGCTCGCCGATCGCTTCGAGCGCCGGCGGATCCTGGTCGTGACGCAGTCGATGGCGATGCTGCTCGCGTTCGTCCTCGCCGCGCTCACGCTCGGGGGCGTCGTGCACGAGTGGCACATCGTCGCCCTGGCGGCCGCCAGCGGGATCGTCAACGCGTTCGACATCCCGACCCGTCAATCGTTCCTCGTCGAGATGGTCGGGCGCGACGACCTGATCAACGCGATCGGGCTCAACTCCTCGATGTTCAACGGCGCACGGATGACGGGCCCCGCCGTGGCCGGCGTGCTGGTGGCCTCGATCGGCGAGGGCTGGTGCTTCCTCCTGAACGGGCTCAGCTTCGCGGCCGTCATCGTCGCGCTGCTCGCGATCCGCGCGGCGCCCTTCCGGCCTCCGGTCGAGCGGGTCTCGACGCTGACCCGGATCCGTCAGGGATTCGGGTTCGCGATCGGCGAGCGGCCGATCCGGGCCCTCATGCTCATGCTCGCGTTCATGAGCCTCACCGGGATGCCGTTCATGGTCCTCATGCCGGTCTTCGCGGATCGCGTGCTGGACGGCGGGCCGGCCGCCTACGGCATCCTGATGAGCGCCGCGGGGTTGGGCGCGCTTTCCGGCGCGGTGACGCTCGCCTCACGGCGCGACGTGTCCGGCCTCGGCAGCTGGGTCGCGCGCGCGGCGATTGCCTTCGGCGCGCTCCTTTGCGCGTTCTCGTTCTCGCGCTCGTTGTGGGTGTCGGTGGCGCTCCTCCTGCCGATCGGCTTCTCGATGATGGTCGAGATCTCGTCCTCGAACACGCTGATCCAGACGATGGTCCCCGACGCGCTCCGCGGCCGGGTCATGGCGGTCTATTCGATGATGTTCATGGGCATGGCCCCGGCGGGCGCGCTCCTCGCCGGCTGGGCGGCGGACCGGATCGGCGCGCCGCGGACGGTCCTGGTCGGCGGCGCCGCGTGCGTGGTCGCCGCGGCGGTCTTCCGCTGGAGCCTCCCGCGGCTCCGCGCCGACGCGCAGCGGCTCATCGTCGCCCAGCAGATGGTGGGCGGCGAGCCGCCGGCCGGCCTCACGAGCGCGCAGTGAGGGCGCGGGGATCCCCCCTTCCGCGCAGGGCCCTCTGCACGGCGCTCGCGCTCGCGGTCGCTCTCGGCGCCGCGGCCGCCGCCCGCGCGCAGCCGCCCGCGCGACCGACCGCCGACTGGCGCACGGTCGAGACCCCGCACTTCGTCGTCCACTACCCGGCCTCGATGGCCGTGTGGACGGGGCTCATGGTCGAGCGCCTCGAGGCGATCCACGCGGCGGTCGACGCCGCCGTCGGCTTCACGCCCGGCGAGCGGACGACCGTCATCGTCGACGATCCGACGGGGCAGGCGAACGGGGTCTCCTTCGGTCCCGTGATCTTCCTGTGGCCGACCCCGCCGCGCCCCGCGGACGAGATCGGCGAGAATCGGAGCTGGAGCGAGATCCTCGCCGTCCACGAGTACGTGCACACGGCGCACCTCACGCGTCCCAGCCGGAACCCGCGCGACCGGTTCCTGTACGGCCTCCTCCCGTTCCCGGTCCAGCCGATCGCGGCCCGCACCCCGCGCTGGATGCGGGAGGGGTACGCGACGTATCTGGAGGGAACGCTGACCGGGAGCGGACGGCCGAACGGCGTCTGGCGACCGGCGGTCCTCCGCCAGTGGGCGCTGGAAGGAAAGCTCCCGACCTACGCGGCGCTCGACCGGACCGACGGCGCGTGGGACGGCGCGATGGCGTATCTCGCGGGCTCCGCGTTCGTCGAGTGGCTGGTCGCGCGGAGCGGCGAGCGGAGCCTCCCCGACCTGTGGGCGCGCATGACCGCGCGCCGGCGGCGCTCGTTCGACGAGGCCTTCGCCGGCGTCTTCGGCGGACCCCCCGCCGAGCTCTACGGTCTGTTCACGGTCGATCTGACCGAACGGGCGATCGCGGCGAGGGAGCGCCTGGAGTCCGCGGGCCTCGTGAGCGGCGAGCGGTTCCAGCGCCTCGACGGATTCGCCGCCGACCCCGCGGTCTCGCCGGACGGCGAGCGCCTCGCGCTCACGCTCGTGCCGGAGAGCGAGCCCGCGCGGATCGTCGTCTGGTCGACCGCGCCCGACAGCGCCGGCGCGCGGCGTGAGCGCGAGGAGCGCGAGCGGATGCTCGCCGCGGATCCCGCGGACGTGCCCGCCGTCGAGTGGCGCCCGCGGCCGCTCGAGCCGCTCGCCACGCTGGGACCCGTCGGCGGTCGCGGCCACCGCGCGCCGCGCTTCCTGCCGGACGGCGAGCGGATCCTCGTCGTCCGCTCCGAGGGGCTCGGCGACGGCCGCGCCCGGCCGGACCTGTTCGAATGGACGTGGCGGACGGGAGCGCTTCGCCGCGTGACCCGCGGGGCCGGGATCCGCGCCGCCGACCCCACGCCCGACGGGCGGAGCGCGATCGCGGTCCGCTGCCTGGACGGGATCTGCGACCTCGTCGAGGTCGACCTCGCGAGCGGTCGCGTCGAGGTCGTCGCACGCGGCGCGCCCGACGCGCCCTTCGACCGGCCGCGGGTCTCGCCGGACGGCTCCCGCGCCGCGGCCGCGGTCCAGCGCGGCGACGCCTGGCGGATCGCGGTCGTCGACCTGGCGACCGGCTCGCTCCGGGACGTCGGACCCGACGACGGCGCGAGCCGGTTCGATCCCGCCTGGCTTCCCGGCGGGGACGCCCTCGTCGCCGTCTCGGACGCCGGCGGCGTCTTCGACCTCGAGCGGATCGACCTCGCGAGCGGGGTCGCGCGGCCTCTCACCCGCGTTCTCGGCGCCGCGCTGTCGCCGGACGCCGGCGACGACTGGATCTGGTATCTCGGGCTCGCGAGCCGCGGGAGCGACGTCCACCGGATCGAGGCCGATCGCGCGCCGCTCGAGGGCCCGGTCACCCTCGACCCCTCGCTCGCGCCGGCGGCGCCGGCCGCGGCGGCCGCGGCGCCCCCGCTGGGCCCGTCGCCGGACCCGGCCGCGGATCCGCTCGCCGCGTCCCGGCCCTACGGCCTCGGCCCGCGCGACCATGCGCTCCTGCCACGGGGCGCGATCGCCCCGTCGGGCCGCGCGGCCGGCGTCACGCTGGCGGGCGCCGATCCCGTCGGGCGGCTCGTCTGGACGCTGGACGCCCTCGCCGGGACCGACGGGGCATGGCGGGGCGGGGCCGCGAGCGCCGCGTTCCGCCGCTATCGCCCGGCACTCTCCGCGACCGTCTTCGCCGCGCGCGAAGAACCGTCCGCGCAGGATCCCGTTCGGGTCGCGGGTCTCGACGCCGACTACGGCGGCGCCGCGGTCGAGATCGCGTTCGAGCGGGATCTCCTCTCCCGCGTCGAGCGCGTGGCCATCGGCGCCTCGGCCGGCCGCCTCGACGTCGACCGGATCCCGGGCGGGATCGAGGATCCGGACGGCGCGCGCGCCCTCGCGTACGCCGAGGCCTCGATCCGCATGCTCGTCACGCCCGGATCGTGGCGGCTCTCGGGCGGCCTCGGCGCGACCGGCGCGGCGGGCTCGACCGCCGACGACTCCTGGACGCGCGCGACCGCGAGCCTCGCGCTCGGGGCGGGAAGGGGCGCGGCCGAGCTTCGGGCCGAGACCGCGTACGGACGGACCGGGGGCGACGCTCCCCTGTGGGAAACCTTCGCCGCCGGCGGCGGCGTCTCGCCGCTCGTCGATCCCGCGCTCCTCTCCCAGCGCTTCCCGCTCGCCGCCGTGCCGGTCGGGTACGTCCAGGGCGAGCGGATCTGGACGCTCCGGATCGAAGGCCGGGGGCCCACCGGTCTCCGACCCTTCTGGTGGGCGGGCACGGCGGGTGACGAGCTCGGGGACTGGAAACGCGCGGCGGGGATCGAGTGGGTCCTCGACCAGCGCGCGATCCCCTATCTCGGCCTTCCGGCTTCGCGTGTCGAGGCGGGGATCGCGCGCGTTCTCGACGAGCCGCTCAGGCACGAGACCCGCGGCTGGCTCGCGCTCACGTTCCGTCCGTGATGATCCGTCAGGCCGCGCCGGGCGGGGGATCGAGGTCGAGCCGCGCGCGCACGTCCTCGGCCGCGCGCTCGAGCGCGTCCGCGTCGCGCGAGCGGAGGACGAGCTTGCATCGGTAGCGGCCGTCGAGGAACACGGGATAGGAGCCGATCCCGACCGCGGAATGCGCGCGCTGGATCTCGGCCAGCGGCTCGGAGAAGTCACCCTCCTTTCCGCGCACCCAGAGGGTCTCCTTGTAGAACGGCGACGAGAGCAGCTGCTCGGCGGCCATCTCGAAGATGTCCTGGAGCAGGACCGGCACGCCCGGGAAGACGATCACGTTCTCGGCGCGGAACGCGAACGCGAGCTGCTGCCGCCCCCGCATGACCCGCGAGCCGCGCGGCAGCTCGGCCATCGCCGCCTCGGACGGCGTCAGCCGATCGCCGTAGTCGGCGGACAGGAGCTCGCGCGCCTCGACGTGCGGCTCGAGCGCCAGGCCCAGCGCCTCCGCCACGGACTGGCGCGTCACGTCGTCGTGCGTCGGTCCCATGCCGCCCGTCACGAGGACGAAGTCGTGCGCCGGCGCGAGCCGCCGCACCTCCTCGACGATCGCCTCGCGCCGGTCGCCCACGACCGCGATCCGCGCCACCAGGATCCCCAGCTCCCAGAGCCGGCGCGTCAGGAACGGCGTGTTCTGGTCCTCGACTTCGCCCGAGAGGATCTCGTCGCCGACGATCAGGAGCGCCGCCGAGCGCGGCCGCAGCGATTCCTCGCTCACGACTCCCTCCACTTCTCCTCGGTCGAATGTCCGGGGAAGGCGCGCGCGCCGGGGTCGATCCGGGCCTTCGCGAAGTTGACCGCGATCGCCACCTCGCCGAAGCCCGTCGCGATCAGCGGGAGCTTCCCGCCGTGATGCGCGACGTCGCCCGCCGCGTAGATCCCCGGCAGGTTCGTCTCCATGCGCTCGTTGACGACGATGCCGTTCTTCTCCATCGTCAGGCCCCACCGCTTGACCGGCCCGAGGTCGGCCTTGAAGCCGATGTTGACGAGCAGGTTGTCGATCTCGAGGGTCTTCTCCTCGTCGGTGCGGTTGTCGAAGATCGTCACGCTCTCGACCCGCTCGTCGCCCCGCACCGTGCGGACCTCGTGGAACGTCAGGATGTCGACCTGGCCCGACTTCATCACGGCCTCGACCGTGCCCTCGTGCGCGCGGAAGCCGTCGCGGCGATGGATGAGCGTGATCGACTCGGCGATCCCGCGCAGGTTGTCCGCCCAGTCGAACGCGGAGTCGCCGCCGCCCACGATCAGCACCCGGCGCCCGGCGAGCGCCATCTTGTCCTTGACCAGGTACTGCATGCCGTTGCCCTCGAAGCGCTCGACGCCCTCGACCTTGAGCCGCCGCGGCTCGAACGCGCCGATTCCCGCCGTGATCACGATCGTGCGCGCCAGTCGCTCCCCGCGATCGGTGCGCAGGCGCCACACGGTCACCTCGCCTTCGGCGTGCTCCGCGGGCTCGAGCTCGAGCGCGGTCTCCTCGAGCCCCACTTCGGGATGGAACTGGAGCGCCTGTTCGACGAGGCCTTCGGCGAGCTCGCGCGCGAGGATCTTCGGGAAGCCGCCCACGTCGAAGACGTACTTCTCGGGATACAGGGCGGTCAGCTGTCCGCCAAGCTCGGAGAGCGCGTCGAGGACGAGCGTCCGCATGTGCCGCATGCCGGCGTAGAAGACGCCGAAGAGGCCGGTCGGCCCGCCGCCCAGGATCGCCACGTCGTAGACGCGATCGTCGTTCACGGGCCGCTCACAGCGAGTCGAGCAGGCGGACGAGGTTCTGCTGGAGCTGCTGCTGGCCGGCGATCCCGAGCGTGGCCGTGACCCGGTGCCGGAGCCGCGTCACCCCGTCGCCGAGCACGCGCTCGAGCTCGCGCGCGCGCGGTGTGAGCCAGAGCCGCTTGACCCGATGGTCGCCGCGATCGGCCTCGAGGCGGACGAGCCCCCCGCGCTCGAGCCCGCGCGCGATCGTCGTCATCGAGGACTTCGCCATGCCGGCCCGCTGACCGACCTCGCTGATCGGCAGACCGTCCTCTTCGAAGAGGGGCCACAGGACCTGGCAGGTCGTCGACGTGACGTCGGCGAAGCCGGCGTGGCGGCAGGTCTCGACGAGCCGCTCCCGCCAGCGCTGCGCGCCCTCGGCGAGCAGGCTCCCCAGGTGGATCCGGTCGCCGTTCACGGGCGTCCGCGTCCCTTTCCGCGCGATCCAGCCACCCGCAATTTGTACGGCATCGTACTATTCGGTGTCAAGCCCCTCCCCCGACCGGCCGGCGCCGGCGCCCAGGGCGGCCTCGATCCCGTCGATGAGCGGGCCGTTGGCCGCGGGCATCGGCAGCGACCGGTACTCGGCCGGACGCGCCCAGCGGGTCCAGCGCGGCGGGCGCGTGGATTCCAGCGGCTCGCAGAGATAGGCGTAGAGCGCGACCCGCCGGTCCGGGTAGCTGTGGCAGAGCGCGATCGCGAGCTCGCCGACCCGGATCGCGACGCCCGTCTCCTCGTCGACCTCGCGGACGAGTGCGGCCGCGTGGTCCTCGTCGGGAAGGATCCTGCCGCCCGGGAGCTCCCACGTCCCCGCCATCGCGGGATCGCCCGCGCGCGGCTGGACGAGCATGCGTCCGCGCGCGTCCACGATCGCCGCCAGAACGACTTCCTCCACGTCACTCATCTAGCTTTCGCAATCGATCGACCAGATCTGGCACAGGCCTGAACACGAATCGGGGACCGATCTTCCGCTTGACGAGGAGTCCTCTTCTCTCGAGGTCGAGCAAATCCGTGCGTGCCGTCTGGTAGACGACTTCATGACTCGACTGATGGCTCTCGTAGGTATATCGACCACCGGGATGACGTATCGCATGTCCAAGCAGAGCGATCTGTCTGTGATTCATTCCGGCCGATGGCCGAAGCAACCGCTCAACTGCTCGAATCTCTCGCGTCTTCCGAGCCAGGTAATCGTGAAGAGCGTCTATTGCTCGACGCAGGACGTCGAGTTGATCCAGGACGAAGTAGGTCACGTCGTTGCCGTCAGTCTCCGAGTACAGAAACGAGTGCGCATAGCGGGATGGGGCCTTCCTGAGGATGCTGGAGATCGAAACGAACGACGTCAGCCAATATCCCTGTCGGAGCATCGACCAGTAGAAGAGAGCTCTCGCGGTGCGACCATTGCCGTCGGTAAAGGGGTGATCATAGGCTAGCCAGAAGTGCAACAATATCGCACGGAGTACGGGATGGAAATAAATCTCGCTCCCCTCCTCATTTGCGAACGCGCACATACGCGTGAAACGATCGGGAAGCTCCGATGCGTCAGGCGGAACGTGAAGTGTCGTCCCATCCCGAGGATCCATGACCACGACGTCGTCTTCGGGTACTCCTGGACGACGCAAGCGACCCGCCGCTCCG
Organism: Gemmatimonadota bacterium; assembly: GCA_036556305.1. Taxonomy (GTDB): domain Bacteria; phylum Gemmatimonadota; class Gemmatimonadetes; order JACCXV01; family JAHWKZ01; genus JAICNR01. The sequence goes on from DATBJO010000084.1 coordinate 9,245, forward strand.
GGATCCTTCAGGGTTTCCTCCGTCAGAATTCGGTGGAGTTCGAAGATGGTCTGAGGCGTCATCTCTTCGTCAGCCAATTCCTGGATGCGGCGCATGGCGATGTAATTGTTGAGGATCATGCGCTCGCCCTTGTTCCGAGGTTCCTGTCCGGATCGGATCATCTCACGGGCCCTCTGAACTGTCGTCGCCGCTCCCTCCAGAATGCTCGAGCTCGCTGCTTCCTCGATCAGCGAGCTGATCAGGTATCGATCACGGTTCTCAGGGTTCGTCACCTCGTCGCCGATCTCGATTCGGCCACTCGCGTCCCTGTCGACTTTCGAGGTCGCCTCCAGCAAAGGATCCACGAGAGCATACCGAAATGGCCGGCCGTCCCGATCCAGAATCGGCGTCGCGCGGTAGGTTGCCTCTCGCGCAAACTTGATTCCTATCCACCAATCCTCCGGTGAGAGGTTTTCGGGGGGAGTCATGTGACGGATTCGATCCCAATGGTGATACGCGCCGTTCACTGTTGGCCGGTGGGCCCCTGCGTCGAAGATCCTCCGGAGACGTTCTGGCATGTCGGTGCCGGCCAGCAGTTCCTCGAACGAAGGGGGGGCAAAAGGGATCCGCATCGATTCGACCTCTACTCTAAGAAACTACTAATTCGTGCTGATTTAGTAGTCTTAGTGTACACCGCTGGAGCAACGAGATCAAGTCCTGTATATCATTTGGGAAGAACAGGTTACGGTATGATCGGCATAAAACCATACTCAATTTCGTTCAAATTAGCATTTCGGCCACACCGGTTGACCGAGGTTCCCGCGGACTGTTGACCCGGTCGGCGGTCCGCCGTATACATGCGATCGCTCCTTCGTCGACCCACCACGCCCAGACAGGATGAGCGCCCGATGAAACTCACGTGTCCGCAGTGCGGGACCGTCTACGACGTCACACAGTACGCCGAAGGCCACACCTTCCAGTGCCAGTGCGGACGCGAGCTCAAGGTCGGGGCGCCCGCGCCGGCTCCAATTCCGGCGAGCGCCTCCGGCGCGCCCCCGATCGCCGGCGATCCCGGCCTCCAGCCGATCGTCAAGGTCCTCATCTTCTTCGCGAACCTGTGCTTCTCGCCGCTCGCCGCGATCGCCTCGACGGTCGCGTGGTTCGTCATCAAGGACCAGAAGCCGCGCACGGCGAAGGACCTCTGCCAGATGACGTGGATCCCGTTCGTCGTGTGGTGCATCCTCATCGGCCTGTACTTCATGTTCGTCGGGACCATGATCTTCAGCGGCATCATGGGGAGCGCCGGCACGTATTGAGAGCCCCGCCGGACATCGTGGGGCCGCCGGCGACGACGCGGCCGCCGATCCTCCACCTGCCGCGGGAGCTCCGCCCGCGCGCCGCGGCCTGGATCGGATGTCACGGGATCCCGGACCGCTGCCTCGCGATCGGCGCGTGGCGCTCGCCGATCTGCGCGCGCTGCCTCGGTCTCCTCGCCGGCTGGCCGCTGGCCGTGGCCGTACTGTTCCTCTTCGGGCCGCCGGGCCCGGCGCGCGCGGCGCTGGGCGCGCTCCTCCTCGTGCCGGCCGCGTTCGACGGCGGGCTCCAGGCCGCGACGGCGTACCGCAGCACGACGCCCCGCCGCCTGGCGACCGGCCTCCTCGCGGGAGTGGGACAGCTCGAGCTCCTCGGCGGCCTCACGCTCGCGCTCCTGCGCGCGCTCCATGGGTGAGGCGGCCGTGCCCGTCGGGACCCTCCGTCTCGCCGGCGCGGCCCTGACCTTGATCGCCACCGTCGGCTGCGGCGATCGCGCGATCGAACCGAGCGCCTGCCCGCGCGAATTCTCCCAGACGCGCCTGGCCGCGATCCTCCTGTGGAGCGGTCAGGGGCTCGCGCCGTCGCCGGCTCCCGCCGGGACGCCGGAGGACCTCGTCCTGCTCGAGGATCCCCTCGACTCCGCCACCTGCGCCCGGCTCGCCTCGCGGATCCCCGACACGCTCGCGGTCGGCGCGATCGGAGCGCCCTTCATCACGGCCTTCTATCGCGTCGGCGACGCGTACGTGGTCCCGGTCGTCCCGCGCGTCACGACGGAGGAGATCGACGCCGAGGCGCGCGGGGAGACGATCCTCTGGAAGGAGGGCGTCACGCTCGTCTTCGATCGCGACTTCGAGCTTCTCGCCTCCGCGCCCAACTGATCGGCCCGATCGGCGAAACGTCGCGCCGGTCCCTTGACGGGGAACAATAGTTAGACTATTATCGAATAGATGTCTGTCTAACTATTGGAGGTGTACCCCTGGACGCGACGATCCGCGCGCTGGCCGATCCGACCCGGCGGGAGATCCTGCGGATGCTCCGCGAGAGCGACCTCTCCGCGGGCGACATCGCGTCCCGCTTCGACATGACCGCGCCCACGGTCTCGCACCACCTCTCGGTCCTCAAGGAGGCCGGGCTCGTGCAGACCGAGCGCAACGGACGGAGCGTCGTGTACTCGATCGACACGACCGTCGTCCAGGAGTTCCTCGGCGAGATGATGCGCTTCTTCGGCAAAGGAGACCGGCGATGAGCAGGCGATGGATCGGTCCGGCGCTGATCGTTCTCATGACGGCGTTCGCGCTGGCGGTGTACGGGCGGCTGCCCGAGCGGGTGCCGACGCATTTCGACTTCTCGGGGAAGCCCGACGACTGGATGGACCGCTTTCCCGGGGCGTTCCTCCTGCCGGCGGTGACGGCGGGGATCTACGGGCTCCTCCTCGCGCTCCGCAGCATCGATCCGCGCCGGGCGCACTACGCGCGCTTCGAGGACACGTACTGGGTGATCCTGAACGTCCTCGCGCTCATCATGGCCGCGATCCACGTGCTCTCGCTCGGCCTCGCGCTCGGATGGCCGATCGACATGGGCCGCGCGATCACGGTGACGATCGGGGTCCTGTTCGTCGGTCTCGGAAACTACCTGCCCCGCCTCCGGTCGAACTGGTGGATGGGGATCCGGACCCCGTGGACGCTCGAGAGCGAGGTCGTGTGGCGCGAGACCCACAGGGTCGGCGGCTGGACGTTCGTCGCCGCCGGGCTCGTCCTCGTCGTCGCGGGCCTAGTCCTGCCGCCCGGCCCGCGGACGTGGGCCAGCGGGATCGCGCTCGGCGTCGGCGTCCTCGTGCCGCTCGTCTACAGCTACGTGGCCTGGCGTCGGGCGGGCAGCGCGGGCGCGGAGAGCCGCGCGGGCTAAGACGATCGCCTCGATCGAGTCCGCGTTCGGCGGGTAGGCTCCCGCACCGGTTGACTTCCCCCGGGGCGTCTTTCATTCTGGTTTCACCGTGCGAAGGTTCGTGCTCCCCGCCTCGATGACCACGGTCCTGGCGACCGTGACGGCCGTCGCGCCGGCGACCGCGCAGATCCCGGGCCTCGGCGACGCGGCGCGCGTGCTCGACCGGGTCCCCAGCCTCTCGAGCTTCCTCGAAGGCGAACCGCCGATCACGACCAGTCTCGACGATGCGCTGACCGAGGTCCCCTACATGGACGGCTGGTCGCCGGCGGATGCGATCTCCCTGGGGATCGTCCCGCGCCGGCCCGACGGCACGTTCGTCCTCCACCCCGGGGCCTATCGCTCCGAGGTCCAGAGCTATTGCCTCCACGCCGGTACCTACGGGCCGGGAGGCGGGGATGGATACCTGTACGCGCCGCTCGCGGGCTCCAAGGCCGACGTCGTGGAGGCGATCCTACGGAGCTCCGCCCGACATCCCGAGGTTCCTCAGCGGGAGATCCAGGTGCTGATCTGGGCGATCATCGCGCAGACGAAGTGGCGCGACATGGGTTCTCCTCTGCAGCGGACCGCCCGCACGCTCCTGAGCGAGGACGAGCTGGAGGAGCTGGAGGACAGCGGCCTCGACCTCCTTCCCGACTCCGTCCGGCGGGAGGCGATGCGCCGGCTTCCGCCGGTCGTCCAGGAGGCATTCCTGGCCGAGGCCCGGCTCCGTTCCGCCTTCGCGAGCGGCGTCTCGTCGTATGGCGAGCTCGAGGACATCGCGGTCCTGGCCGGATCGGCGCCCCGGAGCCAGGGCGACCGGCCGGTTCCGGGGGGTCGCTGGTCGTACCATCCCGCGGGGTACTTCATCCGCTACGATCCGCACGGCTACTCCCGCACCACCGTCGAGCTCTCCGTGCCGGGGCCGGTCTCGATCGAGCGTGACGCCGGGGGCCGCATCGCGACGATCGAGGAGTGGCACGGCGAGCGGCTCACGGTCGCCTATGCCGGATCGACACCGACGCAATTCCGGCTCGTGACTCCCGCCGACACGGCCGGTCGCGAGATCCCCGCCGCGGGGGGCGCGGCCGCCGGGCCCGGAGGGACGGCGACGACCGCCGAGCTGGCGCGCCTGCGCGCGGCGCTCGGGGGCGCGGACCCGGAAGCGGAGCAGCTCCTCATGCTCGCGTGGCAGGCGGAGCACTGCCGCGCCGAGGGAGGATGTGGGGGAGCGGAAGGAGCCCCGACCCCGGGCGGCGGCGAACGGATCGCGGACGAAGCCTCCCCCGTCTACGATCCGTCCACGGGCGTGGCCACGCCGGGCACGCGCGCGCGGCAGCGCCTGGCCCAGTCGCCGCGCTGCGAGCGCGACCAGGAAGCGCTCTGCGCGGCGACCTCCGCGGCGCTGGCGCGGGTGGCGGCCGCCATCAGCGCCACGGCATCCCAGCCGATGTACGACGCCTTCAAGCAGGACCTCGCGAACCTGACCGAGCAGATCGCCAAGGCGGCCTGCGAGAACCTGGCCGAGCTCCTCGAAATCCAGAACCAGGCCGCGGGACTGTCCTTCGATCCCTCCGTTTCGAATCTCCAGAACAACCTCCGGCTCGTGCGGATCGAAAACCAGCTCAAGGCGATCGCCGCCCGGGAATGCGGCGGCGACGAGCCGGACGACTGCGGGCCGGGGATGCGGCCCAAGACCGCGGAGGACGACGCGGCGCTCGATCAGGTCGTCGACGGACTCCAGAAGGCGGTCGACGAGGCCAAGGAGACGGCCGAAGCGCTCGAGGGCCAGGGCGGAGACACGACCCAGAGGTATCTGGCCGCTCGTGAACGCTGGAGCACGCTCGCGCGCTACCTGGGCTACTGGCAGATGATGAAATCCGCGGCCGAGAGGGCCGGCTGCCTTCCGAGCGGCATCGCGCCCCTGCTCCAGAAGATCCTCGAGAACCAGCGCAGCGGGACCGAAAGCCCGAGCGAATGTCTGATGCTCTGCAACCTCACCGCCGACTGGTACAAGCAATTGATACCCGCCCCCAGCCCTCAGCACGCCGAGGCCGCGGCACGCGAGTTCATGCTCCTGTGCGCGCGAAACTGCTGGTGATTTCCAGGATGAACCCGGCCAGGGACGCGGTCGTCCGGAGGCTCGCCTCGGTGATCGCGCTCTACGGGTTTTCCGTCATGGCGGATCCGCTGTCCGCGGCATCCGCCATGGCGCAGGAAGCGGCCGACTCGATCGACCTCAACGGCGTCTGGCGGTTCGATTACGAGGTCGTGGACCTGTCGCACGAAGGAACCGCCGTGCGGGCCGAGTTCCTCGATGGCGCGGAGTGCTTCGACGGTCGGGTGCGGCCGTACTTCCTGAACGGGGTCCTCTCGGGTGCCTCGCTAACGGGCACCATGATGGTCTGCTCGCGGAGCCCCGACCTGGTGGAGGCCTGCGGCATCTCCTCGATGTACGAAACGACGTTCGAGGCCACGGTCGAGCCGGGCCGGATCGCCGGGACGCGCGTCGCCCAGGGGCTCGCGACCGAGGAGGAGGACGGCCGCATCGTGAGCTGCACGCCCGACTCGCGGTACGACGGGGAGTACGATTTCCTCGGGTCGCGCTCGTGCACGGAGGCGGAACGGGAGGTCGCCGAGCGGCAGGCGGCGATCGACGAACTGAAGCAGGAGGCCGACTCGATCGTCAGCAACGCTCGGGACGTCATCGACGACGTCCATCTGACCGCGCGAGAGCACTTCGGGGAATACTACGACGGCAGGGGAATCTACGCGCCCTACAACGTGCATGCTTCCACGGATCTGCTGCTGGATCCCTTGCGGGGATTGACCGCGCTTCCCGATTCGACGGCCGAACCGTACTTCAAGGCTCTCTTCCTACTGACGGTGGAGGGTACCGAGTACAGGTGGCTGAGCGCCGGCTCGCTGGCTGGTGCCATGGCTCGGTATGGAGAGCAGGCCCCATCCGGAGAGGACACATCCGGAGAAGTGCGGAACGGAGATCCTCTCCCCCAGGCCGGGCGGATTGTCGGGGAGATGAACAGGATCGAATCCCTCCGGGACAGGTCCGATGCCGCGCTCGATGCGCTCGATGAGGCCCGTCGAGCGTTGCGCGCTTGCCGGGAGAATGAACCGCCTCCCCCTCCGACCGGCTGAACCCGGCCGGTCGGGAATCCTGGTTCCCCGCCGGCGGCCAGCGCGCTAGGTTCCCGGCATGGTCCGGTGGCAGGGTCGGAGGCGGAGCGAGAACGTCGAGGACCGGCGCGGCGCGGGCGTCGGGCTCGCGGGCGGCGGGATCGGGCTCCTCGTCCTCCTCCTCATCGGGCTCCTCTGCGGCATCGATCCGCGCACGCTCCTCCAGGTCGCCGAGCAGACCCAGACGCAGACGCAGCCGAGCGGTCCGCCTCCGGCGCCCGGAGAAGACCCGGCGGCGGACTTCGCGGCCACGATCCTCGGCACGACCGAGGAGGCGTGGAGCGAGATCTTCGACGAGCGCGGCGCGACGTACGAGCCGCCGACCCTCGTCCTGTTCACCGACATGGTCCGCTCCGGCTGCGGAACCGCGTCCTCCCAGACCGGGCCCTTCTACTGTCCGCTCGACCGCCGGCTGTATCTCGACCTCGGCTTCTTCAACGAGCTCGCGCGGATGGGCGGCCCCGGCGACTTCGCCGCCGCCTACGTGATCGGCCACGAGGTCGGCCATCACGTCCAGAACCTCGCGGGAACGGCCGAGGAAGTGCAGAGGATGCAGCAGCAGGCGGGCGGCGCCGGAGCGAACGCGCTCTCCGTGCGGCTCGAGCTCCAGGCCGACTGCTACGCGGGCGTGTGGGCCGCGCGCGCGGGCCGGACCCAGAC
>DATBJO010000085.1:0-7618 GCA_036556305.1 Gemmatimonadota bacterium
GTCACGACGCCGAACGTCCCGCCCCCGCCGCCCTTGAGCGCCCAGAACAGGTCCGGCTCCGCGCACGCGTTGGCGACCCGGACGTGTCCGTCGGCAGTAACGACCTCGGCCTCGAGGAGCCCCGCGGCCGCGAGGCCGAACCGCTTCGAGAAACTGCCGAACCCGCCGCTCTGGACGAGACCCGCGACGCCGACCGTTCCGCAGCCGCCGCCCTGGACGTAGCGGCCGGCCCCCGGGGTCACCGCCTGGTACACGTGCATCCAGATGGCCCCCGCTCCGACCGTGACCGCGGGCTGAGGCTCGCTCCTCCCCTCGCAGCCCCGGGGCACGAATCCCTCGTGGAGCTCGATCGCGTGCATGCGGCGGGTCCAGACGAGGAGCGAGTCGGGCGCGTTCGACGTGCCCAGGTAGCTGTGCCCGCCGCCCTTCACGACGAGGCCCACGCGGTGCTCGCGCGCGAAGTTCACGGCCGCGACGACGTCGGTGGTCTCCTCCGCGGCGACCGCGTACGCGCTGGGGGACGCCGCCCACGCGTCGAGGTACCCGGAGGTCTGGGTCAGCGCGGGATGGTCGCCGATGTAGTACGGGTTCTTGAGGTTCCGGAAGAGCTCGGCGCACGCCTCGCCATGGGGATCCGCCCGGCAGGCGTCGAGCGGGGACTCGACCCGGATCAGGCGGCCATGAACCCGGCGGTTGAGCGCCTCCCATGTCTCGGGCGACGGCCAATCCGCTTCGCCGGGGCGGACCCAGCGGGACGCGGCCTCCCCCGTCGAGCGCGCTGCGCCCGTTTCACCCGCCGGCGGCTCGCTCGGCGAGCAGGAGAGCGACAGGAACGGTACCGCCGCCGCAGCCTTCAGAAAATCGCGTCGTTCGACAGCCACTCCTCGGCCGGTGCGGGCCCAGAGTCGATGTTCCCTTCACGGGCCATTCCTGGATCGCCAATGTAGGCTAAGCGCCAAGAGGACCGAAAGGATGTGTCGCTCCACTTTGCCCGTGCGCGCGATCTGCAGAGGGCTCTTCGAAGCAGGCATCCTCCTCGTCATAGGGGGCTGCACGGAAGGCCCATTGCTGCCTCCCTCTGACGGTCGCCTCGCCCTGGGTACGTGGGGTGGGGACGACGCCGGAGTGATCGTCACCGACTCCGTCACGCACGTGCACGTGGACTGCACGTATGGCGACATGCCGGGGGACATTCCGCTCGATGAATTCGGACGATTCACAATCGACGGGAGCTACGTCCTGCGAGCCTACCCGGTCATGGCCGGACCGGCGCTGCCCGCCCAGTTCAGCGGGCGTGTGAGCGGTCGGACGCTCACGCTCGCCATCGCCGTGAACGACACCGTAGAAGAGAAGATCGTGGCTCTCGGGCCCGTGACGGTTCTATACGGGCGTACGCCTGAAATGGGACCGTGCCCGATCTGCTCGGCGCCCAGGCGGGAGTTCCGCCTCGCCATCACGCGGCCCTGATCTTGCAACGGACGACATCTCAGCCCGCAGTCCGCGCTCCCCCCGGGCGCATCAGGTGCCAGGGCCAGGGGAAATGACCCAGACTACCACGTTTCGTAGCATCCCGGAAGAATACCTGCGGGACATCGTTTCCTGTATGCCCGACGCCTGCCTGGTGGTCGGCTCCGGCGGCGAGATCCTGGGACTGAACACCCTGGCCGAAAAGCTGTTCGGCTACGAGGCCCGGGAGCTGGAGAACCAGCCCCTGGATCGGCTGATCCCCGCACGCCACCGGCGATCCCATGCAGGCCACGTCGCGAGCTACGAGACTCGACCCGAGACCCGTTCGATGGGCTCGGGGTTCAGCCTGTCGGCCGTGCGGAAGGACGGCGTCGAGATCCCGGTGGACATCAGCCTGGTCCCCATCGAGACGGACCAGGGGCTTCGGATCCTGGCCGCGATCCGGGACATCAGCCAGAGCGAAGAACGGTACCGGGCGATCTTCGAGCAGGTGGCGGTCGGCGTGGTGCACAGCGACCATGACGGGCGCGTGCTGAACGTGAATCCCAAGTTCTGCGAGATGTCCGGCTACAGCCGCCGTGAAGCGCGGGCGCTGCGCTTCCCGGAGGCGATCCATCCCGACGATCGGGAGACGAGCGCGGAAGCGCGCGCGCGACTGCTCGCGGGCTCGATCTCGTCGCATGCGCAGGACGCGCGGCTGCTCTGCAAGGACGGCACCCCCTTCTGGGTCCATGTCACGGTCTCCCTCGTTCGCAGCGCGAGCGGCCAGCCCCTGCACTTCATGTCGGTGATCCACGACATCTCCGCGCAGAAGCTGGCGGAAGAGCAGCGACTGGAGACCGAGCTCCGTTTCCGCCAGGTGACCGAGAACATCAACGAGGTCTTCTGGCTCACCGACCCGGCGAAGAACGAAATGCTGTACGTCAGTCCGGCGTACGAGACGATCTGGGGACGCAGCTTGAATGCCCTGCTCTCGTCGCCACGCGATTGGATGGAAGCGATCCATCCCGAGGATCGACTGCGAGTGATGAGGGCGGCGCTGACGACACAGGCAGGCGGTACGTACGACGAGGTGTATCGGATCGTCCGCCCGGACGGATTCATTCGGTGGATCCGGGACCGGGGGTTTCCCGTCTATGCGGAGAACGGCCGGGTCGAACGGCTCGCGGGGGTCGCCGAGGACGTCACCTGGGACAAGGAGGCGGTGGACGCGCTGAAGGAAAGCGAGCGGCGCTTCAGCCACATGCTGGAGAACGTGGAGCTGATCGCGTTGATGCTGGATCGCGACGCGCGCATCACGTACTGCAACGACTACCTGCTGCGGCTGACGGGCTGGGAGCGCCGGGAGGTCCAGGGTCGGGACTGGTTCGAGAATTTCGTCCCGCCCGAGATCCGCGGGGAGATGGAGGGCGTGTTCACTTCGCTGGTCTCGGATCTTCCGAACGCGTGGCACTACGAGAACGAGATCGTCACGCGGTCGGGCGAGCGCCGGCTGGTGCGATGGAACAACTCCGTCCTGCGGTCTGCGGCGGGGGACGTGATCGGGACCGCGAGCATCGGCGAGGACATCACCGAGCAGCGGCAGGCGGAGGAACGAATCCGGCGCCTGAACCGGGTCTACGCGGTGCTGAGCGGGATCAACGCGCTCATCGTCCGCGCCCGGGATCGCGAGCAGCTGCTGCGCGAGGCCTGCCGGATCGCGGTGGAAGACGGCGGCTTCTCCGTAGCATGGACGGGTATCGTCGACCCCGCCTCGAAGGAGCTGCGGCCCGTCGCCTGGGAAGGCGCCACGGACGAGTTCATGGTGACGCTCGCTCGAGCGTTACGAGAGTCGGAACCCGGGTCCGGTCTCGTCGGCCGGGCGGTCCGGGAGATGAAGCCGGCGATCTCGAACGACCTCGAGCACGATCCAGGGATCTCGACGAGAGCCGAGGTGTTGGCTATGGGATCCCGCGTGGTCGTGGCCCTGCCGCTGATCGTCGGCGACGAAGCGGTGGGAGTGCTCGAGCTCCATGCCCAGGAACCCGAGATCGTCGACGAGGAGGAGATGCGGCTCCTGCTGGAGCTGTCGGGAGACATCTCGTTCGCGCTCGACCATCTCGAGAAGGCCGACCGTGTCGCATACCTGGCGTTCCACGACTCGCTGACCGACCTCCCGAACCGGGACCTCTTCCGAGAGCGCCTGGAGCAGTCCATCGGCACGGCCGCTCGAGCGCAGGGCAGGGTCGCCGTGGTCGCCTTCGACATCGAGCGCTTCCGCACGGTGAACGCAACGCTCGGGCGCCAGGCCGGCGACGAGCTGTTGTCCCGGATCGCGGCGCTCGGCAGGCGCCATCTTCCCGACGACAACACCCTCGCCAGGATCGGGGCCGATCAGTTCGCGTTCCTCATTCCCTCAGCGCGTTCATCCGACGCCGTCGTGCGGCGGGTCGGACGGCGGATGCAGGAGATCCTCGGCGCGCCCTTCGCGCTGGGCGGGACCGAGGTGCGCGTTTCCGCGAGGGTCGGCATCGCCATGTATCCCGACGACGGCAGCGAGGCGGACGCACTCCTCCGAAACGCGGAGGCCGCGCTGCGGAAGGCGAAGACGTCGGGCGAACGCCAGCTGTTCTTCGCACCGGAGATGACCGCGCGGGCGGCCGAGAGGCTCGCGCTCGAGACGCGCTTGCGTTCGGCGTTGGAGAATGGCGAGTTCGCCGTCCACTACCAGACGAAGATGGACCTCGAGACGCGGCGGATCGCCGGCGTCGAGGCCCTTCTGCGGTGGAACAGCCCGGAGATGGGCCTGGTTCCCGCTGCGAGCTTCGTACCGATCCTCGAGGAGACCGGACTGATCCTGGAGGTCGGCTCGTGGACCCTGTCGCAGGCGGTCCAGGATCACGCCCGGTGGTCGGAACGGGGAGTGCCGGCTGCGCGGGTGGCGGTGAACATCTCGGCGTTCCAGCTCCGCCAGCGTGGATTCGTCACGGTTCTCCGAACCGCTCTCGCGCAGGGGGTGGATCCCGCCGGCATCGACCTGGAGATCACCGAGAGCCTCGTCATGGAGAACATCGAGGAGAACATCGAGACCTTGAGATCGATTCGGGATCTCGGGGTCGACATCGCGATCGACGACTTCGGGACGGGTTATTCCTCGCTCGGGTACCTGGCGCGCCTGCCCGCGACATCTCTCAAGATCGATCGGGCGTTCATCGCCACGATGCTCGACGACCCGAACGCGATGACGCTCGTGCAGACGGTCATCTCGCTCGCCCACTCCCTCCGCCTGAAGGTGGTCGCGGAAGGAGTCGAGACCGAGGAGCAGGCGAAGGTCCTGCGCCTTCTGCGCTGCGACCAGATCCAGGGCTACCTGATCGGCAAGCCTGTATCCTTCGACGAGATGACCGAGCTGCTCCAGCAGCACGACACCCCGGCCCATCGTCAAGGCTAGAGGCGACGGCAGGGGCGAGTGATCGTCCACCTGCTCGACGGCACGTACGAGCTGTTCCGGCACTTCTACGGCGCCCGCCGATGGAACAAGGGGAAGGACGCGCCGCTCGGTGCCGTCCGCGGCGTTCTGGGCACGGTCCTCCGCATGATCGAAGACGGCGCCACGCATCTCGGGGTGGCGACGGACCACGTGATCGAGTCGTTCCGGAACGCGCTCTGGCCCGGCTACAAGACGGGCGCGGGGATCGAGCGCGCCCTGCGCGCGCAGTTCCACCCGCTCGAGGAAGCGCTCGCGGCGATGGGCGTCGCGGTCTGGGCGATGGTCGAGCTCGAGGCGGACGATGGGCTCGCCTCGGCGGCCGCGATCGCGGCGCGCGACCCGCGCGTCGAGATGGTGTGCATCTGGACGCCAGACAAGGATCTCGCTCAGTGCGTGGTGGACGGGCGCGTGGTGCAGATGGACCGGCGCGGGAACGCGATCCTCGACGAGGCGGGGGTGCGCGCCAAGTACGGGGTGCCGCCCGCGCGGATCCCGGACTTCCTCGCGCTCGTCGGCGACGCCGCGGACGGCTACCCGGGAATCCCCGGCGTGGGGCGGACCACCGCGGCGCGGCGGATCGCGCGCCACGGCCCGATCGAGGCATGGCCGCCGGACGTCATGCTGGAGAGACGCGAGCTGGCGCTCCGGTTCAAGGAGCTGGCGACGCTGCGCGACGACGCGCCGCTGTTCGCGTCCGTCGACGCGATCGAATGGCGCGGGCCGACGAAGGCGTTCCCGGCCTGGGCGAAGCGATGCGGCGACCCGAAGCTCGCGGAGCGGGCGACCGCGGCGGCGCGAGCCCGTGTCGGCTGACGGGGCCCGTCGAACGCGTAGGGCTTCTCCACCGCCATCCACGGCATCCGCCGGCGCTCGGCGGCCATCGCGTCTCGCGCGTCGTGGCGATTCCCTCGTTGTCGTCCCTGTCCGGTCCCTCTTATTCGCGGTTGGGCCTGCGCGACGAGCCTCGCCTACTTTTCCCGCGTGAGTCGTTCGGTATCTGACATCCGGCGAGCCGCCGGGCCGTTCCCCATCGACCCGCCGATCGAGCCCATGCTCGCGAAGCTGTCCGACACCTTGCCTCGCGACGGGCACTATCTCTACGAGCCGAAGTGGGACGGCTTCCGCGCGATCGTGTTCCGCGGCGAATCCGAGATCTTCATCCAGAGCCGGGACTCGCGGCCGTTCGACCGCTATTTCCCGGAATTGCACGAGGCGCTGCTCGAGCTTCTTCCCGGCGGCTGCGTGGTCGACGGCGAGATCGTGATCGCGACACCGGACGGCCTCGACTTCGACGCGCTCCAGATGCGCCTGCATCCCGCGGCGTCCCGCGTGGCGATGCTCGCGGAGAAGACCCCGGCGTCGTTCGTGGCGTTCGATCTCCTGGCGGCCGGAGGGCGCGATCGGATGGCGGAGCCACAAGAGGAGCGCCGCGCCCGGCTCGAGCGACTGCTCGAAGAGGCGAGCCCGCCGCTCCATCTGACGCCCATGACCAGAAGCGACCGAACCGCCGCCGGCTGGCTCCAGCGCTTCGAGGGCGCTGGCCTGGATGGGGTAATCGCGAAGCCGGTCGACCTCACGTACCAGCCGGGGAAGCGCGCGATGATCAAGGTCAAGCACGCGCGGACGGCCGATTGCGTGGTGGCCGGATTCCGCTGGCACAAGTCGGGGAAGGACCGGATCGGCTCACTTCTCCTCGGCCTGTACGACGACGACGGTGTCCTGCATCACGTCGGGGTCACGTCGTCGTTCACGATGGCGAAGCGGAAGGAGCTCGTGGACGAGCTCGCCCCGCTGCGGAAGAACGCCCTGAAGGCGCACCCATGGCGAGCGTGGGCGGAGGCGGAGGGGAGCGGAACCCGGATGCCCGGAGGGCAGAGCCGCTGGAGCGCGGGCAAGGACCTTTCGTGGGAGCCGCTCCGCATCGAGCGCGTGTGCGAGGTCAAGTACGATCACCTGCAAGGGGACCGCTTCCGCCACGCGGCGACCTTCCTCCGCTGGCGGCCGGACAGGAAGCCGCGCGACTGCCGCTACGACCAGCTCGAAGTCACGACCCCCTACGACCTCTCCAGGGTCTTCTCGTCCGGATCCAGGGGCTCCTGACGCGGACGGAGCCTGGCCGGCACGTGCCGGAGATTGACCCGGATCCGCGTCCAGGTGGACGATCGCCCGCGCATGGAGTCGACCAGCACGTCGGCGGGCTCGAGATGGGCCGCGGCTTCGGGGTGACGCGCCTTCCAGCGCTCGAGCCCGGCCAGCGCGTCCTTCTTGCGCTTGGCGCGGCCGATCTCGATCAGGGGGTTTTTCGCCGCGCGGGCGCGCGACGGCTGGACGCGCGCGGGCTCGCCGGGCTGCTTTTTGTAGTGGGGCGGCCACGGCGCGTCGCCCTGCCCCTCGCGCTCGTGCCGCGCGGAGAGCTCGAGAAGGGGCTCCAGGGAACCGGCAGTCGCGTCGATCCCCGCGTGACGGTCGCCCAGCTCCGCGAAGCGCTCCGGCATCGTCGCGAGCGTGAAGTCGGCGGGGTCGACGTCGGCCACCTCGTCCCAATGGAGCGGCGCCGAGACCCGCGCGTCGGGGGTCGGGCGCACCGAATACGCAGAGGCGACCGTGCGGTCCTTCGCGTTCTGGTTGTAATCCACGAAGACGCCGTGCCGCTCTTCCTTCCACCACTTGCTCGTGGCGAGC
>DATBJO010000086.1:0-5098 GCA_036556305.1 Gemmatimonadota bacterium
GGAATCGAGCCGCACCTCCACGCCCATGCGCTCGAGGTCCTGCCGGGCGCGCGCGCTCAGCTCCGCGGGAAACGTGGGCAGCACCCGATCCCCGGCTTCGAAGAGGATCACCCGCGTCGTGCGCGTGTCGATGTGCTTGTAGTCGCGGGGCAGCGTCTTCCCCGCGATCTCCTTGATCGCTCCGGCGAGCTCGACGCCGGTGGGACCCGCGCCGACGATCCCGAAGGTCAATGCGGCGCGACGCGCCTCTAGGCTTCGCTCGTATTCCGCGGACTCGAACGCCAGGAGGATGCGGCGGCGCAGCTCCGTCGCGTCCTCGATGCTCTTGAGGCCGGGGGCTATCGTCGCCCACTCGTCGTGGCCGAAATAGGCATGGGTCGCGCCGGCGGCGAGGACGAGGTAGTCGTACCGGACATGTCCACCCCTCACGAACAGACGCCGCTTCGCGATGTCCACGGCCGTGACCTCGGCGAGCACGACTTCGCAGTTCTTCTGGCCCCGCAGAACCGTGCGGATCGGAGCGCTGATGTCGGCCGGCGAGAGAGAGGCGGTCGCGACCTGATACAGGAGCGGCTGGAACACGTGGTGGTTGCGGCGGTCGAGCAGCGCCGCAGCGACCGGCGCGCCGGATAGCGCCCTGGCCGCCGCGATGCCGGCGAATCCGCCGCCGACGATGAACACCCTGGGGAGAGTGCGCGCCATGGCGTCGTGCAGCCTACATGATCGACCTTGCACCGGCGAGTCCCGGACCTCTTATTCGTCTCCCCGTGACGACGTCCGACACCCACCGCGCGATCGACGCGATCTGGCGGATCGAGTCCGGCAGGGTCATCGCCGGTCTCGCGCGCCTGGTCGGGGACGTGGGCCGCGCCGAAGACCTCGCCCACGACGCGCTGGTCACCGCGCTCGAACGCTGGCCGGAGTCAGGCATCCCCGACAACCCCGGCGCGTGGCTCATGACCACGGCGAGGAACCGCGCAATCGATCGGCTTCGTCATCGAAAACTGCGCGAGAGCAAGCACGTGGAGCTCGCTTACGAGATCGAGGCCGGGCGCGACGCGGCCGTCGACGAGCTCGACGCGGCGATCGACGACCCGGTCGGCGACGATCTGCTCGGCCTCATGTTCACGGCCTGCCATCCGGCGCTCTCCATGGAGGCGCGGGTCGCGCTCACGCTGCGCCTCGTCGGCGGCCTCACGACGCCGGAGATCGCGCGCGCGTTTCTGGTTCCGGAATCGACCCTCGCTCAGCGGATCGTCCGCGCGAAGCGGACGCTCACCGAAGCGCGTGTTCCGTTCGAAGTCCCGCGCGGGGCCGAGCTCTCGGCGCGCCTGTCCTCGGTCCTCGAGGTGCTGTACCTGATCTTCAACGAGGGGTACTCGGCGACCGCCGGAGAGGACTGGATGCGGCCCGCGCTCTGCGACGAGGCGATTCGCCTCGGCCGCGTCCTGGCGGAGCTCCTTCCGGAGGAGCCCGAGGTCCACGGCCTCGTGGCGCTGATGGAGCTCCAGGCCTCGCGGGCGAAGGCCCGCGTCGGTCCGTCCGGGGAGCCGGTCCTGCTGCTCGATCAGAACCGCGCACGCTGGGACCGGCTCCTGATTCGCCGCGGCCTCGCGGCGCTCGAGCGCGCCGAGCGGCTGGGCGGCGGCTCGGGGCCGTACGCGCTCCAGGCCTCGATCGCCGCCTGCCACGCGCGCGCGGCGACCCCCGAGCAGACCGACTGGCGGCGGATCGCCGAGCTCTACGCCGCGCTCGTCCGGGTCGCGCCGTCGCCGGTCGTCGAGCTGAATCGCGCGGTCGCGGTCTCGATGGCCTTCGGGCCCCAGGCCGGACTCGATCTGGTCGACGCGTTGAGGTCCGAGCCGCTGCTCGAGAGCTACCACCTGCTCCCGGCGGTGCGGGGCGACCTGCTCGAGAAGCTCGGGCGCCGCGAGGGAGCCCGCGCCGAGTTCGAGCGCGCCGCCCGGCTCACCAAGAACGCCCGCGAGCGCGAGATCCTGCTCGCGCGCGCCGCCGCGTGCGCTCCGCCGAGCGCGCCGTGATCTCCGCCGCACGTCGCTACGCCGCGTTCCTGGGTCTCCCGCTCGGGGCCCGCTAGCCAGTCCCCGCCCCGCTCTTCCTTCGCGTGCGCCCCTTCGTCCGGGGCGGCGGAAACGTCGTTCTCAAACCTTTCCCGAGGACCTGATACAGCGTCTCCGGCTCCGCCAGGCCGTGCAGGCGATGCCGCCCGAGGTCGCGGAAGCGGATGCCCTCGGACGACGGCCGCTCGACCGCCGCGCGCGTCGCGCCGGATACGAGGACCTGGCCGCCGTGGGCGGCCGCGCAGAGCCGCGCGGCGGTGTGCACCGCGAGCCCGATGTATCCCGCGTCCGTGAGCGTCGGCCGGCCGCTGTGGATCCCGATCCGGACCCGGACCTCGAGCCCTTCCGGCCATGCATGCGCGCGCAGCGATCGCTCGACCGTGCACGCGGCTCGCACGGCGTCGATCGCGCGCTCGAAGACCGCGAAGAAATCGTCGGCGCGGAAGTCGATCTCGCGTCCTCCGGCGCGCGACACCGCCGTCCGCTGGATGTCGCGAACGGCGTTCAGCAGGTCGCGATAGCCGTCGCCCAGGCGCCGCAGGAGCCCGGTGGATCCCTCGATGTCGCTCATGAGGAGGGTCACGAATCCCGCCGGCAGCGCCGCGGCACTGGTGGCGGTCGCGGAGACCTGGCCGTATCCGCGATCCTTCTCGATGACGAAGCGCACGGCGGCGAGCACGGTCTCGGTGAGCGCGGGATCGTCGAGCACCGCCGGATCGTGGACGAGCGCGGTCATCGGCCGTCCGCCGCGCTCCAGATACGTCACGGCTCTAGGCTCCCCCTCCGCCGGCAGCGGGATGGGCCTCCCCCGGGCATCGAGGTACGCGCCGGACGCCTTCGACCAGTGGAGGACGGCCAGCGTCGGGTCCTTGAGGACGCTCCGCAACCTCTGCTCCAGCTCGCCGGGCGCACCCGCCCGTCCCAGCTCGATGACGAGCCGGCCCGCGACTGCGTGCGTCCGCTCCTTCTCGATCTGCCCGGTGATGAAGCCGATCGGCACGATCCCGTGCTTCTTCGCGGCGTTGAGGAGACGCTTCCTGGCGCGTTCGCGGGCGGCGTCGTCTTCGAACCGTACCTGGTTGAAGCGGGCCAGCGCGTTCTTGACGTGCGCCTTGTCGTGGATCGGCAGCCGGCGCTGGCCGCGCGAGTCGACGTACGCGAACGCGCTGTTCGGTAGCATGTCTCGCTTGCCGGCGTCGAGCTTCGCCATGAACCCGCCTGCGGAAAGGAAACCTGCGGCGCCCCGGATCCGGAGGGGCGAATTTCCGCGCGGCGCCCCCGGACCGCAACACGAGCCGGCGCGAGCGCCGGGATCGCGACCCGCCGGGAAGGGTGGTGCCGATGAACGCCGCGTCACGGAAGGTCCAGCGGGTCTATCTGACGCTGGAGACGCTCCATACGCTGGCGGCGTCGTTCATCTGGGGCATCAACACCCTGTTCCTCCTCGACGCTGGTCTCAGCAACTCCGAGGCGTTCGCGGCCAACGCGTTCTTCACGGCGGGTCTCGTCCTGTTCGAGGTCCCGACCGGCGTCGTCGCCGATACGCGCGGGCGGAGGACGTCGTACCTCCTCGGGACGCTCACGCTCGCCGCCGCCACTCTCCTCTACCTCTGGATGTGGCGGATCTCGGCGCCCTTCTGGGCGTGGGCGCTGGCCTCCGCGCTCCTCGGGCTCGGGTTCACGTTCTTCTCGGGGGCGGTCGAAGCGTGGCTGGTCGACGCCCTCTCGGCCAGCGGCTTCGACGGGCGGCTGGAATCGGTGTTCGCCAGGGGAGAGATCGTCGAGGGCATCGCGATGCTCGGCGGATCGGTGGCCGGCGGGGCGATCGCCCAGGCGACGAACCTCGGGGTGCCGTACGTCCTCCGCACGATCGTCCTCGCGCTGACGTTCGCCTGCGCGTTCGTCTGGATGCGGGACCTCGGCTTCACGCCGGGTCGCGGCAAGCGCTCGCTCGCCGAAGTGAAGCGGCTCCTGCGCGGGTCCGTTCGATACGGCCTCGCGAACCCGCCGGTCCGGTGGGTGATGCTGGCGGCTCCGTTCACCGGCGGGGTGATGATCTACGCGTTCTACGCCATGCAGCCCTACCTGCTCGAGCTCTACGGCGACGAGAAGGCCTACGGCGTGGCTGGGCTGGCCGCGGCGATCGTCGCCGGAGCCCAGATCCTGGGCGGACTCGCCGTCCCGTACGTGGGGCGCGTGTTCCGCCGACGCACGTCCATCCTCGTGGCGGGGGGCGCGTCGAGCGCCGCGATCCTCGCCCTCATCGGGCTCCTGCCGACGTTCGGGGCGGTTCTCGCGCTCCTGGTCGTATGGGGACTTCTCTTCGCGGCGGTGACACCCGTGCGTCAGGCGTATATCAACGGCCTGGTCGACTCCGAGCACCGCGCCACGGTCCTCTCTTTCGACTCCATGCTGGCGTCGAGCGGGGGCGTGGTCGTCCAGCCCGCACTCGGACGGGCCGCGGACGCGTGGGGCTATCCCGCCTCGTACGTCTGCGGCGCGGCGATCCAGGCCCTGGCGCTTCCCTTCCTCTGGCAAGCGCATCGCGAGCGCGCGACGGTCGAACGCCTGTCCTGATCGGTGAACGACGGTTGTGTGGCCCCGGGGTGAGCCCTATCATGGCGCGTGGCCCCCAAGCGCCTCGTCGCCGTCCTCAACGTGGCCGCCAAGATCCTCCTGGTGGCCCTCCTGTACTACGGGATGACGCACCTCCATCTCGACCGCTTCGCCGGGAAGGCGATGGGCGCGAGGGCTGCGCTCTATCCGATCTCGATCATCGCGATCCCCATGAGCTGGGCCCTTCGCGGACGGCGACCGCCCTATCCCCACCTCGCCGATCTGTTCCTGGCGCTTCCGTTCATCGTCGACGTGGCCGGAAACGCTCTCGACCTCTACAACTCGATCGTGTGGTTCGACGACATCGCGCACGCGGTGACGTTCATGCTCCTCGTCCTCGCCGTCGGGTCGCTGATCCTGCGCTTGAACCTCGAGCCCTGGATCGCGACCTGCCTCTCGAT
>DATBJO010000087.1:0-30361 GCA_036556305.1 Gemmatimonadota bacterium
ACTGTCCCACCCGGCTATGCCGCCAGCGAGAAGCAGGTGCTGGGTCGCGGGCTGATCACTCCCGTGAGCGCCAACGAGCCGCTCATGACCGCCAAGCTGGCCGACAAGGAGGCCGGCGGCGGGCTCCCGATCGTGATCCCCGAGGGGATGCGGGCGGTGAGCGTCAAGGTCGATGAGGTGATCGGCGTGGCGGGTTTCGTCCTTCCCGGTACGCGAGTGGACGTTCTCGTGACGCTTTCGGACAACTCTGAGCGTGAGGAGGCTGCCACGCGCGTGATCCTCCAGAACGTGCGGACGTTGGCCTCCGGACAGACGATCCAGAAGAACGCGAACGGCGAGCCGCAGACCGCCACCGTCATCACGCTGCTCGTAACCCCCGAAGAGGCGGAGAAGCTCACACTCGCCGCCACCGAGGGTCAGATCCAGCTGGCGCTTCGCAACACGCTCGACATGGCCGAAGTCGAAACCGACGGGATCCAGACCGCGAGGCTCGTTCGCACGGAGGCTCCGGCGCAGCCGGCGGCCCGTCCAACGGCGCGCGGACCGCGGCGCGCTCCAGGCACCTCGGTCATCACGTACAACGGTGCCGAGCGCACCGTCACGACCTTTTAGCCGCGGAGGCGATCATGAGCCACGCTAAACTCAAGCGCCCCCGCGCACTCCTAAGGCGGTCGTCGGCGCTCCTGTTCCCGCTCGCGTTCGGGGCTGCGCTTGGCCTGACGCGGCCGCCGTTGGCGGTGGGACAGGACGCCGCCCCCGCCGTTTCCAGCGCCGATCACACGGTTTCGGTCGCGCTGGGCAAGGCCGCCCTGGTGACCCACTCCGTCAACCTCAGGCAGGTCTCGATCTCCGATCCGTCGGTGGCCGAGGCCGTCGTCGTCTCGCCGAACGAGGTCCTCGTCAACGGCAAGAAGCTGGGGTCCACGAGCCTCGTGCTCTGGGATACCAGCGGACGCCGTGAGCTCCACAGCGTGGAGGTGACCGCGGACGCGGACGCGCTCCAGCGACAATTCAACCTCCTGTTCCCGAACGAAGCGCTCCGGGTCCAGGCGAGCGGCAACACGTTCATCCTCTCGGGCTCGGTCAGCGACGCGAGCGTCGAGCGGCGCGCGGTCGCGATCGCCGAGGCCTCCGGCGCGACCGTCGTCAACAGCATCGCGGTGCCGTCGCCGCGGCAGGTCCTCCTGCAGGTCCGGTTCGCGGAGGTCAGCCGAAACGCGCTCAGCGAGCTCGGCTTCAACATTCTGCGCGTCGACCCGCTGAACCTGCGCGGCGCCACGGAAGGCGCAATTTCGACCGGCACGTTCACGGCGCCGGGCGCCAATTTCATCAACGATCCTCCCGGCCCGGAGCAGACCTTCTCCGACGTCACGAACCTGTACCTCTTCGACCGGGGCTCGGAGATCGGCGCGTTCATCCGCGCGCTCCAGGGCCGGGGACTGTTCAAGAGCCTCGCGGAGCCCAACCTGCTGGCCATGGACGGCAAGAAGGCGTCGTTCCTGGCGGGCGGCGAGTTCCCGTACCCGGTGCCGCAGGTCAGCGCCGGCGGGACGACGATCACGGTCGTCTTCAAGGAGTTCGGCGTGCGGCTGAACTTCACCCCGACGATCACGAACAGCGGCAACATCCACATGCAGGTCGAGCCCGAGGTGTCCTCGCTCGACTTCGCGAACGGGCTCCAGATCCAGGGCTTCCAGATCCCGACCCTGCGCTCGCGGCGGGCGTCCACCGAGGTCGAGCTCCAGGACGGCCAGACGTTCGCGATCGCGGGCCTCATCGACAACACGATGACCGAGAACGTGGACAAGTTCCCGATCCTCGGGGACATCCCGATCCTCGGCACGTTCTTCCGATCGAAGCAGGCGCAACAGAACCGCACCGAGCTCCTCGTGCTGGTCACGCCCCACGTCGTGCAACCGTCCAGCACGCCGCCGCCGCTTCCGACGGGCGAGCCGGAAACCTGGGACTGGGACAAGTCGCTGAGGGAGCCGGTGACGCCGGCGGGGGGCCGGTGAGGCGCCTGAGCCTCCCCCAGGGGATGCGCGACGACCGCGGCTCCGTCATGGTCGTCGTCGCGCTGGCGATGACCGCGATCCTCTCGATGGTGGCGCTGGTGGTCGACGTCGGCATGCTGTTCACGGCTCGCGGCGAGGCTCAGCGGGTGGCCGACGCCGCGGCCCTGGCCGGCGCGGGCTCGTTCCTGGAGGACCCCGACAACCCCGACCGGGCGAGAGACATCGCGATCCAGTACGGGGCGCTCAACACCGTGCGCGCCGAGGGCGTCGAGATCCTGGATGACGACGTGACCGCCGACATGGACCTCATGCGAGTGTCCGTCGTCGTTCGCCGCACGGCCGATCGGGGCAGCGCCGTGGCGACCTGGTTCGCGCGGGTCTTCGGCGTGGACGAGGTCGATGTGGCCGCGCGCGCGACCGCGGAAGCGGCGCCCGCGGGTGCCGCGATCTGCCTCAAGCCATTTGCCATTCCGGACGGCTGGGACGACGACGACAACGACAAGGTCTACGACAACGGCGAGTACTACGACCCGACCGAAACCGGCTACGGCAGCGACTGGCGGAACGGCGTGCCGGACAACAACGGCATCGATCCCAACGGGACCACGTACGACAACGACTGGGGCCGCCCGATCAAGCTCAAGGAAGGCACGCCTCAAAAGGCGATCGTGCCCTCGTGGTACTTCCCGTGGGACATCCCGCAGGCGAACGGCGCGCCTCCGTCGGGGGCCAACCGCTACCGCTGGAACATCGCCAACTGCAACACGAACCCGGTCTACCTCGGCGAAGAGTACATGGTCGAGAACGGGAACATGAAGGGCCCCACCCGGCAGGGGATCAGCGATCTCCTCGCCCGGGATCCCAACGCCCACTGGGACGCGAACGCCGACAGCGTCGTGGGGAGCGCGTTTCAGCCCTGGAAGGCGAGCCCGAGAGTGGGGATCATTCCGCTCTTCGACCCGACCAGAGACGTGCGCCCGGGGAAGAAGCCGATCGTATTCAACAACTTCACCGCGTTCTGGATCGAGGAAATGCAGGGCGACGACGTCCTCGGCCGCTTCATGTACGCCGCCGGCATAGCGGGCGGAAACGGAGGCGGGGGCGGCGCCCAGGAAGGGCTTCAGGTCAAGTACGTGCACCTCGTGGAGTAGTCGGGACTCTCAGCCCCCGAGGGGGTCGCATGCAGCGTCAGGCCATCGTCAGCGCCGTCATCAGCACGGACTCGCAGTTCCGGACGGCGCTCAAGCAGTGCGGGAACGGGAACGGGGAAGGGACGCGGATCGAGATCGCGTTCGAGATCATCGTCCCGTTCATCGAGCTCAGCCACGGGCACCTCGAAGAGCTGCGCACGGTCGATCCCGAGATCGTGTTCATCGACCTCGAGGCCGACCCGGCACTCGGGTGCAAGCTGGCGCAGTACCTGGCCGAGCAGAACCCGAATCGGCGGTTGATCGGAGCGGGCTCGGAGAGCTCGCCCGAGTTCCTCATGCAAGCCATGCAGTCCGGCATCGGGGAATACCTGCCGAAGCCGGTCACCGAAGAAGCGCTCGCCGCCGCGATCGCGCGCACGATGCGCCGTCTGGCGGGAGCTCCCGCCGGCCACACGAGACGTCAGCCCGGCAAGCTGTACGCGTTCTTCAGCGCCAAGGGGGGCTCGGGCTCGACCACGGTGGCGACGAATCTCGCAATCCAGATCCATCGCCTGACTGGTCAGAAGACGGTGGTCGTCGATCTGGACCTCGAGCTCGGCGAGATCGCCCTGTTCATGGGCATCGAGCCGCGGTTCAACTTCGTGGACCTGGCGCGCAACTTCCACCGCATGGACGCCGGTTTGCTGGCTTCCTTCATCGAATGCCACGACACCGGCGTGCACGTCCTCTCGGCGCCGTATCAGCCTGAGAAGGCCGAGACCGTCACCGGCGATCAGATCCGTCAGATCCTCCAGTTCCTCAAGCAGCACTACGATCACGTCGTGGTCGATACCTCGAACTCGTTCACGCCCCGCACGCTGGCCACGTTCGACCAGGCCGACGAAGTGTACCTCGTCACGAACGTCGACTTGCCGTCGCTGAGGAACATCCAGCGCACCCAGCACCTCATGGAGCGGATGGGCGGCAAGGACCTGCGACTCATCGTGAACCGGCTCCAGCCGGACAATGACATCGCGCTGGAAGACGTCGAACAGGCGCTGGGCATGGAGATCTACTGGACGCTGCCCAACGACTACGAGGCGGTGATCGATTCGATCAACACCGGCCGTCCGGTGATCCTGATGGAGCGTTGCGACTACGCACGCGAGCTGGAAGCGCTGGGCGCCCGCATCACGGGCCTGCCCGGGTCGGTTCCGAAGAAGCGCAGCTGGCTCGCCCGGACGATGGACCGCATGCGAGGCATGCTGGGGACCGAGGATGAGCGAGCGGATGATCCGCTCATGCTCCCGCCCCCCGTCTTCGGAGGTGAGCGCGTATGACCGACGAACGCGATCCGTACACGGTTCCGCTGTTCGGGCCCCAGGGCGACGTCGAGCCGAAGGTTCCGTGGGTCCCGCCGGTCGCCGACAGGCCGGCCGCGAGGATGCCCTGGGAGGCGCCCGCTGAGGACCGCCCGGCCGCGCCCGCTCCGCCGCGGGCGGCGGGCACCGGCACGCCGGACGAGGAAGGGAGCCAGGCATCCCTGGCGCACGAGATCAAGAGCCGCATCCACAAGCAGCTGATCGAGCGGCTCAACCTCTCGAACCTGGATACTCACGACCGCGAGCAGGTGGTCGCCGAGATCCGGCGCGCGGTGCAGGATCTGCTCGCCCGGGATGCGGCGCCGCTCAACTTCGACGAGCGCGAGCGCCTGGTCGAGGAGGTGCTGCACGAGATCTTCGGCCTGGGCCCGCTCGAGCCGCTGCTTCAGGATCCCACGATTTCCGACATCCTCGTGAACACGTACACGCAGGTGTACATCGAACGTGACGGCCGCATCGAGAAGACCGACGTGCGCTTCAAGGACAACCGTCACCTGCTGCAGGTGATCGACCGGATCGTTTCCGCCGTCGGCCGTCGCATCGACGACAGCTCGCCCATGGTCGACGCGCGGCTCGCGGACGGTTCGCGCGTCAACGCGGTGATCCCGCCGCTGGCGATCGACGGGCCCCATGTCTCGATCCGCAAATTCAAGAAGGACGCGCTCTCGGCCCAGGACCTGCTGCGCTTCGAGACGATCACGCCGGCCATGCTCGAGCTGCTCCAGGGCATCGTGAAGGCGCGCCTGAACGTGCTGATCTCGGGCGGCACCGGCGCGGGGAAGACGACGCTCCTCAACGTGCTGTCGGGGTCGATCCCCGTCAACGAGAGGATCGTGACGATCGAGGACTCGGCCGAGCTCCAGATGCGCCAGCCTCACGTCGTCCGGCTGGAGACCCGGCCCCCGAACGTCGAGGGGGTGGGCGAGGTCACCGCCCGTCAGCTGGTCATCAACGCCCTGCGCATGCGCCCCGATCGGATCATCGTCGGCGAGGTGCGCGGTCCGGAGGCCGTCGACATGCTGCAGGCCATGAACACCGGCCACGACGGTTCGCTGACGACCCTGCACGCCAACTCGCCGCGCGACGCCCTTTCGCGGCTCGAGACGATGATCTCGATGGCCAACCTGGCGCTGCCCGAGAGAGCGATGCGCCAGCAGGTCGCCTCCGCCATCGACGTCGTCATTCAGGTCACCCGCTACTCCGACGGCTCGCGCCGGCTCTCGTCGATCTCCGAGATCGTGGGCATGGAGGGCGACGTGATCACGATGCAGGAGATCTTCACGTACGAGCGCCAGGGGATCAACGAGGACGGCAAGGTCCTTGGCAGGTTCCGCGCGACCGGCATCCGCCCGCGCTTCGCCGAGCGCCTGAGCGCCAGCGGCATCGACCTGGCGACCGCTCTGTTCTCCAATCTCGAGTTCGGCTACGCCGCGGGAGGTGAGCGATGATGGAGCGGCTCCCCGCGGGGTACATACCCGCGATCCTGCTGTTCCTCGCCGTGGGGCTCGCGGTCCTGTCGCTCGCCCTGTTGTGGGAGTGGTGGAGGGACCGCAGTCAGCGCAAGGAGATCACCCAGCGGCTCGAGGGAATGGCCTCCGGACAGGGCGGACCGGACCCGTTCGGCGACCTCTTCCGCGATACCAAGCTGAGCGAGGTGACGTGGATGGAGCCGCTGGTCGCGCGGTTGCCTCACACACGCGACCTGCAGCACCTCCTCGAACAGGCCGACGTCACCTGGCGTGTCGGCACCTTCTTCCTGCTCACAATCGGTGCAGCGGTCGCGATGGGGATGGCCGGGTACGTCGTCGGCAGGTTGTGGTTCGTCGGCATCGCAGCCGCGGGTTTCGGAGCTTCGTTGCCATACATCTATGCGCGTCGCCGCAAGACCAAGCGACTCGAGGCCTTCGAAGAGTTCTTCCCGGAAGCCATCGACCTGCTGGGGCGGGCCATTCGCGCGGGCCATGCCTTCTCCACGGGACTCCAGATGGTCGGTGAGGAGTCCCCGGAGCCCCTCGCGGGGGAATTCCGCAGGGTGTTCGAGGAGCAGAAGTTCGGTCTCGCGATCGAAGATTCGCTCCTCGCGCTGGCGGATCGCATCGACCTGGTCGACATGCGGATCTTCGTTACCGCCCTGATCGTCCAGCGAGAAGTCGGCGGGAATCTGGCCGAGATCCTGGACAAGATCTCGTACACGATCCGCGAGCGGTTCACCATCCAGCGGCAGGTGCGGGTCTACACAGCCCAAGGCCGCTTCACCGGCTATCTGCTCGCCGTGCTCCCGATCGGCGTCGGTTTCCTGATCTGGATGCTGAATCACGAGTACATGATGATCCTGTTCCGCGAGCCGAGCGGCCGCCTGATGATCAGTATGGCGGCCCTGCTTCAGATCGTGGGCTTCTTCGTCATCCGCAAGATCATCCACATCGAGGTCTAGCATGGTACTCTTCCTGGTCGTCGTGCTGGTCATGACTTCGGTGTTCGCGCTCGTGTACGGAGTGGCCAGTCTCGCCCCAGCGCGGTCGCGCCTGATCTCCAAGCGACTGGGGGAGCTCCAGACCGGGGCCGCCCGGAACTACTCCTCGGTCCAGCGCCGTCAGCGGCAGGAGAAGCGCGAACGGCTGGAATCGTTGATGCAGGCCTTCGGCGAGCGAGTCACCGCACGGCGCGCCGACTGGAGCCGGGTCCAGGAGACGCTTCTCCAGGCCGGCTACCGCCGCTCGGGAGCCGTGGCGGCGTATTTCGGGACCCGACTCGTGACGATGACGTTGACCGGTGCGGCTGCGGTCTTCGGCGGCTTCACGTTCGGCGCCGCGCCCGCGGCCGTGATCCTCGGTGCGGCGATCGGCGCGACATTCGGATGGCTCGGCCCGCAGTACTACGTCAAGCGACGGATCCGCAAGCGCCAGCTCGAGCTCCAGCGGGCGTTGCCGGACACGCTGGACCTGCTCGTCGTCTGCGTCGAAGCCGGCCTCGGCCTCAATCAAGCGCTCGTCCGCGTGTCCGACGAGATCGATCACGTGAGCGAAACGATGAGCGACGAGCTCGTGCTCACGAACCTCGAGATCCGGGCCGGCACGCCGCGCGACGAGGCGCTGCGGAACCTCGGCGAGCGGACCGGGCTCGGCGACCTCAAATCGCTGACCGCGATGCTCGTCCAGACCGACCGCTTCGGAACCTCGATCGCGACCGCGTTGCGCGTGCATTCCGACACCATGCGGACGAAGCGCCGACAGCGCGCGGAGGAAGCGGCGGCAAAGACCACCATCAAGCTCGTGTTCCCGCTCGTCCTGTTCATTTTCCCGGCCATGTTCGTGGTCATTCTGGGTCCCGCCGTGCTCCACATTCTCGAGCAGATGAAGGGATTGATGTGATGCGTGTGCGCGTGACCAACGCGACTCGCGGCCGAGAGCTCGGCGACCGTGTCATCCTGGCCAACTGGTTCTGGCCCCGCCTGCGGGGACTGATCGCGCGCCCGCGAATCGAGCGCGGAGAGGGTCTCATGATCGTGCCGTGCAGAGGAGTCCACATGTACCTGATGACGTATCCGATCGATGTCGCCCTGATGGACGATGCGGGCTCGGTGGTCGCGATGTATCGCGACCTGTCGCCGGGAACGCGAACCCGCTGGCACCGGGACGCTCGTCAGGCCCTCGAGGTGCCCGCCGGGACCCTGGCCGAGACCCACACGACGCTGGGGGACCGGGTCCAGTGGGAGACCCCCGAATGAGCGCGCCCGCCCGGCCTCGCTCGAGTCTGAACCGGCGGCCCCAGTTCGCCGGCCGCCCCGTGCCCACCGTGCCGGAGACGCTGGCCGACACGGGTCTCTCGCCGGAGGCGCTCGTGGACCTGCTCCTCAAGACGCTCTATGTGCAGGGCGCGCGGACGGGTCAACAGCTGACCGACTCGATCCGCCTCCCGTTCGGCCTCATCGACGACCGGCTGCTCGACCTCCAGCAGCGCCAGTTCGTCGAGGTGCGGGGGGCCAAGGGTCACGGTCGGGGCGGGTACACATTCGACCTCACGGGCAAGGGCCGCGAGCGCGCCCGCGAAGCGATGGACTCCAATCAATACGTGGGTCCCGCGCCCGTGCCCCTCGCCAAGTACCGCGAGTGGGTCGAAACGCAGTCGATCAAGGGAGTGAGCGTCAGCCGCGAGGGCATCGAAGTCGGGTTCAGTCATCTCGTTCTCGATCCCCGGTTCCTCGAGCAGCTCGGACCGGCGATCAACTCCGCCAAGTCGATGTTCCTCTACGGCGATTCCGGAAACGGGAAGACGAATCTGGCCGAGTCGATCGCGAGGATGATGGGCGGGGACCTCTTCGTGCCCTTCGCGGTGGACGTGGACGGCCATGTGATGGTGGTCTATGACCCCGTTCACCATCGCGCGCTTCCCGACGGCCGGGTCAACGGCAAGGGTCAAGAGGACTGGCTGGAGCCGATCCACGTGTACGACCGGCGCTTCGCGCGTGTCCAGCGGCCGGTGGTGTTCACGGGCGGGGAGCTCACGCTCGACCAGCTCGACCTGCAGTACGATTCGCACAGCAAGGTGTATCAGGCGCCGTTCCAGGTGAAGGCGAACGGCGGCGTGCTCATCATTGACGACTTCGGCCGTCAGCGCGTCCGGCCGCGGGACCTTCTCAACCGGTGGATCGTTCCGCTCGAGAAGCGGATGGACTTCCTGACGCTCCACACCGGTCACAAGTTCCCGGTGCCGTTCGATTCGCTGCTCATCTTCGCGACGAACCTCGATCCTCTCGATCTCGTGGACGAGGCGTTCCTGCGACGGATCCACTACAAGATCTTTGTCCCGAGCCCCACCAAGGAGGACTACGCGAAGATCTTCCGCCGCGTGTGCGTTTCGCGTCAGATCGTCTACAGCGCGGAGGCCGTCGACTGGATCTATCACCACTTCTACGGCCGCCTGGGAATTCACCCGCGCTCGTGTCATCCGCGGGACGTGGTCGATCATCTGTGCGATTTCGCCCGCTTCATCGATGCCGAGCCGGTTCTATCCGAAACGCTTCTCCAGGGCGCGTGCGCCTCGTACTTCCTCGACATGCCGGACGGCGGCGGGGGGGAGCGAGGCGCCGGTGCCGTCGCCGCGGATGCCAACGCGGACGAGCACCTCGAACCGGGCTCGGAGGATCTGGCGTCCGCACTCGCGCGCGCGCCCGCCGACACGACCCCCGAGCCGACCGAGCCGGCGGCGGAGCCGTGAGTCGGCCGAGCCCGCCTCGCTGTCGCGACGGCTACGACGAGATGGCGTACCGGCACGCGCTTCAGCGACTGGGCCTCTTTCCGCCGATCGAGCTCGACGACATCCAGCGCGCCTACCGCTTGCGAGCCAAGCTCATCCATCCCGATCGTTTCGCGATGGACGAGGAGGCGCGCAGGGCGGCGACCGGCCGCATCCAGGAGCTGAACGCCGCGCGCGACTACGCAACCCTGCACTACCGCTGGTTCGATGCCGATCAGATCCGCGCCTACGGGCGCCGGGACCCCGACGAGGAGGGACGCGAGACGACCTGGCGGGAATGGGCCGTGCTGCCGATCACCGCGGTCTACGCCCTCGCCATGGTGCTGGTCGCGGCGCCGTTCCTCGCGCTCGCTTCCTGGATCGGCGCGGCGCGGCGTGAGCGGTGGCGCGCGTCGCGCTGGCTCCGCCCGGCGCTCGTGGCGTGGCGGGCATGGCTCTTCGCGGGGCCCCACCTCGCGACGATCGCGATGTTCGCCGTCGTCGAAGAGCCGGCGGTCAAGGTCTGGTTCGGCGTGTCCCTTCTCGTCATGCTCTCCGCCGACGCGGCGACGCTGATGACCGGGGCGACGAACTCGCTGCGGTCGCAGCGGGCGATCTTGCGCCTCCACCAGCTCGTCGGCCGCTGACCGGGCGCGGATAACGCCCCGTCTGCTTCGTTCCGCTTCGTCGCCGTTCCTGCGGCGTGGGATTCGCCACGCCTCGGAACGGACTCCTCGCGCGCCTTGCATACGGGGCGTTCTGCGCGCCCTCCTGATCGGGCGCTGAGAAACGTGGGTGGGGTGGCAGGGTAAGAGAGGTATATTCAGAGGTTTAACGGTTCCTCTCGTGCCCTCGTCCTTCCCGGGTGGGAATGCTCGAAGACCGCATTTCCCGGATCGCGCTCGGCGTATCGCTCCTGCTCCACGGCCTGCTCGCGGCGCCGATGTGGGAGCGCTGGAGTCCCGCCGCGAATGCCGGCGCTCTCGTCTCTCCGCCGCCCCCGGAGCCGATCGCCTTCCGCCTCGTGGATCCCCAGGAAGGTCCGGACGCGAAGCCCGACGCCCCGACCCCGAACGTCTCCGACGCGGATCGCCGGGCCGCCCAGCCGGATGCGCCCGAGGATCTGCCTCGCGGGGAAGCCTACAGCGAGGGGCGGTCTCCGCTGCCGTCGACGCCCCGCCCGGCGGGCGCCCCGCCCGGTCCGGCGCCGGCGGCTCCCCAAGCGTCTCCGCGAGGCGCCGACGCGAGGCCCGCCGAGCGCCCGGAGGTGGCGCGCGAGCTTCCCCGCGAGGAGGACGGCGACCGGGAATCCGCATCCGGCGACGCGGACGAGTCCCGCGAGACCCGCGGCGCTCCCGCGGACGGCCGGACGGACCCGCGCCTCGCGCTCGGGCCGACGCGAATCGCGACCCCGAGCGCGAGCCGCCCGGTCGCGGCTCAGCCCGGGGCGCGGCTTCCGGCGCCCGAGGTCGATCAGCGGCTGACGCGCGCGGAGGCGGGCTCCGACTTCACCCTCAACACGACCGCCTGGGAGTGGGCGCCTTACATGCAGCGCCTCAAGGCCCGCATCGAGGAGCACATCTCCCCGCCCGCCGCGTTCTACTACGGGACCGCGGCCTGGATCAGCCGCGTCCGCTTCCGAATCGGACCCGACGGCCGTCTGCTCGATAGCCGACTCCTCGATCATCGCGGAGTCGAGAATCTCCAGTACGTCGCGCTCGACGCGATCACGGGAGCCGCGGACTACGAGCCCCTGCCGCCGGGATTCCCCGAGCCCTATCTGGAGATCACCGGCAACTTCTATTTCAACGTGTTCCCGTCCGACCAACGGTAAGGAGGGACGCTTCATGTGGGATACGATCGTCTCGGGTGGCGTCCTCATGATCCCGCTCGCGGCATGCTCCGTGCTCGCGGTCTGGGTGATCGTCGACCGTGCCCTCCATCTGCGGACCCCGCGGGTCATGGAGCCCGAGATCGTCGGCGTCATCGATTCAATCGAGGAGCCGGGGGACATCCCGCTGGCGCGCTCGGTCTGCGAGAAGCACCCGGGACCGTTCGCCGCGCTCGTGCGCGTGGCCCTGGACAACCGCGACCGTCCGCGCGAGGAGCTGCGAGAGCTGATCGAAGATCAGGGTCGCCAGGAAGTGGCGCGGCTCGAGCGCGGGCTCGGACTGCTCGAGACCGTGGCCGGGATCGGCCCGCTCCTCGGGCTGCTCGGAACCGTGTTCGGGATGATCCAGGTCTTCGACGTCGTCTCGCAGCAGGGGGCCGGCCAGGCGCAGAGCCTTTCGGGTGGGATCGCGCAGGCCCTGATCACGACCGCGGCCGGTCTCTCGATCGGCATCCCTGCGCTGGTGGGGTACAACTACTTCGCGAGCAAGGCGGAGCGTCTCGTCCTCGAGATGGAGTCTCATACGAGCCGGCTCGTCCAGAAGATCCTCCGTTTCCAGCGCGGCGGCTCGCGTGCCGCGATCCCGGCCCGGACACCGCAATCGTGAAGTTCGGGAGCGGCCCGCGGCGGAAGGACCTGATCAACATCACGCCGCTCATCGACGTGGTCTTTCTCCTCCTCTTGTTCTACGTCGTGACATCGACGTTCCTCGAGCGGAGCGGCCTCGACCTGACGCTCCCCGCCGCCTCCACCTCCGAGGCCGCGCGGCGCGACGAGGTGACGCTCGAGCTCGACGCGGGCGGCGGCACGTGGCTCGACGGACGGACCGTGGAGCCTGCGATGCTGGAGGGCGCGATCAGGGAGGCTCTCGCCGCCGGAGCGACGAAGCGGGTCGTGCTCGAGGCCGACGAGCAGGTGGTGCACGGTCGGGTGGTCGAGGCCATGGACGCCGCGCGGCGGGCCGGGGCGACGGGCCTCGTCGTGGCCACGCGGCCGAGAGACGAACCGGTCCCGGCGCCGTGAGCCGGACCGCCTGGCTGTTCGCCGCGGCCACGGCGCTGGCCGCTGCGGCGCTCGTCCCGGATGGGACGCCCGCATGGATCGCGTTCGCGGGCGCGCTCGGACTCCTCGCGACCGCCTTCGTGCAGGGTCGCCCGCGCGGGTGGGGACTGCGCGCCGCATTCGTGCTGCTCGCCTGCTACCTCGCCCTGTGGGCCTGGTTCCGGGTCGAATCCTGGAACCTGGCCCGCAGCGGTGGAGAGGCGGCCGGCGAGCTGGAGAACGCCAAGCGTCAGCGGGTGGCGGAAGTCCTGTCGCGGCGGCTGGAGGACGATCGGGCGCTCCTGCGCGCCACCGTGACCGGTCTCCACCGTCGGACGGCCGGGCCGTCCGACGTGGGCCCCGACGCCTCTCTCTTCCTGGCGCTCGACGAGGCCTCGCCGCCGATGCTTCCGGCGGGAGTCGGCTTCGAGGTCTACGACGTCCAGGGCCGATTGCGGGCCTGGTGGGGGGATCCGCGCGGCGACCGGCTCCCGCCGGATTCGGTGGCGACGGCCCTCGCGCGACCCCTCGTCCGCGCCCCGTCCGGGTACCTCCTCGCCTATCTCGCCGCCCCGTGGGTGACCGAGGGGGATACGTTCCAGGTCGCGATCAAGGACCTGTGGGCCGCCGAATCCCCGCTGCGGCGCGAGATGGCCGAGGCCGATCTGCTCGTCCCGCGGCTCCAGTCCCTCCACGACCTCTCGTTCCACGTGGTGCCGCCGGGCTACGAGCAGCGCGATTCCGAGGAACCGGCCGACTCGGTGGCGGGACCGGACGGGGTCCTGGTCGCGGAAGTCCACTCCGAGAGGTTCCTGATCGATCGATATCTGGAGAGCCGCCGGGCGGACGTCGTCCGGCTGCTCGCGCTGCTTCTCGTGTGGCCGCTGATCTGGTCGCTGGCCGGAGCGTGGCACGCGGCACGACAGGTCGCGATGCTCGCCCGCGGCGAAGAACGAAGGGCGTGGAGCCTGGCGATCGGCGCGCAGGCGGCGATGCTGGCCGGCCTGTGGCTGTTCCTGACCGGGTCGCGGATCCCGCCCCTGTTCCTCCCGGAATCCTGGTTCAGTCCGCTGGCGTTCGCCGCCTCGAGGCTGGGGCCGGCCGGTCGCTCGGCGGGCGACTTCGTCCTGAGCGCCTTCTTCGTCGTGTTCTTCTGCGTCTCGGTGATCGCGCTCCTCCCCGAGCGTCCCGACCGACTGCGAATCCGCCGCCTCGTCCCCGCGATCGCGCTCGCCCTGGGAGTCGCGCTGTTCGCCCTGCGACTCGAGGTCTCGGGACTCGAAGACGCCATGGCCAGCATGAGCCCGCCGGTCTTCTTCAGTCCGACGATCCTCTTCTCGCCCCCGTTCCTGATGGTAATGCTGGCGTTCGCGTTGCTCCTGGCCGCGCTCGCGATCGGGATCTCCATCGGTCTCCGCTGGGGGAGCGCGCCGGTGGGTCCCGCCTGGATCGCGGGAGCGATCGCGGTGGCCGCTCTGGGCCTCGCGGCGGCCGCGTGGCGAATGCCCGAGGCGGCGCTGGCCGGGCGGCGGAGCGCGCTCGTTCTGCCGCTGGCCGCCGCGCTCGTAGCGGGCGCGTGGCTCGTTCACGCCACCGCGGCCCGCCCGGGTCGCCGCGGGTCACAGAGCCCCCGGATGGCCCTGGTGGCGTGCGCGATCGCCGCTCTCGTAACCCTGCCGCTCGCCGCACACGCGCGCATCCAGGCCGCGCACGAGCTCCTCATCGAGCGCGCGGAGCGGATCGGACAGTCGTCGAGCCAGTGGCTGCAGTACACGATGATCCGCACGATCGACTTCCTGCAGGACAACGCCCTGTTGCGCGAGACGATCGTCGATCGGGATCGCGACGGAGCGCTGGCCGTGTGGAGCCGGAGTCCGCTGCGCGAGCTCGATTTTGCGACTGCGCTCTACGTCTTCGACTCGACCGGTTCGATCGTCAGCCAGTTCGCGCTGACCGCGGAGGACCTCGCGGCGACCGCGCTCGACGTCGCCGGCGCGGTAGCCCCGGCGCAGATCGCCGTCGAAGGATCGGCGGGGACGACCGGCGCCCGCTGGGCCGTGGTCCCGGTGACGGAGGCCGGGGTGCGGATCGGCACCGCGGTCGCGATGACGACCGAGGCGCTCGACCTGCGACAGCCCTCGGGCGCGTTCCTGCTCACCGATCTGCTCGCCGCGCCCGGTGGCGGCGACCTCCCGGGCTACGAGCTCCTGCCCGCGGGCGAACGTGCCCCGCCGCGCACTCTCCTGACGTCGGTCCAGAGCGCGGACGACGCCAGCGCCCAGCTCGCGATGCCGCTCGATCCGCTGCTCCCGGGCGCTCGCGGGTATGCCGTCTTCGTCCTCGTCGGCGCGCTCGTCGGGCTCGTCGTCGGCGCTCTCGACCGACTCGGTGACGGCCGCGCGCGGGCACGCTGGTCGGTGACGCTCCGCACCGGGAACCCGCTGCGATCGTTCCGCCTCCAGCTCCTGCTGGCGTTCGTCGCGATCGCCGCGGTGCCGCTCGCCCTGTACGCGGTGCTCGGATACCGCGCCACGCGCGCCGAGCTCGAAGAAGGTGCTCGCACCGCGGCCGCCGACGCCCTGACCGCGGCCAGCGGGCTGCTCGTGGGCGACGCCGCGCTGGTCCAGGGAACGACGCCCACGCTGAGCTCGCGGCTGCGCGGGATCGCCGGGATCCTCCAACAGGACCTGATCCTGTACTGGCGCGGCCGCGCGGTGGCCTCGAGCCGTCCCGAGATCTTCGCGTCGCAGCTCTTCGCCGACCGCATGCCGGGCGACGTGTACGTGGACCTGTTCGAAGTCCGCCAGCCGGTCGTGTTCGACGAGACCTCGCTCGGCGAGCGCTCGTTCCTCGTCGCCTACCGGATGCTCGACGAGCCGCAAGCGCCGTCCGGGTATTCGCTGGCCACGCCGCTCCTGATTCGCGAGGACCGCGTCCGGATCGACCTCCAGCGCCTGGGAGAAGGAGTGTTCCTGCTGTCGGCGTTCTCGATCGGCTTCCTGCTCGTGGTCGGATGGTGGCTCGCGCGGGCGATGGCGCAGCCGCTGTTCGCGCTCGAGCGCGGGACGCGCCAGATCGCGGCCGGCCACCTCGGATATCGACTGCCCGCGCCCAGCCGGCAGGACGAGTTCGGCCGGCTCCAGCGGTCGTTCAACGCGATGGCCGAGCGGCTCGATGCGGGTCAGCGCGCGCTGGAGCGCGAGAAGTCGCGGGTGCAGGCGATCCTGTCGGCCGTCGGGGCCGGAGTCGTGGCCCTCGACGCGGGGGGGCGGGTGCGGCTGATCAACGATCGCGCGGCGGACCTGCTCGACCTGACGCCCGAGGCGGTCCTCCATCGGACGGTCGACGAGCTGGTCACGCGGGACGGGGCGACGGCCGCTTTCTGGCGCGAGGTCGGACTCCAGCGCCGGCGTGCCCGGCGCGGCGACCGCGAGCTCGTCATCCGTCGCGACGGAGAGGAGCGCCACTATCATCTCGTCGCCACGCGCCTGGCCGACGCCGAGGGCGCGGCCGCCGGAGTCGTGGTGGCGTTCGAGGACATCACGGCGAACGTCCAGTCGCAGCGCATCCTCGCGTGGGGCGAGATGGCCCGCCAGGTCGCCCACGAGATCAAGAACCCGCTGACCCCGATGAAGCTCTCGCTCCAGCACCTCGAGCGCGTGGTGGAGGATCGCGCGCCCGACTTCGAGCGCGTGTTCCACGAGAACCTCGAGCTCGTGCTCGCCGAGATCGAGCGCCTGGAACGGATCGCCGGGAACTTCGCGCGCTTCGGCGCGCCGGACCCGCTGGGTCGCGCGCCCTTCGACGCCCTCGAGGCGGCGCGCGAGGTCGTGGCGCTGTACGCCCCGGGCGAAGAAGAGGGGATCGAATACCGCCTCTACACCCGCGGCGAGCCGAGGCCGCTGATCGGCGACCCCGAGGGCTTCCGGCGCGTCCTCGTCAACCTGCTCCAGAACGCGCGCGAGGCCGTGCTGGATCGCGGCGGAACGATCGAGGTGGGACTCGACTGGGAGCGCGAGCCTGGCTGGGCCCGGCTGTCGGTGCTCGACGACGGGATCGGCCTGCCCGCCGAGGGGATCGAGCGTCTGTTCGAGCCTTCGTTCTCGACGAAGACGCGCGGCACCGGGCTCGGCCTGGCGATCACGCGGCGGATCGTCGAGTCGTGGGGCGGGACGATCGACTGGGAGCGGCGCGAGACCGGCGGAACCGCGATGCACGTCCGCCTGCGGGTCGCATCGCCGGGTCCGTCCCCGACGGGGTGAGGTCGCGTTTGCCCGCCCCTGACCACATTCGGGGTGAAAGGGACTTCCACAGTTTCGGAAGCAGGCTTCCCAAAACCTGAACGAGTGGATCCTCTCGGATAGGATGGGCTCCCGCTCATTCACGGGGAGGAGGGAAGCGATGACCACGCCCCATCCGGGTCAGGACCTCGCCGACTACGCGCTCCTGACCGCCCTGTTCGCCCTCATCGTCATCGGGATCCTCGCGCTTCTCGAGGACCGGATCGCGGCCCTCGATCACAGCGTCGCGGGCGGACGATGAGCCCCGCCCGCCTTCCGGACGACGACGAGCTTCGGATTCTCCGCCTTCGGCACGAGCGGGTCGTCAAACCCGTGGACCCCTCGCCCAAGCTCCCTGAGGATCCGGATTCCGACCGCGAGCCGTCGCGGCTGCCGGACGACGCGCGCCCGTCGACGAAGGAGGACGCGGATCGGAGTGACGCGCCTGGGACCCGGGGGCCGGGATAAAGGCGTCCATCTGCTCGGCACATCCTATCACCTCACGTTCTCGATGGCGCTGTTGCACACTCATGAACACATATGTGGCTCCGCTCCTCTTCCTCGATTTCGGAACGGGACTACCCAAACGGGCAGGAACGGGGCTCGCGTGTGATACGATGGCGACTCCAGCGTCCTCGAGGGTTCACGAGAACGGAAACGAATCAGGCTTCACGAGGGAGGGCACCGATGCAACGCAAGCGAATGATCGTCGTACTTGGCCTCGCGCTTCTCGCCGGAATCGGAGCGGGCTTTGCGGTCCTCCGGTATCTGCAAACACCTACGGAATCGCTGGCCACGCAGACGAGCACGCGCCCGGTCGTCGTGGCGGCCCGAGACGTTGCGGCGGGGTCGATCCTGCAGCCGCTCGACATCAAGGTCGTGGAATGGCCTGCGGACCTGGCTCCGGCGAGCTACCCGAGCGACCAGTCGGCCGTCCTCGGAAGAGGCCTTCTCGCGCACGTTCAAGCGGACGAGCCTATCCTGGAGAGCAAGCTCGCCAACCGAGGCGCGGGAGGCGGCTTGCCGGTGGTGATTCCTGAGGGGATGCGCGCGATCAGCGTGAAGGTGGACGAGGTGATCGGCGTCGCGGGATTCGTCCTTCCGGGAACGCGGGTGGACGTTCTGGCGACGTTCGCGGTCGGCGGGTACAGCGAAGACGCAGTCACCCGCGTGATTCTCCAGAACGTGGAAGCCCTGGCCGCAGGACAGACGACTCAGCCGGACGCACAGGGCAAGCCTCAGACGGTTCCCGTGATCACGCTCCTCGTGACGCCGGAGGAAGCCGAGGACCTGACGCTGGCGGCGACCCAGGGGCAGATCCAGCTCGCCCTCCGGGGAACTCTCGACCAGCAGAATGTCACGACGGACGGCTCTCATGTCGGTGGCCTCGTTCGCGGCAGCCAGCCACAGCCCACACGCCGGGCGGCGGCCCCATCGAAGCCCGCCACCTCGGGCCAACAGGTCATCACGTACAACGGGTCCGAAAAGACCGTGACCGCCTTCTGATGAAGATGAAGAAAGAAACCAGGAAAGCGGATCGGATCCCCGCGATCGCGATCGGCACGGACTCTTCGTTCGTCGCCGACCTCAGGAAATGCGCCGGGAAGACGGACCTGGACCTTGTCCTGGAGTTCGAGATTCCCTTTCGCGAGCTGACCCGCGTCCAGATGGAGAAGGTGCATCAGGCGTCCCCCCGACTCGCGTTCATCGATCTGGACGACGACCCGCATACGGGGTGCAAGGTGGCGCGGTACCTGATGGAGGCGAATCCGGGGATGCGGATCGCGGCCGCGGGGACGGAGATCTCTTCCGAGGTCCTGGTGGAGGCCATGCGCTCGGGTGTTTCGGAGTACCTGAAGAAGCCGCTTTCCCAGCCGATGTTCGAGGAGGCCATCGATCGGATGTCCCGGACCGCGCCCGCCGGGCCGCCCCGAAACGGAAAATCCGATGGCAAGATCCTGCTGTTCTTCGGCGCCAAGGGAGGCGCGGGAACGACCACGGTGGCTACGAACTTCGCCATCCAGCTGCGGCGGCAGACGAGTGCCCGGGTCCTGCTCCTGGATCTCGACCTGACTCTGGGGGAGATCGAGTTGTATCTGGGGGTGGAGCCGCGTTACGGCATCGTGGACCTCGCGCGAAATCTTCATCGCCTCGACGAGGATCTCCTCGGCTCGTACATCACGAACCATTCCACGGGAGTGGATGTGCTGGCTGCGCCGTTCGACCCTGACGAAGGGCGGGGAATCGGCGCCGGGGAGATCGACAAGATCCTGGCATTCTTGCGCGGTGTCTACGACTACGTCGTGGTCGATGCCTCGAACTCTCTCGACGAACGGGCGATCGCAGGCCTGCGAGTCGCCGACGAGATTCTCGTGGTGGCGCAGGTGGACGTGCCCTCGCTGCGCAACATCCAGCGAGCGCGCCGCGTGCTGAAGCGCGTAGCTCCAGAGCGCCCGTTGCGCCTGGTGATCAATCGTTTTCATCCCGCCGGAGAGATCACCCTCGAGGACGTCGAGCGAGCATTGGGCCTGGATGCCTTCTGCACCTTGTCGAACGATTACGCCTCGGTCCTGTACTCGATCAATACCGGCGAACCGCTGGTCATGAACGTGCCGTCGATCTGTGAGCGTGAGTTCAGCGGGCTGGTCGGCAAGATAACGGGCGTCGAAGCGGCGGAGAGCAAGCAACCGTGGGCCTCCCGACTTCGCACCTGGAAGCGGCGCTCCGCAAGGAGCCCGCTCCCACCCTCGGCTCTCGAATCCGTGGTCGAGGACGGAGTCCAACCCCGGACCTCCAACGGGCCGACGCAACTGATCGGTGCCGAGGGGTGAGGCCCGAAGAGGAGGAACGATGACCGGTTCGATGAGTCTTTGGCTGAGCGTTGCGTTCACGGCTGTGGCCATGACCCTGGTGGTCGCCGTCCTGGGCTTGCTCTGGGATCGACGGATCCGGGAGCGCGTACGAAGAGAGATGCTGGAACGGATCGGCCCGGCCGAAGATCCGGGAGACGCTCCAACGGCGTTGGAGCTGTTCCGTGACACCCCTGGCGCCTCGCGTGGGTTGATGGATGCCCTGGCTGCGATGCTGCCTCGTTCTGGTGACATGGACCGCTTGATCCGCCAGTCGGGACTGACGTGGTCCGCGGGCCGTTTCGTCCTGCTCAGCGTGCTGTCGACGCTGGCGTTGGGGACCGCGGCGTACCTGTTTGCCGGTTCGCTGGTCGCGGCGGCGCCCCTTGCCGCCCTGGGCGCAACGCTGCCGTGGCTATACGCGCGAAGGTGCAAGGCGCGGCGCGTGGCCGCGTTCGAAGAGCTGTTCCCCGACGCGATCGACCTGCTCGGTCGCGCGATACGCGCCGGGCACGCGTTCTCCACCGCTCTCAAGATGGTCGCCGACGAGATGGGCGATCCGCTGGGACCGGAGTTCCGGCGCGTCTTCGAGGAACAGAAGTTCGGGCTTCCTCTGGACGAGTCGCTCTCGGAGCTGGCCGAGCGTATCGATCTGGCGGATGTGCGGATCTTCAATACGGGCGTACTGATACCGCGCCGGGTGGGGGGGAATCTCGCCGAGATCCTCGACAACCTGGCACGTACGATCCGAGAGCGATTCACGATCCAGAGGCAGGTTCGAGTGTACACCGCACAGGGTCGGTTCACGGGTTACCTGTTAGGGGTGCTCCCTGTCGTCATAGGGTTTCTGCTCTACCTGCTCAATCGCGACTACATGTCGATCCTGTGGACCGAGAACATCGGCCGGGTGTTGATCGTCACGGCTCTGCTGTTCCAGATCGTGGGGTTCTTCGTCATCCGCCGGATCGTGGACATCGAAGTCTGACCGTGGGAGGACAGTTCTGATGCTGTATCTCGCAACCATCCTCGCAGCCGTATCCACGATGCTCCTCGTGTTCGGCGTGGGCTTTCTCGCTGCACAGCCGCGCGTCGTCCGTCAGCGATTGAAGGGCGTTCGCGCCGCTGGAGACGACTTCGTTTTCGACGGTGACCGTTCAGGGACCCGCGCGAGGATCGAAGCCGTGCTTCAGTGCCTTGGGGAGAAGCTCACGAGGGAGGAAGCGGTCGCGGAATCGACCGGAGAATTCCTCCGCAGGGCGGGATATTTCCACGCCAATGCCGTGCCGATCTACGTGGCGGCGCGTTTTTCGCTCACGATCGCGTTCGCCCTGATCATGGGCGTGTCGGCGGACCTCTTCGGCTGGCCCTCGATTCTCGTCGTCCTGACGGCCGCCGGAGCCGCGATCGTCGGGTGGATGATCCCCAGGGTGTTCGTATACCACCGGACGACGGCGCGCCGGAAGGAGATCCAGCGGTCGCTTCCCGACGCGCTCGATCTGATGGTCGTCTGCGTCGAATCCGGGATGGGCTTGAACCAGGCGGTTCTGCAGGTTTCGGAAGAGATCGGGCCGGTGAGTCGCGCGATGCGGACGGAGCTCGCGCTGTTGAACCTCGAGATCCAGACCGGCACCCAGCGGGACGAGGCGTTACGGAATTTCGCCGAGCGAACGGACCTTCCGGATGTGCGCTCGCTCGTGGCCATGCTCGTTCAGACCGATCGGTTCGGCACATCGATAGCGCGGTCGCTCCGCCTTCACGCCGAGACGATGAGAGCCAAGCGTCGCCAGCGGGCCGAGGAGGCGGCTGCGAAGACCCAGATCAAGCTCGTGTTTCCACTGGTGCTGTTCATTTTCCCGGCCATGTTCGTCGTCATTCTGGGACCGGCACTCCTGCACATCATCCAGCAGCTGAGGGACGTCGCATGACGAGCGTGACGAGATCGATGGTGGTCGCGGTCGTCCTTACGGCGGCCCTCCATGACGTGGCGGCCGCCCAGCTGACGGGCCGCATCGAAGGTCGCGTTATCGATGCCGCGACGGGCGAGGGTCTGGTGGGCGGGCAGGTGGTCATCGCGCAGACCGCCCTCGGGAACGTGACCCGAGCGGATGGCTCGTTCTTCATCGAGCGCGTCCCCGTGGGGGTTCAGTCTCTGCAGACGGAGTACCTGGGCTACGCGGCACTGAGTCTCGAGGCCCGAGTCCTTCCGGGTCGCACGACCCGCCTGGATTTCGCCATGAGCGAAGCCGTGATCGAAACGGCCGCCATCGTGGCCACGATATCGCACGAGCCTTGGATCCCCGGCGTGACGCTGCCGCCTCGTCCGGTCGTCCACTCGCTCCCGGAAGCTCCGCCGGCCGCGCCTCCGCTCTCGCGCTGCGAGGTGACGGCGGTCTTGCACGGAGCCTACATCCAGGACGGGAAATGGCAGATGCAGACTTCGGTGGGCGCCCTTCGCTGCTGGTCGGAGAAGCCGGAGCCCGAGATCAGCGCCTGCAACGCTCTGGCCCTGGAATTGACGCCCCCGATCGGCCCCGATACCTTCCACCATGCCCCAGGCGCGCAGGGCTCGGACCTACCAACCCCGTCAGGACCGGAAGGTAGCAGCGGTACGTAGACGTCCGGGTCGCTGCGACCCGCCTGGGGTATTCTCTCGCCCGTGCCGACTCCCCGAGACCCCGAGACGGACCCCGCCCGGATGACTCACCTGCCGCTCGCGCTGAAATACCGTCCCGCGACGTTCGCGGACGTGATCGGCCAGGAGCACGTCACCCGGACGCTGTCGAACGCGCTCGAGCGGGGGCGCACGGCGCACGCCTATCTCTTCGCCGGGCCCCGGGGGAGCGGCAAGACGACGACCGCCCGGCTTCTCGCGAAGGCGCTCAACTGCGATCGCGGCGTGACCGGGGAGCCGTGCGGGGAATGTGCGAACTGCCAGGCGATCGCGACGGGCCGCTCGCTCGACGTGATCGAGATCGACGCCGCGTCCAATCGCGGCATCGACGACATCAAGGAGCTGCGCGAGGCGGTCAAGTACGCGCCAGCGCAGGGGCGCTACAAAGTCTACATCGTGGACGAGGTCCATCAGCTGTCCAAGGACGCCTTCAACGCGCTCCTCAAGACGCTGGAGGAGCCGCCGCGGGGGGTCGTCTTCGTGCTCGCCACGACCGAGCCCCACAAGATCCTCCCGACGATCCTCTCGCGCTGCCAGCGCTTCGACTTCCGGCCG
Organism: Gemmatimonadota bacterium; assembly: GCA_036556305.1. Taxonomy (GTDB): domain Bacteria; phylum Gemmatimonadota; class Gemmatimonadetes; order JACCXV01; family JAHWKZ01; genus JAICNR01. Next base: position 23,050 of record DATBJO010000087.1, read on the forward strand.
ATTCCACTGGATGCGATCCGCGAGCGGCTCGCGACGATCGCCGAGCTGGAGGGGTTCGAGCTCGACGAGCGGGCGGAGTTCGCGATCGCCAAGAAGGCCGACGGAAGCCTGCGCGACGCGCTCTCGCTCCTCGACCAGGTGGTGGCGTTCGGGGGCGACTCGATCGGTCTCGCGACTCTGCGGCGCCTGATCGGCGTACCGGACGAGGAGCGCTACCTGGAGTTGACCGAGGTGCTCGCCGCTGGCGACGCGGCGGCCGCCATGCGCTTCGTGCGCGAGCTGCGCGCCGGCGGGTACGATCTGGAGTCGTTCTATGCCGGTCTGCTCGAGCACCTGCGCGATTGCCTGCTGTTCGCGGTCGGCGACGGTGCGCGGCTGGCCGAAGTGCCAGAGCGCTACCACGACGCGTACGCCGCGGCCGCGGCGTCCCTCGGAGCGGAGGGCCTGTTGCGGATGCTGACGCTCGCCACCGAGGAGGAGCAGGCGCTCCGCCGCTCAAGCCAGCAGGACCTGGTGCTGGAGGTCCTGCTGGTGAGGCTCGCTTTGCTGGATCGGACGGCGGATCTCGACGCGGCGCTCCGGGCCGTGGAGGCGGGCGGAGGGAGCCGGCCCGCTTCCGGACCCCCACCGTCCGCGCCACGGCCGCAGGCGGCGGCCGGACCACCGCCTCGCCCCGGGGGTACGAAATCGGGCGGGAAGGCCAGCGGGCCTCTCACGCTCGAATCGCTGCTCGCCGCCTGGGACGAGGTCGTGGAAGAGGTCCTCGCGGCGCGTCCGACGGTGGCGGCATCGCTGAAGGAGGCGCGGCCCGAGAGTTGCCACGATGACGGGGTGACGCTGACCCTGCCGCACGGCGCGGAGTTCAAACTGGAGCAGCTGTCCGCGCGCGGGATGCTCGATCCGCTGGCCGGCGTACTGGCGCGGCGCTGGGGATTCACCGGGCGCATCCGCGTGGAGGCCGCGGGGCCTCCGCCCGAGGTGCCGGACGCCGGAAGTCCGCGCGCGCACCGGCCCAGCGTGCGCGAGATCGAAGCCGGAACGATCGACGACCGGTTGAGGGGCGACCCGCTGCTGCGTCAGGTCGTGGATCTGTTCGACGCGAGCGTGGTGAGGGTACGGCCGAGTTCGTAGGAGACGAAACCGAAAGGAGACCCGGTAAACGGAATGACGAATTTGCAGAACATCCTGAAGCAGGCCCAGAAGATTCAGAGCCAGGTATCGAAGATGCAGGCCGAGCTCGGCGAGCGCAGGATCGAAGCGTCCGCCGGGGGCGGCATGGTGACCGCGGTCGTCAACGGCCGGCAGGAGCTGGTTTCGCTGCGTATCGATCGGCAGGTGGTGGATCCGGAGGACGTGGAGATGCTGGAGGACCTCGTGGTGGCGGCCGTTTCCGAGGCGCTGGCGCGGGCGGGCGAGATGGCCAACGAAGAAATGAAACGACTCACCGGCGGCATGCCCCTGCCTGGTCTGATGGGCGACTGAAAATGGCCGATCTGCTGCGTTGCGCTCCTCGTGTCTTCCTGCGGCGCACGGACAGTGCGCCTCGGAATCCTCTCGTCGCGCGCCTTGCATCTCACCCATTTTGAGTCGCCCTCTGCGATTCTTTCCCAGCGAGAGGATAGGCGCATGGCGGGGGCCGTCGAACAGCTGATCGAGGAGTTGTCGAGGCTCCCGGGCATCGGGCGGAAGACGGCGAGCCGCCTGACCTTCTATCTGCTCAAGCAGCCGCGCGAGTCCGCCAGCCGGCTCTCGGACGCCATCCTGCAGGTCAAGGACCGGATCTCATTCTGCGAGACGTGCGGGAACATCGCCGAAGGGCGCACCTGCACCTACTGCCTGGATCCGCGGCGGGACGAGTCCGTCATCTGCGTGGTCGAGGAGCCGAGCGACATCCACGTCATCGAGAAGAGCGGAGGATTCCGCGGGCGCTATCACGTGCTGCACGGCCGCCTGTCCCCGCTGGACGGCGTGGGGCCGGAAGCTCTGAACGTCGACCGGCTGGCCGAGCGGGTCCGGCAGGGAGGTGTAGAGGAGGTGATCCTGGCCACCAATCCGGACGTCGAAGGCGAGGCCACGGCTCTGTACCTGCGGCGCGCGCTCGCGCCGTTGGGCGTCAGGGTGACCCGCATCGCGCGCGGGATCCCGATGGGCGGCTCGCTCGAGTTCCTCGACGAGATTACGGTCGGCGAGGCGCTCGCCGGCCGCCGAGAGCTCTAGCGCTGTTGCCCCCGGCGCGAGCAGCGATATCGGGCGCCGAACCCGATGCCTGGACGCATTCGGATTGAACACCCCCAACAAGATCACGATAGGTCGAATCGCGGCGACGCCGATCATCGCCGGGCTCATTTATCAGCCCGGACTGTATGCGCGGTGGGCGACGTTCCTGCTGTTCGTCGCCGCCGCGATCAGCGACGTGATCGACGGCAACCTGGCGCGCGACAAGGACGAGATCACGCGCTTCGGGCAGTTGCTCGATCCGATCGCCGACAAGCTTCTCGTCCTCGTGACGTTCGTGCCGCTGTACGGGATCGGCCTCCTCCCGCTATGGCTCGTGATCCTGGTGCTCGGACGCGAGATCCTGATCACGGTGTTCCGTCGCTTCGCGCTCTCGCGCGGTCAGGTCATCGCGGCCAGCGGCTGGGGAAAGTCCAAGGCGCTCGTCCAGAACTGGTTCATCGGCTCGGTCCTCGTGTGGCGGATCAACCAGGCCTACGCGGAGCAGGGCGCGGCCGGCCGCGCATGGGAGCACTGGGAGGGCTACACGCTGTCCGTGATCGCGGTCGGCATGTGGTTCGTGATCGTTCTGACGATCCTCTCTCTCATCGACTACCTGGTCGGTTACCGCCACATCTGGTCGAGGACGGCGGCGTGAATCGGGCGGCGGTGTGGGTGGCCACGCTGGGTCCCGTGGGCTGGTGGCCGGCGGGTCCGGGGACGCTGGCCTCCGCGCTCCTGGCCCTCGGGTGGTGGTGGGCGGAACCCTCGAGAGCCGCGACGCTCGCCGCCGCGGCCGCGCTCACGGCGGTGGGACTTCTGACCGCTGGGGCGGCGGATCGTGATCTGGGCTCCGACGACGGCCGCATCGTGATCGACGAAGCGGCCGGGATGGCGCTCGCCCTGAGCGGCGTTCCGCCGGGCCTGCCGGGCTGCCTGGCGGCGCTGGTCCTCTTCCGCGTCCTGGACATCGGCAAGCCGCCTCCCGTCTCCTGGTGCGAGTCCGTACCCGGCGGAGCCGGCGTGATGCTGGACGACGTGGTCGCGGGGGGCCTCGCCGCTCTGCTCGGTGCCGCGGCGTTCGCCGTCTGGCCCACGCTCGCGGGCTGAGGTGGCGATGGACGTCGAGATCGTGGCGATAGGCAACGAGCTCCTCCTCGGGGAGACCGTCGACACCAACAGCGCGTACGCAGCGCGCCGGCTGGCGGAGATCGGCGCCCGGGTGAGCCGCGTGACGATCGTGGGAGACGACCGCGTGCGGATGCGGCAGGCGCTCGCGGAGGCGAGGGATCGTTCGCGCTGGGTGATCACGACGGGGGGCCTCGGACCCACGCAGGACGACCTGACCCGAGAGGTGGTGTCGGAGCTCTTCGACGCGCCGCTCGAGATCGACGCCGAGGTGCTGGCCGATGTCGAGGAGCGGTTCCGCCGCTTCGGCTACGCGAGGATGCCCGAGTCCAACCGGAGTCAGGCGCAGGTGCCGCGCGGCGCGCGGGTGATTCCGAACCGGCATGGCACCGCCCCGGGCCTCGTGATCGAAAGCGCGGGTTCCACGTTCTTCGTCCTTCCCGGCGTGCCGGCGGAGATGCGGGCGCTCCTCGAGGAGGGCGTGCTGCCCCTGCTCGTCTCCGCCAGCGGCGAAGCCGCGCCGGTCGTGCGCTCGCGCGTGGTGCACACGGCGGGAATCGGCGAGTCCGCTCTGGCGGAGCGGCTCCAGGATGCGCTCGCGGACACGAGTCCCATCGAGGTCGCGTTCCTGCCGGACCTAGGGATGGTCGACGTGCGGCTCACGCTCGCCGGGTGTTCGCGGGGCGAGGCCGACCGGAGGCTGGATGCTCTCGCCGGGGAGATCATCCGCCGGTCGACCCCCTGGTTCTACGGAATCGACGACGAATCGCTCCCCCGGGCGATCGGAAATTCGCTCGTCCAGCGCAGCTGGAAGGTGGCGGTGGCGGAGTCGATGACCGCCGGCGAGCTCGGCGCGGAGCTGACCTCCCCGGCGGGCTCGAGCGCGTGGTTCGTGGGAGGAATCCTGGCGTACGCGAACGAAGCCAAGGAGGCGCTCCTCGGCGTGCCACGCGCGACGCTGGCGCGCCACGGCGCCGTCAGCGAGGAGACCTGTCGGGCGATGCTCGCAGGCGCGCGGACGGCCCTTAGCGCGGAGGTCGCCTGCGCGGTGACGGGAATCGCCGGGCCGGCCGGCGGAAGCGAGGAGAAGCCGGTGGGGCTCGTGTGGGTGGGGGTCGAGACCCCCGCCGGCGCCCAGGTCCGGAAGCTCGACTTCCCGGGGGGGAGAAAGGAGGTCCGGCGCCGGGCCACCGCGGCCACGCTGGCCTTTCTCTGGCGGCAGCTCCGGCCGAACGAGGGAGAGTCATGACGCTCCGCGCCGAGCAGTGCTTCTTTCGCGGCGCCGACGGCGCGCTGATCCACTTCGACGTCCGCGACGCGGGCGATGCGCGCGGGGTCTTCGTATTCGTGCACGGCCTCGGCGAGCACTTCGCCAAGTACGACGAGTGGCTGTCGTACGCGGTCGGACGCGGCTGGAACGTGGCGGCGATCGACCAACGCGGGCACGGGCACACGCCGGGAAAGCGCGGAGACTTCGCGTTCGCCGACCTCGTGAGCGACCTGGACCGGTTCGTGGAGGTGGTCGGGGATCGCTGGCCGGGACTGCCCCGGTTCGTGGTGGCCCACAGCCTGGGGGCGTTGGTCACGCTGCGCTGGGTGGCCGGCGGTGTGCCGCCGGGCATGCGTGGAGCGGTGCTGTCGAGCCCGCCCTTGGGGATCGTCGAGGATGTGCCCAGGTGGAAGCGGGGCCTCTTCCGCACGCTCGCCAGGGCGGCGCCGCGGATGTCGCTTCCGCGAAGGCCGGTCGTCGAGAAGCTGACCGCCGATCCCGAGCGGATCGAGGCCTGGCGCCGGGACCCGCTCAGGCACGGGAGGATCACGCCCCGCGCGCTGGTAGGGATCGGCGAGGCGATCGAGTCCGTGAACGCGGCGCCGCTGGAGGTGACGCTGCCGCTTCTCTTCCTTCTCGCCCCCGAGGACGCGGTGACGGACGCCGAGGCGGCGTTGGCCTGGGCCGCGGAGACGGGCGCTGACGTCTCGGTCCTCGAGCTCCCCGGGGCCCGGCACGAGATCCTGAACGACGTCGACCGCCGGATCGTGTACGAGCGGATCTGCGACTGGTGCGACGCGCGAACGGGGTGACGGCGGTGCGGGCGTGACCGGGGTGCGGGCCTTCGTGGCGCTCCCCTGCCCGCCCCGGCTGCGCGCGTCGATCGCGCGAAAGATCGGGGAGTGGAAGGCTCTCCACGCCGATGTCGCGTGGGCCGATCCCGCCGCCGCGCACGTGACGCTGCGCTTTCTCGGAAATGCGGAGCCGGACGTCCTCGAGCGCCTGACGGGGCTGCTATCGGAGGCGGCGGCAGCCGCCGATTCCGTGATCGCGCGTCCGGGTGCGACCGGCGCCTTTCCCGGCTGGCGGCGTCCCCGCGTCCTATGGCTTGCGGTCGAGAGCGAGCGAAGGGTCGAGCGGCTGGCCGCCCTCGTCGAGGCCGCCGCCCGCGCGGTGGGCTTCGCGGCCGAGGACCGGTCCTTCACGTCCCACCTCACGCTGGGGCGGGTCCGGGGCCGGCATGGTGCCGGGCGCGCCGCCGACGCCGTTCGGGGGTGGAAGCCCGATGGCGAAGCCGAGCCCATCCCCGAGATGATCCTCTACCGGAGCGACCTGGGCCCGCTTGGCGCCCGACATACGCCACTCGCCCGCTTCCCGATCGGCTGACCGCCACTCGTTTCAGCCATCCAGGAGGATGCTGGCACCGTCGGCGGTTCGTCGCGCGCGAGCGGTCGCCAGTGGCTGGCGCCGCCGATCCCCTCGGATCGCGGCACGGCCCGGATTCTGCGATCGGCGCTGCGCCGGCCTTCGGAAGCATCCGGGGAGCGGAGCGGCCGGGCCGGCGACAGGAGGGGCCGCGCGGCTGGACGTGAAGGGTCGGCCAGGGAGGGGGCCGGCCCGGCGGGCGGAAAGCGCGCGGTCTCCTCCGCTTTTTCCGCGTGGCGTCGGTTGCTGGGGTTCGGAGCGGGGTCTAGCTTCGACGTCATGAGCGATCTCATCGGCGAGCAGCAGCTCTACTATCGCAAGGGGTTCGGCCTCAAGGGTGAAGTCTCGGCCGAGCTCGAGCGGGCCTACCACTCGGACCTCGTCAACCGCGTCGTCGAGGCCGGCCACCGCCTCGAGGTCGGGGGCCTGACGATCCGACTCGCCAAGGAGTTCGGGAACTGCTACGGCGTCGACCGGGCCGTCCAGTACGCCTACGAGACTCGCAGGCGCTTCCCGGACAGGCGCGTGCTCCTGACCGGCGAGCTGATCCACAACCCCCACGTGAACCGCGAGATGCTCGCCATGGGGATCGGCTTCCTGACGGGTCGCTATCAGCAGGACGTCTCGTACGAGGACCTGAAGGCCGAGGACGTGGTGCTGCTGCCCGCGTTCGGCGCCCCGACCGAGATCATGCGCCGGCTGGCGGACATCGGCTGCGTCCTGGTGGACACCACCTGCGGGTCGGTGCTGCTGGTTTGGAAGACGGTCGAACGGTTCGCGCGCGACGGTTTCACGGCGATCATCCACGGCAAGTACTATCACGAGGAGACGCGAGCCACCGCCTCGCGCGCGCTCGAGCGGGACGGCGGAGCCTACCTCATCGTGCGCGATCTCGACGAGACGGCGCTCGTGACCGAGTACATACGACACGGTGGCGACGAGGGCGCGCTCGAGCGCCGCTTCGCCCGAGCGGTCAGTCCGGGATTCGATTTCGCCCGTGATCTGGTCCGGGTCGGCGTCGCGAACCAGACGACGATGCTCATGCGGGAGACCGAGGCGGTAGAGGAGGAGTTTCGTCGCGCGATGGCGGAGCGCTACGGTGAGGAGTCGCTCGACGACCACTTCCGGGCGCTCGACACGATCTGTTCCGCAACGCAGGAGCGTCAGGACGCGGTCGTCGAGCTGCTCGCCGATCCGCCCGACCTGATGCTCGTCCTTGGCGGCTACAATTCGAGCAACACGAACAACCTGGCCCGGATCTGCGAGCAGGTCGTT
>DATBJO010000088.1:0-47165 GCA_036556305.1 Gemmatimonadota bacterium
CGGACGACCCTCCGCCCCGGCAGCCGGCGCGCGAGCCGGCGGACGATCGTCTCGACCTCGGGAAGCTCGGGCACGGCGGCTCCTCAGCGCCGACCGCGCGCAGCGCGACGGGGCCGCCAGTCCTCGCGCAGGAGCGCCCACCGCTCGTGGTCGCGCCAGCGGCCGCCGTGCTTGAGGTAGCGGCGCGAGAACCCCTCGCGAGTGAAGCCCGCCCGCCGGACGAGCGCGATCGAGGCGTCGTTTCCGGGCTCGATGTTCGCCTCCACGCGGTGGAGACGGAGCGTCCGGAACGCGTGGCGGAGCGCGAGCTGAAGCGCCTCGGTCATGTACCCCCGCTCGCGATGAGGCGGAAGGATCGAGTATCCGAGATACGCGCTCTGGAAATTCCCGCGCGCGATCCGGCTCAGCTCCACACGCCCGACGAGCGATCCGTCGATCGCGCCCCGGATCTCGAACGTCTCGCCTTCCGGGGTGGCGGCGGCCACGCGGACGAGGCAGACGCGTGCTCCGCGATGGACGGCCCGCGCGTCCACGGGCGGGCGGCGCCCGCTCATCGTGGACCGCGCGCGAGCTCGCGCCATCCGATGTCCTTCCGCCAGCGGAGACCCGGGGCGTCGATCCGGTCGAGCGCGGCGTAGGCGCGCTCGCGCGCGGTCCCGAGGTCCGCGCCGACCGCCGTGACGTCGAGGACCCGTCCGCCCGCGCTCGCGAGTCGTCCGGCCTCCCGCCGCGTCCCCGCGTGGAAGACGACGACGCCGGTCCGATCGAACCCGTCGGGCGCTTCGAGGTCCTCCGGGATCCCGATCGCGCGGCCGGTCTCGTAGGCGTCCGGATATCCCTCCGACGCCGCCACGACGGTCACGCACGCGCCCTTCCGCCATTCTGCCCGCGCACCCGCGAGACCGCCCCCGCCGGGGGACGCGGCGACGAGGAGCTCGAGGAGATCGCTCTCGAGGAGGGGCAGGAGCGCCTGGCACTCGGGATCGCCGAACCGGACGTTCCACTCGAGCACCTTGGGGCCCTCCGCGGTCAGCATGAGGCCGGCGTAGAGGACGCCGGAGAACCCGATCCCCTCGGCCGCGAGCCCCGCGAGCGTGGGGACGAAGATCTCCTCCAGCGCGCGCCGGCGGAGGGCCGCGTCCGCGATCCCGACGGGAGCGTAGGCGCCCATCCCACCCGTGTTCGGTCCCCGGTCGCCGTCGAGCGACCGCTTGTGGTCCTGGCTCGGGAGCATGGGGACGAGAGCCTTCCCGTCGGTCACGGCGATCAGCGACACCTCCTCGCCTTCGAGAAGCTCCTCGACGACGACCTCGTCCGCGGCCGCGCCGAACTCGCGCCGGACGAAGCACGCCTCGAGCGCGTCGTCCACCTCGGCCCGCGCCCCGCAGACGATCGCGCCCTTCCCGGCCGCGAGGCCGCTCGCCTTGACCACGCATCCGTCGCCGAGCTCGCGCGCGAACGCGGCGGCTCCCGCGCGATCGCGGAAGACGCCGAACCGCGCGGTCGGGACGCCGCTCTCCGCCATGAGCCGCTTCGCGAACGCCTTCGACGCCTCGAGCCTGGCGCCGTCCGCGCCCGGTCCGAACACGGCGCGTCCGTCGGCCCGGAGCCGGTCCGCCAGACCGGCCGCCAGCGGCACCTCGGGGCCGACGACCGTGAATTCGACGTCCTCGCGGGCGACGAGCGCGGCCACGGCGGCGACGTCGGGGGCAACCACGTCGACCGCGCGGCCGAGCGCCTCCATGCCCGCGTTCGCGCCCGTGAACAGGTACTCGTGCTCGGGATGATCGCGGTGGAGCTTCCAGAGGAGCGCGTGCTCGCGACCGCCGCTCCCGACGACGAGGACCTTCACCAGCTGGTTTCTGTCATGGCCGCAGGATGTTCAACATGAGCCGGTTTCAAGGCGCGCGACGCAGGGCTTCCAAGGCGTACTTGCGGTACGCCAAAGGAAGACCGAGGAAGCGGAACGCCGAAATCGGCCATGTTCAACATCCTGCCAGAGCCCTCTCGAGATCGGCCTCCAGGTCGTCCGCGTCCTCGATCCCCACCGAGAGGCGCACCAGCCGATCGATGAGGCCCATGCGTTCGCGCTCGGCCGCCGGCACCGCCGCGTGGGTCATCGCCCCGGGGTGGCTGCACAGGCTCTCGACGCCGCCCAGGCTCTCGGCGAGCTGGAACACCTCGAGCGACTTCAGGAAGCGCCGGCCCGTCTCGCCGTCGGCGAGCTCGAGCGAGATCACGCCGCCGAAGCCCTTCATCTGCCGCAGGGCGAGCTCCCGCTGGGGGAAGTCCGGGAGCCCGGGGTAGTGGACCACCTCGACCTTCGGGTGCGCGGCCAGGAAGGCGGCCAGCCGCCGGGCGTTCGACTCCGTCCGCTCCATGCGGATGGGCAGCGTCTTCAGCCCGCGCAGCGCGAGCCAGCAGTCGAGCGGTCCCGGGACGGCGCCGACGGAGTTCTGAAGGAACCGGAGCCTTCCCGCGAGCCCCGCATCCCGCGCCAGGGCGATGCCGCCCACCATGTCGCTGTGGCCGTTCAGGAACTTCGTCGTCGAATGGACGACGAGATCCGCGCCGTGCTCGAACGGCTGCTGGAGATACGGGGTCATGAAGGTGTTGTCGACGACGAACAGGCACCCGGCTCCGCGCGCGAGGCGGCCCATCGCGGCCAGGTCGGTGAGCCGCATGAGCGGGTTCGACGGCGTCTCGACGTAGAGCATGCGGGTGGCCGGGCCGATCGCGGCCGCCACCGCGCCCGGGTCGCGGGCGTCGACGTAGCGGAACCCGAGGCCGAAGCGGCGCAGGACCTGCTCGAACAGCCGGTGCGTGCCGCCGTAGAGGTTCTCGCCGGCGACGACCTCGTCGCCCGCCTGGAGCAAGGTCAGGATCGCGTGGATCGCCGCCGTGCCGGACGCGAACGCGATCCCGTGCTCGACGCCCTCCAGCGACGCCACGCACGCTTCGAGCGCGGCGCGGGTCCGGTTGTGGGTCCGCGCGTACTCGTATCCCTTGTGCTCGCCGACCGCGGTCTGGACGTACGTGGAGGTCTGGTAGATGGGCGGCATCACCGCCCCCGTGACGGGATCCGGCTCCTGTCCCGCATGGATCGCCCGCGTGGCGAACCCGCGGCGATCCTCGCGCCGCTCAGCCACGCGCCTTCGCCGCAACCTGCCGGGCGCGGCGGTACATCTCGCGCGCCCGATCGACGTCGCCCTTGCGGTCCCACACGATCCCGAGCTGGTACCACGCGCGGTCGGAGCCGGGATCGGCCGCGACCGCCTGCTCGAAGGCCGCCTCGGCCTCGTCGATCCGGTCGAGCTGGTTGAGGCAGATCCCCAGGTAGTAGTGACCGCGCGCGGCGTCGCACTCCATGACGATCCCCTCGCGGAGCGCCTCGACCGCCTGGGCGTAGAGGCCCTTCTTGCTGAGGAGGACCCCCATCTCGAGACGGGCCTCGCCGCTCTCGGGATCCATGCGGCCCGCGCGCTCGAGCGCCTCCTCGGCTTCGTTGAACGCCCCCGCGCGGACGTAGGCGCGGCCGAGCTCGACGGCCACCTCCGCCGGGGGCGCGGGACCCTCGAGCGCGCGCTCGAGGAGCGCGACCGCCTGGGTCGACCGGCCCTGCGCGGCGAGCGCGCGGGCCGCGGCCAGTGCGGATGCCGCATCCCCAGCGTCGACCGCCGGCGTCTCGAGGACGTCCTCGGGCGGGGGAACGACCGCGACCGGCCCGGGAACGATCGGCGGTGTCAGCTCGGCGGGAGGCGTCTCGGGCGCGCGGGCCTTCGCGCGCGGACCCTCGAACGGGGTCGCGCGCGGCCGCTCCACGCGGGGCCCGACCGGCGGCGCCTCGAGCTCGAGCTGGAGCTCCTCGGGCGGGCGCGGCGCCGCGGCGGCCCGCCGCCCGATCCGCTTCCGGCGCGGCGATTCCTCCGCCGGCGCGGGCCCCGCCCGGCGACCCTCGCCGCGCTCGACGAGGAGGCTCGCGAGCCGCTCGCTGTCGAGCCCGGCCAGCGGATCGGCGCCGACCGCGCGCTTCTCCCGAGCCTTCCGCTTCGGCTCAGCCACGGGCGAACCGCTTGACCAGCCGCCGGTAGTCCTGCGCCCCGCGCGAGCGCGGCGAGTACTCGAACACCGTCTGTCCGTGACTGGGCGCCTCGGAGAGCCGGACGTTGACGCGGATCGGATCCGCGAGCGCGGATCCGAAGTGCTTCTCGAGCGCGATCAGGATCTCGCGGCTCTTCCGCAGATTCTGCTGATAGAACGTCGGGACGACGGCGGTGATCCGAACCGGGCCGCCGTTCTTCGAAGCCATCCGCAGGATGTTCTCGACCAGCTGCTTGACGCCGATGAGTGCGAGATACTCCATCGAGATCGGGATCACGACCTCCTCGGCGAAGGCGAGACCGCTCGACGTCAGGATGCTCATCGACGGGGCGCAGTCCACGATCGCGAACTCGTAACCGCTGAGTCCCTTGAGCCGGTTCGACAGCCACTTCTCGCGCTCGCGACCAGTGACCAGGAGTTCCTCGGCCTCCGCGAGCCGCCAGTCGCTGCCGATGACGTCGAGGTTCTCGCGGATCTCGATCAGGGCCTCCGCCGCCGTCAGGCGTCCCTGCGCGAGCTCGGCCATGCTGCACTCGTCGGGGTCGAGGCCGAACCAGGCGCCCACGTTCCCCTGCGGATCGAGGTCGGCCAGCAGGACCGGTCGCCCCGCGCCCGCGAGACCCGCGGCGAGGTGGACGGCGGTCGTCGTCTTCCCGGTGCCGCCCTTGTGGTTGACGACAGCGATCCTGCGCATGGGGGAGTATCCGTTTCTCTGGATAGGGCCAACAGGCAAGGTACGCCCGGGCAGTCCGATCCTCAACCGCCTTCCGATCGGATCCAGTCCAGGTAAGGGGCCAGGCCGCCGCCGACCGGGAGCGCGAGGACCTCGGGGACGTCGTAGGGGTGGAGCTCGACGACCCGCGCGGTCAGGTCCCCGAGCCGGTCGGCGCGGGCCTTGACGACGAGAAGCCGCTCGTCCGCATCCTCCACCTTCCCCCGCCACCGATAGATCGAACGCACGTCTCCGCCCACGTTCACGCAGGCCGCGAGCCGCTCCTCGACGAGCGCGCGGGCGATCCTCTCGGCGCTCTCCCCGTCGGGGCAGGTGACGAGGACGACGACCACGTCGTCCGCACCGGCGGGGCTCACGGCGAACCGCCCGCGGGCCAGCGCCCCTCGGACTCGAGCTGCGCGCGCGCCCGCAGGAGCCCGACGATCGTCTTGGCGTCGACGATCCGCCCGCTTCCGATCCACGCGACCGCCTCCGCCAGCGGGACCCGCACGACCTCGAGGTGCTCGTCCGGATCGGGGCCCACGCGGCCGGGCGAGAGATCCTCGGCCAGGAACACGTGCAGCTCCTCGTCGCAGAAGCCGGGCGAGGTGTAGAACGTCGCGAGCGGCGTCCAGCGCCCGGCCCGGTGGCCGATCTCCTCCTCGAGCTCGCGCCGGGCGCACTCGAGGAACGGCTCGTCCGGCTCGAGCGTTCCCGCGGGGATCTCCCAGATCGCGGTCCCGACCGCGTAGCGGAACTGGTGCAGGAGCGCGACCGACCCGTCCTCGAACAGGGGGACGATCGCCGTGGCCCCGGGGTGATGGACGAGGTCGTAGACGCTCTCACGCTCCTCGCCGTCCCGCAGCACCCGGACGGTGTCGCGGAAGACGTCGACGACCCGGCCCTCGAACGCGGCTTCCCGCGCGACCCTGACCCAGTCGACCTTCACGAGCCTCTCGCGGCCTTGAGGACGACCGGCTGCCCGGGCGCGAGGCCGAGTCGCGACGCGGCCGAATCGTCGCGGCAGGCGACTTCCAGCCAGCCGCTCGAGCCGACGACCGCGCAGAGCTCGCCGACGTCGACGTCGCTGTACGTCCTGACGACCGGCATCCGCTTTCCGCCCGCCTCCACGACCGCCGATCCTCCGGCGTGCGCGACCCATCGCTCGGGAAGGTTCGTGACCGCGTTCCCGAAGTGATCGACGTGCAGGACTTCGCCGCGGTAGTCGCCCGCCCGATCCTCGACCGGCGACGGGAAGTCGAAGCAGATGAGGTCGCGGGCCGGAGTCCCGAGAACCGACAGATCGGGATTTCCGTCTTCGATCATGCCCGCCAGGTGGGCGGCGACGGGCGCGAAGACGTCGCGTCCCTGGAACGTCGCGCTCGTCGCCGCGGGATCGCGCCACCAGCGCGTCTCGGTCAGATCGACGGCCTCGGGCTCGCGATCGGTGAACGGCGGGCAGAACAGCGTGAACACGCCGCTGTCGGGACCCACCAGGTACTGGTCGCGCTCGGTCCGCGCCGCGATCGCCCGCCGGTCCGACCCGACGCCGGGATCGATGACGACGCAGTGCACGGTGCCGGGCGGCCAGTACGGGACCGCGCGATAGAGCGCGTAGGCGGCGGCGTGAACGTCCTGGGTCGGGATCTCGTGGGTCAGGTCCGCCACGGTCGCGCGCGGCTCGACCGCCGCGATGACTCCCTTCATCGCGCCGACGTAGCCGTCGGCGGTGCCGAAGTCCGTCGTCAGCGTCACGGTCGTCACGACGCCTCCGCCGGATCTCGCAGCCGGATCCGTCCGTCGACGGCCAGGCAGAGCTCGCGCTCCGGGAACGCGAGGAACGGGTTCACGTCCATCTCGGCGATCTCGGGATGATCGAGCACGAGCTGACTGACCCTCTGGATCGCCTCCTCGAGAGCGTCGAACGCGACCGGCCCCTCGCCGCGCACGCCGGCCAGGAGCGCGTCCCCGCGCAGCGAGCGCACCATCTCGGTCGCGTCGATCGCCGAGATCGGCGCGACGCGGAACACGACGTCCTTGAGGACCTCGACGTGGATCCCGCCGAGCCCGAACATGACGATCGGACCGAAGAGTCGGTCGTTCGTCATCCCGATCACGGTCTCCCGGCCGCCTTCGACCATGCGCTGGACCCGCACTCCCTCCATCCGTCCCGCGCCCACCGCGGATTCGATCCGCGCGAACGCGTCCCGGACCTCGTCCGCGTCCTCGAGCCCCAGCCGGACGCCCCCCACGTCGGACTTGTGGACGATCGCGGCCGACTCGACCTTCATCGCGACCGGCCACCCCAGCTCCCGGGCGGCCTCCACCGCCGCGTCCGCGGAGGCTGCGAAACGGCTCCCGGCGAGGGGAATCCCGTACGCCCCCAGGACGTCCTCGACCTCGGCCAGCGACAGATGCTCGCGTCCGTCCAGGCGGGCGGAGGCGATCGCCGCGGCGGCGCGCTCGCGGTCGACGTCGAACTCGACGACCTCGCCGACGGGCCGATCGAGCCAGCGGCGGTAGCGGCACATGGCGGCGAGCGCCCGCGCGGCGGATTCGGGGAACATGAACGCCGGGATGTTCCGGCGCTTGAGCTCGGTCACGCCGACGTGCAGGCCCTTCTTCCCCATCAGGCAGCCGAGAACGGTCTTGTCGTGACGGGCGACGGTCTCGGCGATCCCGGCGGCCACCGCGCCCGCGTCGACCTGAACCGGGGGCACGAAGATCGCGATCGCCGCGTCGACGTTCGGGTCCTGGAGCACGATGTCGAGCGCCACCCGGTAGATCGCCGCGTCGGCGCTCGCGATCAGGTCCACCGGATTCTGGACGCTCGCCTCCTCCGCCACCTCGGCGCGGAGCCGGGAGCGGGTCTCCTCGGCGAGCGGGGCGATCTCGAGCCCCAGCGACTCGCACGCGTCCGCGGTCAGGATGCCGGGGCCGCCGGCGTTGGTGATGATCGCCACGCGGTCGCCGCGCGGGACCGGCTGGTTCGAGAACGCCATCGCGAAGTCGAAGAGCTCCTCGAGCGTCGTCGCACGGATGACCCCGCACTGCTCGAACAGCGCGTCCACGGCCACGTCGGCTCCGGCCAGCGCGCCCGTGTGGCTCGAAGCCGCGCGGGCGCCGGTCCGCGTGCGACCGGCCTTGACCGCCAGGATCGGCTTCTCCCTGGTCACCCGGCGGGCGAGCCGCGTGAAGCGCCGCGGGTCGCCGAACGACTCGTTGTACATCACGATCAGGCGGGTCCCGGCATCGCGGCTCCAGTAGTCGATCAGCTTGTTGCCGGACACGTCCGCCTTGTTGCCGACCGACACGAACATCGAGAAGCCGAGGCCGAGCTCGCGGGCATGATCCAGGATCGTGACTCCCAGCGCCCCCGACTGCGTCACGAACCCGATCGGCCCCGGCGGCGGAAACGTGGGCGCGAAGGTGGCGTTCATGGAGACCGCCGGCTCGGTGTTGATCACCCCCATGCAGTTGGGACCCACGAGCTGCATGTCGTACTCGCGCACGAGATCGAGCAGCGCCTCCTCGCGGGCGATGCCTTCGCCTCCGACCTCGCGGAATCCGGCCGTGATCACGACGAGACCGCGTACGCCTTTGCGGCCGCACTCCTCCACGACCTGCAGCACGTGCCGGTACGGAACGACGACGACGGCCAGGTCGAGCGGGTCGGGAATGTCGAGGACGGAGGGATAGGCCTTGATCGAGTGGATGACGCGCGCGGTCGGGTGCACGGGGAACACGACGCCCTGGAAGTCGTGCTCGATCAGATTGTGGAGGATCTCGTGACCGATCGAGCCCCGCCGCGGGGACGCTCCGATGACCGCGATCGAACGGGGACGGAAGATGACGTCCAGCGGCTCGCAGGCCTCCGGGCGCCGTTCAATCTCCCTTCCGGCGGCGGCTGGCTTCGTCAAGGATTCGCTCTTCCTCGGGCGTCAGGCTGCTCAGGCCGTGCTCGGAGATCTTGTCGAGGATGCGGTCGATCTCCACCTCCCGCACCCGCGGCGATCGACCGGCGCCGCCCTGGACGACCTCGAGGTGGCGCCGTCTCCAGCGCGACATCAAGCGCGTCGCCGGGCTCGCCTCGCGCCCCCACTTCAGGTACGCGAAGCCGACGACCATCCCACCGATATGGGCCAGATGCGCGACCCCGTCGCCGCTCCCCGAAACCCCGGCCAGGATCTCGATCGCTGCCAGGCCCCCGA
The DNA here is from genome assembly GCA_036556305.1 of Gemmatimonadota bacterium. GTDB lineage: Bacteria > Gemmatimonadota > Gemmatimonadetes > JACCXV01 > JAHWKZ01 > JAICNR01. Next base: position 9,025 of record DATBJO010000088.1, read on the forward strand.
TCAGGTACTTCGCCTTGATGGGGACGAGGAACCAGAGGAAGATATATCGATTCGGGAACAGCATCCCGAAGGCGATGAGGACGCCGAACACCGCTCCCGACGCTCCGACGACGGTGTCGCGATAGAAGCCGAGGAACGACAGCGCCGCGGCCCCGAGCCCGCACAGGACGTAGTAGCGGAGGAATTCGGAGGATCCCCACAGACGCTCGATCTCTCCGCCGAACATCCACAGCACGAACATGTTGAACAGCAGGTGGAAGAACCCGCCATGTACAAACATGTAGGTTAGTGGCTGCCACACCCAGCCGCGCTCGATCACCCACGCCGGCGTCAGGCCGAGCACGCCGACCAGCGTCACGCCGGCCAACGAGCGCAGCAGGACGTCGAGCGCGAACACCCCGCCGTTGGCGATCAGGAGCCATTTGATCGTCGGCGGGAACACTCCGGTGGGGTCGTAGGCAACCCCGCGTCGCAGCGAGCTCACGACGTCACCCCTCTCCGGGCTCCCCCAGCACGAACGACTCTCCCAGCTCGTCGGGCATGTCGTGGGGCCAGCGGGCGTGCAGGACGCGCTCGAACCGCGGCCGGTAGATGAGCTCGTAGGCGGTTTCCTTGCCCGGGAACAAGGTCAGCGCCGCGTCCCGGCACCGCTCGGTGAGCTGCAGGGCGTCGAGGAGCGAGAGCTCGGGGTCCTGATACAGCCGCGCGAGCGTCAGGTCCACGAGAAGTCGCAGCCTCCTGAGCCGCCGGTTCTCTTCCCGCAGGGCCTCGTTGAGCTCCACGTGAGCGACCTCCCAGCTCCATGCTCGGCGCCGGCCGGCCGCGCCGCCGTACGCCATCTGACGTTCAACGGCCGTCGAGGTACTCCGTGACCAACCGCACGCCTGCGCCCGTCGCTCCCACAGGATGATACGGCAGCGTCTTCGTCGTCCATGCCGTCCCCGCGATGTCAAGATGGGCCCAGGCGATCCCCTGCTTCACGAAGAACTTGAGAAACGCCGCCGCGGTCGAGGCCCCGCCCCAGCGCCCACCGGAGTTCTTGATGTCCGCCACCTCGGACTTCATGTCGTCTCCGAATTCGTCATACACCGGAAGGGGCCACGCGCGATCCCCGGTCGCCGCGCCGATCTGCTTGAGGCGCTCGACGATGCGCTCGTCGCCGAACGCGCCTGACGCGTAGTGGCCCAGCGCGACCACGCAGGCGCCGGTCAGGGTGGCGAGGTCGATGACCTCCTTGGGCTTCAGCTCGCAGGCGTACGTCAGGGCATCGGCCAGGATCAGCCGTCCTTCCGCGTCGGTGTTGATGATCTCGATCGTTTTCCCCGAGTACGACGTCAGGATGTCGCCCGGCCGATAGGCCGTGCCGCTGGGCATGTTCTCCGCCGACGGAACGATGCCCACCAGGTTGATCTTGAGCTTGAGCAGAGAGGCGGCGCGCATGATCCCGAGCACGGCGCAGCCCCCCATCTTGTCGAACTTCATCTCCTCCATGTTCGCCGACGGCTTGATCGAGATTCCGCCGGTGTCGAACGTGATCGCCTTGCCGACGATGACGCTCGGCGGGGCGGACCGCTGGCCTCCCCGATACCGCATGATGATCAGGCGCGGCTCGTGAGCCGAGCCCTGACCGACGCCCAGGATGCCGCCCATCTTCCGCTTTTCCAGGTCGCGACGCGTCAGGATCTCGATCTCGAGACGGTGCTCCTCGGCCAGCTGGCGCGCGCGCTCCGCCAGCGCGGCGGGGTACAGCTCGTTCGGCGGACCGTTGCCGAGGTCCCGGGTCCAGTTGACCGCGTCGGCGAGCTTCCCCCCGCGCGTCAGACCGGCCCGGATCCCGGCCAGCTTGCGTCCGTCGGACTCGACCACCGTGACCGCCTGCAGCCGCTCCTTCTCGCGGTCGCGGGGCTCGCCGGGCTCCTCCTCGGGCTCGACCGTCTTCCAGCGATCGTAGCGATACCCCGCGAGGATCGTGGCCTCCGCGATCGCCTGCGCCAGGTCCTTGGTCGAGACGCCCGTCGCCTCGAGGTCGCCGCCGCCGTGGAGGATCGTGTGGAACCGCGTGATCCGGTGCCGCAGGAGCCGCTGGGTGACGCTGCCCGTGGCCTTCCTCAGGGTCTCGAGGTCGCATTCCTTCTTCCGGCCGAGACCCACCACGACCACGCGCCGCGCCGGGATCCTGCCCCGCGTGTGGACGATCGTGATCTCGCCCGGCGCGCCCGTGATCTCGCCGTCGGCGATCAGCTCCGAGATCTGGCCGTCGAGCGCCGCGTCCACCGCCCCCGTCGCGCCGCCCGGTCGCTCGACCCCCTGGTACAGGTTGACGACCAGCGCGGCCGTTTCGACTCCGGCGACGTCGGCCTTGATTGCCGAAAGCTCCATGCGCGGATCCTCCTGTCGCGTCCGTTACGCGGTGTCGCGGCTCACGGGCCGGGTTTGTCGCTCGCCGACTTCCCCAGGGCCCCGCGAAAAGCGTCGAGAAAGTCGATGGGAATCGGGAACAGCGTGACCGAGTTGTTCTCCGCCGCGATCTCGACCAGCGTCTGCAGGTAACGCAGCTGCAGAGCTTCCGGATGCCGGCCGATGATGGCCGCCGCCTCGGCGATGCGCTCGGCGGCCTGGAACTCGCCCTCGGCCACGATGATCTTCGCCCGGCGCTCGCGCTCGGCTTCGGCCTGGCGCGCCATCGCGCGCTGCATCTCCTGCGGCAGATCGACGTGCTTGACCTCCACGCGCGAGACCTTGATCCCCCACGAATCGGTCGCCTCGTCGAGGATGACCTGGATGCGCCCGTTGATCTCGTCCCGCTCCGCCAGCAGCTGGTCCAGCTCGGCCTCGCCGATCACCGAGCGCAGCGTTGTCTGCGCCAGCTGGCTGGTGGCGTAGAGATAGTCCTCGACCTCGACGATGGCGCGGTTCGGATCGAAGACCTTGAAATAGACGACGGCGTTCACCTTGACCGAGACGTTGTCCTTCGTGATCACGTCCTGAGGCGGCACGTCGAAGACGATCACGCGCAGGCTCACCTTCTGCATCTTGTCGATGATCGGAACCAGGAGGATGAGGCCCGGCCCCTTCGAGGCGACCAGACGACCGAGCCTGAAGATGACGCCGCGCTCGTATTCCTTGAGGATCCTCACCGCGCTGAGCAGCACGAAGAGGACGAAAACGATGACGACCGTCAGGATGCTGATCGATTCCACGGCTTCCTCCGTTCGACCTACGTTGCGATGGGGTCCAGCGAGAGTCCGAGCTCGGCCAGGAGAAAGGGCCAATCCTCCAGCGAGTCGAGCAGGAGATCGGGCCCCGCGGCCTCGAGCTCCGCGCGCGTGGGGCGCCCGCTGGCGACCGCGACGGCCGTCGCTCCGGCCGCGCGCGCGCAGCGGACATCGGCGGGCGTGTCCCCGATCACGACCGCCCGGCGGCCTTCGAAACGGTGCCCCGTCAGCCGCCGGGCGCGCTCGATCGCGATCCCCGGCAGGCGGTCGCGCTCGCGGTCGTCCGACCCGAACGCGCCGACGGCGAACCGGCGCCACAGGTCGAACCGCTCGAGCTTGAGCCGCGCCCCGCGCTCGACGTTGCCGGTCACGAGGCCCAGGACGACCCGCGGGTCCCCCGCCAGCGCCTCGATGACCTCCCCGGCGCCGGGAAGCAGGCGGTGGCCGGCCTCGCCTTCCAGCTCGCGCTCGAGGCCCGCGAGGTAGAGGTCGAACAGGTCCGCGATCCGGGCCTCGATCCGGTCGTCGTCGAACCCGGCCCCGCCCATCAGCTCATAGACGATCTGGGGATCGGTCTTCCCGCTGAAGTCCGTCCGAGCCTCGTCCCCGTCGGTCCCGAAGTGCTCGATCAGCGCGCGGCGGAACGCCCGCCGCGGCGCTCCCCCGGCCGTCAGCAGCGTCCCATCGATGTCGAAGAGGATCAGGCGGTTGGGCGTCTCGGGCACCACGCCGAAGGTAGCGGGGGCCGGAAACCGATACAACCGTCGACCACCGTGCCGGTGCGGGCGGGCAAGGGGCGCCGGCTAGCGCCGCGGCCGCGGCCAGCGCATCCGGACTCCGATCGCGTAGTCGTCGACCGGGTCGACGTCGCCTTCGACCGCGACCCGACATGCGAGGCCGGGGAAATCGATCCCCGCGCGAATGGCGAGCCCCAGCGTCCCCCAGAACCGGCCATTGATGTCCAGTAGCCGCGGCCGGCCGTCGCGCGCGTCGACCCTGAACTCGACCGACGCGGGACCGTGCCATCCCAGCTCGGCGAGCAGGGCGATCGCGGCTTCCCGCAGGCCGGGCTCGTCGGTCGTCTCGTTCTCCAGTCCGATCCCCCCCTGCCTCGGCCACATGCGGATCCGGCGCTGCGTCATCGCCACCCGGGGGCGACCGCCCACGAACAGCGTGCAGACGTCGTGCACCTCCCCGGGGACCAGCTCCTGGAGGACGGGCCGGCGGTCGTCGTAGACCGGATCGCGTTCTCCGCCCGATCCGGTCGAGCGCGCAATCCCCGCCCAGGTGCTCCGCAGCTCGTCCGCACCTTCCACGATCCGCACGCCGGCGCCGCCCGCTCCCCGCGCCGGCTTCAGGATGCACGGGAATCCCAGCGCGGAGGCGTCCTCCACAGCCTCCGCCAGGCTCGTGGGGAACCGGCTGCGGGGCGTCGCGACGCCCACGCTTCGCGCGAGCTCGTGCGCGAGACGCTTGTCGTGCGCCCGGTCGAGGGCGGCACGATCCGGCACGGCCAGACGGACATGCGACTCGAAGTCGCCGCGGCGGCGGGCGCAGGCGAACGTGCTGTAATCGTCGAGCGGCAGCAGCACGTCCATCCCGGCGCCGCGAACCGCCTCCAGCAGTCCGTCGCAATAGGCCGCGAATCCGCGGACCGGATCCGGGGTGCGCACTCGCTGGGCGCAGTGCGGCGACCGGAACGGGGCCCCGCGGAATCGATCACTCACCACGGCGACCGTGTGCCCCGTTCTCCCCAGGGCATCGACAGCGGCGAGCGTCTTGCGGTCGTCGGCCGTGCTGCAGGTCGCGACCAGGACCCTCAGTACATGTGGCGGGCGTCGAGGTACCACTTGAACTCGATCACGTTGTTCGAGGGGTCGACGAGGAAGAACGTCTCGTGCTCCTCCGGCCGTCCCGGAAAGCGGCGCGACGGGTCCGCGAGAATCCGCAGGCCCCGGTCCCGGGCGAGCTGCGCCACGGCGTCGAACTCGTCCCGGCGACGGAACGTGATGCCGAAGTGCCTCGGATACGGTCGCGGCTCCGGCTCGCTGTCGCCGGGGGACAGGTGGCACACGACCTGGTGGCCGAAGAACTCGAGCGTGATCCGGTCGTCGTAGCTCCGCGCCAGCCGGCAGCCGAGCCCGTCCACGTAGAATCCGCGGGCCTCCTCGAGGTCCCGACACGGGATCGCGAGATGGAAGACCCGCTCGACGTCCCCGGCCATCGTCACTCCTGCTCGGCCTGATACCAGCGCACGAACTGCACCCCGATCGCGGTCCACAGGACGACGCCGCCTCCCATCTTCATGAGAAGCCCGGCCACCTGCTGGTCCTCCCGCGCGCTGATCCACGGGATCGGCGGCGCCAGCTCGTAGGTCGCGTAGACCGGCAGGTGAGTGAACGTCAGGTAGATGAACACGCTGGTGTTGGCGACCGTGGCGAAGATGAGGTAGGCGACCTTGAGGGGGTAGCCGAACCGGGGCCGCGCCGGGACCGGGGCCACGACCGGCCACCAGAAGACGACCCCGGCCAGGATCCACAGCATGTCGATCAGGAACGAGCCCGCCTGGGATCCCATGAGCGCGTCCACGAAGCGCGGCCAGTGGGTCAGCCAGACGATCGCGTTGAAAACCACGGTCGCGACGAGCGGGCGCGTCGCCGGCTCGAGGGCCCGGACGAGGCGGCCCCGACCGGCGAGCCCCTCCCAGACCGGAGCCGGAATCGAGTGGAGGAGGAGCGGCGGCGCGACCAGCGCCACGAGCAGGAACTGGACCATGTGGACGCTGGCCAGGTAGCCCGCGGCCAGCGCGCCAACGGGCCAGTCCAGGGCCAGCCACAGGCACCCCATGCCTGCGGCGAACGAAGCGACGCGGCCGGGAGGGACGCCTCCGGAACGGCGCGTCGCCCGCACGTACGCCGCGACGAGGATCCCGACCATGACCCAGACTCCGAGGTACGGCCGCCAGGTCCACGACCAGGCGAGGCCCTGGGCGGAGCACCACCACTGCACGTCTCAGCGCGCGACGAGTCGGGGCAGGTCGTGGGCCCAGTCCGACTGCCGGGTGCCGAACGGGTAGACGACGCGCGCGCGGCCGTCTGCGGTGAAGACGATCACCTGCGCGGCGTGCCCGACCGCGTAGGCCCCCGGGAGCGGCCCGGGTCGCGCGGGCTGACGCACGGGGGCCGGCAGATGGAGCTCGGCTTGAACGGCGTTCACCGCCTCCTCGCTGCCTCTCAGCCCGACGAAGGACGGATCGAAGCGGTCCAGCCACGCGCGCAGCCGCTCCGGCGTGTCGCGCTCGGGATCCGTCGTCACGAACACGACCCGGATGCGCGCGCGATCGGCGTAGTCGAGGTCCGCGAGCACGGCGGCGATGTTCGCCATGTGGACCGGGCAGACATCGGGACAGTGCGTGTACCCGAAGAAGAGGAGCGTTACGAAGCCGTCGGTCCGGGTCCGGAAATCGAACGGACGACCCTCGGTGTCGGTCAGCGTGAAGTCGGGCTTGGGCCAGGACGGATCGAGCTCGGTGCCGCGCAGCGCCTCGGGTGCGGCCCCGCGTCCCACGGCCGCCGCCCGCGCGGGCGCCCCCTTCGAGCACGCCGCGCCGGCGGCCATCGCCGCGAGCGCCAGGGCCCCGATCCATCTCGCCGGTGAGCGGTGCATCGGGCTCAAGGTACGGTACCTTGAGGCCTCGCGCCTTCACCGACCCGAACCGAGGAGATCCCATGGTCCAGCTCGCCTCCGGCGACCCCGCTCCCGATTTCGACCTGCCTTCGACCGAGGGCAGGAACGTCCGCCTCGCCGACCTCGCGGGGAAGAAGGTCGTCCTCTACTTCTATCCGAAGGACATGACCTCGGGCTGCACGGCGGAGTCGTGCGCGTTCCAGGAATCGCTTCCCGACTTCGTGGCCGAGGGGACCGTGATCCTGGGGGTGTCGAAAGACTCCGTGGCGAGCCATCACCGGTTCCGCGAGAAGGAGGGGCTCACCTTCCACCTCCTCTCCGACGAGGACTCCGACGTCAGCGAGCGGTACGGCGTGTGGCAGGAGAAGTCGATGTACGGCCGGACCCACATGGGGATCGAGCGCACGACGTTCGTGATCGACGAGAACGGCCGTATCGCCCGCGTGTTCCCCAAGGTCAAGGTGCAGGGCCACGCCGACGAAGTGCTGGAAGCGGTGCGGAGCGCCTGAACCGCTCACATCCCCGGCGCGAACGGATTGGGCTCGAGTCCCGCGTACAGGGAATAGCGCTCGAGGGCCCGCGCCTGCGCCGGCTCGATCGGAATCGAGAACGGCACGGTGGAGTCGCCCGGCACCTCCGCCAGCGTTCCGGACGCGGTCCCGAGCCAGCGGTTCCGGCCGTCGTACAGGTAGGCTTCGAGCAGCACCGCGTGCGCGTCGGCCCCCCGATTCCGCAGCCGGCCTCGCACCGCCGCCCCCTCCCCCGAGGTCTCCAGACGGTGCTCGACGACCTGGAAGCGGGTCTGGCGCACCGGAAGCGTGACGATCCAGACCACCAGCGCGGCGATCAGCACGACGGCGGCGATCGCCGCCGCGCGTCGCGCCCGAGGGCTCAGGGGTCGCGATTCGCGCATAAAGAAAACGCTCCCTCCCGCGGGACCGGAAGGGAGCGTCGATTGTCTCGCCGGCGTTCGCTCAGGCGGTGAACGACTCGCCGCAGCCGCAGGTCGACTTGGCGTTCGGGTTGCCGATCTTGAAGCCGGCGCCGTTCAGGCCGTCGACGAAATCGACCCTCGCGCCCATCAGGTACGGGGCGCTGAACTTGTCGACGAGGAAGTCGACGCCGTCGATCTGCTGGATCGTGTCCCCGTCCTTCCGCTCGTCGAAGCCGAGCGCGTACGAGAACCCGTGACATCCGCCGCCGACGACGCGGACCCGCAGGCCCCTGTCCTGGAGTCCCTCGCGATCCCTGAGCTCGCGGATCTTCGAGGTGGCCGCCGGGGTCGCCTCGATGATCGTGTCCTGGTCCTTCAAGTCGGCGACTTCCGCCATCGAATCCTCCATCGAATCACGTAAAAGAAGCCTCGCCGGTACTACCCCGGCCATGCGCTATAGGGTATCGCCGAGGTGCGCGGATGTCCACATCCCGCCCCCAGCCCGCGCACGCGTTCTCCACCGGTTATCCACCACATATTGTGGAAATTTCGACCGAACCTACCGTATATCGTGCATTTTTCTTGACATCGGTTTCGGGCTCTGATACACTCGTCGTTGCCTCGTCCCGCAACACGATCATCAGCGAAAGCGCGTTCGCGACGGCCCCATCCGCGGGCGTCCGTGCCCCCTTCCGTCGCGACCGAAACATCAGACTCCAGGCCGCCAGGCCGCTGCTTGGCAGGAAGAAACGGGTCCCGCAATGTCCGACGCCCCGCACGCCCGCTATCTGTCGTTCCTCCCCGAGCCCGACGCCGCCGGGATCCTGGACCGGGCCCGTCGCACCGAGACGTACTACCCCGAGACCCTGGCCGCCGACGTGCTCAGGAACAAGTACCTCGCCCCGGGCGAGGTGGGACCGCTCGACCTGTGGGAGCGGGTCGCGCGGGCCCTGGCCAGCGTGGAGGAGGACTCCGACTACTGGTACGAGGAGTTCTTCGGGATCCTGTTCGATTTCAAGTTCGTGCCCGGCGGCCGCGTCATGCACGGCGCGGGGCGCGCCGACGCGCGGCGCAAGCCCACGCTGTCGAACTGCTACGTGATCCCGATCACCGAGGACAGCCTCGAGGGGATCTACGGCTGTCTCGCCGAGAGCGCGATGGTCTACCGGACCGGGGGCGGCGTCGGCACCGACCTCTCGATCCTGCGGCCCAAGGGGGCCGCGGTGAACGCGACCGTCGCCGGGTCGCCCGGCTCGACCTCGTTCATGAACCTCCTGTCCGAATCGACCAACACGGTCAGCCAGGCTGGTCGCCGGGGCGCGCTCATGCTCACGATGCGCGTCGACCACCCGGACATCGAGGACTTCATCACGATCAAGAACGACAAGAGCCGCCGCAAGGTGCAGTACGCGAACATCTCGTGCCTGATCACGCACGAGTTCATGCGCGCGGTGATCGACGACACGGACTTCGATCTGCGCTGGGGCGGCCAGGCATTCAAGACCGTGCGCGCGCGCGAGCTGTGGCGGAAGATCATCGAGAACGCGCACGCCTCCGCGGAGCCGGGGATCATCTTCTGGGACACGATGCGCGAGTACCACAACGTCGAGTACGGAAACCCGCTGGTATCGACGAATCCGTGCGCGGAACAGCCGCTCGCCGCCTACACGGCGTGCAACCTGGGCTCGATCAACCTGTCGAAGTTCGTGGACGGGGAAGGCGTCTTCGACTACGACGAGCTGGCCGAGGTCGCGCGGACGGCGACCCGCTTCCTCGACGACGTCATCGACTACAACATGGACGCGCACGCGCTCGAGAAGATCAAGGCCGCGGTCGCGTCCGACCGCCGGATCGGCCTCGGCATCACGGGCCTCGCGGACGCGCTCGCGCGGATGGGCATCAGGTACGACACCGACGAGGCGCTGGCCGTCGTCGACCGGATGATGGAGACGATCTGTCGCGCCGCCTATCAGACGTCGATCGACCTGGCCCGCGAGAAAGGCTCGTATCCCCTCTTCTCCTGGGACGGCGTGTCGCAGTCGAAGTTCATCCAGGCCCTGCCCGAGGATCTGCGCGAGCAGATCAAGCAGTTCGGCATGCGGAACTCGACCGTGCTCACGGTCCCCCCCGTCGGGACGGGCTCGATCGTGGCGCAGAGCTCGAGCGGGGTCGAGCCGATCTTCTGCACGAGCTACAAGCGGCGGGTCAAGCAGGACGACGGCGAATCGTTCACGGAGTACAAGGTCTACCATCCGCTCATCCGGGAGCTGTGGGGAGACGACCAGGAGCTTCCCCCGTACGTCGTGACGGCCCACGACATCGATCCCTACTTCCGCGTCCGGATGCAGGGCGTGATCCAGCGCTGGATCGACTCCTCGATCTCGTCGACGGTCAATCTGCCCGCCGACGTCTCGGTCGAGACCGTGGCCGACATCTACGTCACCGCCTATCAGGCGGGACTCAAGGGGATCACGGTGTACCGCGAGGGGAGCCGCGAGGGGATCCTCGTGACCGATGGCGAGAAGGGCGCGAAGACCGCCGGTGTCGAGGGCGACGCCTTGGAAGGCGTGGCCGCGGTCGCGAATGGCTCGGGACCGCCCGACGCCTCCGCGGTCAACGGAAACGGCGCCCGCCCCCGCCGCCTCAAGCCTCGGGCCCGGCCCTCGATTACGCGCGGCGTCACCGAGCGCATCCGGACCGGCGACGGCAGCCTGTTCATCACGATCAACGAGGACGAGGCCGGCATGTGCGAGGTGTTCGCCTCCCTCGGCAAGGCCGGCGGGGCGGCGGCGGCGCAGTCGGAGGCGATGTGCCGGCTGATCTCGCTCGCGCTGCGCTCCGGGCTCGACCCGCGCGCGATCGTCGACCAGCTCAAGGGGATCTCGGGCCCGAACCCCGTGTGGGACAACGGCGAGCTCATCCTGTCCGCGCCCGACGCGATCGGCCGGGCCGTCGAGCGCTACCTCGAGCGGCGCGGCGACTTCGAGGCGGGCGCGCCGGAATCGAACGGCCGCGCCTCGGAGGGCGGCGCCGCGACGGCGGACGTCGTCGTCCGTGCGGCCCAGCGGAGCGGGGAGTTCGACGGGCCCGGCGCGATGGCCGCGCGCCCGATGTCGTCGTGCCCGGACTGCGGGAGCCCGGTGGCGAACGAGAACGGGTGTCTCTTGTGCAAGCACTGCGGCTGGTCCAAATGCTGAGATCGATGAGGATCGCCCGTCCGCGGCGTCGCGCTCCTCGTTTCCTCCCGCGGCGCACGAACGAGTGCGTCTCGGAGTCCTCTCGTCGCGCGGTGACGCGATGATGCTGGACCGGGCGCTCTACCGTGCGGTGCTCTCGGTGGCGGGGGAACTCGCCTGCGAGGTGTGCGGAAAACGTTCGCCGGGCGAGGAGATCGACGTGCTGACGGTGGTGCCGCTCAGCTGCGGCGGTCGCGACGACACGAGCAATCTCGTCGCGCTCTGCGAACGCCACCGCCAGGCCGCCGAGGAGAAATGGCATCAGGTGCCGGGAGTGTACGACGGACCCCCGAGCCCCGCTTCCATGATCCGCGAGCTCAAGCAGGACGAAGCGATCCTTCAGCTCCTGGGAGCGATCCTGAGCCCCGACGACCGGAGGGGCTGAAGGTCACGAACGACGGCGGGGCGCGCGGATGGGGCCGCCTCGCCAGAGCGGGGTCGAGCGCACGTCAGTCGATCGGTTCGGCCTCGCTCGAATCCGGACGCCTCGCATCGAGCCGCAGCGCTGCGGCCGTCGAGGGCGTCGCGCAATCCCGCGCGCCTGCCGATCGCCGGGCCCGCGGTCGACGATCTCCCGTTCTCCCGCACGGAGGGGCCGACTGGAGTCCACACTCGTATGAAGGAAGACCTCAAGCGAACGCGCTGGAGCCGGATCTCGATCCGCCTCAACGTGCCGCGCTCGCCCGGCGTGTTCCTGGTCGGGGCCGGCGCCGGCCTCATGCCCGACCGCGTGCTCATGGTCGGGAGCGCGACCGACCTCCGCGCCCGGCTTCTCGAGCTGCTCGAAGCCGAGGAGCTCCAGCGCATGAGCGCCCGCGTGATCCACTGGGTCGCCGACCTGCCCCTCGAGCAGGCGCGACTCGCCGAACGGCTGTTCGTGCGCCGCTACAACCCCCCGCTCACGGACTCGCCCGGCACCCGGTACCTGGACATCCTGGCGGGCTGAGCGCGGCGCCGCCTTCGGCCGCGTCCTTGTGGCCCCATCGACGCGGCGATAGCGTTGGCGCCCATGGACGTGACCCTGGCCGTCTGCTGCGACGCGGCGAACGTGAGCCGGGAGGGCAAGCTCAACCTCCTGGGGATCTTCAACTCGATCCACGCCGCCGAGTTTCCCTGCACCCACCCGCATCTCGCGCTCGTCCTTCGCGTCGAAGCGCGCATCGGGGAGGAGGGCACCTATCCGCTCCAGATCAAGCTCGTCGACGAGGACGGACAGCAGATGTTCGACATCGGCGGTCAGCTCTCGCTGCAGGGAGCGGAGCCGGGTCGCCCCATGACCGCGCAGACGATCATGGACATCAACAACCTCCAGCTGCCGCGCCCGGGCACGTACGCCTTCGAGGTGTTCCTCGACGGACGTCACACGCGTTCGGTCGCGATCCACGCCTTCAAGAGCGGCTGACGTCCGGCGTTCGCGGGTTGCCGCGCGGACAGGCGATCTCTAGGCTTACGGTCCCCATGGGTCTGCCCAAGAAGCTCATCGGCGGCGCCGTGGCCGCGACGGCGGCGCTTGCGGCGGCGAGCGCCCGCGTGCGCCGGGCCGAGCCGCCGGAGCTTCCGCCGCCCGCTCCCGGATCCGGCCGTCACGCGTGGCGGCACGCCGATCTGTTCTACGCGCGCGCGGGATCCGGGCCTCCCGCACTCCTCGTCCACGATCTCTACGCGGGCGCATCCGGCGAGGAGATGGCTCCGCTCGTCGAGCGCATCTGCGCGGAGCTCGACTGCTACAGCCTCGATCTTCCGGGCTTCGGTCGATCGGGCCGCCCCCGACTGCGGTACGGGCCGGATCTGTTCTTCGACGCGATCGTCGAGTTCGTCCGCCACGAGATCGACGCGCCGACGCTCCTGGTCGGAAGCGGGCTCTCTGCGGCCTACGTGACCGAAGCGGCGCTCGGCCTGGGCCGGTTGGTCGCCGGCGTCGTCCTGATCGCGCCGCCCGAGCCAACGGGCACGCCGATCATCGAAACCTCGTCGTGGCGCCCCTTCGCCTACCAACTGCTGCGCTCGCCGCTCGGGGACGCCTATCACCTGTGGCGCGCCAGCGGCCGGCGCCGCCGGCGGTTGCTCGAGCGGGATCTCGCGGTCGAGCCGGTCGACATCGAGGAGCGCGCGGATCGCCTCCACCGCTATGCGTCCCAGCGCGACGCGCGCTGGCCGCTGTGGTCGTTGTGGGCTGGGGACTTGACCTGGGACCCGCGCGCCTCGCTGTCGCGCCTCGGCGCGCCCGCGCTCGTCATCTGGGGGGCCGAGGCGCGGGAGAGCGCGGTCGCGCCCGAAGCGTATCACGCGGTGCGCCCGGACCTGGCCCAGGAGGTCGTGCCCGGGACCGCGCGCTGGCCGCACCTCGATGCTCCCGAGGCTCTCGCAGGGACGCTGCTGGAGTGGTGGGCCCGCGAGGGCGCGATCATCGAGGGAACGCCCCTGGAGGCTGGCGAGGAATGAGAGGAGCCGGACGATTCGTCTGGCTGACGGCCGCGCTGCTCATGACGGCCCCCAGCCTGGTCTTCAAGCTCAGGGGCCTCGAGGCCAGCCCGCCGGCCGAGGCGCTCCTCTTCGGCTGCGGGATCCTCGGCGCCTCGTTCCTCCTGTCGTGGGCCGCGGAGGTCGCGCAGATGGAGATGAGCCAGGCGCTCGCCCTCGCGCTCCTCGCGCTCATCGCCATCCTGCCCGAGTACGCGGTGGACCTCTACTTCGCCTGGCGCGCCGCCGAGGACCCGATCTACGGCAACTACGCGGCGGCCAACATGACGGGCGCGAACCGGCTCCTGGTGGGCCTCGGCTGGCCGGTCATCGTGTGGCTCTTCTGGCTGCGCTGGCGCCAGCCCTCCATTCATCTCGGGGATGGGGACATGGTGGCCGTGCAGTTCCTCGTCATCGCGCCGCTGTACGCGTTCGTCATCGCAATCGTCGGGAAATTCTGGTGGCTCGACACCGTCATCCTCGTTTCGATCTTCGCGTGGTATCTGATCCGCACGGGAAGGATGAGCACGGAGGAACCCGAGCTGGTCGGGCCCGCCAAGCTCGTCAGCCTCCTTCCTCGCGCCTGGCGAATCGTCACCAACGTCGTGATGTTCCTCTTCGCGGGAGTCATCATATTTCTCGCGGCGGAGCCCTTCGCCGAGTCGCTCATCGATACCGGGCATCATTTCCACATCGACGAGTTCCTGCTCGTTCAGTGGGTCGCGCCGCTGGCCTCGGAGGCGCCCGAGTTCATCATCGCGGCGATGTGGACGATGCGACGCCACGCCACGATGGCGATGTCGGCTCTGATTTCGTCCATCGTCAACCAGTGGACGCTCCTCATCGGAACGATTTCCCTCGTATACTCGATCTCCGCGGGCCGCGTGGCGCCTCTCGTCCTCGACCTCCAGCAGCGGCACGAGATCTTTCTGACCGCCGCGCAATCCCTGTTCGCCGTGGTCATGCTCTCCGATCGCGAGCTGAGCTGGTGGCAGGCCCTGCTCCTCTTCGCGCCGTTCGCCCTCCAGCTCATGGTTCCTCACTGGCGGATGCCGGTCGCCTACACGTATCTGGCCATGGCGTTCGTATGCGGCGTGATCTACCGGCGGCATCTGCTCAGGCTCCTTCCCGGCCATCGGCGGAGGATGCCGGCGATGGGCCCCGTGCGCGAGTAGCGCGCTAGCCGCGGAAGCGGTTCGTGATCGGCATCCGCCGGTCCTTGCCGAACGCGCGCGTCGTGATCTTGAGACCCGGCGGCGCCTGACGCCGCTTGTACTCGCTCCGGTCCACCGCCTCCACCACCCAGCGCACCGTATCCTCGGGGAAGCCCAGCGACGCGATGTCGCCCGCCGCCATGTCGCGTTCCACGTACGCCTCGAGGATCGGGTCGAGCACGTCGTACGGCGGAAGCGTGTCGCTGTCCTTCTGATCGGGCTTGAGCTCCGCCGTCGGCGCGCGCTCGATCGTCTCCCGCGGGATGACCTCGCGGCCCGCCTGCCGATTGATCTCCTCGGCGACCTCGTAGACACGGGTCTTGAGCAGGTCCTTGAGGATCGCGAAGCCCCCGACCATGTCGCCGTACAGGGTCGCATATCCGACCGACATCTCGCTCTTGTTGCCGGGCGCGAGGACGAGCCAGCCGAGCTTGTTCGAGAACGCCATGAGCAGGTTGCCGCGGATCCGCGCCTGCAGGTTCTCCTCGGTCGTGTCGCGGGGCAGTCCGGGGAACGACGGCTCCAGCGCCGCGAGATAGGCGTCGAGGATCGGCGAGATCGAGAGCTCGCGGAAGGAGATCCCCAGGTTGTCGCAGACCGCGCGCGCTCCGCGGCGGCTCGTGTCCGACGAGAACGGCGAGGGGAGGTAGAGCCCGTGCACGCGCTCGGGGCCGAGCGCGCGGACCGCGATCGCCGCGGTCACCGCCGAGTCGATGCCGCCCGAGATCCCGATGCACGCCTCGCGGAAGCCGTTCTTCCGGAAGTAATCGCCGAGCCCGAGCGTGAGCGCGGACAGGATCTCGGCCGTCCGCGATGCGACCTCGGGCAACGCCCGCGCGGGTAACGGAGGGCCCACGTCGGCGCGCCGTTCCCCCAGGTCCACGCGATCGACGGAAATCCCGGCCGTGAGGACGGCCTCGTCGGCCTTGCGGCGGCGCGGGTCGTGGAGCCGCTCGTCGAACACCCGCTCGAGCGGCAGGTCGACGACGATCAGGTCCTCTTCGAACGCCGCGCCGCGCGCGATCAGCACTCCGTCCTCGTCGACGACCAGGGATTGGCCATCGAACACGAGCTCGTCCTGGCCGCCCACCAGGTTGCAGTACGCGACGACGATCGCGTTGTCTTCGGCGCGCGTGGCGATCATCCGCTCGCGATCGTGACCCTTGCCGGCGTGATACGGCGAAGCCGACAGGTTGATGGCGAGCTGCGCGTCGCCGATCCGCGCCTGGGCGGTGAGCGGCTCGCCGGGATACCAGATGTCCTCACAGATGTTGACCGCCAGCGTGACGTCGCCCAGCCGGTAGACCGGAATCGCGCCGCCGCGCCGGAAGTAGCGGTTCTCGTCGAAGACGCCGTAGTTCGGCAGGTAGCGCTTGTGGTAGACGTGCTGGACGGACCCGCGACGCAGGACGGCCGCGGCATTGAAGACGTCGGATCGCCGCTCGGGAAATCCGACCACGACGACGGCCTCGCCGGAATCGGCCGCCAGGGCCTCGAGAGCGGCGCGGGATTCGTCGAGGAAAGACGGCTTGAGGAGGAGGTCCTCGGGGGGGTAGCCCGAAATGGCGAGCTCCGGGAACGCGACCAGATCCGGGGCGAGCGGTTCCAGCGCGGCGAGCGCCGACCGGATCCGCTCCAGGTTCCCGCGGACGTCGCCCACGACGACGTCGACCTGGGCCAGGGCGAGGCGGAAGGGTTGCATCGGGGGTCACCTTAGGGAGCGATCGGGACGCGGGCAAACGCCGCACGCTTGACGGCAGCCTCGGCGCCCACCTCCGGCGCATGGAGGAGGCAGGATACCTCACGGTCGAGAAGGAGTTCGTCGACCGCAAGCCGGTGACGTGGTACGCGCTCGCCGCCGCCGGGCGCGCGGCTCTCTCCGCACACCTCCAGGCGCTGGATGACCTGATCGGGCGTGCCCGCTAGGTTGCTCCGCCATGCAGGAGCCCCACCGCCGGACGTGGACGTTCCCCGCGACCTTCGAGCTCGAATCGGGTCGCTCGATCGAGCACCCCGTCACCGCCTACGAGACCTGGGGTGAGTTCCGCGGCGACAACGCCCTGCTCCTGACCACCGGCCTTTCTCCCAGCGCCCATGCCGCCCGGCACGACCCGTCCGATTCGCCCGGCTGGTGGGAGGACATGGTCGGACCTGGCAAGCCGATCGACACCGATCGCTGGTTCGTCGTCTGCTGCAACGTGCTGGGCGGATGCCACGGCACGACCGGGCCTTCCTCGATCGACCCCGCGTCCGGACAGCCGTACGCGATCGACTTCCCCATCGTCACTCTGCGCGACATGATGCGGCTCCAGCACGAGTTGCTCGCGCACCTCGGGGTGGATCGCGTCCACACCGTCGTCGGATCCTCGCTGGGAGGCATGCTCGCGCTCGAGTACGCGGCGCTGTTCTCGGACGACGTGGAACGCTTGATCGCGATCAGCGCATCGGGGATGACGCATCCCTTCGCGATCGCGCTCCGGCACGTGCAGCGTCGCGCGGTCATGCTCGATCCGGCCTGGCGCGGCGGCCGCTACTACGCGCACGGGCAGCCGGCCGAGGGGCTCTCGCTCGCGCGCGAGATCGGGACGATCACGTATCGCTCCGACATCGAATGGACCAGACGCTTCGGCCGCGCCTGGCGGGATGGCGATCCATTCGATTTCGCGGGTCGCTTCGAGATCGAGTCCTACCTCCAGCACCAGGGCGAGAAGTATCCCCGTACCTACGACGCGAACTCCTACCTGTACCTGTCCCGGGCCATGGACCTCCACGACCTGGGTCGGGGGAGGGGCGGGCTCGTCGAGGGCGTGGGTCGGATCCGCGCGCGCACGCTCCTGATCGCGGTCACGACCGACGTCCTGATCCCGCTATTCGAGATCGACGAGCTGGCCGACGCCTTCGTTCAAGCGGGCCGCCCCGCCGAGCTCCTCGTGCTCGACATCGAGACCGGGCACGATTCCTTCCTCCTCCACCCGGACGCCTTCGGCCCCCCGATTCGGGAGTTCGTGACCTCCTAGCCGCCGACGCGGATCGACTTTGAACGAACCTTTCGCGGCGTCGTCCTGTTTGATAAGAGGGACGACCCGGGAAATCTCTCTCCGGCTTGCAACCCTGAAACCGTTTCGACGGTCCCATCGTATGCAAGGCCGACAAGAGGATTTCCCATACGAAAGGAGCAAGACCATGCGTACCGCTCTTGCAGGATTCCTGGTGGCCCTCGCGTACTTCGCCCTGATCGGGACGTTCCTCGGCCGGGCGATGCCGAGCCAGGCCCACATGCAGGCCTACATCGACGCGCTCGTGGTTTCCGCGGTTTCCGTCGAGGCGAGCGACACGCCCCGCATCGGCTGAGGCGCTCCGCCCCCCCGCGGGCTAGATTCGGAGTCGGATTCCCGGAACCAGCCCACGGGGGGAGCGATGCTGTTCGAACGGTTCGAGGATTCAGGCCTGTCCCAGTTCAGCTACGCCGTCGGGTGCCCGGCGGCGGGCTCGATCGCGATCGTCGACCCACGCCGCGACATCGATGTGTACATGGACTTCGCCGAACGTGAAGGCGTCGCGATAACCCACGTTCTCGAGACCCACATCCACGCGGATTTCGCGAGCGGCGCGCGCGAGCTCGCCGACCGGGCGGGCGCGCGGCTGTGTCTCTCGGCCTATGACGCGGGCCAGAAATACGATGTCGCGTTCGCCCACGAGGAGATCTCCGACGGTGACGAGATCGAGATCGGCTCGGTGCGGATCCGGGCCCTGCACACGCCCGGTCACACGCCCGAGCACCTCGCGTTCCTGATCTTCGACACGCATCGCTCGTCCATCGTGCCCGAGATCCTCCTCTCGGGCGACTTCCTGTTCATCGGCTCGCTGGGCCGCCCCGATCTTCTCGGCGAGGAGGCAAAGCGGGATCTGGCGCACAGGCTCTTCGCGAGCGTGCGCGACGCTCTGGCCGGTTTGCCCGATGGTCTCGAGGTCCATCCCGGGCACGGCGCCGGATCGATGTGCGGCGCGGGCATGAGCGCGCGTCCCCTTTCGACCCTCGGCTTCGAGCGCGTGGCCAACCCGTATCTCGATCCGGAGCTCTCCGAGACGGCCTTCGTCGAGAAGATCCTCGGGTCCGCGCCCCCGTTCCCGCCGTACTACCGGCGGATGAAGGATCTGAATTCGGCCGGCCCGCCGACCCTGGGCGGCCTTCCCGGCCTCGTCCCGCTCCCGTTGTCCGAGTTCGCCGCGCTCGCGCGCTCGGGCGTCGTCGTCGACCTGCGCGACCAGCTCGCCTTCGGCGGGGGGCATCTCCCGGGCGCCCTGGGGATCGGCGTGAGCGGGAGCCTCTCGACGTGGGCCGCCTGGATCGTGCCGTACGAGACCCCGATCCTCCTCGTGGCCGAAAGCGAGGCCGACGTGGAGCCGGCGGTCCGCGCGCTCGTCCGGGTCGGGCTCGACGACGTCCGCGGGTGGCTCGCGGGCGGGATGGGCGCATGGCGCCGGCAGGGCCTGCCGATCGACACGCTGCCGCAGATGTCGATCCCGGAGCTCGCGGCCGCGCTCGAAAACGGCCGCTCCGTGGACGTGCTCGACGTCCGGGCGGACGGGGAGTGGAGCGCGGGTCACATCGACGGAGCCCTCCACGTCCACGGCGGACTCGTCGGCGAACGCCTGGGCGAGCTGCCTCGGAACGGCCGGCCGCTCGCCGTGATCTGCGGCAGCGGATACCGCTCGACCGCGGTCGCCAGCGCGCTGAAGCGCGCCGGCTTCGACAACGTGCGGAACGTCCCCGGCGGGATGGCGGCCTGGAGGAGCGCCGGGCTGCCGGTCACGCGCTAGTCGATCCCGGACGGCACCCGTGGACAACGTCAGCCACTCGCTCGCCGGATGGGCGCTGTCGCGCGCCGCCGGACGCCCCCGGCCCCCCGGCACCACGCTCGCTCTCGTCCTCGCCAGCAACCTTCCGGACATCGACATCGTGCTCCAGGCGCGCTCGGACGCCGCCTACCTCCTCTTCCATCGCGGGCTGACGCATTCGCTCGTCGGCCTCGCGGTCCTGCCCGCCGCGCTCGCCGGCGGGCTCTGGTGGGGCTACGGCGGAAGGACACGGTTCGGCTGGTTCGCGCTCCTGTCCGCGAGCGGCGTCGCGCTCCATCTCCTGTACGACGTCGTGACCGCGTGGGGGACGATGCTCCTCTACCCGTTCTCCGCCCGGCGATACGCGCTCGACTGGCTGTTCATCGTCGACTTCGTCACGTGGGGGCTGCCGGTCGCGGCGCTCCTCGTCGCGCGGTGGCGGCCCGCGCTCGCGCGTCGCGCGGTCGTCGGCTCACTGCTCGCGCTGCTCGCCTACGGAGCCGCCGCCGGGATGGCTCACAGGTCCGCCGTCGGTCGCGTGGTCGGCGCCGAGCGAGGGGCCGGGCGCGCGATCTCCGAGGCGTTCGCGTTTCCGCTCCCTGGCGCTCCCCTCCGCTGGACCGGCGTGGCGATCGCTCCCCCGACCGCTCCCGAGCCCCGGGTTTCCGTGTACCGGCTGCGCGGCGTCCCCGCGAGGACGGCCGCCCTCGGACGCCTCCCGCGCGGCTTCGACGACCCATGGGTGACGGCGGCGATCGCGACGCGAACGGGGCAGGCGTACGTGTGGTGGGCGCGGGTTCCGGTCGCGTCCACCGAGCGCCGCGGTGACGAGGTGACGGTCACGCTCCGCGACCTGCGCTTCGGACGCACCCGCATCCCCACCGCCGAAACATGGTCTCCGTTCGCCCTTCGCTTCCGCTTCGAGGCGCGCACGGGGAAGCTCATCGACGCGACCTGGTAGCGGCGTTACCATCGCCGCATGAAATCGCACACGACCCATCTCACGTTCCACGTCCCCGAGCGCATGGGCTTCGTCAACATCACCTCCGACGTCGAGGCGGCCGTCGCCGAGAGCGGCGTCCGCGAGGGACTCTGCCTGGTGAACGCCATGCACATCACCGCGAGCGTCTTCATCAACGACGACGAGCCCGGGCTCCACGCGGACTACCGCCGTTGGCTCGAGGACCTCGCCCCGTTCGACCCGGGCCCCGATCGCTACGAGCACAACCGGACCGGCGAGGACAACGCCGACGCGCACCTCAAGCGGATGGTCATGGGGCGCGAGGTCGTGGTCGCGATCACGAAGGGCCGGCTCGATTTCGGCCCCTGGGAGCAGATCTTCTACGGGGAGTTCGACGGCCGCCGGGACAAGCGCGTCCTGGTCAAGATCATCGGGGACTAGAGCTGGGGACGGAAGGAGAGGCCCGTTCCGCGGGACGTAGACCGGCGATCGCGCTCGCCGCGGTCGCGCTCGCCGTCCTCGGATGGTCCGCGGCCGGTGTGCGCGGGGGCATCGAGCCTTTCGCCACGTGGTTCTACCCGCTCGCGTGGTACCCGGTTCTCGCGCTCACCGACGCCGCGATCGCCATCCGCGAAGGCCGTCCGTTCCTCCTCGGCCGCCCCGCCTTCGTCGCGTCGGCGCTCGCCTGGTCGCTTCCCTTCTGGCTCGTCTTCGAGCTCCTGAACCTGCGCCTCGAGAACTGGTACTACGTGTTCCTGCCGCGGAACCCGCTCGCGCGGTGGGTGGGGATCGCGCTCTCGTTCGCGACCGTGCTTCCGGCCGTCCTGGTCTCCGAGCGCCTGCTGGACGCGCTCGGCGTCTCGCGGGGAATCGCGACGGGCCGGCTCCGCGTCGCGCCCGCGTTCGCGCGGATTCTGCCCGGAATCGGTCTCGCGATGCTCGCCCTCCCGCTCGCATGGCCGCGCGCCTTCTTTCCCCTCGTCTGGGGCGGGGTCGTCCTTTGCGTGGATCCGTGGGTGCGGGCCCGCGACCCGTCGCGGTCGCTCCTCGGGGACCTCGAGCGCGGCCGGCCGGGCCGCATCCTGCGGCTCCTCGCGGGCGGCCTGGGGATCGGCTTGCTGTGGGAGCTCCTGAACCTCGAGGCGCGCGGCAAATGGATCTACACGGTGCCGGGGTTCGAGGGCTTCAAGCTCTTCGAGATGCCTCTCCTCGGCTTCCTCGGCTTCCCCTTCTTCGCGCTCGAGGCGTTCGCGGTCTGGCAGGCGCTCGTCGTCGCGGGACTCGCGGTGCCGCCCGAGGGCGGAGCGCGACCCGCGCCGCGGCGGGCGCGCGCCGGCGCGGTTCTCGGCGGAGCCGCCTTCTCCGCGCTCGCGATCGCCGCCATGCACCTGCGCACGATCGCGAGCGTCGTCCCGACGGTCTCCGACCTCGGCGCCCCCGCGGCCGCACTGGCGCGGGCGGGGATCGGCGACCCGTGGGCGCTGGCGGCCGCCGACGCCCCCGCGGTCGCCACGGGGGCGGGAGCGGACGTCGAGTCCGCGGTGCGCTGGATCGAGCTCGCGCGGCTCGCCACCCTGCGCGGGATCGGCGCGCCTGACGCACTCGCGCTCGACGCCGTCGGCGTGCGGCGCGTAGCGGACCTGGCGGGGGCGGACGCCGAGGCGCTGGCGGCGCGGCTCGACGCGGCGGGCCGGACGGTCGAGCCTGCCCGCGTCAGGGTCTGGGTGCGCGCCGCCCGCGACGCCGCGACGAGCCGCGGCCGTACGGCCGGCCGGGGCTCAGTCGGCGGCCCAGCTCAGGCGAGTGGGGGGTACCGGGAAGCTGCCGCCGGCCGCCTGCAGAGCGGCGCAGGAGTACTTGATGTCCGCGGTACCCGCCCCGACTTTCGTGACGTCGATCTCGGAAAGCGAGACGACCGCCCCGAAGATGCCGATGTTTCCGTTGATCTTGTCGATCTTGTCCGCGATGATCAGCCCGCGGAAGGTCCCTCCGTTGATGTTCCCGAGATTCCGGGGGCCGTAGACGGCCGGATTCGAGGCCTTGGCCGCATTGTAGCTCGGGTCGAGGGGATCGTGCTCCCGCGGATTGTAGAGCGGGTTGTGCACGATCAGGATGCCCGTGCCGCTCACGTTGTTCCCGCCCGCGGCCCCCGAGCCGTAGTCGCCGTCCACGTAGACCAGGCCGCCGATCGTGTCCGGCGCGACGTAGTCGTCTCCCTCCACGATGAGGGCATCCAGATCGCCCGGATGTAGGCCGAGCACGTCTTCGGGCGACACGTACACGATGTTCGGCCGCTTCGCCACGCAGGGGGGGTTACCGACGTTGTAGACCGGGTTGCAGTACAGGTCGGACGACCCACCGGCGCTCACGAAGTCGAGGCTGTCCGTCAGAACGACGGCCGGCTTGTTCTCGGCGCATGCGCCCGTGTTCGCCGTGTTCGTTCCGTCGATCAAGGAGCCACCCAGCGTGTGATTGCGCCCGTCGACCGAGATGTTTCCGGTCAGGGTGATGCTGGCGTTGGCGGTCAGCGCGGCATCGATGTCGACCGAAAGCGTACCCTTGGCGACGCGCATGGTCTGGACGGCCTTGTAGGACCCCTTCGTCGCCGTGGAGGTCAGGATCACGACGGGGTTCCCGTTGCCGGAATCGTTGAGCGTCCCGTTGGAAGCGAGGTGGACCGGCCCTGCGCCTCCCACTCCGTCGAAATTGAAGCTGTCCCGCCTGAGCGTAACCGTGTACGCGTATCCGTTGATCGTTCCGCTGAGCGGAAACGTACCGTTCGTCTGGTACACCGCGATCGCGTGCTCCAGTCCCGCGGTCGCGGCGGCATCGGCCTGATTCGCATCGGCGAAGAGCCGCGTGACTTTCTGGTCTCCCGCGGTCAGCGAGAGCGCGGCGCTCCCTATCAGCCCCAGAACGACCATCACGATCAGCACGGCGATCAGCGCGAAGCCGCGCCGATCTCGTGGGGGGGTGAATCGAGTTGACTCGCTACCGTCGATCATGGCACCTCAGTTGGCGTAGATGTTGTTCCGCACCGCGACTTGCGATTCGATCAGGCCGTTCTGCACTCCTTCGGGGGTCGAGTAGTAGAGTCGGATCCGGATCTGCTCCACGACCGCCGGATCGGCAGTCGCCGCCCCCGCGCCGTCGAAGAACGCGAAGCGGAGCGAATCCACGTTGTCGGTAACAGGCGCTCCCGTCCCGCCGGATGCGGCGCGCATCAGGCTGGAGCCCTGCACGTAGTACGCGACCCGCTCGTCCCACTTTCCGGTGCTCGAATCCAGCGTGTCGCCGTCGGCGTTCATGTCCGAGGTCCACCCCACGCTGTCGCCGTCGATCGTCGTCAGGTGGGCCCCGCTCACCGTCCCCCGCGGGCTGTACCCCGCGTTGCGAAGCTCCCGCGCGAGCATGTCCACCGCCGCGCGCGCGTTCTGCGTCGCCAGGACGCCCGTGTTCTGGCGCACGACCGTCTGATGCTGGGCTCTGAGGAACCCGACCAGGGCGATCCCCATGATTCCCACGATCACCATGGCGACCAGCATCTCGATCAGCGTGAAGCCGCGTCTGTCCATCGCTACTGTGCCCGGATCGTCTTGTTGGAGATCGTGTGGCTTCCCTGGCGATCGGTCCACGCGACGGTCAGCGTGACGGTCTTGAGATTCGCGGCGGGGCTGTCGGCGACGACCGTCCACGATCGATTGAACGTGATTCCCGCGACCGTCGCCGTGTCGGTGCCGCTCGTCACGTCGGCGTAGGCATCGGACTGCAGATCCTCGACCTTGAGCCGGAGCGTCTCGATCGCCCGCGTGCGATTGGTGACCCCGCGGTTCGAGCGCATGAGCGCGGCCGTCAGGCTCGCCGAGGCCAGCACGCCGAAGGTCAGCATGACGATCGCCACGACGACCTCCATGAGCGTGAAGCCCCGACTTCCGCGGAAGCGTCGCATGCTCACCACCGGACGAGCCCGCTGGCGAGGACGACGATCGTCTGGGTGTGGCCGTCCACCGAGACCTGGATCGTCTTCGGCGCGTCGACCCGTCCCCGGGTGTAGTAGACGACGGTCCCGCTCGAAGCCCCCTCCATCGTCACGACGGCGGCGGCGGTCCCCGAGTCCGCGGTCGCGTTCCACGTTCCCGGCGGGTTCTCCTCCTGGACCTTCCAGACGCCGCCGCTCGCGAGGACGAACCGGTACTGCCGCTGGGTGGCGATCGCGCGCGCCCGCGCGTTCGCCATCGCGGCGTGGATCTTCCGCGCCTCGGCGACGGCCGTGTAGGAATCGGAGCTCCCCGCCACGTGCGGGATCGCGACCGCCGCCAGAAGCCCGACGAGCAGCATGACGATCATGACCTCGATGAGCGTGACTCCGCGTCGCGACCGCGTCACGGAGGGGAGGGGGAGGGAAATGTCCATCGTCTGCTCCTCGGGCTGCCCCGAAAAAAGGCGCCTAGTGTCATGGCCCGGGTCCTCTCGTGCAAGAGGCGTTCCACCGGGGGCGGGCCCACGAACTCCTTGCGGGGCAACGGATTGTCGACGGCCACCCTGCCGCCCGGGTCGCAGGATCGACCGGGGGTTCCGCATTCTGCGATGCGCGCCCCGGACGCAATCCCGGGTCCGTCACGCGAGCCGGCTCCGGATCTCGATCCCGGTTTCGAGCGTCCGGTGGACGGGGCAGCGGCCCGCGATCTCGTGAAGGCGCTCGCGCTGGCCGTCGGCGAGCGGTCCCACGAGCTCGAGCTCGACGTCGATCCGGTCCAGCATGCCCTCCTTCGTCTCGCAGTCGGCGCAGTCGGCGGCGTGGATCCGCGAGTGGGCCAGGAGGATGCGGATGCCCTTGAGGGGCCAGCCCTTTCGATCGGCGTACATGCGGACCGTGATCGCCTTGCAGGCGCCCAGCGCCGAGAGGAGGAGGTCGTACGGGGTCGGCCCCGCGTCCGTGCCGCCCTTCTCGACCGGCTCGTCCGCCGTCCAGCGGTGTCCCGCGGATGCGATCTCGACGGCGTAGCCGGTGGCGCCCGCCGTGACGACGACCGGCGCCTCGCTAGGCGTCGACACGCTCGCGGTCGGCTTCGACGGTGCGGTGGTAGAACGCCGGGCCGTCGTACTCCCCCACGCGCCCGCAACGGGGACACGTGATCCGCCGCCGACCCGGCGGCCGGTCGCGCAGGCCTTCCTCCGTGCGGCGGATTCCGGTCGCCGCCTCGTTCCCGCAGCGCTCGCAGCGGACGAACAGCTCCTGGTCGATGATCGCCATCCGCGAAGTATAGCGCGCGGGACCGAAACGTCCCCGCTCGAGGCGCCGATCAGCCGCGCGGCCCGATGCGGCTTCCGACGGCGGCGAGGAAGCGGCCCGGCTCGTCGACCGCGAGGCCGATCGACCGGACGCGGCGACGGATGCCGTAGAACCCGACCGCGGGAAGCTCGCCGTCGAGCTCCACGATCTGCCGCTCGGACCCGAGGATCACGGCGCGCAGGTGACCCGACCCCCGCGCCGGGCGCGCGGCGGACGCAACGGGGCCTCCCGCCGAGCACACGGCGCGGATCCGGCCCAACGGAATCCGCACCGTCCAGCGGAGCCCGAGGCGGACGACCAACTCGTCGTCGGTGAGCAGGATCGTGCGACTTCCGAGCGCGCGGAAGTCGCCGATCAGCCACACGACCGCGTACGCCGTGAGACCGGTCAGGATCCAGGCGGCGACGACGCTCCATTGGCGGACGAAGAGGTGCAGGGCGATCGCCTCGACGGCGATCGCGAGGAACAGGGCGAGCAGCACGGGACCGTACCCGCTCCGCCGGCGGACGCCGAACGACTCGCCGACAGGCGCCCCGCGTTTTCCGCCCCCGGCCACGGCGTACCACAGGACCGCCGCCTCGTACGCGATGATCTCCGCCGCGCGCTCGACGTCGACGAGCTCGATCGCGGCCCGGCGGAGGGACTCGAGCGCGTCGGGCCCCGCGTCGCGGGCGAGAGCGCGGGACATCGCTACCGCGCGGCGCGCGACGATCGTCAGGAGCAGGAGCTCCGCCGGGATCGCGACCCATTCGATCCGCGGGAGGAGCCCTCCGGATTCGAGACCGGGAACGAGGCGCGCGCCTGCCACCGAGAGCACGAAGACCGGCACCACGGAGATCCGCGGCCAACCCGCCCCGCGAACCGCGAGGAACCAGTAGCCGAGCGGCACGCTGACGACGAGATCGATCGTGAGCGCGTCCGCGAGGAGCCGCGGACGGATCCCGGCGTCGATCGCCTGCGACACGCCCAGCGCCGCGAGGAGCACGCCGACGCCGAAGAGCCCGAGCGTCGGGAGCGGACGCGCGAGGCGCGTGAGACTCACTCGACGGCCGCCTCGGCGGCCGAGGCTCCCGCGCGCTCCGCCGGATCGTGCTCGATCTTCCCCCCGTAGTTCGCGGTCAGCCCCGTGACCGCGGTCGCGGCCCAGATGCCGATCGCGAACAGCCAGCGCGCGTTCCGAGAGCGCGTGAGCAGCGCGAGGATCGCGAGCAGGCCCGCGATCCCGAGCGCGATCAGCGCGTAGAGCCCCCAGTGCTCATGGGTCTCGATCGCCTCCTCGGCGATCCCCGGCAGCCTCTCGGCGATCTCCTCCGCGCGGCTCCCGGTCAGGAAGGCGACGGGCGCGGCGAGCCCGGCGAGGAGCCCCGTCACCGCGGCGTAGCGCCAGGCCCCCTCCCGTCCGGAGAGCGCGGCGACCACGGCCGCGGAGGACGCGAGGACCGCCAGGACGATCGGGAAATGGTTGACGACCAGATGCACGTAGATCCAGTCCATCCTCTCCTCCACGGTTCGGGCGCGCTGACACGTGTCGGCTATCTTGAGCCTCGGTTCGACGTTCGCACCACGGGGGGAGGAGGGCAACCACGATGACGGTGACCTCGACGTCGCCGCGGCGCCTGCCGGCCTGGAAGGCCCTCGAGGACCACTACCGCTCGATCTCCCGGCGCCACCTGCGGGAGCTCTTCGCCGACGACCCCGGCCGCGCCGAGCGCATGACGCTCGAGGCGGCGGGTCTCGTGCTCGACTGGTCGAAGAACAGGGTGACGGAGCAGACCCTTTCGCTCCTCGGCCGGCTGGCCGCGGAAGCCGGCGTGCGTGAGCGCGCCGAGGCGATGTTCCGCGGCGAGCCGATCAACGTCACCGAGAGCCGGCCTGTCCTTCACGTCGCGCTCCGCGCCCCGCGGAACGCGTCGATTCACGTCGGCGACGAGGACGTCGTGCCGCTCGTCCACGCCGTCCTGGACCGCATGTCGTCCTTCTCCCGCCGCGTCCGTTCGGGCGAGTGGAAGGGACACACCGCCCGGCGCATCGAAGCGATCGTCAACATCGGGATCGGCGGATCCGACCTCGGGCCGCGGATGGCCGTTCACGCGCTGCGCGCGCACGCGGATCGCGATCTCGCCGTGCGGTTCGTGTCGAACGTCGACGCGACCGCTTTCGTCGAGGCGACCCGCGATCTCGATCCCGCGACGACCTTGTTCATCGTCTGCTCGAAGACGTTCACCACCCTCGAGACGCTGACGAACGCGCGTACCGCCCGGGAATGGATCGTGGGCGCGCTGGGCGAGGAGGCGGTCGCGAAGCACTTCGTGGCGGTCTCGACGAACGCCGAGGGCGTCGCCGGGTTCGGAATCGACGTCGAGAACATGTTCGGCTTCTGGGACTGGGTAGGGGGCCGCTACTCCCTCGCCTCGGCCGTGGGGCTCTCGCTCATGCTCGCGATCGGTCCGGAGTCTTTCCGCGAGATGCTGGACGGCATGCGCGCGATGGACGACCACTTCCGCGCCGCTCCGCTCGAGCGGAACATGCCCGCCTTGCTGGGCCTGCTCGGCGTCTGGCACACGAACTTCTTCGGCGCGGCGACCCACGCCGTCCTTCCCTACGACGAGTACCTCGCGCTCTTCCCCTCCTACCTCCAGCAGCTCGACATGGAGAGCGACGGCAAGCGCGTCGACCTCGACGGCGCGCCCGTCGAGGTCGATACGGGTCCGATCGTGTGGGGCCAACCGGGGACGGACGGTCAGCACGCGTTCTTCCAGCTCCTCCACCAGGGGACGCGGATCGTGCCCTGCGACTTCATCGGCTTTCTCGCGCCGCTCCATCCGCTGGGCCGCCACCACGCGCTGTTGTACGCGAACCTCGTCGCGCAGACCGAGGCGCTGGCCTTCGGGAAGACCGCCGAAGAGGTCGCGGCCGAGGGCGTGGACCTCGCGCTCGTGCCGCACCGCACCTTCCCGGGCAACCGGCCGTCGAACACGATCCTCGCCGATCGGCTCACCCCCTGGACCCTCGGCGCCCTGATCGCTCTCTACGAGCACAAGGTCTTCGTGCAGGGGGCGATCTGGGGGATCGACTCGTTCGACCAGTGGGGAGTCGAGCTCGGGAAGACCCTCGCCGGGCGGATCGCGCGCGAGCTCGAGTCGGCGACCGCGCCCGAGCTCCGCCACGACTCGTCGACCAACGCCCTCGTCCGACGTTGGCGGGAGGCGAATCGATCGACGAAAGCCGAACCGTCTTGACGCCGCTACTGCTGGTAGTTCTCGACGACCTCCGCGGGACGGACGCGCGCCTGCGACGGGTCCTGACCCATCTCGCGCGCGGCGCGACGCTGCCGCAGCAGGTCCCAGCACTGGTCGAGCTCGATCTCGACGTCCGCCAGCCGGCGCTGATCTGCCGCGTCCATCGCGCCCTCCTCGTACAGGCGGTGCTCCTCCTCCACGAGCTCCTGGATGCGCTCGCGGACCGATCGGTCGGTGCCCCTTCGATTCATCGCTTGCCTCCTGAGATTTCCGGCCTCTCCCTGTTTCAACGGCTCCGCTTCAGGATCGAGCGCCTGCGTCCGGCCGGCCGTCAGACTCCGTACACGGAGATCCAGGGGTGGACGTGGGGCGTCAGGGGCCGAAGGCTCCCGCGAACGTCGTCGCGAGGCCGATCGCGACGCCGACGTCCGGGTCCGGATCCCCGATCCCGACGAGGATCGCGGCGTCGAGCGCGAGGCGCCCCGCCAGGCGCCGGACCCCGAATCGCGCCTGGCCGCGTTCCTCGGTCCCGATCGGCGTGTCGCCCCGCCGGTCGAGCGATCCCTGGACCTCGGCGCCCGCTTCCCAGCCCGCGCCCAGCGGCGCCGTGATCGAGAGCCCGTAGCCCCAGACGTCGTTCTGCCGGTCGCCGCGCGTCGGGACCCCGAGCGCCGCTGCGCCGACGTTCGCCGCGACGCGCGCGGGGCCGATCGACTTCCCGGCCAGGAGCCAGAGCCAGAAGTCCGTCGTGTCGAGGCCGAGACCGCTCTCGTTCCCGGCCGCCGGGAGCCGCGTGGCGACGCGGAAGCTCCAGGCCGGAAACCGGGGCGCCTCGTCCGCGATCCGCACCTTGAGGGACACGACCGGATCGATGACGTCGTGGGTCCGGTCGCCGGATACGTCGAGCATCGAATCGAGCGGGGCGGGCGCGAAGTCGTCGATCGAGAGGAGCTCGTATCCCCCGTCGACCCCGAATTCCGCGCGGCCGAAGCCGAGGCGGATCGACACGGGGACGCGAACGACCGTGCCCGCGAGGCCCGAGAGCGGGTACTCGCGCTCGGCCCCCGCCTCGAGCGCCACGCGCGCGGCGACCGCGCCGGGCGCGATGAGCACCGGGCCTTCGGTCTGGAAGGGCCCGGGCTGGGACGCCGCCGGCGTGGCCGACAGCATCGAGGCGATCGCGAACCCGATCGCGGCGACGGGAGTCGTCTCCGGTCGTCCGCGTCGGGCGCGCCTCGTCACGACGTCACGGCCCCGTGCCGATCGGCTCGCTCGACGGGGACTCCGGCTCCCCGGGCGTCGTCGTGACCCCGACTCCCCCGGGGGCCGGCGTCTCGGCGGGGTTCCACATGTCCACCGCGATCCTCCACGAGCCGTCCGGCTGCCGCCGCCAGACCTCCAGGAACTTGTTCGTCGTCTCGATCGTCTGGCCGCTCAACCGCGGCGTGCCCCGCCACACGTAGCGGCCGCGGCGATAGGCCATGTCGCCGTCGACCTCGATCTCCTGGGTCGTGAACGCGAGCTTCGTGTCGAAGCGCTCGAACTCCTGCCGGAAGAGCTCGCGGATCGTTTCGCTGCCTTCGATCACGGGACCGCCCGGCGGCAGGATCACGGCGTCGGGCGCATAGATCTCGACGAGCCGCTCGACCTGGGCCGTGTTCGCGGACTCCTCCCACTGGCGACCCAGGCTGTCGATTTCCGCCCGCGCCCGCTCGTCCACCGCCCCGCCGCCTTCCCCGCGCTCGCACGCGACGAAGAACGACAGCGCGATCGTCCCGATTCCGAAGACGCCGTTTCTCACGATCCCTCCTCGAGAGGACGTTCAAGAAGCCTCGGCACCCGTCTTCCGCGGGTCCGCGAGGCGCGCGACGACGAACGGGCGCGGCGTCCTTCAAGGTACGCCGCAGCGAGCGTCGAGAAAGCGCGATGCGGCGGACGGGGCGTCGTCAACGTCCCCCGTCGAACACCCGGAAGGCGCGGGTCACCCCGACCGTGAACCCGATCGGCGCATCGACTTCGGCGAGGCCGATCAGGAGCGCCCCATCGATCGTCGAGGCGCCCTCCCCGATGCGCACGCCGAGGCGCAGGATGCCGGTGTTCTCGGTGCCGGGACGGACCTGTCCGGACAGGTCCACATGGCCGTCCACCCCGGCCGCGAGCGCGAGGCTCCTCCCCACCTGTCCCGAGACCGAGAGTCCGTACGTCAGGACATCGTTCTGGCTCGTCACGGCGGTGGGGACCTCGAGGATGCCGAGCCCGAGATTGGCGATCCAGCGCAGGGAGCCCGCGCTCTTGGCGGCCAGAAGCGCCACGAAGAAGTCGGTCGTGTCGAGTCCCAGCCCGCTCTGGTTGCTCGCGACCGGCAGACGGGTCGCCAGCTTGAGCCCCAGGGCGGGGACGCGCGCCGACTCGTCGCGCACGCGCACGAGAGTGGCGACGACCGGGTCGCGGATGTCGCTCGAGGACTCCCCGTCGTAGTCGAGCTCGTCCGAGAGCGGGGCCTCGCGCCGCTCGCGGACGAACAGGACCTCGTACCCCGTGTCCACGCGCAGCTCGACGCGCCGCGCCACGTTGAGTCGGAGCGTGAGCTCCGGGACCCGCAGCGCGTCGCCCCGGAGGCCGACCGCCGGGATCTCGCGGTCGTGGACGAATCCCGCGCCGGTCTCGATCACCACCCATCCCGGCTCGGCGAGCAAGGGGTCGATCGTCGCGAGCGGCCGCTGCGCGAGGGCCGGCTCCTGACCGTGCGCGGCGAGCGCGCCGCACAGCGTCCACGCGGACAGGGCCAGGAACGCGACTCTCCCCTTCATCCCCTGTATCTTGTGCTCGGGTCCTTCGGCGCGCCACGAACGAGAGGAAGGATTTCATGAATCGCGACAGCTTCGATGTCAAGGATACGATCCGGAGCGACGGGAAGGAGATCGCCTTCTGGAGCCTCGCCCGCTTCGCCGGGCGGGGGTTCGACGTGGAGCGCCTCCCCTGGTCGCTGCGGATCCTGCTCGAGAACCTCCTCCGGAACGAAGACGGGGTGGCCGTGACCGGCGACGACGTCGAGGCCCTGGCCGCCTGGGATCCGGCCGCCGAGCCGTCCTACGAGATCGCCTTCAGCCCGGCGCGTGTGCTCCTCCAGGACTTCACCGGCGTCCCGGCGCTGGTCGATCTGGCGGCGATGCGGGACGCGATGGCGGAGATGGGCGGCGACGCCGCCCGGATCAACCCGCTGATCCCCGCCGAGCTCGTGATCGATCACAGCGTGCAGGTCGACGCCTACGGCCGGGAGGCGGCGTTCCTCATCAACGCCGAGCGCGAGTACGAGCGGAACCGCGAACGGTACGCGTTCCTGCGCTGGGGTCAGAACGCCTTCGACGACTTCAAGGTCGTCCCTCCGAGCACCGGCATCGTGCATCAGGTCAACCTCGAATACCTGGCGCGCGTCGTGTTCGGGGTCGGCGCCCGCGAAGCCTACCCCGATACTCTGGTCGGAACCGACAGCCATACGACGATGATCAACGGTCTGGGCGTCCTGGGCTGGGGCGTGGGCGGAATCGAAGCCGAGGCCGCGATGCTCGGCCAGCCCGTCTCGATGCTGATCCCGCAGGTTCTCGGATTCCGCCTCCACGGCGCCCTCCCGGAGGGCGCGACCGCCACCGACTTCGTGCTTCGCGTGACCGAGATGCTCCGCAAGAAGGGCGTGGTGGGGAAGTTCGTCGAGTTCTACGGACCCGGGATCGCCAGCCTCTCGCTCGCGGACCGGGCCACGATCGGCAACATGTCGCCCGAGTACGGGGCGACGTGCGCGATCTTCCCCGTCGACGACGAGACCCTCCACTACCTGCGGTTCACCGGGCGGAGCGCGAAACACGTCGAGCTCGTCGAGTCGTACATGAAGGCCCAGGGACTCTTCCACGCGCCGGATTCGCCCGCCGCGGACTACAGCGACACCCTCGAGCTCGATCTCGGGACCGTCGAGCCGAGCATCGCCGGCCCCAAGCTCCCGCAGCGCCGGATCCCGCTGACCCGGGCCAAGGACGTCTTCGACAGCGACCTGACCGAGCTCTTCGGGCGCCCCGACGCCGGCCTGCAGCCGACAAAGGCGGCCATCGGCCGCTGGGAGGCCGAAGGCGGCGATCTGGACGGGCCCGTCTCGACCGCGGTCGCGCCCCCCGGGGCGAAGGTGAAGCTCGAGGCCGAGACGCCCGGCGGAGAGCACGTAGAGTTCGAGCTCCGGAACGGATCGGTCGTCATCGCCGCGATCACGAGCTGCACGAACACCTCCAACCCGGCGGTCATGATCGGCGCCGGGCTCCTGGCGCGGAACGCGGTCGCGAGGGGGCTGACCACGAAGCCGTGGGTCAAGACGAGCCTCGCTCCCGGCTCGATGGTCGTGACCGAGTACCTCGAAGAGGCCGGGCTCATGGACGACCTCGAGGCGCTCGGGTTCCATCTGGTGGGTTACGGATGCACGACGTGCATCGGAAACAGCGGGCCGCTCCGGCCGGAGATCACGCGAGCCATAGAGGAGAACGACCTCGTGGCGTGCTCCGTCCTGTCGGGGAACCGCAACTTCGAGGGCCGCATCAACCCCGACACGCGCGCGAACTATCTCGCGTCGCCGCCGCTGGTCGTGGTCTACGCGCTGGCCGGGCGCATGGACGTCGACCTCCATGCCGAGCCGCTCGGCACGGGAGCCGACGGGGCGGACGTCTACCTCAAGGACATCTGGCCTTCGCAGGAAGAGATCCGCGACACGATCCGCTCGGCGGTCAAGACCGGGCAGTTCACCGCCAAGTACGCGGACGTCTACAAGGGAGACGAGCGCTGGCACGCGCTCGAGATCCCCGAGGGCGCGCGCTTCGACTGGCCCGCGGACTCGACATACATCCGGCGCCCCACGTTCCTGACCGGCGTTCTCGTCGATCCGCCCGGCGCCTCGGACATCGAGGGCGCGCGCGTCCTGGCGATGCTGGGCGACTCCGTCACGACCGACCACATCTCTCCCGCCGGATCGATCAAGAAGGACTCGCCCGCCGGACGCTACCTGATCGAGCGCGGGATCGAGCCGCGGGACTTCAACTCGTACGGCTCGCGGCGCGGGAACCACGAGGTCATGGTCCGCGGGACGTTCGCGAACATCCGGCTGAGAAACCAGCTCGCTCCCGGCACCGAGGGGGGTTTCACACGGCACCTTCCGGACGGCGAGGCGATGACGATCTACGACGCGGCCGTGAAATACATCGAAGAGGGCGTGCCGCTGCTCGTCTTCGCCGGCAAGGAATACGGCTCGGGCTCCTCCCGCGACTGGGCCGCGAAGGGGACGCTCATGCTCGGCGTGCGCGCGGTCATCGCCCAGAGCTACGAGCGCATCCACCGCTCGAACCTGATCGGGATGGGCGTGCTGCCGCTCCAGTACGAAGCCGGGGAGACCCGCGATAGCCTGGGACTGACCGGCGAGGAGGAGTACGCCCTGGGCGGGATCGCCGACGGCCTCGGGATCGGATCGCGGGTCGCGGTCCGCGCCCGCGCCGACGACGGCCGCGAGACCACGTTCCACGCCGTCGCGCGCATCGACACCCCGGTCGAGCTCGAGTACTACCGTCACGGCGGAATCCTGCCGTACGTGCTGCGCGGGATCCGAAGCCGGTAGCCTGCTACAGTTATATTTGTAGCGCCGGGCTTCGACCCCTCACGGGGGGGGCGGGGGGGAGTGATTCATTTAGCCCCATAGCTGGTCATTCCTCCGCGCGTATTGTATGCTCCGGCCCGTGACGGCCAAGCTCGCAGCCCTCTACGGCGGCACGCTGGGCGCCGCGATCGGCGTGTTCTTCCTGATCCGCGTGTACGGGGAGACGCTGGTTGCGGGCGCACCCGCTACGCCCGGGCCGGTCGTCGGCGGGTCTTCGCTCGGCGAGATGCTTCCGCACATCCTGCTGGCCCTGGGCGCGGTCGTCCTCGTGGGGCGCGCGCTGACCTGGATCCTCAGGCCGCTGGGCCAGCCGCCGGTCATCGGCGAGGTCATGGCCGGGATCCTGCTCGGTCCCTCCATCCTGGGTCCCGAGCTCTCCACCCGCATCCTCCCTCCCGAAGCGGCGCCCGCCCTGGGGGTCGTCGCCCAGCTCGGGGTCATCCTGTTCATGTTCCTGATCGGGCTCGAGTTCGATACCACCTTCCTCCGCCGCCGGGCGCACGTGGCCGCCGCGATCTCCCACGCCGGGATCGTCATCCCGTTCCTGCTGGGGGCCGCGCTGGCGATCTTCCTGTATCCACGGCTCGCGACCGCGGGCGTCTCGTTCACGATCTTCGCGCTGTTCATCGGCGTGGCGATGGCGATGACCGCGTTCCCGATCCTGGCGCGAATCCTCACGGATCAGGGGCTCGAGCGCACCCCGCTGGGCATGCTCGCGCTGGGAGTGGCGGCGATCGGCGACGTGACGGCCTGGTGCCTGCTCGCGCTCGTCGTGGGCCTGGCGCGCGCGGAGCTCGGAGGCGGCCTGCTGATCGCCGGAGGCGCGCTGGTCTTCGTGGCCGTCATGGTCATCGTCGTCCGGCCGTTTCTCGCGTGGCTGTCCGGCCGGGGCCAGGAGCGGATGACCGAAGGCGCCGTGGCCGGAGTCTTCGTCGCTCTCTTCGCGTCGGCGCTGATCGCCCACCATATCGGAATCCATGCCATCTTCGGCGCCTTCCTGCTCGGCGCGATCATCTCCAACGACGGGCCCGTCGCGCATTTCTTCGAGCGCCAGATGAGACTCACGGTCACCGTCTTCCTGCTCCCCGCCTTCTTCGCCTTCACCGGAATGCGGACGCGCATCGACCTCGTTTCCGGTCTCGAAGGGTGGACGATCTGCGCCGTGATCATCCTGATGGCCACGCTGGGAAAGCTCGGCGGCGTCTACGTCGCCGGCCGAGCCTCCGGCCTCCGAAAGCGCCAGGCCGCAGCCCTCGGATCGCTCATGAACGCGCGCGGGCTGATGGAGTTGATCGTCCTCAACATCGGGCTCGAGCTCGGCGTGATCTCTCCCACCCTGTTCTCGATGATGATCCTGATGGCGCTCGTGACGACGATGAGCTCGAGCCCCGCCCTCTGGATCTTCCTCGGAAGCCGCCAGCGGGCGCGGTTGCCGCTGGAGGCGGATCACCCCGCGCTGCTGGAGACGGCGGCTCCGACGACGAGCACTCCGGGGAGGTAACGACAGCGCGCGCGCCTCGCGGCCGGGGCGGCCGGCGGCGCGCTCCGCTAGCGCGGCGCGCGCGGGACGGATAGCCTTCGGAGACCTCGACATCGCTTCCCCCCAGGCTCCGGAGGTCGCTCCGATGAAACGCGCGCTCGGCATCCTGTCCGCCTTCGTCCTCGCAGCGACCTCGGCGGCCGCTCAGGACGCTTCGACCCCCACCGTCGCCCGCATCGAGATCTCGCCGGGGCAGGTCGACGTCGCCATGGGCGACACGGTGCGCCTCTCGGCCGCCCTGTACGATGCCGCCGGCCGCGCGGTTCAGGCGCCGATCCAGTGGCTGACCTCTTACGAGGTGGGACGGATCGATTCGACGGGGACGTTCGTCGGACTCGCGGTCGGCGAGCGGGTGATCATCGCCAACGCGGGCGGGGCGAGCGCCAACGTGCCGGTCTCCGTCCGTCCGCTGCCCCCCACGCACGTCGAGATCGAGCTCCCGGCCACGACCGTCGCCGCGTCCTCCTGGCTCCCTCTCGCCGCCGAGCCGCACGACGCGAACGGCCGGATCGCCTTCGCGGCGGGAGTCGAGTGGACGTCGAGCGATCCCGGGGTCGCGGAGGTCGTGGGGGCGTATCTCGCCGCGCGGCGTCCGGGAACGACGACGCTGACGGCCCGCTCGGGCGAGGCGTCGGCGAGCGAGCGGATCACGGTGACGCCGGCCCCGTCCGGAGAGCTCGCTCTCCGCGCCCCGGCAGGCGCGATCCGGTCCGGCGACGTCCACCGGCTCGAGCCCACTCTCGGGGGCCGCGCGCTGCCGGCCGGCGCGTTCCCGCGCTACGGCGTGACCGGGCCCGCGGCGCGCGTGTTCCCGGACGGCGTCTTCGTCGCGGAGGAGCCGGGCGACTACATCGTCTCGGCCGAGATCGGCGGCGCGAGCACCGCGGTCCCGATCCGCGTCGAGCCCCGCGAGCACGACATGGAGTTCGAGCTCGTCGGCCACGGCGGCGTCGCCACCGCGCACACCGCCGACCTGTGGGTCTGGGGCGACGTCGCGTACCTCGGGACCTTCATGGACGACAAGCTCAGGGTCTTCGACATCTCGGATCCGGCGAACCCCGTCCAGACCGATTCCATCCAGGTCGATGCCCGACGCATCAACGACGTGATGGCCAACCCGGAGAACGGCTTCGCGATCATGACGCGCGAAGGCGCGGCCAACCGCCTCAATGGGATCGTCGTGCTCGACATCTCCGATCCGTTGCATCCCACGATCGCGAGCGAGTACACCGCGACCGTGCCGGGTGGCGTCCACACGACCTGGATCGTCGAAGAGCTCGTGTACGCGACCCACGACGGGACCGGCGATATGAAGATCATCGACGTCTCCGATCGCGCGAATCCGAAGGAAGTCGGCAGCTGGGGGATCGACAATCCGAACCGCGTGCTCCACGACATCTTCATCAAGGATGGGATCGCCTACCTCTCCTACTGGGACGATGGCCTCGTGATCCTCGACCTGGGCGGCGCGGGGAAGGGCGGGACTCCGACGACGCCGGTCTTCGTCTCGCGGATCTACTATCCGGAGGGGAACACGCACACGGCGTGGCGCTGGAAGGATTACGTCTTCGTCGGCGACGAGATCTTCCCGGCGAACTGGGACATGAACCGGCCGATCGCGGCCAGCGGATACATCCACGTCATCGACGTAGCCGATCTCGAGCATCCGGTCGAAGTCGCGAAGTACGAAGTGCCCGAAGCGGGCGCGCACAACATCTGGATCGACGACGACGACGAGACCCTCTACCTCGCGTACTACCAGGCGGGCCTGCGCGCGCTCGACGTGTCGGGCGAGCTGCGCGGCGACCTGTACGCGCAGGGACGCGAGATCGACCGCTAC
>DATBJO010000089.1:0-12740 GCA_036556305.1 Gemmatimonadota bacterium
GTAGCGGGCGTCCCCGATGACCGGGTGCCCGGCCTCCGCCAGATGGACCCGGATCTGGTGCGTGCGCCCGGTCTCGAGCTCGACCTCGAGCCACTGACCGACGACGTACGTCTCGACCACCCGCCAGCGCGTCACCGCGCGACGTCCGCG
The DNA here is from genome assembly GCA_036556305.1 of Gemmatimonadota bacterium. Classification (GTDB taxonomy): domain Bacteria; phylum Gemmatimonadota; class Gemmatimonadetes; order JACCXV01; family JAHWKZ01; genus JAICNR01. The sequence continues at coordinate 151 of DATBJO010000089.1, forward strand.
CCGCGTGCGGCTCGACATCTGCTGCCGATCCCGCGTGGAGCGCCCGATCGGCGCGTCGAAGACTCCCTCGGTCCCGCGCAGATGTCCCCAGGCGAATGCCCAGTACCTCTTCTCCACCGTGCGCGCGGCGAACTGATCCGACAGCGCTCGATGCGCGGCGTCGTTCTTGGCCACGAGAAGGCACCCCGACGTGTCCCGGTCGAGGCGGTGGACGAGGCCCGCCTTCCGCTCGTCGCCGACGCCGGCGACCTCGGGCCGATGGTGGAGGAGCGCGTTGACGAGGGTTTCGCCCGGATGACCGGGGCCGGGATGGACGACGAGGCCAGCGGGCTTGTCGACCACGAGACAATCCTCGTCTTCCCACAGGATCGTCAGCGGAATGTCGGCGGGATCGAGGGTGGACTCGGCCTTGGGCTCGATCTCGACCACGATCTCGGAGCCCGCCTCGACGGGCTCGCTCGCGCGGCGGACCGTCACTCCGTCGACGCGGACGCCGCCGGCTTCGATCGCCCGCCGGATGCGCGTCCGCGACAGCGGAACCAGCCCGGCCAGCGCCCTGTCGATCCGGTCTCCCGCTTTCGCCGCCCGGACGCGGTAAGTCTCCAGGCTCAGTCCTTGAACAGGTAGGTCCAGGCCAGCAGCGCCGCGCCGATCGTCACCGCGCTGTCTGCGACGTTGAAGATCGGCCAGAAGTGTCCGGCCACCCCGACCTGCACGAAATCGACGACCATCGACCAGCGGATGCGGTCGATGATGTTTCCGAGCGCGCCACCGAGGATCAGCGCCAGCGCCATACGCTGCATTCGCTCCTCGCGCGGCGCGGTCAGGAGCAGGTACAGGACGAGCACCGAGGCGACCGCCGCCAGAACGAGGAAGATCGGCGACGAGTACGCGCCGATCGAGAGCCCGAACGCGGCTCCCTCGTTGTGGATGTACGTCAAGCGGACCATGTCGCCGATGACGGGGATCGTTTCGTTCAGCGACATGCTGGCCCGGACCCACGTCTTCGTCAGCTGATCGACGACGAGAACGCCGATCGGAATCGCCGTCTCCGCGGTCAGGGCGATCCTGCGCGGCGAGCTCAGCGCCTCAGACGCTCCTTCCATTCTCCTCTCGCTCCTTGCACTCGATGCAGAGCGTGGCGTACGGCAGCGCTTCGAGACGCTCCCACTTGATGGGCTGTCCGCAGACCTCACACGCGCCGAATCCATCGGGCTCCTTGTAGAGCCTGCGCAGGGCGCTGTCGATCTGATACAGCTGGCGACCTTCCTTCGACGCGAACAGGAACGCCTTCTCACGCTCCATCGCGTCGGTCCCCTGATCGGCCATATGGAAGGAATACGCGCTCAGATCCCCGGATGCCGTCCGGGTCGTGTCGTGGTAGTTCTCGTCGAAGAATCCGAGCTCCTTGAGCACCTGCTCCCGCTCCTCCAGCAGCCGGCGCTCGAGCAGCTCCGCACGTTTCTTGTCCATTTTCGCTTTCCCTTCGTTTTCGTGTGGTCCGGTTCGAAGCTCAGGAGTCGTCAACTGACGATCTCCGCGCACTCGGCGCACAGATCGGGGAAGGTAAGACTATCCCCGACGTCCGTGCGATACCTCCAGCAGCGCTGGCACTTCTCTCCCTCGGCGGGCGCCGCCGCCACCAGGAACTCCTCGTCGCCCTCCACCGTCGCCGGCCGGACCTTCACGGCCGAGACGATGAACACTTCCTCCAGATCCTCGATCCGCGATTCGAGGATCGCCCGCTCCTCGTCGCTCCGGACGGCGATCTCGACCTGCGCCGCGAGCGACGAGCCGATGACCTTGCGCTCCCTGAGCTTCTCGAGCTCCGCCGTGACGGCCTGACGGGCCCGGAGCACGATCTCCCACTCCCGCTGGAGCGCCTCGCCCAACCGCTCCGGCCGTGGCGGCTCGAACTCGAGCAGGTGCACGCTTCCCTCGTCCGAGCGATTCGACATCGCGTCCCAGGCTTCGTCCGCGGTGAAGGCCAGGAGCGGAGCCAGGAGGCGGATGAGCGTTTCCAGGACCGCATGGAGCACGGTCTGCGCGCTGCGCCGGGTCGAGGATCCGGACGGCTGCGTGTAGAGCCGGACCTTGATTCCGTCCAGGTAGATCCCCGACAACTCCACTGTACAGTAGTTCACGAGCCGTTGGTAGGCGACGTGGAACTCGTATTCCTCGTAGGAGTCGAGGACGGCTCGCGACGTGCGCTCGAGCTCCGCCAGCGCCCAGCGGTCGAACGGCATGAGCGATTCCACCCTGACCGCGTCGCGCGCGGGATCGAAGTCGGCGACGTTCCCGAGCAGGAAGCGCAGCGTATTGCGGATCCGGCGGTACGCCTCCGAAACGTGATCGATCGATTCCCAGCTGAAGCGGCCGTCCCGGGTGAAGTCGTTGGCCGCCGTCCACAGGCGGAGGATGTCGGCCCCCCGCGACTGGACCACGTCGGCGGGGTCGATCACGTTGCCGAGGGACTTGTGCATCGCCCGTCCCTGGGCGTCGACCATCCAACCGTGCGTCAGGACGGTCCTGAACGGGGCCGCGTCGCGACCGGCCACCGCGAGGATCAGCGACGAGTTGAACCAGCCGCGGTGCTGATCCGGGCCCTCCTTGTAGAGGTCCGCGGGCCAGGCCAGGTCGTCGCGCCCTTCGAGGACGGCGCGCTGGGACGAGCCCGAGTCGAACCACACGTCGAGGATCTCGATCTCGCGCCGGAAGGAGCTCGCCTCCGGCCCGCAAGCGGGACAGTGCGTCCCCTCGGGGACGATCTGATCGACGCCCTCCGCGAACCAGGCGTCCGCCCCGCGCGCGCGGATGAGCCCGGCCACGTGCCGGATCAGCGGCACGTCGAGGAGCGGCTCCTCGCACTTGCGACAGTAGACGGCGGGGATGCCCACGCCCCACGCGCGCTGCCGCGAAAGGCACCAGTCGGGCCGCTGCTCGACCATCGTCGAGATCCGGTTCACCGTGGCGGGCGGGATCCAGCGCACCTTCCCGATCTCCTCGAGCGCCCGGGCGCGCAGGTCGCGATGATCGAGCGACAGGAACCACTGGACGGTGGCCCGGAAGACGACCGGGTTCTTGCAGCGCCAGCAGTGGGGATAGGCGTGGACGACCTCGCTCTGCTCGAGCAGGAGGCCGCGGGCCTCCAGGTCCTCCACGATGCGCGGGTTCGCGTCCCAGATGGAGACCCCGCCGTAGACCGGCGTCCCCTCCAGGTAGAGCCCGTCGGGTCCCACCGGGTTGTAGATCTCGAGACCCTCCGCGCGACCGACGGCGAAATCCTCGGCGCCGTGCCCGGGCGCGGTGTGGACGACTCCCGTGCCCTCCGTCGTCGAGACGTGATCGGCGAGGAACAGGGGGCTCGGCCGATCCTCGAGCGGGTGCGTGAACACGAGCCCCGCCAGATCGCGGCCGGGGAGCGCGCGCACGACGCGCGCGCGTTCGAAAAGCCCCGCCAGCGCGTCGTGCCGCTCGGCCGCGTAGAGGAGCGTTCCACGGTCCGTGTCGACGACCGCGTACTCGACGTCCGGGTGGACGACGACCGCGCGGTTGGCGGGCAGCGTCCACGGAGTCGTCGTCCAGATCAGGACGCCCGGAGCTTCGGCGCCCGCGAAGACGCCCCGCGGGTCCTCGCGCAGGTCGAACTTCACGGTGATCGACGGCGACGTCTTGTCGTGGTACTCGATCTCCGCCTCCGCCAGCGCCGTCTGGCAGACCGTGCACCAGTGGATCGGCCTCAAGCCCCGGTACACATAGCCCGCCTCGACCAGGTCGCCGAACACCTCCACGATGTCGGCCTCGTATTCGTTGGACATCGTGAGATACGGGTCGTCCCAGGCGCCCCAGCCGCCCAGTCGACGGAACTCCGCGCGCTGGACGTCGATCCACTCGGCGGCGTACTCCCGGCACCGGACGCGCAGCTCGAGCAGGCCCGGCTGCTCGCCGCGGTCCTGGAATTCGCGCTGGACGTTGATCTCGATCGGCATGCCGTGACAGTCCCAGCCGGGGACGTAGGGCGCGTCGTAGCCCTTCATGGACCGGCTGCGGACGATCATGTCCTTCTGGATCTTGTCGACCGCGTGTCCGAGATGGATGTGGCCGTTGGCATACGGCGGACCGTCGTGCAGCACCCAGCGCTCCCGGCCCGCGCGGCGGCGGCGGAGCTCGCCGTACAGATCCCGCTCCCGCCAGCGGGCGAGCGTCTCCGGCTCCCGCTGGGGCAGGTTGGCGCGCATCGGAAACGGCGTGCTCGGGAGGTTGAGCGTCGCCTTGTAGTCCTTCTGCCGCGTCGCGTCGGACATCAGGCCACTTCCGCCGGCGTCAGCCGTTCGGCCTCGTCCAGCCGGCCGATCGTGTCGCGGATGACGCGGGTCATCCTGGGCTCCGCCTCGCCCGCCACCCGGATGATCGTCTCCACGTCCACGGCTTCCAGAGAATCCGGAAAGCACTCGTCGGTGATGATCGAGATCCCGAGCACGCGCATGCCCGCGTGACGGGCGACGATCACCTCGGGGACGGTGCTCATTCCGACGACGTCCGCGCCGATCGAGCGCAAGAAGCGGTACTCGGCGCGGGTCTCCAGGTTCGGCCCGGCGACGGCGACGTAGACGCCGACGTGCAGCCGGATCCCGGCCTCGAGCGCGACCCGGTCGGCGAGGGCTCCCAGCCCGCGATCGTAGGGCTCGCTCATGTCCGGAAAGCGCGGCCCGAGCTCGTCGATGTTCGGGCCCCGGAGCGGATTGTCGCCGATCAGGTTGATGTGGTCGTCGATGCGCATGATCTCGCCGCGGCGGTAACCCGGGTTCATTCCCCCGCATGCGTTCGAGACGACGAGCGTGCCGACTCCCATTCGCTGCATGACGCGGATCGGGAACGTCACCTGCTCCATCGAATACCCTTCATAGAAGTGGAACCGGCCCTGCATCGCCATGACCGGACGGCCTTCGAGGATGCCGAAGACGAGCCGGCCGCTGTGGCTCTCCACCGTGGAGACCGGGAAGTGCGGGATCTCCTCGTACTCGATCGTCTCGTCGACGTCCATGTCCCGGATGAGCGCGCCGAGCCCCGTCCCGAGGACGAGGCCCACCTCGGGCGCCCACTGGCCGCGACGTCGGACGTGCTCGACGGCTTCGTCGATCCTCTGCAGACGGCTATCGGTCACGCGCCTCCTTCTTCGCCCGTGGCTTCTCGCCCCCCGCGTCGAGCAGGAGGGGATGAGTCTCGAGCGTCCGGCGGTGCTCGTCGAGGAACGCCTTGAGCCGGCGCAGAAAATCGCGCTCGCTGGCTTCCATCTCCTGGATCCGATCCTCGAGCGAAGCCCGTCGGCGTTCGGCCTCGGCCACGAGCCGATCGGCCTCGACCTGCGCCTCCCGCTTGACGACTTCGCCTTCCCGGGCGGCGGTCTCGCGCGCGTCGTCCGCCTGGCGCTGGGCGCTGGCCATCGTATCCTTGAGCGCCTGCTCCATCTGGCGGTAGTCGTCGACCGCCGACTGCACGCCGAGCAACCTCTCTTCGAGCCCGTTGACCCGCATCACAAGGGCCGCCATCTCCTCCGACACGAGCTCCAGGAACGCGTCGACCGCCACCGGGTCGTAGCCGCGGAACACCTTCTCGAACTCCTGCTTCTTGACCTCCAGCGGCGTCAGCGACACGATCAGGCCCTCGTTCGAGCGCCGAAGAGAACCGTTCCCAGACGCACCATCGTCGATCCTTCCTCGATCGCCAGCGTGTAGTCGCCCGACATCCCCATCGACAGCGTATCCGGCACCGGTCCCGCGCCTCCGCCCTGCGCGACGAGCCGTTCGAACAGTCCCCGCGCGCGCCGGAAGGTGCCTCTCAGGATCGATTCGTCCGCCGTCTGGGGCGCCATCGTCATCATTCCACGGAGCGACAGTCCCGGCAGCTCTCCGATCTCGCCCGCCCGCTCGAGCGCCTCGTCGAGGGGGAAGCCGTGCTTCTGATCCTCCCCGCCGGCGTTCACCTCGATGAGGATCGGAAGGGTGCCCCCCGCCTCATGCGTGCGACGGGAGAGCGCCTCGGCGAGCCGGACGGAATCGACGGACTGGACCCAGTCGAAGACCGCCACCGCGTCGCGCACCTTGTTGCGCTGCAGGTGGCCGACCATGTGGCGGACGGCGCCTTGGCCCTCCAGCACGCTTTCGACCGCGGAGAACTTCTCCGCCGCCTCCGCCACCCGATTCTCGCCGATGTCCCGGAGACCCGCTTCCAGAGCGTCCACGATCACGCTCTGCGGATGGCCCTTGGTGACCGCGACGATGCGGATCTCCGCCGGGTCGCGTCCGCTTCTCGCGCACGCCCGGGCCACCCGATCCTCGATCCTGTGGAGGCGCTCGGACAGCCCGTCGCGAATCATAATAGCTTGGTAATTTACCCGCCGGGCCGGGCCGGTTCAAGCGACGCCGGTCCCTCGGCGGGCGTCGATGCCGGCCCGCTTAAACGTCCGCGCGGCGGGACCCGTTTTGCTGGAAGAAGCGCGCCCTCGCCGACATATTCCCGGAGCCACCATGAAGCGGCTGCTCCCCATCTGGATCGCGATCCCCTTCGCCCTTCTGGCGCCGGGCTCCTCCGCCACGGCCCAGTTCGTCGACGAGTACTTCTCCCCCATTCCGGCCGTGCCCGGGGCCGGCGCGTATCCTCCGGACGTCCAGGCGCTCATCGAGGAGGGGTATCGGCAGCTCGGCGCGGTCACGTCCCCCTCCGACGACGTGCACCTGGACGCGGCCGAGACCGCCTTCGAGGACGCGCTGGAGGTGGAACCGCGCTCGATCCACGCCCTGAACGGCGTCGGGATGTACGAGCTGGCCAAGGACGAGCAGTGGCTCGTTCTCCTGGAGAGCCTGAAGAAGCTCTTCAATCGGGACCACATCTCGATGGCGATCAAGTCCTTCGAGCAGGCCCTCGAGGGCGATCCCGACTTCCTCCCGGCCAGATACAACCTGGGACTCGCCTATCGTCAGGCGCGGGGCAGCGAGAACTACGAGAAGGCCACCCGGCAGTTCCTGCGCGTGGTCGAGGCCGACCCCGGCTATCACGACGTCATGAAGCTCCTCGTCCTGACGTATCGCGACGCGGGCGACCTCGACGCCATGCGCGAGGCGATCCAGGGCTCCGGCTCGGAGCTGGCGGGGCGCCCCGCGATGGAGCTGCTCCTGGCCTATTCGATGATCAATGCTCCCGACGCCTCCGCGGACCTGGTCCGGCAGGGCGTCGAGGCCTACTGGCGCGGGCTCGACGCCGTCGACAGCGACCAGGACGCGAACCTGTTCTGGCACGACTTGCGCCCCATCGTCACGTCGGAGACCGACGCCGAGTTCAGGAGCCTGCCGGTCGAGCGGAAGCGCCAGTACATCCGCGAGTACTGGCAGCGGCTCGCTGACCAGTCGTTCGTCAATCCGGACGAGCGGCTGGCCGAGCATTATCGCCGGCTGAACTACGTCATGCAGAACTTCCGTCTCGACCTGCCCGAGCGCCGTCACTATTCCGCGATCGTCGCCTACGTTCCCGACTGGCAGACGGGCTTCGACGACCGCGGGGTGATCTATCTGAGGCACGGGCCCCCGGACGATACCGCAAGCTATTCCGGCGCCGACGTCGAGCGAAATCTGTCCTGGAAGTACGAGTCGGCAGACGGCGAGCCGATGTTGTTCCACTTCGTCAGCGATGAGGACGTCCGCGACTACAAGCTCGTCCGCCGGTTGAGCGACGTCGTGATCTCGACGAACACGTCGATGGCCGGTCAGACGCTCCTCGACCAGAGCGCCGGGAACCAGGCGGTCTTGAGCCCGGGGACGATCGACGCCTACGACGCGCGGATCCTCGCCACCCAGCGCGTCGCCTTGCAGGACCTGTACCGCTCACGCGGCCACCTGGACCCCGACTACGACCGCGTGGCCATGGGCCTCGACGTGCAGATCCTCCAGGAGGAGGAGGCGCGGCTGGCCGAGGACATTCAGGTGGGCACTCGCACGCAGACCTACGAGCCCGAGCCCGCCGATCCGCTGCTCTATCCCGTCTACGCCGTTCCGTTCAAGTCGCCGTCGGGCGGGACCGAGGTCGCCTTCTACTACGCGCTGCCGACGACGGGCGTCACGATCCTCCCCCGAGGGTCGGGCAGCGAGGTCGATTACCGGTATCAGCTGATGGTGATGTCGATGGAGGATCCGGACGACGTCCGGGGTCGCGCCGACGAGGAGGTGCGGATCGCGACGCCACAGCAGATCCCGCAGGCCCCCGGGGTGATGCTGCCGGCGATCGAGCGCGTCGCCGTCGAACCCGGTCAGTATCACTACGGCCTGAAGGTGACCGACCTCAACTCGGGCCGCTTCGGGATCCTCCAGGGCAGCGTCTCGGTGAGCCCTCTCAGCGGGTCCGGGCTCGCGATGAGCGGGATCGTCCTGGCCACCCGGGTGGAGCCCGCCGTGGACCCGTCGAATCCGTTCGTGCGGTGGGGGCAGACGAAGGTCCTCGCGTTGCCGTCGCGGATGTTCACCCGGAAGCAGGCGGTCTACGTCTATTACGAGGTGTACGGCCTGGACGCGTCGGCGGGACAGGCCCGCTATCGCACGACGTACACGCTGAGCGCGCGCGAGCCGGATCGAAACGTCGTGGCGCGGTTCTTTTCCTCGATCGGCGAGCTGCTGTCCGGCGAGGAGGAGAGAGGCGAGATCACGTACTCGTTCGAGCGCAGCCAACCCGCGCCGGCCGATCCCCTGCTCGAATACGTGTCGCTCGACGTGTCGGAGTCGGAGCCCGGCGGCTACACGCTGAGCGTGGAGGTCGAGGATCTCGCATCGGGGAGAAAGGACCGTCGCGAGGTCCCGCTGACGCTGACCGACTGACCTACGAGCCGGCGGAGCCGGCGCCGAACACCACCTCGTAGGCCACGATCGCGGGCCGTTCGGGGTCCCGCTCGTCGATCACGAACAGCCGTCCGTCGGGGGCGAACGCAGTCTTCCGCGCTACGGACGGGATCGCCACCCACGAGATCAGCTGGCCTTGCTCGTTGAAGACGTCGTACACGGTGCCCGTTCCCACCTCGGGGCGATGGGTGCGGACCCAGAGCCTCCCGCTGCGATCCACGATCAACTCCTCGACCAGCGGGAACAGCGAATCGGGCTTCGCGGCCTCCTGCAAGAGGGAATCCGGGACGTCACCGACCTGCCCCTGGAGGCGCTCGAGCAGCACCTCGCGCTCCTCATCCATCTCCCGCGGGCTCTTGCGAACGGCCGTTCGAGGCGATTGGACCACGCGCAGCGTGGACCCGTCCGGCTCGAGGACCCGAACGCTGTACACGTCGGAGAAGGCCACGTAGAGCCGGCCGGCGCCGTCGCTCGCCGTCAGGAACGAGACGTCGCGCGCATCCTTCCGGACCGATTGCCCGGGCGGCAGCGTCACTTCGTACACCAGCGCCAGCGAATCCACCGGAATCTGCATGTGGAGGACGTACGCCCGTCGGCGCGGAGGATCCCACTTCTTGAGGTAGAAGTGGCCGTACTCGGGCATCGGCTGGACGGCCATCCCCACGCCGGTGAGCGTCGCCGTCGACACGTACGTGCCGAGCGTGAGGAACGACGCAAGCGCGTTGTCCGCCGCGTCGATCAGCATCACGTACTTCCAGGGGGTGAGCGCGAACTGATCGGACGGACCCACGCGATCGGCCCGGTCGTCGAGCTCGCCGAAGCGGTAGGCGTAGGCGCCCGAGGGGTCGAAGGCGACGATCTGACGGTGGTCCGGCGGGGCCACGTCGAGGACGAGGAGGGCTCCGTCCGTCTCGAGCGCCAGGTCGCGCGGCTGGCGGAGATCCGCGGCGGCGGCCGCGGCGGCGGAGAGTCGCAGGACCTCGCGGACGGCGACGCCCGAGGGGTCGACGAGCGGGCGGGACTCCACCCCCTCGTCGAGCGCGGGACCGGCCTCGGGGGCCCCCTGGCCTCCGCCGCAAGCCTGGACGCCGGCGAGCGCGATCGAGAACAGGATCCCGCCGTGTTTCAGCCCCATCCGCATCTTCCGGATCATCGGTCCCGCCAGGCCCGGACGAGCGCCGATCGCAGGCGGGCGACGGCGCGTGCGGGGTCGTCGGAACCCTGTATGGCTTCGCTGACCGCGATGCCGCTCACCGCCGGGACGCGGAGCACGTCCCCGACCCGTTCCGCGGTGATGCCGCCGATCGCCACGACGGGGATCGCGAGCGCCGGAAGCGGGTCCCGGAGCCCCGCCGTCTCCACGTCGAGGAGGATCGCGTCCGGCTTCGTGCGACTCGCGTAGAACGCGCCCAGGCCGGCGTACGTGGCGCCCGACTCCTGAGCCTCGAGGAGCTCTGCGCCGTCGTGGGCGCTCACGCCGACGACGAGATCGGCGCCCCCCAGCCTGTGGACCTCACCAAGGGGCAGGTCGTCCCGTCCGACGTGCACGCCTGCGGCACCGGTCGCCAGCGCCACGTCGAGCCGATCGTTCACGACGACGATCGTCTCATCGGTCGAGAGGGTTTCGAGCCAGTGCCCGACCAGGCGTTCGAGATCGCCCGCCGTCAGCGTCTTGCCCCGCACCTGCACGACGTCGAGCGCGCCCCATCCCCCGAGGCCCCTCCCGATCAGGCCGATCCCGGAATCGAGGTCGGTCGCGGAATGGACGAAGCAAAGGAGAGGGTGCGCCCGGTCTACTGCTGGAAGCCGGTCCCCGTCCGGTGCTGACGGATGTCCAGGATGATCGCCTCATAGCCCCGTCCCGTGCGCAGGAACGTGGGCGAGGAGGTGCCGGAGTCCGTGTCGACGAGATTCTGGATCTGCGGATCTCCCGGGAAGCGCTCGTCCGTCGAATAGATCAGCTGGTACGAGCCGTCCTTCCTGAAGTCGCCGAACGCGAACGTCTCGCCCGCGCCGCTGTACGTCCAGATCACGTACGGACCGACCGTCGCCTCGACGGGCTTGTCGATGCTCTCGGTGGGGGGTCCGTAGAGAAGGTAGATCCGCCCCCGGTCCGTCTTGTATCCGGGATTCTGGCTCGACGTGAAGAACTGGTTGGCGTACGCGAGGCGCTGCTCGACGGCCTGCTTGAACTCGTTCTCGGGCGTCTCGGGCCTGGGGTCGGCGCTCTCCATGAAGCGATTGAGGAACTGCTTCTTCCCGGTCTCGTTGAGGGTCCCGAGAAGCTGCTGCTGGGCCGGGGTCAGGAAGATGTCGAGGACCCCGATCACGCTGTCGACCTGTGCGACGCTGAGATCCGCGTAGTACGTCAGGGCGGCCGGACCGGCCTCGCCGGCCGGAGTCTCCGGCTCGAGGAACGCCAGGCGCTCGGTGTGCGGGGGCATCACCTCGAACGAGCTGGTCGCGCCGAGACCGGAGCCGCAGTCCGCGCAGAACACTTCGAGCTCGTAGCGGCCGGTCTTGAGTCCCGCGATGCTGAACGCTCCGACGTCGAAGTTGCGATCCTCGGTCACGGTGATCGTCCGCTTCCCCAGATCCTTGACGACCGCGCCGCTCGCGTCCTTGACCCGCATCTCGAGAGCCACGCTCTCGTGCGGCTCCGGCAGGGCCTCGGGGTTCACCTCGTAGTAGAAATAGAGCATCGGGCTGTCCCGGTAGAACGCACGCCGCGGATTCGGGTTGAACATCGTCGTGCCGATCAGGTACGGGAGATAGGCCCCTTCCTGGAGCCGCACGTCCTTGCGGACCTGATTGGCCATCAGCATGTCGCTGATCAGGGGCGGCGTGGGCGGCACGACGAGCGGGTTGGAGACCTCGAACGACTTGCCGCTGCCCATGTCGGTGACGCGGGCCTTCGTCGTGTACTCGCCGGCCGGCGCGTAGATCGCGAAGGTTTCGATCGTCGAGACGCGGTCGGACCCGGCCATCGCCTCGTTGAAGGCCTCGGCGGTGATCTCGTGCGACGTGTTGTAGACGGACTCTCCACCGGCCTTCTCGACGATGACTTCGACGTTGGCCTTTGCGCGCAGCGTCTCGCCGTCGCGTTGGAACGTCATCAGCGTGTAGGGGATCTCGACCGCGCCCTCGACCAGCGTGCGACCCTGTTCGGAGTAGAAGCGGTTGGTCTCGAGTGCCAGGCTGCCCCCCTGTGCCAGGGAGGTCGCGGGCAGCCCGATCAGGGCCAGCGGAAGCCACAGAAGGCGGCGGGGATCGAACATCGGTCGGTCGCTCCTTGGTCTATGCACCGGTCGGCGATTCCCCGCCGGTCGGACGGGGGTGAATGGTGTCCTATAAAGGGCCGCGGAAAAGCGAGGGTTTAAGGTGTCCCCCGCGGCCCGCCGGTGCAAGGTGGACCCCCCGCCGGGGCGCCCGTCTCGCGTAACGGGAGGTCGGTAAAGCGAAGAGGCGCCCGGGTCTTCGCCCGGGCGCCTCTCGCCTGCTTCGCGGGGCAGACCCCGCGCTCCATGCGCGCTCTAGAAGAGCATGCTCACGCTGAAGTTGTTGGTACCGCCGAGGCGGCCCCAGTCGCGGTACGCGTAATCGAAGTTGGAGCCGAAGGCGCCGAAGTCGAACTGCAGCCCGGCGCCAAAGCCCAGGCCGCGGAACACGTCGTTGTCGTTCGGGCTGTCCCCCAGGTCCTCTTCATCC
>DATBJO010000090.1:0-175737 GCA_036556305.1 Gemmatimonadota bacterium
GTTCACGAAGTGGTCGAGGTCCATGGGACCGAGCTCGCCCTCGGCGTGCGAGCGCACGCTGACCTTGGACGAGCCGACCTCCTTCTCGCCGACGACGACCATGTAGGGGACCTTGTGGACCTCGGCGTCGCGGATCTTGTAGCCGACGCCTTCCCGTCGCTCGTCGACCCGCGCCCGCAGCCCGGCGTTCGCGAGATGCTCGGCGACCGTGCCCGCGTACTCGTTGTACGTGTCGCTGACGGGCACGATCCGCACCTGCTCGGGGGCGAGCCAGGTCGGGAAGGCTCCCGCGTAGTGCTCGACGAGGATCCCCATGAAGCGCTCGATCGACCCCAGGATCGCCCGGTGGATGACGACCGGCCGCTCCTCGGTTCCCTCGGGCGTCGTGTAGTGGAGGTCGAACCGCTCGGGCAGGTTGAAGTCGCACTGGATCGTCGACAGCTGCCACTTGCGGCCGATCGCGTCGGTCACCTGGAAGTCGATCTTGGGCCCGTAGAACGCCCCCTCGCCGGCGGCCTCGCGGAACTCGAGCCCGTTCGCCACGAGCGCCTCGCGGAGCGCGGCCTCGGACACGTCCCACACCGCGTCGGATCCGATCCGCTTGTCGCCGCGGAGCGAGAGGTCGATCCCGACCTCGAAGCCGAACACGTCCTCCATCACGTACTGGACGAGCCGGATGAGCGAGGTGACCTCGGCCTGGATCTGGTCCGGCCGGCAGAAGATATGGGCGTCGTCCTGGACGAACGTCCGCACGCGGAAGAGCCCGGTGACGACCCCGCTCTTCTCGTAGCGATGCAGCCGCCCGAAATCGGCATAGCGGAGCGGCAGGTCACGATACGAACGTTTTTGTGAAGCGTAAACGTACGTCGACGCGGGGCAGTTCATCGGCTTGACGGCCATCTCGCGATCGTCCGCGCCGGTGAAGAACATGTTCTCCTTGTAGTTCTCGTAGTGCCCCGAGATGTGCCACAGCTCGACGTCGTAGATCTGGGGCGTCACGATCTCGTCGTGGGGCCAGCCGTCGGCGTACAGCTCGCGCATGAAACGCTGGAGCCGATTGTAGATCCAGGCGCCCTTGGGATGGAAGTAGGGGCTGGCCGGCGCGTTGGGGTGGAAGCTGTAGAGGTCGAGCTCCTTGCCGAGCTTCCGGTGGTCGCGCCGCTTCGCCTCCTCGATCCGCGCGAGGTGCTCGTCGAGGTCGCCGCGCTTGAAGAACGCGGTGCCGTAGATCCGGGTCAGCATCCGGTTCCGCTCGTCGCCGCGCCAGTACGCGCCCGCCGTCGACAGGAGCTTGTAGGTCCCGAGCCGTCCGGTGCGGGGCACGTGCGGGCCGCGGCAGAGGTCGACCCACTCGCCCTGCCGGTAAAGGGTCAGCGGCTGGTCGTCGGGGAGATCCTCGATGATCTCGACCTTGTAGGGCTCCCCCATCTCACGGAACAGCTCGAGCGCCTCGGCGCGGCCGATCTCCTCGCGCTCGATCGCGTGGTCCTCCATGACGATCCGGTCCATCTCGGCTTCGATCGCCGGGAAGTCCTCGGGGGTGAACGGCTCGTCGCGCTCGAAGTCGTAGAAGAAGCCGTCCTCGATGACGGGACCGATCGTGACCTTCGTGCCGGGCCACAGGCGCTGGACCGCCTGGGCCATGAGATGGGCGCTGGAGTGGCGGTAGACCTCGAGCGTTTCCGGGTCGCGCTCGGTCAGGATGCGGATCCGCGCATCGGACTCGAGGCGCCGCGAGAGATCGACGACCTTGCCGTCGACCTCGGCCGCGTACGCCGCCTTCGCGAGACGCGGACCGATCCGCTCGGCGATCGCGAGGAGCGTCGTTCCCCGGTCCGCCTCGATCTCGGAGCCGTCGGGCAGCCGGACTTTGATCGTCCCGTTTTCCGCCATGAGGCCGACGAAACTACCCGGCCCTCCGAGGGGCGTCAAAAAACACGCGATACGGGCGTCGGCGTGACCTTGCGCCCGCGGGGTCCTAGTCCCTGCCCCCTCCGGTGTTGGACACGATCACCGGGCAGTCGATCTGCCAGCAATGGACGGTGCCGCCGGCGTCCTTCCCGCACTTCCAGCAGCACGGATTGCAGTCGTCGCCGGTCCCCGAGACGGCGAGCGCGGACTGCGTCGTGGCCGTCCGGCCTTCGCCGTCCACGACCGCGTAATCGATCACGCGGCCGCCGTCGGCGATCGCCACCAGGTTCAGACCGCTAGCGGTCCGTCCGACGATCGTGGCCCCGTCGGCGAGGCGCATCCCGGCCACGCGCTCGCGGACGTCCTCGACCACGTGCGCGCGCGGATCGTCGACGCAGAGCGACGTCGATGCCGGCCGCGCCGCGAGCTGCGCCACGCGCGGCGGATCCTGGGCTCGCGCCACGGCCGGAAAGAGCACCGCCAGGAAGAGCGCCGGAACGATCGAACGACAAGAGGGAAAACGGCCAGGCGACTTCATCGGGCTACCTCCGGCTCGGGTTTTTCGGGGGAGGCTTTCGCTCTCAGTCTACGCAGCGCTCTCGCCGGCTGTCAAAGCCGTTTGCGTCGGACGCGCGGACCGGACCAGCCCCAGGTGCGAAGGTCGACGCCGCCGTCGTCCCCGAACTCGACGCCTTCGGCCTCGAGGAGCGCGCGCTGGAGCTCGGGCGGCAGGCCCACCTTCGAGATCGAGATCCCACCCCGCGCGTTGATCACCCGGTGCCATGGGACGTCGCTCCCCTCCGGCAGGGCGTGCAGGGCCCAGCCGACCGTGCGCGCCGCGCGCGGCTTTCCGCACAGAGCCGCCACGTGGCCGTAGGTCGTGACGCGCCCGCGCGGCACGCGCCGGACCATGCGGTAGACGGCGTCGTAGAAGCTCGAGGCCAGGCGGGTCCTCGCCGCGCGCGCCGCGCGGACTCAGCAGCCGGCCGCGGTCGTCCGGGCCCGGGTCATGAGGAGCGACACGCAGCCTTCGTAATCCGCGCGCGGGAGACCCGAAGCCGCCGCGATCTCGGTCACGAGCCCCGCGGTCCCGACGACGGCCAGCCGGCAGGAGCCGGCCTCCGCGCTTCCCGCGTCGTACCGCGCGAACGCCTGCGTCTGGGTCGCGGCGGACGTATCGAAGAGGTCGACCGAGAGGAACGGCGCCGGGGCCGCCGTCTGATCGAAGCAGGAATCGGCTCTGGGCAGGGCTCCCACGAGCGCCTCGGCGTTCCAGCACGGGCAGCTCGGCGCCCGTGCGGCCGACACGGCGAGCCCGGCGACGGGCGCCGACGGCGTCGCCACCGGGGCCTCGTCCTGACAGGCGGCGATTGCGAAGACGGCGAGCGCGACGGCGATGGCTCTCATCGTTCCCTCCCGTGAGCGGGTTCGCGTGACCGGACGATGCTATCGCCGACGCCCGACGCCTGTCAATTCGGCGGGCGGATCGTTCCGGAACACCGGGCCAGCCGGCCCGCCTCGCGGAGGTCCGCGACGAGCTCCGGCAGGCCCTCCTCCGCCGACACGCGCGGGTCGTAGCCCAGTTCTTTTCGCGCGCGGGAGATGTCGAAGACCCGATCGCCGAGGAAGAGGTCGTAGCTGTGGAGCCGCCGGAGCTTGAGCCCGAACAGGTTCGTGAGCGCGAGGTCGACATGGCGGGTCGTTCGGAACGGCAACGCCGGGAGCGCGCGCCGCTTGACGTTCGCGCCGAGCGCTTCGGCAAGTCTCGCGACCAGCGCGCCGATGGAGATCGCTTCCGCGGCCGCCAGGTTGTAGCAGCGGCGTTCGATCCCCGGCGTCTCGGCGCAGCGGCGGAATCCGTCCACGATGTCGGTGACGTGCGTAAGATGAAGTCGGTTGCGGCCGTTTCCGATCATGCGGAACCCGCCCGACTGGATGGACCGGCACAAACGCGCCCAGTTCGTCGCCCGGGGCCCGTAGATGCTGGCGATCCGGGCGATCACGACCGGCAGGCCCGTTCGGTCGGCGCACTCGAGGACCGCCGACTCGCCCCGCGCCTTGCTCCGCCGATACGGAGTGTCGGGGCGCAGCGGCGTCGCTTCGTCGGCGGGAAACCGGTTCCGGAACCCGTAGACGCCGCAGCTGCTGACGTGGACGAAGCGCCGCGCCCCCGCCTCCGCGGCGGCGGCGGCCAGGTTCGCCGAGCCGAGGACGTTCGTCGCTTCGAACTCGTCTTCCGAGCGGCTGCGGATCGACGTCAGGGCCGCCAGGTGATAGACGACCGCGCAACCCGCTGCAGCCCGCGCGAGCGAAGCGCGGTCCGCCAGATCCCCGCGCGCGATTTCGACGCCCAGCCCTGCGAGGCTCCCCGCCTCGGAGTCCGGCCGCACCAGAACCCGGACCGCGAATCCGTCGCCGACCAGTCGACGGACCAGGTGGCCGCCGATGAAGCCGCTGGCTCCCGTCACGAGAACGGGCCTCAATCCGTCTCCAGCTCAAGCGGCGGTCGATCCCGATCGCTCGTGTGCAGAAGGCGCTCCAGCTCGAACGTCAGACGCTTCCGGGACGCCTCGCCCCCGCCGGCCACGTACCCGACGGTCTCCCCGACCGCGGCCGCCGCCAGACCCGCGATCAGGGAGGGGAGGATGCGGGGCAGCAACCGTCGACCGAGGCCGGCGCGGCGGATCTGGCTCACGGCCCGACCCCCGCGAAGGACCGGGATCAGCGGGGAACCGCCGACGTAGAGCGCCCGGCGCTTCCACGACCAGCTCTCGAGGACCGCTCGATTCCCGCCGAACTCGCGGCAGTTCTGATACTGGACGTTCAGCATGTCGGCGAACCGCGAGACGTTCACGTGGCTCGTCTGCGCCGCGGGCTCGAAATAGAGCCGGTGGCCCTCGGTCACGAGCCTGCGATGCAGGTTCCCTTCGTTCTCCAGCAGTCGGTCCAGCCCCGTGCCGAGCTCCAGGACGGCGTCGCGCTTGTACGAGGTCTGGTGAGCCGCCAGCGCGGTCGAAGGGCCGGGCTCTCCCGGCGCGGCCCAGGCGCCGAAGTCGAGGAAGAAGGCCGCCCAGCTGACCATCGTCTCCGGGTTCGCGTTCCGCAGCGCCGGTCCGACCGCCGCCCACGGACCCTCGTGCGCCCCGATCAGAGCCTGTCCCCAGCCCGGGGCGGGAAACGAATGCTCCTCCACGTAGACCACGACCGGGCCCCGGGCCCGCCTGAACCCCGAGGCCACGGCGGGACCGAGGCTGTCGATCCTCCCCACCTCCACGACCTTCCAGCCCCAGAACCCCTCGAGGTCCGATCGATCGAGCTTCAGCTCCGCCTCGGACGAAACGACGATCACGACCTCGATGCGGTCGCGGAGGGCCTGGGCCCGGACGTGCTTCGTCGTCCTGCGGATCGCCTCGAAGCTCCCCGGCGTGACGAGGATGACCGACAGCGCGGGGCGGTCGGCCGGATTCAACGGGGCCCGGCTCCCGCCGTCGGGACCCCGACTCCGACCGATCGCGCGGTCCGCGCCGACTCCTCCGCCGCGATGACGACCTCGAGACTCCGGTACCCGTCCTCGAGATCCGGGGTCGCCGGGTGCCGGCCGCGCAGCGCCCCGACGAAGTGCGCGAGTACGCGCCCGTACGAGGGCTCGTGTCCGATGGCGCGGAACTTCTCGAAGCCGTATCCGGCGCCGCGGAGGGATCTCCACACGTGACGACCCTGGTCGAGCCGGTGCCGGCGATCGATTCCCGTGCTCAACTCGAGGCTCAGGCCGTACCTGCGATCCGCTTTGACGCTTCCCCGCTCGCAGTAGACCGCGAACCGATCTTCGTCCGCCGCCGAGTGCGAGAAGAACGACTGCATGAGGAGGCCGCCACCCAGACGGAGCTGGACGGCCGCGGTGTCGTCCTCCGATTCCACCGACTGGAGCAGGCAGGTCACCTCTTCGATATCGGTTCCGAAGTGGAACCGGGCGAGGTCCACGTGATGCGAGGCGAGATCGAGGAGAACCCCCCCTCCGCTCGCTCGCTCACGCTTCCATGTCTCGAGCTCGCGACGGGCGCTCGAGAAGATCGAGCGCACGGCGACGGGTCGACCCAGCCGACGAGCTTCGAGGAATCGCTTGAGTTCGACATGGAGCCGGTTGAAGCGATAGTTGAACCCGATCATCCCCGTCCTGCCGCTCGCCCGCCAGGCGGCGAGCACCGCGCGTCCGTCGTCCAGCCGGGTCGCGAGGGGCTTCTCGAGGAACACGTGTTTTCCCGCTTCGAAGGCCGCGACGGCCGAGGCGGCGTGGAGCCCCGTCGGCAACGCGATGACGACCGCGTCGACGTCCGGGCGCGCGAAGACCTCGCGATAGTCGGCGAATGCCGCGGCCCCCGGCACGAGCGTCCGGGCGGCCCGCCGCCTCTCGTCGTCCGCCTCCGCGATCGCCGCGACGCGGACCCCCGGAAGGCTCGCGAGGACCTTCAGGTGAATCGAGAGCGCGACCCGGCCGCAGCCGGCGAGGCCGATCCGGATGGGCTCGCTTTCGGCGTCCAAGGACCGGAAGATCGCCGGACCCGCCGGTCGGGGTCAAAGGGAACGGGCCCGGAAGCCGTGCGCTCCCGGGCCCGCAGACCTCGCTTTCGCGGATCGTGGTGCTAGTCTTCCGCGGACGGGGGGGCCTTCAGCTCGACGAGGATCAGCTCGAACGGCTCGTCGGTCAGGTTCTTCGGCAGGTGAGACCCGGCCTCCGTCCAGACCGCCTCGCCGGCATTGCCTCCCATCTCCACGCTCTCGCCGTCGGGCATGGTGAACTGTCCGCGGAGGTCCGTGAGATACACGGCGACCCCGGCCGGGTGCTCATGCATGACGGAGGCCTCCTGAGGCCCGTACGAGATGCGAAGCACGCGCACCTGCTCGTTCTCGAATACGACCTTGTAGTGGTCGGGGTCCACGACCACCGGGTCCTGCGCGGCCGCTGTGCCGGTCGCGATCGCGGTCATGAAGAGCAGAATCGGTAGGACACGCACGTCGGGTTCCTTTCGCTGAGATCGATCGGGACGACGGTCGAAGGATCGCTACGGGGCCCGCGTGCCTTCGGCGCTGAGATTGAGGACCGAATCGGCGTCGGACGTCACGTAGTGCGCCACGACGGACCCCATCAGTCGATCGCTTTCGAGTCGGTACACCGAGTGCGTCGAGACCATCATGCCGGCGCGCCGAAGGCTCTCGAACGGACCCGCGTCGACGATGACGCTGTCGCCGGACGTCGTCACGGCGGCCACGACGGGATCGCGGTCGGGCAGCAGGAAGGTGATCCCATCGGGCGTCACATCGATTTGGTAGACCGTGGCGGTCGTGTCGACCCCGCTCAGGGGCACGGAGCGCATGTCCCAGGTTCCGGCGATATCGGCGAGCGAGATCGTCGGCGCCGCGAGGGTATCGGCGGGCAGTTCGTCGGCAGACTCTTCTGCGGGCTCGCTCTGGCAGCCGAGAAGCAGCAGGCCGCCCGCCAGGATGAGGCACAGGTTCAGCGTCGTCTTCACGCGGGACTCCGGTTTCAGGGGGAAAGGGCCGGTCGGACCGTGCGTTGACTATGCTCCGAGTCCGGCCTCCTGTCAATGGAGGGTCGGGGTGGCACTCCAAACTCTGTACGACAAGCCCACCGGCTTCCGGTATAATGCGAATCTCGGTCCACCCGATACGGCACCCATACCCTGCTTGGAGAGGAGCGTCGACTCATGGCTCTCTGGAAGGAAGCTCATCAGGCGGAGAAAGAGCCCGTTCCGGCCCCCGGAGCGAAGCCCCCGCGCGAGAACCCGAGCTTCGCCGCCGCGGCCCCGACCCCGGAGCCGACGGTCCGGCCGAAGGCGCGGGAGTCGGAGCAGTCGGTCATCGCCGCGAACATCGCCATCGAGGGCAAAATCGAGGGCTCCGGGCACGTCCGTCTCGTGGGGAAGTTCAAGGGAGACGTGAACGTCGAGGGCGACGTCACGATCGAGCCTGGCGCGAAGGTGACGGGAAGCGTGCGCGCCAGCAGGGTCATCATCGGCGGCGAGCTGGAAGGCAACGTCGACGCGGCCTCGAGCGTGGAGCTGCTCCAGACCGGAATGGTGACCGGAGACCTCCGGGCCGGCTCGGTGACGATCGCGGCGGGATCCCGCATGCGCGGGCAGGCCGAGTTCGGCTGGGACGACAAGGAGGTCCGCGGCGCACGGATGAAGGTGGAATCAGGCGCGAGGCCATGACCCGACCTCGCGGCCTGACTCCCGGGAAGGCCCGCGCGTGCCCGCTCTGCAAGGCGATCATCCTCGAGAGCGCGAGCGTCTGCCCGGCCTGCCGGCATCACCTGCGGTTCGACGCGAAGTCGCCGCAGCATGACTGGGCGAGCTCGGTTCCGCTTCGCGTCGAGGGCACGATCCGCCACTCGGCCGCCGGCGAGCCCTGGGAGTACTCGGTGGTCCTCGCCATCCGCGACGAGAACGGCGAGGAGATCACCCGCCAGGTCCTGGGCGTGGGGGCGCTCAAGCCGACCGAACAGCGGACGTTCTCGGTCGAGGTCGAGGTCCTCACGCCCGCCGGGGCCGGCGTTTCCGCCCAGCCTATTGCCACGGGCTGATCGCGCGCGAATACTGATGCTCGAGTTCCGTCCGCCCCGCGGACGGGCGACGACCCCCCAACGCGCGCGGAGGAGACGTGAGACGGAATCGGACCTGGACGTGGAAGCCGGCGTTCGCCTTCCTGGCGCTCTGGCTAGGCTTTTCGGTCCCCCTCTCGCGAGCCCAGTCGACGGACCAGGTCTGGAGCCAGCTCCAGAGCAGCTTCGCGACGGCTCGAGACGAGGGGTACAAGCAGTACAACTACGTGATCGGCTACCTGGACAACGGGATGGAGCCCACCGTCAACTGGCCGGTGGAGATGTCGGCGGGGAGCTCGTACCTGATCGTGGGCGTGTGCGACAACGACTGCACGGATGTCGACCTGTCGCTCGAGGACACGGACAGGAACGTCGTCGCCAGCGACGTGCTCAACGACGACATCCCGATGGTCGAGTTCACTCCGAAAGCCGATGCGACGTACTGGATCCGACCGACGATGGCGGCGTGCAGCGTCAATCCCTGCGGCTACGGGATCGCCGTCTTCATCCAGTGACTCGCGCACCCGCGAGCCCTCGAAGACGAAAAGCCCGGCAGCCTGAGTTGCTGCCGGGCTTCTGTTTTGGTTTGGTGGAGCTGATCGGGATCGAACCGACGACCTCCTGAGTGCGATTCAGGCGCTCTCCCAGCTGAGCTACAGCCCCACTCTCGCCCCGAATATATCTACATGTGGCTCTCGTGGCCCTCCGGCTTCCGGAACTTCAAGAGGCTCCGGTCGAGCGAATCGCGCTCCTCCCACTTCGGGCCGACGTGGTCGTCGGCCGGGTTCGCCAGCATGTCGCTCTCTTCGACGAGCTCGAAGCCCGCCGCGGTGACCTCGCTCTTGATGACACCCGACGAGATCCGATGGGCCTCCTCGTCGCGCCCCTCGGCGGCCTCGGCGTCGATCACGACGAACAGGCCGCCGGGCTTGAGCTTGCTCATGAGCGTCCCGAGCCACGTCGGGATCTCATCGGCGTCCACGTCGTGATAGTTGCGGTCGGTGAACGCCAGGTCGAGCGAGGCGTCCGGCACCTCGGACGCGCTCGACACGAAGGTGACGTTCGCTTCGGGCGTGGCGCCAGCGGCGATCCGCGCCTGCAGGCTCTCGGGGCGGAAGTCGGACTGCGAGTACACCTTGCCCTCGGGGCCCACGGCGTCGCTGAAGATCCACATGTGATAGCCGCCGCCGGACTGGATGTCGAGCACGACGTCGCCTTCCTCGAGGCCGATCCAGTCGAGGACCTCGATCGGCTTCGAGGTCGCATCGCGGGCCTTCTCGTCCGCGGGCCGACCTTCGGCGTCCAGGTTCACGCTGATGTCCTGGGCCGAAAGCGCCCCCAGGGGCAGGACGGTCAGGACGAGACACGAGAGAAGCGTGCGCATGGTCATGATCCTCTCCTCGATTCCATGGTTTCCCGCGGCTGGACCCGATTCAATGTGTGCTTCAAACGACGCCCACGGTAGGTTCGTTCGACGGGAGCGGAACGCGCCTCACTTGTGGTACGGCTCGCCCCGCAGGATCGTCCACGCGCGATAGAGCTGCTCCGCGAGGACGACCTGGGCGAGCTCGTGGGCCAGCGTCTGGGGCCCCAGGCTCACGACCCGCGTCGCGGCCCTTCTCACCCCGCCCGCCAGGCCCCCCGCTCCGCCGACGGCGAAGACCACCCGGCCGGCTCCCTCGTCGGCGTACCCGCCGAGCAGGGCCGCCCAGCCCGCCGAGTCCAGCGCCTCGCCCTTGGAATCGAGCGCCACCAGGCGGTCCGACGGGCCGACGGCCGCGTGGCGCAGGATCCGCTCGCCCTCGTCGGCGACGGCCGCCGGGTCGTCACCCGCCCGCTTGACCTCGCGGCGCTCGACCGGACAGTAGCGGGCGACGCGGCCGAGATACTCCTCGACGGCTTCCCGCGCCCATCGGGCGCGGAGCCGGTCGACCGCCACGATCTCGAGCTTCAGGCGTAGATCCCGCGGAGCCGGTGGACGGCCGCGACCCGATCGATGGCCAGCATGTAGCTCGCGGTGCGCGGGCTGACTCCGTGGGACTCGGTGTACCCCATCACGTCCTTGAACGAGTTCACCATGATCTTCTGGAGGCGCTTCTCGACCCGCTCGCGGCTCCAGTAGTAGCCCTCGCGGTTCTGGACCCACTCGAAGTAGCTCACGGTCACTCCGCCGGCGTTGGCCAGGATGTCGGGGATCACGAAGACTCCCTTCTCCTCGAGGATCGCGTCGGCGTTCGCGGTCGTCGGACCGTTGGCCCCCTCGCAGATGATCCGCGCCTGGATACGCGGCGCGTTCGCCCGGGTGATCTGGTTCTCCATCGCGGCCGGGATCAGGACCTCGCAGTCGAGCTCGAGGAGCTCGGGATTCGTCAGCGCGTCGCCTCCGCGGAAGTCGTCGAGGACGCCGTTCGTCCTCACGTGCTTCTCGGCCGCTTCGAGATCGATGCCGTCCGGGTTGTGGATGCCGGTCGTGCGATCACTGATCCCGACGATCTTCATGCCCTTCTGCGCGCAGAGACGCGCGGCGGTCGAGCCGACGTTGCCGAACCCCTGCACGACGACGCGCGCGCCCTCGACGGGGATGCCCAGGTGCCGCATCGCCTCGAGCGTCACGAGCATGCAGCCCCTGCCGGTCGCGTCACGCCGTCCCAGCGAGCCGCCCATCTCGATCGGCTTGCCGGTCACGATCGGGGTCACGGTGTGGCGGGCGTGCTGACTGTACGTGTCCATGATCCACGCCATCACCTGCTCGTTGGTGTTGACATCCGGCGCCGGCACGTCCGTGTCGGGCCCGAGGAGCGCCATGATCTCGGCCGTGTAACGCCGGGTGACGTGCTCGAGCTCGTTCATCGACATGCCGAGCGGATCGCACACGACGCCGCCCTTGGCGCCGCCGAAGGGGATGTTCACGACCGCGCACTTCCAGGTCATCCACGCCGCCAGCGCCTTGACCTCCTCGAGCGTGACGTCCGGCGAGAACCGGATGCCGCCCTTGGCGGGCCCGCGCGCCGTGTTGTAATGGACCCGGTAGCCGGTGTAGACCTCGATCTCGCCGTCGTCGAGCCGGACGGGGACCGAGACGATCAGCTGTTTTTCGGGGTTCCGCAGGATCGTATAGAGTCCGCGATCGAGGTCCAGCAGCTCGGCCGCGCGGTCGAAGCGGGACATCATGGACTCGAACGGGTTCACCTCGTCGAGAGGTAGGTCCTTGGTGAGCGTCACGGAAGAAGCTCCTTGCCTTCGCCTGGGCGGATGATCGTATCGCGCTGGAAAGCGGGGTCGGAATCGGGATGAGAGCGCGAAAAATGTAAGCCCCGGCTTTCCTTACGCAAGATCGCCGAGCGCACGATCAGGCTCCCCACGAGAAACAGGTTGGCGACCTCCGCGGCCTCGGGAGAGGCGGGATCGGAGGGAATCCCCGGGGCGAGTGCCCGGAGCCCGTCCCGGGCCGCCCTCAGCCCCTGGTCGTCGCGGACGATCCCCGCGCCGGCCCAGAGGAGGTCGCGGATCCCGCTCCTGAGCCCCTCCGGGTCCTCCGGCTCCGCCTCGCCGGCGCGCCGGCCGGGGGGCGCCGGCGACCCGGCCGCAGGCTCCGAGAGGAGCCCGGCCGTCGCCCGGGCCGCCCGATCGGCGAACACGACCGCCTCGAGCAGGGAGTTGGATGCCAGGCGGTTCGCCCCGTGGACGCCCGTGCAGGCGACCTCCCCCGCCGCGAGGAGGCCGGCGACGCCTGTTCGCGCGTGGAGATCGGTCCGGATTCCACCACACATGTAGTGGGCCGCCGGGACGACCGGCAGAGGGTCCGCCGGCGGATCGAGCCCGCGCGCGCGGCACGTCTCGAGAATGTTCGGAAAGCGCTCGGCGAAGTGTCCCGGGGCGATCGGCCCGGCGTCCAGCCACACGTGGTCCGCGCCGGCGCGCCGCATCTCGGCGTCGATCGCGCGGGCCACGACGTCGCGCGGTGCGAGGTCCGCCAGCGGGTGGTATTCGGCCATGAACGCGCGCCCCTCCCCGTCCCGCAGGATCGCTCCCTCCCCGCGCACCGTCTCGCTGATCAGGAATGGCCGCGGCTCCACCGGATAGAGCGCCGTCGGATGGAACTGGACGAACTCGAGGTTCGCCACCGGCGCGCCCGCGCGGAAGGCCATCGCGATCCCGTCGCCGGTGGCGATCCGCGGGTTCGTCGTGAACCGGTAGACCTGCCCGCAGCCGCCGGTGGCCAGATACGTGACGCGTGCCGCCACCGCCACCTGCTCGCCGGTCTCGCGATCGACGGCCAGGGCTCCCAGGCAGCGCCCGTCCCCCTTCGCCACCCAGAGGTCGAGCGCGAAGAAGTGCTCGTGGATCGTGACCCCCGCGCGCGCGGCCGCGTCCAGGAGTCCGCGCTCGATCGCGCGGCCGGTCAGGTCGTCGGCGCGCACGATGCGGCGCGCGGAATGACCGCCCTCGCGCGCGAGCGAGAGGCGGCCCGGGTGGCCGCGCTCGTAGGTGAACCGGACGCCGTACTCGATCAGCTCGCGCACGCGCTCGGGGCCGCTCCGGACGAGCAGCTCGACGGCCTCGCGGTCGCAGAGCCCGGCGCCGGCCTCGAGCGTGTCCGCGATGTGGGCCTCGAACGAGTCCGCGGGATCCATGACGGCCGCGATCCCGCCCTGGGCGTAGTTCGTGTTGCCTTCGGATTCCTCCTTCTTCGTCAGGACCGTCACGCGGCCGTGCCGGGCCGCCTTGATCGCGTACGACAGGCCCGCGATCCCGCTCCCGAGGACGAGGACGTCGGTCTCGATCCGCCGGAGCGGTCTCACGTCCGGTCTCCGACCGCGTCGGCGATCAGTCGTCGCAGGAGGCCCGGCTCGCGCGGCTCGAGGCGCCGTCCCAGGACCCCCGCGGGCGACTCTCCGAACCACGCGGGATCGCACTTCACCGCGTCCTTCTCGGTCGTGAGGAAGGCCGCCCCGGGATGCGCGGCGCGAAGTGCGCCGACGTCATCCGCGGCGTACGGATGATGATCGGGGAACGCGACGAGGGCGGAGACGTCGTGGCCCGTCCGCCGCGCGAGTTCGGCCACCGATTCGGGGCGGGCGACGCCCGCGAAAGCGACGACCGCGCGGCCTTCGGGGTCGAACGGCGTCTCGCCTCCCGCCCGCCATGCGGCGAGCGTCACCGCCGGCAGCGCGCGCCAGTCGGCGGCGGTCCCCGGAAGCTCGCGCCACCACGGTGCGTAGGCGCCGCCGATCGAATGCTCCGCCCAGCGCCCGTCTCGCGGATCGGCTCCCGCCACGACCCACGCGGCCGCCGGCGGTCGCCACCCCGGCGCCTGCCGGAGCGGGCCCGCGGGCAGGCATCGGGCCGGGGCTTCGAGGTCGAGGGCCGTGAAGACCACGAGGTCGAGGGCGCGGGGCACCGAGCGATGCTGGAGGCCGTCGTCGAGGACGAAGAGCTCGGCCCGCGCGCCGAGTCCCGCGACCGCGCGCGCCGCGAGGAACCGGTCCGGCGAAACCCCCACCCAGGCGCCCGCCCGCGCGAGGAGCGCAGGCTCGTCCCCGACGTCGCTCGCGGACGCCGCGGATCCGGGCCGCGCCGCGCGCGGCCCGGCCGCCGACCGCCCGTACCCGCGCGACAGCACCGCGACGCGCACCCCCGCGGCCGTCTCCTCGCGAACGATCCACTCGACGAGGCTCGTCTTCCCGCCGCCTCCCACGGTCACGTTCCCCACGCTGATCGCGGGAGCGGGGAGGACCCGGCCGGCTTCGGCGCCGGACTCGAGCCGCCGGGCCGCGGCCAGACCCCAGACCCAACCCAGCGGGGCCAGTGCGCCCCGGGCCAGCCGGCCCGGAACGCCGCCGCCGCCGTAGACCGCCCGCCGTGCCCAGGCGTAGACGGGGGCGCGCTCCACGACGACCCCGTCGGGGCGGCCCGGGCCCGCCTCCTCGTCGAGGGACGTCACGACCCGATCAGCACGCCCGGCTGCTCGACCGGCTCCGTAGAGGGAGCGGAGAACGACCTCTCGGCCCGCCGATGGAGGTCGCGCAGGCCGGACTCCAGGCGCGATCGGCACCGCTCCAGCTCGGCCCTGTCCGCGTCGGCCGGCACGACGACCGGCTCGCCGTAGAGGATCCGCACCCGCGCGCCCGGCCATGGGATCTCGAAACGGTCCCACGAATCGACCCGGCGGCGGCGGTCGGCGGCGGCGGCCACCGGAAGGAGCGCGTGTCCGGTGCGTCGCGCGAGCGCGATCGCGCCCGGCTGGACGCGCCCGTCGGAATGCGCGTCGGGCGTCAGCGCGAGGTCCCCGCCCGCCGATGCGTGCCGGAGCATGGCGCGGAACCCGGCCACCGGATTCCGCCGGCTGGAGCCGCGGATCGGGACGTAGCCGAGCGGTCGCACGACCCGCTCCGCCATGATCCCGTCGGGATGGCCCGAAACGAGGACGCCCACGCCCTTGCGCGCGTGGGCGTTGGCGAGCTCGAGCATGCGCCCGTGCCAGAAGCAGTACAGGATCCCGCGCTCGCCTTCGCGCGCTTCCTCGACGTGCTCGGCGCCCTCGATCTCGACCCGCCACGTGCTCGACAGGAGGCGGACGAACAGCGATACGAGCGGCCCGCTCCGGCTGGCGATCGCGCGCAGGACCGGGCGCCTCATCGCGCGCCACTCCGTGCGCGGATCACGCGAGCCTCGACAGGATCACGATCAGGAGCACGACGACCGCCAGCGCCAGCAGGAGCCCGGCTGTTCCGCCCAGCGCGGAACGCCGTCGCGCGCCGTGGCCGGCCCTCTTCCCGACGTTCAACAGTCCCATGCGACCCGCTCTCTCCGGTGTGGATCCCGCGATGCGCATGGACGATACATGAGGCGGGAGGAAAAGGAAAAGCGTGTCGGCCGGAGCCGCCGGACCCTAGACCGTGATGCCGCGCTCGCTCTCGCGTATGAAGGTGAGGAAGCGCTGGATCTCGGGATACGGGTGGAGCTCGACCTCCGCCCGCTCGAGCGCCTGCCCGATGTTGAGCTTGGAGTTGAAGAACAGCCGGTAGGCCCGCTTGAGCTCCGTCTTCACGTTCTCGGGGAAACCGCGCCGGTCGAGTCCCACCGTGTTCAGCCCGAACAGCGCGGTCGGGATCCCCGCCGCCTTGACGAACGGGGGGATGTCCTTCTGAACGCGCGAGCCGCCGCCGACGAACGAATGGGCGCCGATCCGCACGAACTGATGGACGGGGGTCATTCCGCCGATGATCGCCTGCTCGTCGATCGTCACGTGTCCGGCGAGGTTGACCGCGTTGCTGAGGATGACTCCGTCGCCGATCAGGCAATCGTGCGCCACGTGTACGTAGGCCATCAGCAGGCATCCCTCCCCCACTTCCGTCCTTCCGAGCGCGCGCGTGCCGCGGCTGACCGTCACGTACTCTCGGATGACCGTTCCGTCACCGATCAGGCATCCGGTCTCTTCGCCTTCGTACTTCAGGTCCTGCGGTTCGCCCCCGATCACCGCCCCGTAGTGGATCTGGCAGCGATCGCCGATCGTGGTCCCGCGCTCGATGACGGCATGAGCGAAGACGCGCGATCCCTCCCCGATCGTGACTTCGGGCCCCACGATCGCGTACGGCCCGATCTTCACCTCGTCCTTCACGATCGCGGTCGGATCGACGATCGCGGTGGAGTGGATGTCGGCCGTCGCCTGTCGAGTTCTCATTTGTCCACGACCGAAGCCATGAGATCGGCCTCCGCGACGATCGATCCGTCGACTCGCGCGATCCCGTGCATCTTGCAGAACGCACCCCGGCGCTTGACCAGCTCGACCTCGCACTCGAGGCGGTCGCCGGGGCGCACGGGCTGGCGGAAGCGCACGCTGTCGAGACCCGTGAAGTACACGACCTTTCCCTCCGGCTCGTCGACCAGGCTCATCAGGAGCAGGCCGCCCACCTGACCCATCGCTTCGACGATGAGCACGCCAGGCATCACGGGATGGCCCGGAAAATGTCCCTGGAAGAACGCCTCCGAGATCGTCACGTTCTTGATTCCCACGATCCGGCGGTCCTTCTCGAGCTCGATCACCCGGTCCACGAGCAGGAACGGGTAACGGTGCGGCAGCACGTCCATGATGCGCGAGGCGTCCATCACGACCTGGGTCCCGGCGCGTTTGGGCGGCGCGACGCCGTTTCCGCCATCGATCCGCCGCTTGAGGATCCTCACGAGCTCGAGATGCGTCCGGTGCCCCGAGCGATGCGCGATGATGTGCGCGCGCAGATCGACATTCAGCACCTTGAGGTCGCCCAGGAGATCCAGGATCTTGTGCCTCACGAGCTCGGTCGGGAACCGGAGGTGGTCTTCGTTCAGGATCTTGTCGTCTCCTATCACGATCGCGTTCCGCAGGTTCCCGCCGCGAATCAGACCGGCGGCCTTCAGCTGCTCGATCTCGTGCAGGAAGCCGAACGTGCGGGCGGGGGCGATCTCCCGCTCGAACGTCTCCGGCGTGATCTCGAACGATTCGAACTGGTGACGCACGAGCGGGTGGTCGAAATCGATCGAGAACGAGACTTGCAGTCGATCCGAGGGGAGAAGGGTGATCTCCACATCCCCCTCCTCGAAGAAGATCGGCTCCTCGACGTGATACGTGCGTCGCATGGCGTCGAGCTCGCTGGTGCCGGCCTCCTGCAGCGCCTTCCAGAACGGCAGGCTCGAACCGTCGGCGACGGGAGGCTCGCCGGCGTCGAGCTCGATCACGAGGTTGTCGATCCCGCGCGCCGCGACCGCCGCGAGGACGTGTTCGATCGTCTGGACCTCGGTGCCGTTCACTCCGATCGTCGTGCCCCGCTCGACTCCGACCACGTGGTCGGGATCGACCGCGATCTGCGGCTGTCCCTCGAGATCCGTCCGGACGAAGCGGATACCCGTGTTCGCGCCCGCCGGCAGGAACGTCATGTGGCACTGGTTCCCGCTGTGGAGGCCGATCCCCGAATAGGTCACGGGCCGGGCGATCGTCATCTGGCGTTCGGAGATCATTCGCGTTTCAGCCTGGATTCGATGGCTTTGAGGCGTTCGAAGAGCTCGGGAAGCCGGGCGAAGAGGGCATAGGCACGCATCTGCTCGCGATGGGAGCGAGCGGGATAGCCCGAGTATTCCGCATCGGCCGGAACGTCCCCGATCACGCCGGCCTGAGCGCCCAGCCGGGCCCGGTCACCGATCCTCACGTGCCCTACGATCCCGGCCTGCCCCGCGATCACCGCGTGGTCGCCGACGGTGGTGCTCCCGGCGATGCCGACCTGCGCCACGATGAACGCGTTTCTACCGATCGCGACATTATGGGCAATGTGAACGAGGTTGTCAATTTTCGTCCCCGACCCGATCACCGTGTCCGCGGCCGAGCCTCGATCGATCGTCACGTTGGCCCCGATCTCGACATCGTCCCCGATCGAGAGCCCTCCCCGCTGCGGCACCTTGTGATGTCGCCCACCCTCGTCGGTCGCGTAGCCGAAGCCGTCGGATCCGAGGACCGATCCGCTCTGGACGACACAGCGCGCGCCGAGCCTCGTCCCCGCATGCAGGGTCACGCGCGGAAAGATGCGACACCCCTCGCCGACCTCGACGCCGGCCTCGATGACGGACCCCGCGCCGATCGAGCAGCCGGGGCCGATCACCGCATCGGCCCCGATCACCGCCAGCGGGCCGATTGACGCGCTCGCGGCGACGCGTGCCGTCGGATCGACGATCGCGCTCGGATCCGAGCCCGGCCGGCTCGGACCTTCCGGCAGGAGCAACTCCACCGCGCGCGCATAGGCCAGATATGGATTGGAGACCCGCAGGAGGTTCGCGCCGTTTCCGTCGAACGACTCGTCGACGATGAGCGCCGCCGCCCGGGAACGCGCGGCGGATTCCTCGTAGCGCGGGTTGGCGAGAAACGAAAGGTCTCCCGGTCCGGCCGTTTCGAGTGGTGCGACGCCGCCGACGGCGACGTCAGGATCGCCCTCCAACCGGGCATGGATCGCCCCGGCCAGCTCTCTCAACGTCAGCGTCGGCACGGACCCTCCGAGGTCCCCTCTGAATGCCTAGCGCGAAGGCGCAGGCTGTGATCTCAGCCGGTCGATCACCTGCTGGGTGATGTTGAGCGCCGGATCTCCCGCGACCAGGGCCCCGTCGTTCAGGTCGAAGATCAGAGAGTAACTGCCTTCCCGGCGCGTCTGCTCGATCACGTCGTTGACGCGGTCGATGATCGGTTTCATCAGCTCCGCCTGTTTCGCAGCGGCCTCGCCATCCTGACCGAACTTGGCCTGGAAATACTGCTGGATCTCCTGCTCCAGGGTCAGCATCTCCTGCTGCTTCTCGGTCTTCTTCTCGGGCGAGAGGATGACCTCCTGCGCCTTGTAGTCGTCGAACAGCGTCTGCAGCTGCGTCCGCTTCGTGTCCAGCGTGTCGCGCCAGGCCGTCGCGGTTCGATTGAAGGCGTCATTGGCCTCCGTGTATCCGGGGGCGGCCTTGATGATCTCCTCCGAATCGATATAGCCGATCTTGAGGCTGGTCTGCCCCTGGGCGATCCCCGCCGCGGGTATGGCCATGCCGATGATCAGCGCGACGAGAAAGACTCTCCAGCACCGCATGCGAAGACCTCCGTCGGTTCCTTTCGTGATCGGTCCACCCGAATGGACCGGACAGTTCATCGTGACAGGTTGCCGAACCGGAAATGAAGCTGCCATCCCGGATCGGGGTTGCCGCTGCCGTCGAGCCGATCGAAGCCATAGGCGTAGTCGAGCCCCATGGGACCGAAGCCGGGCAGATCGATCTGCACACCCACCCCCGCTCCACGCTTCAGATCGGCGAACGTGACATCCCCGAAACGATTCCACACGTTGCCGGCGTCATAGAAAACCGACGTGTAGATCGTGTCCGTGATCTTGATGAAGTGCTCCGCGGTCAGCAGCAGGAAGGCATTCCCGCGGTCGTCGGTTCGACCTTCCTCGTCGCTGAAGATATTGCCAGCCGTGTGTACGCCCACCCGGTTTTCCGGATAGCCGCGCAGCCCCTCTGAGGGATACTGGACTCCGCCCAGAATGTACTGCTCGGTCAGAGGCACGAACCCGGTGGCGTCGATCCCGCCGGTCTTGAGCGAGAGGTTGAGGACGGTCCTGTCGTTGATCGTGGGCGCGAACCACGAGCTCTCCAGCTCGTACTTGTGGAACCCCACGGTCCCGCCCAGGATCCCTCCCGCGAAGTCCGCCCCCACGCTGTGCCGGGCGCCCTGGATGGGATGCAATCGCGGCAACCGTGTATCGCGGACCAGGCTCAGCGATACGCTCGACTCCGTGCGCGGGTACTCGCCCTGAAAGCGCGAGTCGTCGCCGTCGGTGGCCTCGAGATCGATGCGCTGCCACGTATAGCCGTAGAACAGCCGCGAGGCCTCGTCCCACGGCAGCGGCGTGCCGAGGCGCAGGTTCCCGCCGAGGGCCTCCTGACGGAACGAGGTCCCGATGTAGCGCTGGTTGATGTTGAAGAAGGATGTCGAGAGCGAGGTCTTGGTCCCCATGAAGACGGGTTCGGTGTAGCCCAGCTCGAGGTTGTTGTTCCGCGACCCGAACTCCCAGCGGACGCGTCCGGACTTGGCCTGCCCGAACAGGTTCGGCTGCTCATAGCCGAGGAAGCCGGAAAGCCCCGTGCCCCCGCCGACGGCCGCCCCCAGCGTCAGCGATCCGGTGCGCCGCTCCTCGACCTCGAACGTCAGATCGATATCCCCGCTCTGCTCGTCCGCGACACGGGTCGTGGGCACGATCCCGGGCTCGAAGAACCCCAGCCCTTCGAGCGCCAGGAGGCTGTTGCGGACGTCGGTGCGCCGGAAGCGCTGCCCCGGCTCGACGAACAGATGGCGGCGGATGACGGACTCGTGGGTGACCGTGTTACCGCGGATCGCGATGTGCCGGATCTCGGCCGGATTGCCTTCGCGAATCTGCCACGTGAGATCGACGATCGTCGTGTCCGGCCGGACCCTCCGGATGGGCTGCACCTGGGCGTAGATGTAGCCGTCGTCCGCGTAGAGATTGAGCAGGTCCGCCTGCGTCTGTTCGACGGCCGCCGTGTTGAAGACGGTCCCCGGCCCGAGCCGCAGGAACTGCCGCAGATCGGCCTGCGAGAAGCGGCTGTTGCCCGTCAGATCGACCGTGCCGGTCCGGTACAACGACCCCTCTTCGATCGTGACGTACAGGCGCATCGTCCCGTCCTCGGGATCCACGGCCATGGAATCCGAGACCACCCGCATGTCGATGTACCCGTGCTCGCCGTAGAACGCGGGCAGCTTCAGGCTCAGGTCCCCTCTCCATTTCGCGTCGTCGAACTCGCCGTCCTGCCAGAACCAGAATCCCTCGGGCCTGGTTTCGAGCGCCGCCCTGAGTCGATCTCCCGAAAACGCGCGGTTCCCCTGGAAGCGGATCTCGTCGATCGCCACCTTGCGGCCTTCGTCGATCGCGACGCGCACCGCCGTCGAGTCGGCATCCGGCGCCGCCGGCTCGAGCGTGACGTCCGCCAGGTAGTAGCCCTTTTCCGCGTAGAGCTTCTCGATGTCGAACGCCGCCTGGTGGAGGCGGTTCGCCAGCATCCGGTCCCCGACTTTGAACGGGATCTTTTCCCGGATGTCCTTCTCGTCGATCTCGTCCTCGCCTTCGAGCTCGAATCCCGTGATCACCGGGGCTTCGTCGACCGTGATGACGGCCACGACCCCGTCGCCCTGCGGCCGGGCGGCCATCCGCACGTCGTCGAAGAGCTGAGTCCGCCACAGGGCGCGGATCGCCTCCTGCATCCCGCGCGGGGTCAGGAAGGTCGAGCCGGGAAGACCCGAGAGCGCCGCGACCCGTTCGGGGTCGAGGAGCGTCGTGCCCTCGACCTCCACGCCGACGAGCCTCGGCGCTGGCTCCTGCGCGACGCCCCGGCTCGCGACGAGGACCACGCCCCCCGCGATCACGGACGCGACGAGCACAAACCTCGCCGCATGCGAAAAAGGAGAGACGCGGTCTCTCCTTTCTCGACTCCGCGACGATGTGCGGGTCGCGATGACCGCCGGCACCGCTAGCGGACCTCCCCCGGAATCGGTTCCTGCTGCAGCGGCGGGGCCGAAGAGCGAACGGTGAACTTCAGGTGTTCCGGATCGGCGACCTCGACCACGACGTCGTCGCCCGGCGCGAACCGCCCCTGGAGCAGGGACTCCGAGAACGGATCCTCCAGGTAGCGCTGCATGGCCCGCTTGAGCGGGCGGGCGCCGAACTTCTCGTCGAAGCCCTTCTCGGCCAGGAAGCGCTTGGCTTCGACGCTGAGCTCGAGCGCGAGATCGCGATCCTCGATCCGCTTCAGCACGTCGCGGAACAGGATGTCGACGATCTCCATGATGTGGTCCTCGCTCAACGGATGGAAGACGATCACTTCGTCCAGCCGATTCAGGAACTCGGGATTGAAGGTCTTGTTGATCTCGTCCTTGACGGCCTCCTCGATGTGCTCGAACCGGGCGACCTGGCTCGGCTTCTGGAACCCCAGGCCCCGGGAGCCGGTGATGCGCCTGGCGCCGATGTTCGACGTCATGATGACGACCGTGTTCTTGAAGTCGATCTTGCGTCCGTAGTTGTCGGTGATGTGACCCTCGTCGAGGATCTGGAGCAGGATGTTGAACACGTCCGGGTGCGCCTTCTCGATCTCGTCGAGGAGGACGACCGAGTACGGCTTCCTGCGGACCTCCTTCGTCAGATAACCGGAGTCCTCGTAGCCGACGTAGCCCGGAGGCGCGCCCAGCAGCCGGCTGACCGTGAACTTCTCCATGTATTCGGACATGTCGATCCGGATCAGGGCGTTCGGGTCGGCGAACAGGAACCGCGCCAGCGCCCGGGCGAGCTCGGTCTTCCCCACGCCCGTCGGACCCGAGAAGATGAACGAGCCGATCGGCCGCCGCGGGTCCTTGAGTCCGGCCCGCGTGCGCCGGATCGCCTTCGAGATCGCGTTGATGGCGGCCTCCTGCCCCACGATGTGGTTGTGGAGCTCGGTCTCCATATGCAGCAGCCGCTCGGTCTCCTCCTCGCGCAACCGGACCACGGGGACTCCGGTCCAGCGGCTCACGATGAACGCCACGTCCTCGGTCGTCAGCGAAGGACGATCGGCGTGGTTCCCGCGCTCCCACTCGAGCTTCTTGCGCTTGATCGTCGACTTGAGCTCGCGCTCGCTGTCCCGGAGCTTCGCCGCCGTCTCGTAGTCCTGGGCCTTGATCGCCTGGTCCTTCCGCGCGACGATCTCCTGGACTTCCTCTTCCAGCGCGAGGAGCTCGGGGGGCGGAACCTGGGTGGCGAGATGCACCCGTGCGCAGGCCTCGTCGATCACGTCGATCGCCTTGTCCGGCAGGAACCGGTCGGTGATGTAGCGCTCGGACAGGCGCGCAGCGGTGTCGATCGCCTCGTCCGGGATCTCGACCTTGTGATGATCGGCATAGCGCGGCCTGAGGCCTTTCAGGATCTCGACCGTCTCCTCGATCGACGGTGGATCGACGACGACGGGCTGGAAGCGCCGCTCGAGCGCGCCGTCCTTCTCGATGTACTTGCGGTATTCGTTGAGTGTCGAAGCGCCCACGCACTGGAGCTCTCCGCGCGCGAGCGCGGGCTTCAGCATGTTGGACGCGTCGATGGCGCCCTCGGCCGCCCCCGCGCCCACCAGCGTATGCAGCTCGTCGATGAACAGGATGATGTTCTGCGACTGCTTGATCTCGTTGATCACGGCCTTGAGGCGCTCCTCGAACTGGCCACGATACTTTGTGCCGGCGATGACGGCGGCCATGTCGAGCGAGAGCACCCGATGGTCCCTGAGCGAATGCACGATCTCGCCGGAGACGATGCGCTGCGCGAGGCCTTCGACGATCGCGGTCTTGCCGACTCCGGGCTCGCCGATGAGCACGGGGTTGTTCTTCTTGCGGCGGGACAGGACCTCGATGACGCGCTCGATCTCCTTCTCGCGCCCGATCGTCGGATCGAGCTCGCCCTCGCGGGCGAGATCGGTCAGGTCCCGGCAGAAATGGTCCAGGGCAGGGGTCTTGGACTTCTTCTCACTCGGCTTGGATGCCTGGCTCCCACCTTCCATAGAGCTCAATTCGCCTCCTAGCAAGCGGATGGTCTCGTTGCGCGCCACGTCGATCGTGACGTCGACCTCCTCCAGCACCTGCGCCGCCACTCCCTTCTCCTCGCGCAGCAGGCCGAGCAGCAGATGCTCGGTGCCCACGTAGGAGTGCTTCAGGCTGCGCGCCTCCGCCACCGAGAACTCCAGCACCTTCTTGGCCCGCGTGGTATACGGCACTTCGTCCGCGGTCATGTCGCTCTTGCCCGACTCCACCCGCTCCTCGATCCGGTTGCGCAGCTCCTCGAGATCCACGTTGAGATTGGTGAGAATGGCCGCCGCCACGCCCTCCCCCTCGCGGATGAGACCCAGCAGGATGTGCTCGGTGCCGACGTAGTCGTGTCGCAGCCGGGTGGCCTCCTCACGCGCCATGGAGAGGACCTTCCGCACCCGATCGGTGAAGTTGCTGTTCATCTTCCGTCCCTCGGCTCACGGTTGTCCGCTTCATCCAATATCTCCCGAATCAGCTTGGACCGCTCGTGTTCCCTGTCCCGCTTGGAAAGCGAGCGGCCCGCCCGTTTCTCCAGGTGGGCTATCTGTGTCCAGAGCAGTAGCTGATTCAACTGTCGTACCCTCATGTCGGGCAACAGTTTCATGCTGACCCCGAGCCGGACCGCCGAGAGGAGGTTCATCATCTCGTCCGTCGACATGGCCCGGGCGCAGCGCAGCAGTCCGTACGCCCGCCAGACCTTGTCCTCGATCTCGTCGAGAGCGTCCCTGGCCAGCACCTGCCGGGCGTTCTCCTCGTACTCGATCACCTGCCGCGTGATCTGGCTCAGGTGGCCGACCAGCTCGGCCTCGCTCTTCCCCAAGGTCGTCTGGTTCGAGATCTGGAAGTAGTTGCCGACCACGTCCGATCCTTCGCCGTACAGGCCCCGGAACGTCAGCCCGATCTGCGCGAGGCCCTGCAGGACCTTGTGGATCTCGCGCGTCAGGACGAGGCCGGGCAGGTGGATCAGCACCGAAGCCCGGAGCCCGGTCCCCGTGTTCGTGGGGCACGAGGTCAGGAAGCCGAACCGCTCGTGATAGGCGAACCTCAGCTTCCGCCTCAGGCCTTCGTCCGTCTTCCGCGCGCTCTCCCACGCCTCCTCGAGCTGGAGCCCGGCTTCGAGCACCTGGATCCGCAGGTGATCCTCTTCGTTGATCAGGAGCGCGACCCGGCCCCCGTCGGACACCAGGAGCGCGCTCGCCTCTTTGAATCGGATCATCTCCCTGCTCACGAGGTGGCGCTCCAGGAGGAGATTCAGGTCCGTGTCCTGCAGCTCGCCCAGGCGCAGGAACTGGCGCGCGGCTCCGGCCCCGTTCGACCCGTTCGACTCTCCGAACGCGTCGATGACCTCCGTCGTCACCTGGGTCTGCTGAGCCGGGGCGATCGTTTCGCGGAACGGAAACTGCTCGAGGTTCCTCGCGAGGCGCACGCGCGTGCTCAGGATGATGTCCGCGTGCGGACCCTCGCCGCTGATCCACGAGAGACCGCCGTTCACGGGGCTCAGGAGGTCGTCGCCGGGGAGCCTCATCGGCCCTCCTCCGCGGCCGCGCGCGCCGCGCGGCGGTCGTCCTCGAGCACCGAGATGCGATCCCTGAGCTCGGCGGCTCGTTCGTATTCCTCGCGCTCCACGGCCTGCCGCAGCTCGCGGCGCATCTCCAGCAGACGCGCCTCGCGCTCGTCGACGGGACTGATGGACTCGTCCTCCGTGATGCCCACGTGCTCGTTGGATCCGTGGATCTTCCTGAGCAGCGCGCTCATCTCCTGCTCGAACGTGGCGTAGCAATGAGCGCAACCGAGCCGGCCGGTCTTGCGGAACTGCCGGAACGTGCATCCGCACCGCGGGCACGCGGTATTCGCGTTCGTCGCCTTGGTGAAGATCGGCGCGCCCATCTCGGAGAGGAAGTCCGAAAGCGGCACCTGAGAGCTGACCGGACTCGCCTTCAGGCCCCGCTTCTGCGCGCAATCGGCGCACAGATGGAAGGTCTCGGTCTCGTCGTTGACGATCTGCGTGAAATGGACGGTCGCCTTGTTCTGACCGCAATCCGCACACATCATAGGCACGATCCGTTCCCGTGGTTTCCGCCGATAAAACAATCTCCCGGCACGCGCCGTTCAATGCCATGCGGCCGGCATATCGCCACTCCCTGCCGCTTACTACCCCAGCGGCTCGAGCTGGATCGGAGCCAGGGTTCCGTCCTCGATATGGAGCAGGCGGTCGGTGCGTTCCGCCAGGCGCTCGTCGTGCGTGGCCACGACGAACGCCACTCCCTTCTCGTTCGCCAGCTCGAACATCAGATCGTGAAGCCGCTCGCTGTTCGCCCGATCCAGGTTCCCCGACGGCTCGTCCGCGAGGATGACGACCGGCTCGTGGACCAGGGCGCGGGCGAACGCGACCCGCTGCTGCTCGCCTCCCGAGAGCGCGCTCGGGCGGTGCTCCAGGCGGTGTGCGAGCCCCACCTCACCCAGGATGGCCCGCGCGCGCCCGTCCGCCTCTCCGGATTCCACCCCCTGAATCAGCAAGGGGAGTGCCACGTTTTCGACCGCGCTGAAATCCAGCAGCAGGTGGTGGAACTGGAACACGAACCCGAGCAGCCGGCTCCGGACCCTCGAAAGCTCGTCCTCGGGGAGGCGGCTCAGGTGCCACTCCGCGACGATCACGTCCCCATGGGTCGGACGGTCCAGGCCCCCCAGCAGATGCAGGAGCGTGCTCTTCCCGGCCCCGGACGCTCCCACGATCGATACCGTCTCTCCGGCGTCGACCGCGAGGTCCACGCCGCAGAGTACCTTCACCGGACCGGTCGCGCCCGCGTACTCCTTGTGGAGTCGCCGCGCCTCGAGAACGGTCCGCGTGCCCCAGCCTTCCCGGCTACTCATAGCGGATCGCGTCCACCGGCGTCATGCCCGCCGCCTGCCGCGCGGGGTAGATCGTCGCCGCCAGCGAGATCGCCAGGCTCGATCCGATGATGAGCGCGATGTTCAGGGGCTCGATCGACACGGGCAGCGTGTCGATGAAGTACACCTCGCCGGGAAGCGAGATGAAGCGATAGCGCGCGAGCAGGAGCGCCGCGGCCAGCCCCGCCAGGCAGCCGAGCGTCGTTCCCACGCCCCCGATCAGGGCTCCCTGATAGACGAAAATCCGGCGGATGGCGCGGCCTTTCATGCCCATCGATCGGAGGATTCCGATTTCCTTCGTCTTATCCATCACGATCATGGTCAGAGTACTGATGATGTTGAAGGCCGCCACCAGTACGATGAGCACCAATATAACGAACATCGCCTTCTTTTCCAGCTTGAGCGCGGAGAACAGCGGCTGATTCAACTCGATCCACGTCGTGATGTAGAACGGGCCGTCGATCCGCTGAACCACTTCCTCGCCGATGTCGCGCGCGTCCCACACGTCGTCGACGCGCGCCGCGACGCCATACGCGACGTCGCCGGTCTGCAGATAGTCCTGGAGCGACGTCAGGGACGCGTACACGAATTTCGAGTCGTACTCGAAGAGGCCGCTCTTGAAGGTCCCCGCGAGGACGAATTTCTGCAGCTTCGGGATCGTACCGTGGAGCGGGGACACCGACGCCACTTCGGGCGTGGTCAGGGTCAGCGTGTCTCCCGGAAACGCGCCGAGACGATCGGCCAGCATGTATCCCAGGACGACCTTCGGGTAGGGCTCGTCGGGCGATGACTCGAGGTCCCACTTCCCCGAGATGATCTGTTCGCGCGTGTCCGCCACCTCCGGCTCGTGACGGGGGTCGACGCCGCGGATCGCCGCGCCCTCGTTGCGCCCCCGGCCGTGGCCGATGATCCCCTCGGTATAGATGAAGGGGGACGCGCCGACGACTCCGGGCGTTCCACGCAGGATTTCGGTCACTTCCTGGTAGTCGTCGATCGGCTCGGAGTTGTACTTCTGGATCAGGAGGTGAGGCGTGTTCGTGAGGATCTTCTCGCGCAGGTCGTTCTGGAGGCCGTTCATGACGCTCATCACGATGACGAGCGCGGCAACGCCGACGAACACGCCGCCGATCGCGATCAGACCGATGACCGAGATCATCCCCCGGCTTCGCTTCGAGCCCAGGTAGCGGAGCGCGATCTTCCACTCGAGACTCATGACGGCTCTTCCGGTCGCAGCGTCGGGAACAGGATGACGTCACGGATAGACGGCTGGTCGGTCAGGAACATGACCAGCCGGTCCACCCCGATCCCCATGCCGGCGGTCGGGGGCATGCCGTACTCGAGCGCGCGCAGGAAATCCTCGTCGACGACGTTCGGTGCCTCCTCGTCGCCGCGGGCGGCCTCGGCCACCTGCTCCTCGAAGCGCGCACGCTGAATCCGCGGATCGTTCAGCTCGCTGAACGCGTTCCCCCACTCGGACCCGAACAGATACGCCTCGAACCGCTCGACGAGCCGCGGATCGGAAGGGTGCGGCTTGGCGAGCGGCGACAGGATCGCCGGGAAGTCGACGACGAACGCCGGACCGTCGAGGTCCGGCTCGACGAGCCGGCCGAAGAGACCGTCGATGATCCGGCCGGCACCTTCCTCCGGGGCGGGCTCCATCCCGTGGCGCCGGGCCTCGCGAGAGAGGGCGCCGCGCGAGAGGTCGGAGACGTCGACACCGTGCTCGGCCAGCGCGTCGAGGAACGGGATCCGCGGCCAGGGTCGCGACAGATCCAGCGTCCGACCCTGGAACGTCACCCGGTTCTCCCCGTGCAGCTCTTCCACGAGGCCGATCAGCATCTCCTCCGACAGTTCCATGAAGTCACGGTAGTCGGCGTAGGCCTGGTAGAATTCGAGCATCGTGAACTCCGGGTTGTGGAAGCGGTCCATGCCTTCGTTCCGGAAGTCCTTCGCGATCTCGTATACGCGCTCCAGGCCCCCCACCACACAGCGCTTCAGATAGAGCTCGTCGGCGATCCGCAGGTAGAGCGTCGTGTCCAGCGCGTTGTGATGGGTCTCGAACGGCCGCGCGGCGGCTCCGCCGTAGACCGGCTGCAGGACGGGAGTCTCGACCTCGAGGTACCCGCGCGCGTCGAGAAAGCTCCGCAGGTAGCGGATGATCCGGGCGCGATCCTCGAACACCTTTCGGGTCTCGGGATGGACGGCCAGATCCGCGTAGCGTTGGCGATAGCGGAACTCCTGGTCGCTCACCTGATGCCAGGCGCGCGATTCCCCCTCGTCCTCGACGACCTTGCCGAGGGGCAACGTGCGAAGCGCCTTCGCGAGTACGGCGAGCTCCCGCGCACGCACCGTCACTTCGCCCGTCCGGGTGCGGAAGAGGGGGCCGGCGACGCCCACGAAGTCTCCCAGGTCCAGCTGGCCCAGAATCCCGAAGACCTCGTCGCCGAGCTCGTCGCGCTTGAGGTAGACCTGAATCCTGCCGCTGCCGTCGGCGAGATGCAGAAAGGACGTCTTGCCATGCGAGCGTAGAGACACGATGCGGCCGGCGACACGCGCCTGGATCTCGGGGCCGTCGTCGCGAAAGGCTTCCAGGAGGCGGGCGGCGCGGTCCTCGACGCGCCACCGGGCCGGGTACGGATCGACGCCGCGCTCCTCGAGCACGGCCAGCTTCTCGCGCCGCGCGGCCTCGGGATTCGTCTCGCTGCCCATGCCTAGCGCGCCCGGGACTCCGACCGCTCTCCGGCGCTCTGCCGGAGATATTCCTCCATGAACGGGGTGATGTCCCCCTCGAGGACGGCCTCGATGTCGGACGTCTCGTGGCCGGTGCGGTGGTCCTTGACCAGCGTGTACGGGTGGAGCACGTAAGAACGGATCTGACTGCCGAAGGCGATCTCCTTCTTCTCGGCCTCGAGCTCTTCCCGCGACTTCTCCCGCTCGGCCTTCAGATACTGATACAACCGCGCCTTGAGGAGGCGCATGGCTGTATCACGATTGCGATGCTGGCTCCGCTCGGCCTGGCTCTGGACGACGATGCCGGTCGGAAGGTGGGTGATGCGCACGGCGGAATCGGTCTTGTTGACGTGCTGCCCGCCCGCGCCGCTCGCCCGGTAGGTGTCCACCTTGAGGTCCTTGTCGAGGATCTCGACCGTGATCTCGTCGGCGATATCGGGATACACGAATACCGAAGCGAAAGAGGTGTGTCGACGCGCGTTCGCATCGAACGGGCTGATGCGGACCAGACGATGCACTCCCTTCTCGGCCTTCAGATAGCCGAACGAATAGTCGCCCTCGACCTCGACGGTGACCCGCGTGATGCCCGCTTCCTCTCCTTCCTGGATGTCGACGATCTGGTACTTGTAGCCGTTCCGCTCCATCCAGCGCGTGTACATCCGCAGGAGCATCATGGCCCAGTCCTGGCTCTCCGTCCCCCCTGCTCCCGGATGGATCGTGAGGATCGCGCCGCGCAGATCGTCGGCCTCGCGGAGCATCCCCCGGAACTCGAACCGCTCGACGCGCTCCGCGAGGCCCGCCACCAGGCTTTCGAACTCCTCGACGATCTGCTGGTCCCCGCCCCCCAGCAGCTCAGCCATCTCGTGGGCCTCCCGAAGCTCGCCCTTGAGGGCGTCGTAGCCTTCCACCCACTGCTGATGTTGATTGAGTTCGGCGAGGACGGCGCGCGCGCGCTCGTTGTCGTTCCAGAAGTCCGGAGCCGCGCTCCTGGATTGAAGCTCGGCTATGCGCTCGCGCCGGGAGGCGAGGTCAAAGATAGCTCCCGAGGAGGTCGAGCCTCTCCTCCAGATCGCTCAAGGTGCGTCGCTGATCCCGGGCTTCACCCATGGGGCCGAAGATACCCGCTCAGGCGGAGTCGCGCTCCCGAGCCTTGCTCCCTGCCGCCACGCTGCTCTCGGGGCGGGCATCCCGCCGGCGGTCGACCACGAACAGCGATCCCGGGAAGGTCTTCGCGTAGCTCTTCATCTCGTTGGCCAGCTCGCTCACGCGCGCCGGGTGCGTGAACCTCCGGTGAACGTTCGTGACGCATCC
This sequence comes from Gemmatimonadota bacterium, assembly GCA_036556305.1. Classification (GTDB taxonomy): domain Bacteria; phylum Gemmatimonadota; class Gemmatimonadetes; order JACCXV01; family JAHWKZ01; genus JAICNR01. The sequence continues at coordinate 30,567 of DATBJO010000090.1, forward strand.
GATCGAGATCGACATCAGCGGAGTCTCCCGAACGCTCCCCTGCCGGTCTTCCGCCAGGTAGTGGCCCCGCTCGCGATCCTCCTGCGTGTACTGAAGCGGCATCAGAGTGTCGAACGTCTCGATGATGGCGCGCGAGACCGCTTCGAGATCATCCACCGGGAGCGTGAAGATGAAATCGTCCCCGCCCACGTGACCCACGAAGCCCTTCCGCGACAGCCTTCGCACGATGTCCCGCAGGATCGACGACACGATCCAGATCACGCGGTCGCCTCGATGGTAGGAGTGCTTGTCGTTGAACTCCTTGAAGGAATCGATGTCCGCATAACAGACCGCGAACATTTCGCCGCTCGCGATGCGATGCTGAATATCGAGCTGGATGATCTTCGTTCCGGGTAGCATGGTCGTCGGGTTGACGGCCACGTCCCGCGCGGCTCGATCGAGCACCGTCCTGAGCCGCAGCTCCTGCTCACGCCCGGTCTGGGTTCCGCTCAGGAACTCGTCCGCGCCGCGCTCGAAGGCGGTCGCGATCTCCTCCATGCGGTGCTCGCGGGAGAAGAAGACGATGGGAACGACGGAATTGAACGGATCGGCCTTGAGCCTGGTGCACAGATCCGCGGCCGCGTCGAATCCCTGGTCGGCGTCGATCAACAGGAGCTCGACGATTCCGCGCTCGAGCGCGTGCTCGACTTCCTCCGGTGTCCCGCAACGGTCGAGATGACTGCCCGGTTCCCCTTCGAGGAAGCCCTCCAGCGTTTCCGGGACCCGCTCCGTCCGAGACAGGTAGAGGACCCGCAGGCTCACTCGGTCCTCAGTCGATATCCGGGGGCGGGGGCCGGAAGGGTCGCTGCAGCCGCACGAGGTGGGGCTTCATGCGGCTGGTCACGGTGACCTGCGCGTTGTCGCCCGGGGGCGGCTCCGGCACGAAGATCGCGCTGAGCTCCGGGTATCGTTCGACGATCTCCGTGGCCTCGCGGCACGGCGGCCCCTCCCGGCAACTGACCACGAACAAACCCGTCGCGATGATATCAGCGACCACGCCCTCGTTTGCGTAAACGGTGACGCTGGCCATTCCCGCGATCGGTTCGCCTGTGCGGGGGTCGATGACGTGCCCGTATCTCCGGCCCCCGATCTCCACGGAGCGGTCGTAGAAGTTGGACGATGACAGCCCGCCGGGTGGAAGGACCAGGTAGGCGTAGTTCCGCGAGGGATCGTAGGGGTCCTTCAGAACGATCGGCCACAGGCCGTTCTCGGGACCCTCCCCGAAGAACAGCATCTCGCCCGCGAAATCCATGATCCCGGCCGTCGCGCCGGCTTCGATCATCGCCTCGCGCATGCGGTCCAGCGCGAACCCTTTCGCGGCGCCGCGGACGTCGAGCCGCATCGCGCTGTCCGGGAGGTAGACCGTGTGCGCGTCGACGTCGATCTCGATCCGGGAATAGCCTACGTGCTCGAGTGCCCCCCGAATCTCCTCGGGTGTAGGCGCGCGATTGACCTCGACGCCGAAGCCCCAGAGCGCGGCCAGGGGCCCGATCGTCGGCTCGAACGCGCCGCCGGTCCGGTCCGCCCAGCGCACGGTGGCGAGGACGATCCGCTCGGTCCATGGGCTGACCGCGACGGGGTGCTTGCCCGCGGCGTCGTTGATCGCGCGGATCTCGCTGCCTTCGACGTTGGGGACGACGAGCCTGGCGACCGAGTCCGCCGCGGCGAACGCGACCGCCAGCGCTCTCTCCGCTGTCTCCTCGTCCTCGGCGTCGGCGATCGCGCGCACTTCCGCCGAGAGCGCGACGTGACGGCCGAAGACGGCTTCGTCCGAGAGGAGCCCGGGGTTCTCGAACAGCGACGGGGGCTCGGGAAGCCGCGTCCCGACTCCGGGCGTAGACCCCTGAGTGGCGCAGCTCACTGCCAGCAGGACGAGAATCGCCGTGCCAGGGCGCCATTTCATCAGCTTTGATCCGGGCTGCATCGGGATAAACTCGGCAAGTCCCGCGCGCTTAGCAAGCTCCACGGGAGCGCCGTTTCCGGCCGCGGATCTTAGGGACTGACCAGCTCGTAGCTGCTCGACTCGCGGATCTGCATCTCGCGCCGGACCGGTTCGCCGGCCTCGATCTCCACGCGCGTGAGCGTGGCGTCGGCGTCGGTCAGGACCCTCCGCACGAGGCCAGCGTCGAGATCGAAGGCCATCTCGCCCTTGACCCGGATCCGCTCCTCGGCCGTCGTCGCCGCCGACGCGGAGTCCGCCCCCGCAGGGCGGTAGGGGAACGGCAGGTAGATGTCGCCGTCGAAGGCGATGACGGCGATCGGCCCTCCGTCCTCTTCGACGATCTTCTCGAGCACGTACGTAGAGGAGGTGACGACCGGCTCCGAACGCGGCGAGACAACCTTGACTTCCTGGGTCCAGCTGTCGCCCACTTTCAGCGGTCGATCGGGGAAGACGGGCTGGCTCTGCTCGAAGTACGACTGGAAGTCGATCTCCCCGAACAGGGGGCGCGCGGTCTCGACGCCCCCGATCGAGAGGATCCGGCCCTGCGGCGTGATCTCGACCGTCAGCTGGATGTGATCGGGAAGATCCGCGGCCGTGTGCGCGACCGCCGTATCCGCGGGCACGTGAAACGTCCACGCCAGCAGGTAATTGCCGCGCGGCGTGACGTCCCGGACGATCTCGGCGACCGTCATCGTCCGCTCATAGGGCTGCGTCATGCGCCCGGAAGCCTGGCTCGTGTCGGGCACCGTCACCGCCCCTTCGGCGTGGTATTCGTAGAGCAGCGAGTCCCCTTCCTCGTACTCGAGGCGCAGGCGGACCTCCGACGGGGCTCCCCGATCCCCGCAGGCGGAGAGCGGAGCGACGATCAGGACCAGGAGGAGCGGAACGCGCACGACCGGGGGGGAAACCCGATTCAAGGCTCTTGGGCCATGCTCGCGAGGACGATGCCCTTGGACACCGGATCGATCCCGCCGACGGCGATCGACATGCGCTCGAACCGCGCGTAGTCGTCGGCCCAGCCGGCGCTCGCCATGGCCTCGTGGAGCTGGGGGGCCGGGGCCGGCGGCGCGGCCGCGAACTCCCCGGGTCCCGTCGTCTCCGGCTTCCCGCTCCACCACAGACCCACGAGCAGCGCGAGGGCCGCGGCCATCGCCAGGGCGGGCGCCAGGCGCCGGCCCGGACGGCGGGCCGCAGGCCCGGGGGTCCCGGTCGACCGCGCGGAAGGGGTCCCGGTTATCGAGGGTGTCCACCGATCCCAGAACGTATCCCAATAGCCGGCCGGCGGCTCGACCGGTTCCGAGCCGTACCAGCGGAGCGAATCGATGACGCCCGCGCACTCGCGCTCCAGCCGTCGGCAGCGCTCGCATCTCAGCAGATGAGCCTGCGCGGCCCCCTCGGCCGGCGCATCCAGCCGCCCGTCGAGCAGGTCATAGACCCGCTGCGTGTCGAGATGTTGCGACCCGTTCATGCCGTGGACCCTCCTCGATCCGTGTTCAAGACGCCTTTTTTCGCCGCGCGTTCAATCCCTGCCCCCCCTAGCCCTCTCGCGCGAGCAGCCGCCGGAGCTTCTCCCGCCCGTAGAACAGGTTCGACCGGACTGTCGCCGGGGGGCATCGACAGAGCCCGGCGATCTCGTCCGTGGACAGCCCGTCGATGTCGTGCAGCGTGACGATCTCGCGCTGGCGCGGCGGCAGCGTGTCGAGGACCCGCTCGAGCCGGCGGAAGAACTCCCGCTGCTCGACCCGGCGGTCCGGGGCCTCGCTCCCGGATCCCTCCTCGTGAGGCGTCTCCTCGAGGTTCTCGACCTCGACCTCGAACTCGTAACCGCGGCGCCGGCGGCGGATGTGATCAAGCGCCGTGTTGATGAGGATCCGCCGGGCCCACGGAAAGAACGCCTCGGGCCGCGACAGGCCGCCCAGGTTCTGGAACACTTTCACGAACGCCTCCTGGAGCACGTCGTCGGCATCCTCGTGCGATCCGGAATACCGCCGCGCGAGCCCGTAGAAGGCGCCGAGATAGGCGCCCATCAGGTCGCGGAACGCGCGCTCCCCACCCGACTGGGCGCGGCGCACGAGCTCCGCCACCCGCTGCGCCTCGGGACTCCGCGTGACGTCGCCGCTCTCTCTCGCCTCGGTCACCTTCACGACGCCTTCCCTCGCTGACCCCTCTCCTCGATTCCCAGGATCCAGGCCGCGACCCGCCCCACGGGCACGTCGGTCTCGACCCGCCAGTACTCCTCGTCTTCGAACAGCGCCGACGACGTGTCTCCCGAGGGATGCTCCTTCAGCCGGGCGACGATGTCGCGCGCCCGGTCCCGCCAGCGACGCATGTTCTCGGGGCGAAGGTCCACCCACCCGGCCTCGGCCCAGCGGGTCACGGTTTCCGCGTCGAGCTCCGCCCGGGCCTCCTCCTTGTACGGGGGAGTCTTCATCTCGGGTCCCCGGAGGACGCCGCCGCCGGGGAGCCAGATCGGGATCCCGATCGAGAGGATGCCGGCGCGGAGATCCGCGTCCTTCTCGACGAGCCGGCTCGCGCTCGCGCTCGTCTGCTCGGGGTCGGACGCGGCGATGGCCGCGAGCGAGCCCGCCACGCGCTTGAGCAGAAACGCCTCGTAGAGGAGCTTCGAGAGCCGCGGCGGCCCCAGCATCTCGAACGCGATCGATTCGAGGCCCCGCTCCTCTTCGAGTCTCCGCATCCGCTCGAGCGCCCGGTGCCGCATGACCCCCGCGCGATAGGTCGGGCCGAGCGTGGCGCCGTCCAGCGCGGCCACGACCTCGCGGCCGGTCGTCCCGCCCTTGAGCTCGAGCAGCACGTCCGATGCGATCTCCTCTGGCGTGACGTACTCCATCTGGCCGAGCGCGGTGACGGTTTCGAACTCCTCGCACGAGAACATCCCGTTCTCGCCCGTATCGATGTATACGGATTCGAGCACCCGCTGCCGGCCGGACTCGTCGACGAGCGCGGACCAAGGGCCGCTTCCGCCGTTCAACGCCTCCTCGACGCTGAGCGCGCGCTCGGGCGGACAGTCGAAGAGCCGGATCGGATCGCCGCGGCGCAGGACGGGACCGGCGCCGATCCGCTTCCAGGCGATGGCCGCCGCCGGCTTGATCTCCTTGACGATCGGAGCGCCGGGAGTCCTCGCGAGCAGGTACAGCAGCATCGAATGCGCTCCCGCGATGGAGGACTTGGAGAGCAGAATCCGGCTGGGTCGCTCCTCGGAGTGCGTGTAGGGGATGTTCATCCCCATCCCGCCGCTTCCCGTCGTTCCGACCTTCAGGTACGCGGTCGTGCCCACCGCGGCGAGTCCCGCGCGCAGGATCTGCACGTGGCGGATGAGCTGCGGCAGCGAGAGAGTCGTGAGATGGTTCTCGATCGCGTCGCGCAGGGCTTCCACGTCGGAAACGCCCGCGTCGACGGCGGCGACCGCGGCCTGGACCCGGCGCACGCTGTAGAACACGTCCTGATAGGCGAATGCCGTCGCCGTGTTGATGCAGTCGATGACGACGTCGGGGCGATGTTCGACGAGGAGCCTGTACAGACTGGCGTCCTCGAGGATCTCGTCGGACAGCTCGTCCATCGTGTCCTCGATGATCGCGCGCCGGGTCTCGCGATTCTCGAGGAGCCCCTTCCGATCGTGGTCCTTGAGCCCCTCGCGGACGAACACGTTCCCCCATGCGGGAACGACCCGCGTCCGCGTTCCGGGAAAGCCGGCGGCGATCGCCTCGGCGGCCTCCTCGGCCTCGACCCGCTGAAGCGAGTGCACGACGATCACGGCCGGCGCTTCGGGCACCAGGACGCGAGCGATCGCCGAGCCGACGAGGCCCCAGCCGCCCAGGATCAGGACCTTCTTTTCCTTCAGGTCCATGAGCCCCGGCCCCGCTTCTTCGTCTCCGCGGCCGCGATCGGCAGGTCGACGAGCGCGAACAGCCGCGTCAGCTCCTCGCGCTCGAGCCGCCGCGAGCGTCCGGGGGCGAGCCCGGCGAGCGTCAGGAAGGCGAAGCGCGTCCGCACCAGGCGCTCGACGCGGGCCCCGCAGGCTTCGACGATCCGCCGGACCTCCCGCTTCCGCCCTTCCGACAGGACGAGCTCCAGCGTGCGCTCGTCGCCCCGCCGGTCCACCACACGAGCGCGGAACGGCGCCGTTCGTCCGTCATCGAGGACGATCCCGCGTCGCGCGCCTTCCGCGAGACGGCGCTCGTCGAGCCGGCCCCGGGTCTCGGCGCGGTACTCCCGCTCGACGCCCCAACGCGGATGCGTGAGGCGGTGCGCCAGCGGTCCGTGGGTGGTCAGCAGCAGCAGTCCCTCCGTGTCGAAGTCCAGACGCCCGACGTAGATCAACCGCTGCCCCGCGGGCTCGCTCACGAGGTCGTACACCGTCGGGCGTCCGCCGGGATCCGAGCGCGCGGTGAGGTACCCCGCGGGCTTGTGGAGCGCGATCCCGATGGCCGCCGCCGGCGTCGCTTCGGCGAAGCGGGCCGTGACCCTGCGGCCTCGGAGCCGGACCTCGTCCGCGGCCGGATCTACGGTCGTGCCGGTCGCGGTCACAACCCGGCCGTTCACCTGGACGAGCCCGGCCGCGATCAGGTCCTCGCTCTTCCTCCGCGACGCGATGCCGGCCTGCGCCAGAAAGCGCTGCAGGCGGACCCGCATCACGTCTCCCCCAGCGGCAGCTCCTGCTGGCGCTCGCGATCCGCGAACAGGATCTCGAGCTCGTCGGGGCGCGGCAGCGCGTCCAGCGAGGGCAGTCCGAAGTACTCGAGGAAGTGATCCGTCGTTCCGTAGAGGAGCGGCCGACCGAGGCCTTCCTGCCTGCCGGCGATCCTGACCAGCTCCCGATCGACGAGCGTCTTCAGAACCCCCTCGACCGTCACGCCGCGGATCGACTCCAGCTCGGCGCGCGTCACGGGCTGCTTGTAGGCCACGATCGAGAGCGTCTCGAGGGCCGCCTGCGACAACCTCGGAGCGCCGCCCGATGCCTTCAGCTCGGTCACCCACGCGGCGAACTCGGGCCGCGTCACGAGCCGGTACCCGCCCGCGATCTCCGCCACGTGGAACGCCCGCGACTCCCGCAGGTAGTCGGCGTTGAGCTCCTTTACGAGATCGGTCACGAGGGCGGGCGTCGCGTCCGCGAGCATTCCCGCGAGACGGCGCGCGGAGACCGGCTCGTCGGCGGCGAACAGGAGCGCCTCGAGGATCTGCTTCGGAGGCGGCGCGTCGTCACTCATCGGACCCGCCTTCGAGAATCGCGCCCGGATCGGCGGCGTAGACGCGGATCTCGCCGAACGCCTCCCCCTGACGCAGCCTGATCTCGCCTTCCCGCACCATCTCGAGCAGGGCGACGAACGTCACGATCCAGTGCGTGCGCGGCTCCCCGGGGATGAACAGGTCGCGGAAGCTCGTCTGCCCCAGGCGCCGCAGGCGCTCGCGCACCCAGGCGGCCTTCTCCTCGATCGTCACCGAGAGCGGCTCCATATGGTGGACCCGGTCGCGCCGCGCCTCCTCCATGATCCGCGTGAACGACCGCAACAGGTCGCCGAGCGAGACCCGGTCCTCGGGCTCGGGCACCGTCGCCTCCGACTCCCCGTAGAGCCCGGCGTCCCATTCCTGCAGGCCGCGCGGGAACACGAGCCGGCCGGCCGACTCGCGATCCCGGAGCTGCTCGGCGATCTCGCGGAACTGCTGGTATTCGAGGATCTTGAGGACGAGCTCGCGGCGCGGATCCTCGAGCTCCTCCTCGTCCTCGAGGCGGGGCCGCGGCAGGAGCATCTGGGACTTGATCCTGAGCAGCGTCGCGGCCATCAGCAGGAACTCGCCCGCGCTTTCCAGCCGCTCCGCGGTCATCCCGTGGATGTAGGTCAGGAACTGCTCGGTGATGAGCGCGATCGGGATGTCCCAGATGTCGACCTCGTTCTTCTGCACGAGGTACACGAGCAGATCCAGCGGCCCCTCGAAGTCGAGGGTCTCGATCCTTATGCTGTGGCCGGACTGCGTTTCGTCTGCCATAGCCCCATCGCCTCATGGACATCCCGCATCGTCTCGCGCGCCACCGCGCGGGCGCTGTCGCGCCCCGCCGCGAGCACCTCCCGGATCCGCTCCGGCGACGAACGCAGCTCGGCGGCGCGCTCCCGCATCGGACGGAACGTCTCGATCAGGATGTCGGCCATCATCATCTTGTCCTCGAAGCAGCCGAGGACGGCGGAGCGGCACTCACGGTCCACGCGCTCGATCGTGGCCTCGTCGGAGAGCAGCTCGTGCCACGTGAAGACGTTGCAGACCTCCGGCCGGCCCGGATCCGTCCTGCGCAGGCGCTGCGGATCGGTGAATGCGGTGGCCATCTTCTTCCGGATCGTCTCGGGATCGTCGAGGATCCCGATGTGGTTTCCCTTCGACTTCGACATCTTCGCCTGCCCGTCCAGGCCCACGATCCGCTTGGCCTCTGTAAGGAGCGGCCGGGGCTCGGGGAACGTCTCGCCGAAGGCGTTGTTGAAGCGCCGGGCCAGCATCCGCGCGAGCTCCAGGTGCTGGACCTGGTCCTCCCCGACCGGCACGCGCTCGGCCCTGTAGAGCAGAATGTCGGCCGCCTGCTGGACGGGATACATGAGGAGCCCGGCGTTGATCGCTTCGCCGCGCTCCCCCGCCTTGTCCTTGAACTGGGTCATGCGCTGCAGCTGCCCAAGCGGGGCGAGCGACGTCAGGATCCAGCCCAGCTCGGTATGCTCCGGGACCTCGGATTGCAGGAACAGGCTGCACCGGCCGGGATCGAGTCCCGCCGCCAGCAGCGACACCGCCATGTCCTCGATCGCCGCCGGGAACTCCGCCGGATCGTAGGGGGCGGTGATCGCATGGTAATCGACGATCGCGTAGAAACAATCGTAGTCGGCGGTGAGCCGGATCCAGTTCTCGACGGCGCCGTAGTAGTTGCCCATGTGCAGCTCGCCCGTCGGCTGGATGCCGCTCAGGACGCGAATGCGGGCGCCCTCGCTCACGCTCACAGCCCCGCCGCGATGCCGACGAGCAGCTCGGTCGCGATCCGGGCCGGCATGAAGATCATGCTCATGAGGCCGGGGATGAAGAGCAGCAGGAAGACGAGCAGGAGGCCGAACTGCCCCATCGACTGATAGGCGTAGGCCGCCGGGCGCGGCAGCAGGTTGGCCACCACGTGCGAGCCGTCGAGCGGCGGGATCGGCAGGAGATTGAACACCGCCAGAACCAGGTTCAGCATGATGCCGTAGTAGCATAGCGTCAACACGGGAGCCGACACCCCCCCCGGTCCCGCGATCGCCGCGGCCACCGCGAGGACACCGGCCATGCCGAGCGCGAGCAGGACGTTCGACGCGGGTCCCGCGAGCGAGACCGTGATGTCCCCCATCCGCCGGTCGCGGAAGTTCTCGGGCGTGACCGGGACCGGCTTGGCCCAGCCGAACAGCACGCCCGAGCCCGACAGGAGCAGCAGGCCGGGCACGAGGATCGAGCCCATCGGGTCGATGTGCGGAAGCGGGTTGAGCGTCAGCCTCCCGAGCATCCGCGCGGTCGGGTCGCCCCACCACTCGGCCACGTACCCATGGGCGCATTCGTGCACGATGATCGAGAACAGGAGCACGGGAAGCAGATAGACGATCGACTCGATCATTTCCGGCGTTGCGCTGGGGACGGAGGGTCGACGAGTCCGGGCGAGCGAACGGCACAAGCTACGCCGCGCCCGACCCCCATGTCAAAGAACGCGTGGGGGATCCGTTGCCGCGAGGTTCCTCCGCGGGTATCTTGGATGCCTCCTGAGATTCGATTCCGGGTCCCGCCCGGTCGTGCCCATTTCAGCATACGGAGAGAGTCGTGCCGAACGTCAAGTCCGCCGAGAAGCGGGCCCGCACCAACCAGAAGCGCCGCGAGCGCAACCGCCGTGACCGTTCACGCATGCGGACCGCGATCAAGAAGGTCCGGCAGGCGGATTCACCCGAGAGCGCCCGCGAGGCCCTGGTCCGGGCCGAGAGCCTGCTCGACCGGATGGCCGGCAAGGGCGTCATCCACGACAACACGGCCGCGCGCCAGAAGTCGCGACTCCACGCACACGTGCGGAAGCTCGGCGGCTAGACCGCCGGCGAGGACAGCCGCCGCGGGTAGACCGCGATCCCGCACACGTCGAAACCGGTGTGGGCGCACAGCACGGGTCCCAGCGGCGGCGCGAACCGCACGTCGATCCGTTTCCCGTCGGTCGCGAGCAGCTCTTCCAGCCGCGCGGCCGCGTCCCTGCCCCGGCGTCCCGCGTGCGTGACCGCGGCGACCAGCCGCTCTCCGCTTCCGAACTCGGCCTCCACCAGCTGGATCGTCCGCTCCACCCGTGTGGTCTCCCCGACGACCCGCTCGACGAGCGCGAGTCGCCCCTGATCCAGGGACAGGATGGGTCGATCCTCGGCGACCCGTGAGCCCGCCCCCCCCACGCGCTCCAGCCGCCCCCCCAGATACAGGAAGTCCAGCGAGTAGACGGAGAAGTAGACCCGCGTCGCCCCCGCGATCCGCTCGACCGCCGCGCGGGCCTCGTCCATCGTCGCCCCTCGCTCCAGCCGGGCGCGGGCCTCCATGCACAGGAGGCCGAGCGCGGCCCCGGCGAGTCCCGAGTCGAGGACGCCGATCCGGTCCTCGGCCGACAAGAGTCGCGCGGCTTCGCGCGCGCGCTCGACGGTCTGGCTGAGGGCCGCCGACAGATGAATGGACAGCACGCTCTCGTGGGCGGCGAGGAGGCGTTCGTACACGGCGACGAATTCCTCGACGCCGGGGGGCAGCGTCACGGGCGGCGAGCCGGTCTCCTCCAGGAGCCGGTAGAAGGCGTCGCTGGAGAGTCCCGTGCCCTCGCGATACAGAGTGCCGCCGATCTCGAGCCCCAGCGGAACGACCGTGCAGCCGAGCCCGGGCGCGATACGGTCGAGCGCCGCCGTGCTGTCGGTGACGAGAGCGACGCTCATTCGGACGCGTCGAGCGACTCGCGGACGATCCGCGCAACTTCTGCGCGCAGGTCGCCCTCCTCGTTCCCGCCGAGCGGCTCAGCGGCGGTGATGATGCACCCCGGATTCCGCACTCGGGCGCCGTAGGCGTCGAGCGACATGAGGCGGTCCACATCGCCCCGGCTCAGCCGGTTGACCCGTCCCAGCAGATGCGCCACGAGGAGCGATCGCGCGGCCTGCTCGATCGACTCCATGCGGTCGATCGCCTGCGCGAGCGTCGGCGCGTACGTCACGGCTCCGTGGTTCGCGAGGAGCAGTGCGTCATGCGTCGCGACCCAGGGGGTCATCCGCTCGGGCAGCTCATCGGTCGAGGGGGTGGCATACGGCACGATCGGCACCTGACCGAGCGTTGCGATCACCTCGGGGACCACGCACTCGTCGAGCGGGCGGCCGGCGATCGCGAAACCGGTGGCGGTGGGCGGATGGGCGTGGACGACCGCGCCCACGTCGTCCCTGAGGGCGTAGATCCTGAGATGCATGCGGAGCTCGCTCGAGGCCCGTCCCCCGCCCAGCGCGCGGCCCGAGAGGTCGGTGACGACGAGATCCTCCGGGGTCAGGAAGCCTTTGGACGCTCCGGACGGCGTGGCCAGGAGCCGACCGCCCGGCAGCCGCGCGCTGACGTTTCCTTCGCTTCCGCCGACGAGGCCGCGCGCGTACAGCCGGCGTCCCACGGCGACGATCTCGCCCCGGAGGCGCTCGACGAGATCGGAGGCGGGCGGATCGATCATCGGCCGCACAATATGCTGCAAAGGCTCATCCCTTGACGACGCCGATCGGAACGAGCCGGGCCACGCGACGGCTGACCCCCGCGTCGTCCATCACCTCGACGACGTCCGCGACGTCCTTGTAGGCGAACGGCATCTCCTCGGCGACCGTGCGCAGTCCGGTCGCGCGCACGACGACCCCCTGCCGCTCCATTTCGCCGATCAGGTCGCGACCGCGGGATTCCCTCTTGGCGCGCGTCCGGCTCATCCGCCGCCCGGCCCCGTGACAGGTGGACCCGAACGTCCCGCTCATGGCTCCGGGCGCGCCCGCGCACACGTACGAGTAGTTCCCCATGCTGCCCGGGATGAGGACCGGCTGCCCCGAGTCGCGGTACGCGCGCGGCACGTCAGGGTGTCCCGGGGGGAAAGCGCGGGTCGCTCCCTTGCGGTGCACACAGACGCGCAGGCGCCGCCCGTCGACCACATGATCCTCGATCTTGGCGATGTTGTGGCAGACGTCGTAGACGAGCCGCATGCCGAGATCGCGCGGGTCCATCGAGAGGACGCGCTCGAACGTCTCACGGACCGCGTGCAGCATGACCTGGCGGTTCGACCACGCGTAGTTGGCCGCGCAGCGCATTGCGCCGAGATAGGCGCGCCCTTCGTCCGAGTCGAGCGGGGCGGCCGCGAGCTGGACGTCGGGAAGATCGTAGCCGAACGACTTCAGTCGCGGCTTGATCCGCCGGATGGAGTCGTCGCAGGTCTGATACCCGAGTCCGCGCGAGCCCGAGTGGATCATGACGACGACCTGGTCCTCGAAGAGCCCGAAGGCGCGTGCCCGGTCGGGGTCGTGGACGCGGACGACCCTCTGGACCTCCAGGAAGTGGTTTCCCGACCCGAGGGTGCCGACCTGCGAGAGCCCCCGCCCCGCAGCCCGCTCGCTGACCGCGTCCGGATCGGCCCCGGCGATACAGCCTCCTTCCTCGGTGTGCTCGAGGTCATCGGCGTCGCCGTATCCGCGCTCGACCGCCCAGCGCGCGCCCCGGACGAGGATCTGTTCGAGCTCCGCGCGCGAGAGCCTGGCGATCGCCCCTTCGGCCCCGACGCCGCTCGGCACGGCCTCGAAGAGCGCGTCCATGAGCGCCGGTACGCGGCCGTCGAGCGCATCGATCGACAGCTCCGTCCGCGCGAGCCGCACGCCGCAGTTGATGTCGTAGCCGACCCCGCCCGGAGAGATCGCTCCGCCGTCGGCGACGGTCGCCGCGACGCCGCCGATCGGAAAGCCGTATCCCCAGTGGATGTCGGGCATCGCGAGCGACCAGCCGACGATGCCCGGAAGCGCTGCGACGTTCCGCACCTGAGTCAGGCTCTCGTCGCCGCGGATCTCCCGCATGAGCGGCTCCGAGGCGTAGACGCGCCCCGGGACCCGCATCGCGCCGCTCTTCGGGATCTCCCACAGCCAGGGCTCGATCCGCCGGACCTCCACGCTTCCCCCCGCCGGGCGCGCCCGTGGGCGCGCCGTCTAGACGTCGAAGATGACCCTCGCCCGCCAGCGTGCGGGTTCACCGCGTGCGGCGCCGTCTCCACCCCCGCCGGCGACCGCCCGCGCGCGCTCGAACGTCAGCTGGTGCCAGGTCACGGCCTTGAGCTCGCTCGCCGACGTCAGGAGCTCGCGCGGAGCGATCGCGCCGCGCACGCGGGCCTCGAGCCGATCGGGTCCTTCCCCGACGATCCGCGTCTCGAGCGGGACGAACCCCTCCTCCTCGATCAGGCGGTAGAGTCCCTCGCACCACGCCTTGAGGAGCTCGGGATAGCCCTCCGCGCGCACCTTGACGTCGCGCTCGGCGGTCGGCGCGAGGGCGGGGATCTCGCCGAACAGGAGCTGAACGAGCCCGCGCTGGGCGGCTTCGAATACGGCGCCGGGATCGGGCCCCGAAAGATCCAGACCGAGGTCGGCCGCGTGGTCGATCTCGCTGAACTCACCGCGCGGCATGTGCGGATGGTAGGGGGGCGCGTTTTCACCCGCAAGGCGGAGCGGCGAGGCCGTGTCGCTCGATCATCCTGAGGAGCCGCGGGCGGCTGACGCCCAGCTCGCGCGCGGCGCGCGAGCGATTCCACCCCGCCCGCGTCAGCGCGTTCTCGACCACCGCGCGCTCGTATTCCACGAGCCGAAGGCCGTCACGCGGGATCTCGACGACGAGCCGCTCGGGCTCGTCGGGCGATCGCCGGAGCCGGTCCCGCTCGCGCCGGACGATCGCCCGCAGCCATTCGCTGTCGCGCGGTACGAGCGCGAAGTCCGTCGCCCCCGCGGCCAGAGCCGCGGCGGCTCGCGAGGGCTTCCGCGAAACCGCCACCACGACGGTCGCGGCCGCGGGCTCCGCGGCGCGGGCGAGCGCGGCGAGCGCGCCCTTCCCGGCGTCGAGGTCCACGATCCGCATGTCGGCGGGGGCGGGAGCGTACGCCGACCGGCCCCGCGCCGGCCCCGCCGCCACGTGTCGCCGATCGATGCCGGCCTCCGGCGGGACGAGCTCGGCGACCGCGGCGCCGCCGACGAGCTCGAGCCTGAGCGGCCGCGGACCGCTCACGTCGCGTTCCCCGGCGCTCCCCATCCGCCCCCGCCCGGGGTCTCGATCCGGATCCGGTCGCCGGCCGCGAGCGCGAAGCGGCCCTTGGACGCGAGCCGCTCCGCGCCGCCCGCGCGCTCGATCCGGTCGACTCCCGGCCGGCCCCCGGCGCCGCCTTCGAGACCCCACGGCGCGAATCGCCGGCGATCGGCGAGCAGCGTCCCCTCGAGCGGGGCGAGGGCCCCGATCTCCCGCACGAGACCGTCGCCCCCCCGATTCAGGCCGTCACCCCCGCTGCCGCGCCGATACGCGTACCGCGCGACCCGCACCGGCAGCGTGCGCTCGAGCGCCTCCACGGGCGTGTTCAGGCTGTTCGTCATGTGCGTGTGGATGCCCGCGGCGCCGGCGGCGCGCGGATTTCCGCCCGCGCCGCCGGCCACGGTCTCGTAATAGGTGAACGATCGACCGTCGGCATGCGCGCCCGAGAGCGCGAGGTTGTTCATCGTCCCCTGGCTGGCGGCCGGGATCCGGTCCGGGATCGCGCCGGCCAGCGCCCCCAGCACCGCGTCGACCACCCGCTGGCTCGTCTCGACGTTGCCGCCCGCGACCGCGGACCCCGGTACCGGGTCGAGCAGAGACCGCGGCGGAACGACGATCGAGACCGGCTCGAGGAGCCCGTCGTTGGCCGGGAGGTCGCCCTCGCACAGTGCGCGGATCACGTACAGAATGGCGCTCCTGACGATCGCCGGGTTCGCGTTCAGGGGGCCACGCGCGGCCGGCGCCGTGCCGCCGAAATCGAACCGCATGCCGTCCCCCTCGACGTCCAGTCGGACGCGGATCTCGAGCGCCTCGTCTCCGACGCCGTCGTCGTCGAGCCGGTCGGCGAACGACCACCTTCCGTCGGGCAGCTCGCGAACGAGAGAGCGCGCGCCCCGCGCCGCCCAGTCGAGAAGCTCGCCCGCCATCGCGTCCAGCCTCGTCCGCCCGTAGCGGGCGACGAGCGCGCGGAGGCGCCGCTCGCCGATGGCGAGACTCGCGAGCTGCGCGGCGAGGTCGCCCTCGCGCTCGCCGGGCGTCCGGACCCCCGTGAGGACGTGCCTCCAGGTCGGCGCGACGCGCTCTCCGCGCGCGAGCAGCCGGACCGGCGGCAGGACCAGACCCTCCTCCCAGAGACACGTCCAGAGCCCCATCGAGCCGCCGCTCCGCCCGCCGACGTCCGCGTGGTGCGCGCGGTTGGCGAGATACCACGCCGGCTCGCGGTCGTCGTCGAGGAAGACGGCCTGCACGAGCGTGACGTCCGGCAGATGCGTGCCGCCGGCGGCGGGGTCGTTCAGCACGGCCACGTCCCCGGGCTCGAGCGACAGCGTCTCGCGGACGGCCTGGACGGACACGGCCATCGACCCCAGGTGCACCGGCATGTGGTCGCCCATCGCGACCGTGCGTCCCCGACGGTCGTAGAGCGCGCACGAGTGATCGCGCCGCTCCACGATGTTCGGCGACAACGCCGTCCGCTGGAGGGCGACGCCCATCTCCTCGGTGAGCGCGACGAACAGCGCATGGAAAACGCCCAGATCGAGGGGCGTGGACGGGCGGTCTGTCGATCCGCGCGGACTCACGCGCACGCCTCGAGAACGAGATTCCCGAACCGATCCACCCGCCAGCCCCACCGCGGCGGAACGAGGGCCGTCGCATGATCGTCGAGGACGAGCGCCGGACCGCGGCCCTCGTGTCCGGCCGGCAGTCCGGCCCAGATCCAGGTCTCCGCTTCCACCTCCTCGCCGTCGAACACCAGGGTCCTCCGGACCGGCACGCTCGATCCGCTGGGCCGATGGGCGGGAAGCTCACGCGGGCGTCCGGCGCCGACGGCCGCGACGCGCGCGGCCACGACCTCGACCGGGGCCTCCGGTCGCGCATACCCGTGTCGCTCGCGGTGGCGCCGATGAAACGCGGCCGCGGGATCGAAGCCGTCCTCCAGCGGGACCTCGACCTCGTAGGACTGCCCGAGGTAGCGCATCGCGAGCGAGCGCGCGGTGACGCGCCGCTCCGCTGGGACGCCCTCGGCGGCCAGCGCCTCGCGGGCCTCCGCCTCCAGGCCTTCGAACCAGCGCTCGATCCGCCGGCCGTCGCCGGAGTCGGCGGGTTCGAGGACCGCGCGCGAGACGTCGAGCCGGACGTCCGCCGCAAGGCAGCCGACGGCCGACAGGACCCCCGCCGTCCGCGGGATCAGCACGCGACCGCAACCGAGCCCCGCCGCCAGGCCGGCCGCGTGGAGCCCGCCCGCGCCACCGAAGGCGACCAGCGTGAAGTCGGCGGGATCGTATCCGCGCTCGAGCGTGACCCGTCGCACGGCGCGCTCGAGATGACTGCGGGCGACGGCGACGATCGCGGAGGCGGTCTCGCCCGGCGAGGCCCCGGATCCCCGTGAAAGCCGCCCGATCGCCCGCACGGCGAGAGCGGGAAACAGCGCGCGCCTCCCGCCGAGGAACCGCTCGGGATCGAGCTGTCCGAGGGCGAGGTGGGCGTCGGTCACGGTCGGCTCCTCTCCGCCGGCCCCGTAGCACGCCGGTCCGGGCACGGAGCCGGCGCTGCGAGGACCGACCCTGAGCGCGCCGCCGCGATCGGTCCAGGCGATCGATCCTCCGCCCGCTCCCACCGTGTGGATGTCGATGAGCGGTACGCGAAGCGGGACCTCGTCCAGCTCGGTCTCGGTCGTGCGGAGCGGCTCCCCCGGCACCAGGGCCACGTCGCAGGACGTGCCGCCCATGTCGAGGGTGACGAGCCGATCGAACCCGGCCGCGCCGGCGACGAGTCGCGCCCCGATCACGCCCGCCGCGGGACCCGAGAGGATCGTCGACACCGCCCGGGCCGCCGCGGTCGCGGGGCGCGCGGTGCCGCCGTTCGACAGCATGATCCGGAGCTCGCGCGGCGCGACGCGGTCGGCGAGACTCCCCAGATACGACCTCATGACCGGGGCCAGCCCCGCATCGACGACCGCCGTGGCCCAGCGCTCGTACTCCCGCGGCTCGGAGGTCACTTCGTGGCTCGCGACGACGTCGATCCCGCGGCTCGCGAGGCGATCGCGGGCGGCGCGCTCGGCCCCGGGATATCGGGCGGAGTGGAGGAACGCGACGACGATCGTCCGCGCCCCAGCCTCCAGGAGCTCGTCGGCGACCCGATCCAGCTCGGCGGTATCGAGCTCCCGCACCGTCGCCCCGTCGGCCCCGACGCGCGCACCGATGCCCCGCACGAGCTCGTCGGGGACGAGACGCCGCGGACCGTCCGGGGTGAGCGAGTACAGACTGCGCCGGCGCTGCCGACCGATCGCCAGGACGTCTTCGAAACCGCGGTTGACGACGAGGCCCACGGCCTCCAGGCGACCCTCGAGGAATGCGTTGGTCGCCACCGTGGAGCCGTGCACGACGAGGCCGGCTTCGCGCCCACCCGTGAGCGCCCTCAACCCCGCGACGACGGCGCGGCCCGGGTCCTCCGGGGTGGACGGCCGCTTGTGGAAGGCGAGCGATCCGTCGGGAAGCTCGGCGACGCAGTCGGTGAACGTTCCGCCGGCGTCGATTCCGATCCGCGGTTCGCGGGTTGCGTTCAGGCGGACCGCGCCGCGGTCAGACGGCCGAAAAGACGATTTCCGCGTCCGGAGCGATCTGGTCGCCGATCGGAAGCCCGGGATCGAGTTCGATCTCCGCGCCCCCCGACCGCGCGCGAAGGGGCCCGGGTGCGACGGCCTGCGGCGCGAAATAGAGCTCGACCAGCGCCGGAAGCTCACGCGCGAGCGCGGTGGGCTCGATCAGGTGGCAGACCACCCGCTCCCCGCACGTCAGGATCAGCGCCAGGCTCGCTTCGCTCACGCGCCCGTGCCGGTCTCCGATCCGCCGATCATCGATTCGTCGACTTCCGGCCAGTCGCTCTCCCTCAGCGGTCCGTTCGCGCGCTGGCGGCTCGAGAGCTCGTCCTCGAGCTCCTCGAATCGCCTCTGGCCCGCCTCGAAGAACTCGGCAAGGCGGTCCATGAGCAGCCGGCGGGAAGCCTTGCCCGAGCGTGGCGCGACGAAGACGCCGACGACGAATCCCGCGGCAAAGGCCTTGAGCTTTCCGATCATGACAGCCTCCTCGAGGGAGTCCAGCGGTCCCGGGTGGAAGATGCGCCGCGGTTCGGCGCGCCGTCAACGCCCGCGGCGAACGCGCCGCCGCTTGTCAGATTTCGACTATCGACGGCGTAGCGGAAAGGATAGATAGTAGAGCGGTCAGGGCGTAGAAGCGCGCCCTTCAGTCACTGACTCTGAGGAGGAGGGGGGACGCCCATGCTTTGGACGGTCATCGTGATCCTGCTGATCCTGTGGCTCCTGGGAGGATTCGTGAGGCCGGTCGGCGGGTTCATCCACCTGCTGCTGGTCATCGTCCTCATCCTGGTGATCATCCAGCTGCTGCAGTGATCCAACCGGCCGGAATCCAACCGCTCGAGCAATCGCGGGAGGACGAAACGAAAACGGGTCGCTCGCGGCGACCCGTTTCTCTTCCGGCATCCTTGACTGGTGCCCAAGGGGAGATTCGAACTCCCACGGCCTTTCGGCCACTGCCCCCTCAAGACAGCGTGTCTACCAATTCCACCACTTGGGCCGAGGGCGCTCCTCGAGTCTTCCTGCGGCCGCCGGTTACGGCTGGGTCGGCTGGTCCGCCGGGGCCTGCGCAGGGGCCGGAGCGGCGCCTTCCGTCGTGCCGGCGCCCGGCTGGCCGCCCATGATCGACTGGAGGTCGCTCGGCTCCCCTGTCTCCGTCGGAGCATCCGCAGGAGCGGCCTGCTGCTGGCTCTGCATCTCCGATTCGATGAGGCTCCGCGGCGCGGTTCCCCGGACGGTCAGGAGCGAGAGCACGAAGCAGATCACGAGAAACGCCCCGCCCAGCCATTTCGTCGCGCTGTGGAGGAACGTCACCGTCTGCCGGCTGCCCATCATCTCCATGCCGGTCCCGGCGCCGCCGAAGCCCGCGGCCAGCCCCCCGCCCTTGCCGGCCTGGAGGAGGACCGCGAGGACCAGGCCGAAGCAGTCGATCAGGAGAAGGATGAGAAGCGCAGTGTACATGACAGCCTATCAATTTACCGTCTGGCTACAGGGCGTCAACCTCCGATCGCGCATGCGGCCGCGACGATCGCGGCGAAGTCGCGGGCGTCGAGGCTCGACCCTCCCACGAGCGCGCCGTCGATGTCCGGCTGCTCGAGGAGCCGCGCGGCGTTGTCCGGCTTTACGCTTCCGCCGTACAGGATCCGCGTCTCGCCCGCGACCGTCGGGGCCGCCAGCGCAGCCAGGATCTCACGGATCGCCGCGTGCATCTCCTGCGCGTCCTCGGGCCGCGCCGTACGGCCCGTGCCGATCGCCCACACCGGCTCGTAGGCGATCGACAGTCGCGCGTGCTCGGCGCGGGAGAGGCCGGTCGCGGCGCGTGTCAGCTGCCGCAGCACGACCGGCCGCGCGCGACCACGCTCGCGCTCCTCGAGGGTCTCGCCGACGCAGAGCATCGGGTCGATACCGGCGGCGAGCGCGGCGCGGAGCTTGAGCGCGCAGCCTTCGTCCGTCTCGCCGAAGAGCTGCCGCCGCTCGCTGTGACCGACGAGGACCCGCCGACCACCGGCGGCCGCGATCATCGGCGCCGATACCTCGCCCGTGAACGCGCCTGCGCTCTCCCAGTGACAGTTCTGTCCCCCCACCGAGGCATCCGGTCGGACGCGCGCGGCGCGCGCCACGGCCTCGAGGATCGGAAACGGCGGGAAGAACGCGAGCTCGACGCCCGGCGACGCCGGGGGGGCGTGCCGCGCGAAGAGCTCGAAGAACTCGGCCGCGTCGGCCGCGGTCTTGTGCATCTTCCAGTTCGCGGCGACGAGGAGCGCTCGGCTCACGGCTTCCCCGCGCGGGGAGGATCCAGCGCCTCGATCCCGGGCATCGGCGAGCCGCTCACGAGCTCGAGCGCCGCCCCTCCCCCGGTCGACGCATGGCTCACGTCTCCGATCCGGCCGGCGCCCTCCAGCGCGGCGATCGAATCGCCGCCGCCCACGACCGTGAACGCGCCGGCCTCGGTGGCGGCGGCCATCCGCTCCGCGAAGTCCCGCGTCCCGGCGTCGAAAGGCGAGATCTCGAAGACGCCCAGCGGACCGTTCCAGAAGACGGTCCCCGCCGAGCGGACCCGCTCGCCGAACGACTCGACCGTCTTCGGACCCACGTCGAGGATCTTCCAGCCCGGCGCGACCTCGCCGGCCTCGATCGTCCGGGTCTCGGCTCCGCTCTCGATCTCGCGCGCCACGACGAAGTCCTTCGGCAGCTCGATCGCTTCGCCACGCTCGGCGAGGAGCGCGCGGGCCTCCCCGACGAGGTCGGGCTCGACCAGCGACGCGCCGATTCCGAAGCCGCGCGCGAGCAGGAACGTGTTCGCCATCCCGCCTCCCAGGCACACCCGGTCGCAGCGATCCAGCAGTCCCCTCACGGTCTCCAGCTTCCCCGAGATCTTCGCCCCGCCGAGCACGGCCACGAACGGACGCCGCGGCTCCTCGAGGAGTCTGCGGAACGCCGTCAGCTCGCGGTCGACGAGCTTCCCGGCCACGTTCGGACGCAGATGACGCGTGACGCCGACGGTGGACGCGTGCGCGCGGTGAACCGTGCCGAACGCGTCCTGCACGAACAGGTCCGCGAGCGAGGCGAGCCGCGCCGCGAACGCGGGATCGTCGGCCTCCTCTCCGGGATCGAAGCGCAGGTTCTCGAGCAGGAAGACGCCGCCGGCGCGGATCCGCTCGCGCGACCGATCGTCGAAGGGTTTCGGAAGATAGCCGACCTCGTGCCCGATGAGCGCGACGAGCCGCTCCGCGACCGGGGCCATCGTGAGATCGGCCCTGGGGACTCCCTTCGGTCGCCCCAGGTGACTCGCGAGGACGACTGTCGCGCCCCTCTCCTCCAGCGCGCGGATCGTGGGCAACGCCGCGCGGATCCGCATGTCGCTCGCGACCCTCCGCCCGGCGCCCTCGCCCTCGAGCGGCACGTTGAAATCCACCCGCACGAGGGCGCGCCGGCCGGTGACCTCGGCCGGGGCAAGCTCGTCGAGTGAGAGCCGGGCGAGGGCGGACACGGATCCGCCCACGGTCATTTCCCCAGGAAGGGGCGCAGACGCTCGGCGAGGTCGAGGAGACGGGTCGAGAATCCCATCTCGTTGTCGTACCAGGAGAACACCTTGACCAGCGTGCCGTCGAGCACCGCCGTGGAGGGCGCGTCGACGATCGAGGAATACGGCGACGAAACGAAATCGATCGATACGAGCGGCTCGTCGGATACCGTCAGGATGCCGGACAGTCTCCCCTTCGACGCCGCGCGGAACGCGGCGTTCAGCTCGTCCACGGAGGTCTTCTTCTCCACCTCCACGGTCAGATCGACGAGCGAAACGTTCGGCGTGGGCACGCGGATCGACGTCCCGTCGATCTTCCCCTTGAGCTCGGGAAGGACGAGCGCGGTGGCGCGCGCGGCCCCGGTCGTCGTCGGGATCAGCGACAGCGCCGCCGCTCGCGCTCGACGCAGATCCTTGTCGGGCGAGTCGACGACGTGCTGGCTGGACGTGTAGGCGTGGGTCGTCGTCATGAGTCCGTGGACCCAGCCCACGTTGTCGAGGAGGACCCTCGCGACCGGCGCGAGGCAGTTCGTGGTGCACGAGGCGTTGGAGATCACGTCGTGTCCCGCCTCGAGCTTGTCGTCGTTGACGCCGACGACGACCGTGAAGTCGGCGTCCTTGGCCGGCGCCGAGATGATCACCTTCTTCGCGCCGGCCGCGAGGTGCTGCGCGGCTTGCGCCCGATCCTTGAAGCGTCCCGTCGATTCGATCACGACGTCGACGCCGAGCTCACCCCACGGGAGCCGCGTAGGATCCTTCTCGGACAGGACTCGGAGCTCGTCGCCGCCCACGCTCAGGCTCCCGTTCTCCACCTCGACGTCCGCGTCCAGGCGTCCGTGGACCGAGTCGTACTTCAGCAGATGGGCCAGCGTGGCGGCGTCGGTCAGATCGTTGACCGCGACCAGGTCGAGATCCCGGCCCGTCCTGCGCAGGGCCCGGTAGGTAAGCCGCCCGATCCGGCCGAATCCGTTGATCCCGATGCGCATCGAATCCTCCTGAACGATAACCAACGCGGACGTCTCGGTGCCGGAGAGCTCCCCGCGCCTCGACGCGCGGGGCGCCAAGTTACCGTGGCGTCCCCTAGAGCGCGAGGGCGAACGTGACCGCCGCGACGCGCGCGGCTCCCGCCGCATGCAGGGCGGACGCGGCGGCCGCCAGAGTCGCGCCGCTCGTCGCCACGTCGTCGATCAGCGCCAGCGCGAGACCCGCCTTGAGCCCTTCGCGCGCGACGAACGCGCCCTCGACGTTGCGCTTCCGCGCGGCGCGCCCCAGGCCGACCTGCGAGCGCGTGGGCCGCACGCGTTCGAGAGCGTCGACGACCGGGATCCCCAGCCGACGCGCGATCGACCGGGCGAGGAGCTCCGATTGGTTGAACCCGCGCTCGCGGAGCCGCGCGGCGTGGAGCGGGAGCGGGACCACCGCGTCGAGTGATAGGGCACGCTCTCCGAGCGCCTCCGCCATGAAGCCGCCGCAGAGGTCCGACAGGTGCGACCATCCGCGGTACTTGAGCGCATGGACGATCGATTCCGCCGCGCCCGCGTAGCGGGTCGCGGCGACGGCGACGAGCCCGTCGGGCCAGCCGCGGCAGCGGTCGCAGGACCCGGGACTCCCCGGCCGCGGCAGCGAGCACCGACGGCACCCCGGCCCGAGCGGCCGCAGCGTGGCCCGGCACCAGCGGCAGACCCCCGGGCGCGCGCCCGGCAGCGGTTCGGCGCAGTGGACGCAGAGCGGCGGTAGAACGACGTCGAGGAGCAGGGCCACCGGACGCGGCAGGGACACGGGAACCGTCTGCGAGGGGGATCGGGCGGGCGGACGAGCCGGGGGCCGCGAGACGCGGCCCCCGTGACACCGGAGGGTCTAGCGAACGCTCAGCGGACCAGGGTCCCCGGAGGTCCGAGCCCCGGGAACTGCGCGCTGATCATGGCCAGGTAGCGCTCGCGCTCCTCGCCCGTGAGGATCGGCACCAGCCGGCGGACCCATTCCTGGGCCATCGCCACGCGCTGGCTCATGTAGTTGGCTCCGACGAGCCCCAGATAGGCGAGCTTGATCCCTTCGTCGAGCTTGAGCGCCTGCTCGAACGCGGCGATCGCGCGGGGATAGTCCCCGAGCTGGAAGTACGAGCCGCCCAGCAGGGCGAACGCGTTGCCGTTCCTGGGATCCAGCTTGACGACCTGCTCGAAGATGGGGATCGCCTCCCCGTAGCGGTGCGAGGCGTACAGGTCGCCCGCCAGAGCGTAGAGGGAATCGGGGTTGTCGGGGGATATCGCGGGAGAGGTGGATGTGGACGCGGCTGCGGCGCCCGGCAGCATGAGGGCTGCGGCCAGGGTCGCGGCCGCCAGCATCGGTCTGAATCGCATGATCCCTTCTCGTCCTCCGTCTTGGAAGTGGCGATGGGGGGGAATTTATGTCGAGAAACCGGTCGGCCGCCCGGTGGACGGACATGCCATTCTAAAGGCGTCCGGAGCCCCGCGTCAACCTTCGAGGCCCCCGGGCGGGCGATCAAAAGACTACTTTGGATCGCTTCTGAGAGGCAACGGTCACATCAAGAATTCCGATTCAGTCGGCCGCGTAGCGCCTGGCGAACCCCTCGAGGCAACTCTCCAGCTGTTCGAAGACCTCCTCGTAGACCTCCTCCTCCCAGCCCATCGGATCGCGGATCTCGCCGCTCCGGACGACCCCGTCGGGGGCGAACTCGGCGACCAGGCGGACGTCGGCGGCGGAATCGAGGGCCAGGACCTCGCGGGCATGCGAGCGCGTCATGCAGAGGACCGTGTCCGCCCAGCGCACCAGTTCCGGATCCAGCTGCCGCGCCACGTGGCCCGAGATGTCGAGCGAGGCGCGGGCGGCGGTCGCGATCGCGTACGGCTGGGCGGGTCCCCCGATCACGGCGAAGGTCCCCGCGGACCGCACCTCGGCGTCGACCCCGAGCGCTTCGAACCGGGCCCGCAGGATGCCCTCGGCCATCGGCGACCGGCAGGTGTTGCCGGTGCAGACGACGAGGACGCGGAGCGGGCGCGACGCGGTCATCGCGGCAGAAGTTGACGGGGGCCCCGGGGGGCCGCAAGCGTCACCCCGGCTCCCGGAGCTCGCCCACGACCTCGCGGATCCGCGCGCCCGGAATCGCGCCTTCGCGCAGGAGCCGCGGCGGTCGCGCCCCGGCGTCGACGATCGACGATGGGCGGCCGGCCGGCACCGTCGGCCCGAGGGGCTCGAGCGCGACTTCGATCGCGTCGTCCCCGGCCCGCGTCAGGAGTCCGAGCGCCACCGGCACCTCTGTCGGCGGCGATCCCCCGCGGCGGTTGGCGCTCGTCGAGAACAGCGGTCGGCGCCACGCCGCGAGGATGGCGGCGGAGACCGGATCGGCCGCCGGCCTGACGGCGATCGACCCGTCGGCGATGACGGCCGACGGCGCCTCGTCCGAAGCCGGCAGGACGAGCGTCAGCGGGCCGGGCCAGAACGCGGCCGCGAGGCGCTCGGCCGCGGGCGGCCATTCGCCGGCGAGCTCCCGGGCGGCCTCGGTTCCCGGCACCAGACAGACGAACGGGCGCGGCTCCGCGTACCCCTTGAGCGCGCGTGCGGCCGTGACCGCGGTCTCGCTCCGGGGATCGCCGCTCAGGCTGACGACGGTCTCGGTCGGGTGAAGGATGAGGCGCCCGCGCGCCAGCGCGTCGACGGCGGCCGTGATCCCGGCTTCGTCCGCCGGGCGTGGCGCGACGCTCAGACCCGCACCTCGCCGGTCATCTCGAGCGGGCCCCCGTACGCCGCGAGCCGCGGACGCACCTCGCGGGCCAGGAAGCTCCGCGCCTGTTCCGGCGCGCGCCCCACGTAGGTCGCGGGATCACGGGCCCGCCGCCAGGTCTCCTCGGGCAGGGCGGCGAACCCGGGCTCGCCGGCCAGACGATCGAGCAGGTCGCTCCCCTCTCCCCCCTCGACGCGGGCCGCGGCTTCGCGCGCGCGGACGCGGACACGCTCGTGGAGCGCCTGGCGATCGCCGCCCGATCGCGTGGCTGCCATGAGCAGCGTTTCGGTGGCCATGCTCGGCAGCTCGCGCCGGAGGTTCGCCGCGACCACCTCCTCCCGCACCTCGAGCCCGCCCGCGACTCCGTGATAGAGGACGAGCAGGGCGTCGACGGCGAGGTACAGCTCCGGCAGCGCGATCCGCTTGACCGCCGAATCGTCGAGCGAGCGCTCCAGCCACTGCGTGGACGCGGTCCACGCCAGGTTCCCCGCGGTCTGGATCGCGAAGCGCGACAGCGCGCTCATCCGCTCCGCGCGCATCGGGTTCCGCTTGAAGGGCATCGCCGAGGAGCCGACCTGTCTCTCGCCGAATGGTTCCAGGACCTCGCCCAGGTGCTGCAGGAGGCGCAGGTCGTGGCTGAACTTGCCCGTCGATTGCGCCACGCCGGCGATCGTCGCGGCCCACGCCGCGTCGATCTTGCGCGAGGCGGTCTGACCGGTGACCGCGACCGCGCCGGTCGCGCCGAGCTTCGCGACGACCTTCCGCTCGAGCTCGTCGACCTTCGCTCCATCGCCGTCCGTCAGCGCGAGAAACGAAGCCTGCGTGCCGGTCGTCCCCTTGAGGCCGCGGAGGCGGAAGCTCTCGAGACGGAAGGCGATCTCGTCGAGATCGAGCAGGAGGTCCGCCATCCAGAGGCACGCCCGCTTGCCGACGGTCGTGGGCTGGGCGGGCTGGAAGTGCGTCCACCCGAGCGTCGGGAGATCGGCGAAGCGTTCGGCGAAATCCGCGAGCGCGGTCACCACGCAGAGGATCTTCCGCTCGACGACGCGCGTGGCTTCGCGCATGAGCAGAAGATCGGCGTTGTCGACGACGAACGCGCTGGTCGCGCCGAGATGGAGGATCGCGCGGGCCGACGGCGCCGCCTCGCCGAAGGCGTGCACGTGCGCCATGACGTCGTGGCGGAGCTCGCGCTCGAGCTCCGCGGCGCGCTCGAAGTCGATGTCTTCGGCCGCGGCCCGGAGGGCCGCGACCTGCTCCCCGCTGACGCCGCCGATCTCGAGCTCGTGCTGGGCTTCGGCGAGCGCGATCCAGATCCTCCGCCACGTGCGGATCCGCTCCCGCGCCGAGAAGAGCCCCGCCATCTCGTCGCTCGCGTAGCGCTCGACGAGGGGGTTCGCGTACCGGTCGTGCATCTCCCGGCCGCCCCTCCCGGCGCCCGCCACAGGCTTCATGTCGCTTGCAACGTGATGGATGCCATGATTCTGATTATCAACGACTTGAATCGACTCTTCCGAGGATCCGGAGGGCGAGGTGGGCGGCGTTCGCCCCGGCGTCGATCCCGACCGCCGCGACCGGCACGCCGGGCGGCATCTGGGCGATCGCCAGGAGCGCGTCGACGCCCCGCAGGGCGCCCGCGGCGACCGGCAGCCCGATCACCGGGAGCCGCGAGTGGGCCGCCACGACACCCGGCAGGGCGGCGGCGAGACCGGCGGCCGCGATCACGACCCTGAAGCCGCGCCCCTCGGCCCCGCGGGCGAGCTCGGCCACGCGATCGGGTGTCCGGTGGGCCGAGGCGACCTCGAGCTCGTACCCCACGCCCGCCTCGCGCAGGACCTTCTCGGCCTTCTCCACCACCGCCCGGTCCGACTCCGACCCGGCGAGAATGAGCACCAGAGGCCGAGACGTGCCCGTCTCGTTCATCGGCGTCTGAACTCCGGAGATCTTCCGGATGCAGGCCGCTCAGAATGGCCCGATATCGAGCCGCACCGCGCAGGGCTTCCGAGGCGTACCGGGAACGCACGCCGCAGGAAGACCGTGGAAATGCAACGAAGAGAGCGGGCCATCATCAGCGGCCTCCTCAGATCCAGGTGTGGAAGTCGTCGTCTATCAGCTTCCGCTGCTTGTACCGAAGCATCGAATCCTGGCACGAGCATGCCCAGGCCGCGGTCGGCAGCAGCTCGAGCAGATTCCAGATGATCTCGGGCATGAGCTGGAGCGTGTGGTCGATCCTCTCCTGGCGCTCCTCTTCCGAGCTCGCCGTCCCCGCCGAATCGCCCTCTTCCGACACGCCCTCCGCCCAGGCGGTCACGTACGCGACGGGATGGTAGCACATCTCCAGCTCCCGTGCGAGAAACGCCTCGGGGGCGAGTGTCATGCCGACGAGGTCGCCGCCCATGCCCCGCAGCGCGCGGGCCTCCGCGCGGGTCTCGTGGCGCGGCCCCTCGCTCACGACGTAGGTCGCTCCAGTCCCCGGACTCAGCGCCATCTCGCTCAGGACCTGGGCGAGTGCCGCGCCCAGTGTGGGACAGAAGACCGGGTTCTGGCGCAGGATGCCGATGCCCTTGTTCTCGAAGAACGTCGTCGGCCGGTGGCGGGTCATGTCGATCAGGTCGGCGGGCAGAACCAGGTCCCCGATCCGGAACCGGGAGGTCAGGGATCCGGGGCCGGTCCAGGCGATCACCCGCTCGACGCCGAGCTCCTTGAGCGCCCACACGTTCGCTCGGTAATTGATGAACGAGGCGGTGACCTGGTATTCGCGCTCGCCGTGGCGCGGGATCAGGAAGAAGCGCCGATCCCCGTGCTGCATGAACAGGATCGGGGTCGAGCATCCGAACGGGGTCTCCTTGACCAGCACGTCGGAGATCGTTCCCAGCCGCTCGCGCGCGAGCCGGTACATCTTGCCGCCGCCGATGAAGGCTATCGTCGAGAACCGATCGTCGTAAGTTCCGGAGAGGATCTGCGGCAGGACCGAGGGCTTCGACTCGCCCATCGTGCGGTCAATATCCCGAAGCCGGAGAGCGCGGCGTCACTTAGCGGCGCGGAGCGGCGGCGCGGACCTTCGCGAGCCGGTCCAGCGCGTCGAGCGCCGCCTCCTTCTCGGCCTCTTTCTTGGTCCGTCCCCATCCCGTTCCGAGCGCTTCGCCTTCGAGCCATACCTGGCACCGGAAGTTGATGTCGTCACGGCTCTTGTCGGGGGAAGCGTTGGCGCGGGTCGTGCGGTACGTCAGCTGCCCGCGACCGAGCTCGTGTATCGTCTCCTGCAGCCGGTTCTTCGCGGTGTGGAATCCTTCTTCGTGTTCCACGTCGAGAGACAGGATGTGCCGTTCGATGAACGACCGCGCGACCTCGAAGCCGCCGTCGATGTAGAGTCCGCCGATCACGGCTTCGAGAGCGTCCGCCGAGATCTTCTGGCGCCCGCCTCCCGCCAGCAGGTTCTGATCGTCTCCCGTCTGGATGCAGTCCGGGAGCCCCAGCTCCTCCGACGCCGCCGCGAGGAAGCGCCGCGAGATGATGTGCGCGCGCTGCTGGGAAAGGACTCCTTCCTGCGCGTCAGGATGACGATTGAAGAGCCATTCGCTCACGGCCAGGTTCAGGACCGAGTCTCCCAGAAATTCGAGCCTCTCATACGATTCGCCCCGGCTGTCGGACTGGTCGAGCCAGGAGGGGTGGGTCGTGGCACGGGCCAGGAGTCCGGGGATCGTGAACTCGTAGCCGAGCATCCGCTCGAGCTGGGCGAGCCGCTCCTCCGTGCGCGCTTCGACGCTCGAGCCGCCCGTCAGGCGGCGCAGCCACTTCCATATCATGGTGCGTCCGTCATTCTTCGTATCGGCCGATCGCCAGCGAAGCATTGTGACCCCCGAATCCGAACGAATTCGAAAGAGCGGTCCTGACCGTGGCCTCGCGCATCTCGTTCGGCACGTAGTCCAGATCGCAGAGCGGATCGGGATGTTCCTGGTTGATCGTGGGCGGAACCTTGCCCTCGTGGATGACGAGCGCCGTGACCACGAACTCCAGACCCCCGGCCCCGCCCAGCAGATGCCCGGTCATCGACTTCGTGGACCCCACCATGAGCTCGTGCGCATGCGGGCCGAACACGGACTTGATGGCCATGGTCTCGAACTCGTCGTTGAACGGAGTCGACGTTCCATGGGCGTTGACGTAGTCGAACTCCTCGACCGGACGACCCGACTCCTCGACGGCGCGCTGCATCGCGCGCGCGGCGCCTTCGCCGTTGGGGGCCGGCGCCGTGATGTGATAGGCGTCGGCGGTCATCCCCACGCCGAGGGCCTCGGCGTAGATGCGCGCGCCGCGCGCCTGCGCGTGCTCCAGCTCCTCGAGGACGACCATCCCCGCACCTTCTCCGAGGACGAAGCCGTCGCGCTCGGCGTCGAATGGTCGACTCGCCTTCTCCGGCTCGTCGTTGCGCGTCGACATCGCCTTCATCGCCGCAAACCCGCCCACCGACATCGCGGTGACCGCCGCTTCGGTTCCGCCGGCGATCATCACGTCCGCGTCGCCGTGCTTGATGAGCCGGAAAGCGTCACCGATGGCGTGCGCACTCGAGGCGCAGGCCGAAACAGTGCAGTAGTTGGGGCCTCTTGCACCGTAGCGCATCGAGACGATCCCGCTGGCGATGTCGGGGATCATCATCGGGATGTAGAACGGACTGATCCTGGAAGGTCCGCCATCGAGATAGCGCTTGTTCTGCACCTCGTGCGTGGCGATTCCACCGATACCGGACCCGATGATCACGCCCACGCGGTGACCGTCACCGTTGGGAAGCCCGAGCCCGCTGTCCTCGACGGCCATGCTCGCCGCCGCGACGGCGAACTGGGTGAACAGGTCCTGGCGGCGGGTTTCTTTCTTCTCGATCCAGCGCTCGGGCTCGAAGCCCTTGACCTCGGCGGCGATCTGGGTGGCGAATCCTTCGGGATCGAAGCGCGTGATACGCCGCACTCCGGATCGCCCCGCGAGGAGGTTCTCCCATGAGCTCGCCAGGTCGTTGCCCAGCGCCGTGAGCAGACCCATCCCGGTGACGACGACGCGGCGCACCATCGTCGGGCCTACGCCTCGGTCTTGCCCTTCAGATAGGCGATCGCCTCTCCTACCGTGGTCAGCTTCTCCGCGTCCTCGTCCGGGATCTCGATGTCGAACTCCTCCTCGAACGCCATCACGAGCTCGACGGTGTCCAGCGAGTCGGCTCCGAGATCCTCCACGAACGAAGCATCCTCGGTGACCTTCTCGGTGTCCACCCCCAGGTTCTCGACGATGATCTCCTTGACCTGCGACTCAACTGTCATGCCGTCTCCTCCCCGACGAGTTCGAACCGGTCTTCAGCGCGTGAGCCCGCCATCCACACAGATAACCTGGCCGGTAATATAGTCGCTCATGGACGAGGCGAGAAACAGCGCCAGGTCGGCGACGTTGCCGGTCGTGCCCAGTCTTCCGAGGGGGATCCGGTTCAGAAAGTCCTGTTGGCTGCCCTCCCCGAGCACGTGAGTCATCTCGGTCTCGATGAAACCGGGAGCGATGACGTTGACGGTGATGCCGCGGGTCGCGACCTCGATGGCCAGCGATTTGGAGAATCCGATCAGCCCCGCTTTCGACGCGGCGTAGTTGGTCTGGCCCGGATTGCCGATCACTCCGACGATCGAAGAGATGTTCACGATGCGGCCGCTGCGCTGCTTCAGCATCTGCTTGACGGCGCGGCGGCACCAGCGATAGGCCGCCGTCAGGTTCACGTCGAGGACCGCGTCCCAATCCTCCGGCTTCATGCGCAGGAGGAGACCGTCCCGCGTGATTCCGGCGTTGTTGACGAGGACGTCGAGGCCCTCGAACTCCTCCACGAGCCGATTCCACGCCGCATCGATGTCCCGCTCGGAGCTCACGTCCCCCACGAGCGGGAGCGCGCGAACGCCGCGCTCGGAAAGGGCTCTCGCGGTCTCCGTGACGGATTCCTGGCTGCGCGCGAACACGGCGACATCGGCGCCGGCTTCGGCCAGGCGTTCGGCGATTCCGCGGCCGATGCCCCGATTGCCGCCGGTCACGAGCGCCCGCTTCCCCTTGAGATCGATCTCCACGCTCATGAAGCGACCACCTCCTCCACCTGATGAGCCGTCCCGGCGACTCTGCCTTCGAGCGAGCGGTCGATGCGCTTCACGAGGCCGGTGAGCACGTGCCCCGGTCCGGGCTCCAGCAACCGGCGGATTCCGAGGTCGCGGAGCGCGAGGACGGTCTCGGTCCACCGCACCGCGCCCGTGACCTGATCGATGAGCCGCTGCCGGATCGCGGCCGGCTCGGTCACGGGACGCGCGTCCACGTTGGCGACGACCGGGATCGCGGCGGGCCGGACCTCGACGCCGTCGAGAGCCTCGCGCAGTCTCCGCACGGCCGGAGCCATGAGCGGCGAGTGGAACGCGCCCGATACCTGGAGCTCGATCGCCATCCTCGCGCCCCGCCCCCTGGCCTCGGCGATCGCGCGATGCACGGAACCGACCGATCCCGAAATCACGATCTGGCCGGGCGAGTTGTAGTTGGCGGGCACCAGGACCTCGCCGTCGAGCCGCGTGTCGGCGCACAGGCGCTCGACTTCCGCTTCCCCGAGGCCGATGACCGCGGCCATCGCGCCCGGCCGTTCGATGCCGGCCCTGGCCATCGCCTGTCCCCGCACGCGGACGAGCTTGAGCGCATCGACGAAGGCGAGACTCCCCGCCGCGACGTGCGCCGTGAACTCCCCCAGGCTGTGTCCCGCCGCCGCGCTCGGCACCATGCCGTGGGACCGCAGCACGCGAGCCGCGGCGACGCCGTGCGTGAGGAGCGCGGGCTGGGCGTTCTCGGTCGCCTTCAGCTCCCGTTCCGGCCCCTCCCAGCAGAGCCGCGAAAGCTCGAAGCCCAGGATCTCGTCGGCCTCGAGAAAGACATCGCGCGCCTCCGTGAAGGCGTCGGCCAGGTCCGCACCCATCCCCACCGCCTGGCTCCCCTGACCGGGGAACTGGAAAGCGACCGGCACGGGCTACAGCACGATTACGGAGGCCCCCCAAGCGAGGCCGCCGCCGAAGGCGGTCATCAGGATCGTCGAGCCCGCTCCGATTCGACCCTGCCGTCGCGCTTCGTCGAGCGCGATGGGAATGGAGGCCGAGCTCGTATTGCCGTAGCGGTCGATGTTGACGAACACACGCTCCTCTTCCACGCCCAGGCGCTTCGTCACCCCATCGATGATGCGGATGTTCGCCTGGTGCGGAATCACGAGGTCGATGTCCGAGATGGCGAGGTCGGCGGCGGCCAGCACCTGCCGGCAGGAGTCCTCCATCGCCATCACGGCATGCTTGAAGATCTCCCTTCCCTCCTGCTTGACGAACTCCATGCGCTCCGAGCGCGTCTGTTCGGTCGACGGGAGGGCCGCTCCACCGGCCGGTCTCCAGAGGAGCCTGGCCTGGCGTCCGTTCGTGCGCATGTGGGTAGCAAGGATGCCCCGCCCGTTTCCGTCCCCTCGCTGGATGAGCGCCGCACCCGCCCCGTCCCCGAACAGCACGCAGGTCGTGCGATCCGTGTAGTCGAGGATCGCCGACATCTTCTCGGACCCCACGACGAGGATGTTCTCGTGCATGCCGGAGGTGACCATGGCGTCGGCGAGCGAGACGCCGTATAGCCATCCCGCGCAGGCGGCGCTGATATCGAAGGCCGCCGCCTTCTCGCACCCGATCAAGGCCTGCGTCTCGCAGGCCGTGGCGGGCAACAGGTGGTCGGGGGTCGCGGTCGAGAGGATGAGGATGTCCACGTCCAGCGCGTCGAGCGCGGCGTCGGCGAGCGCCCTGCGGCAGGCGTCGGCCGCCATGTCCGCGGTGTTCTGACCTTCGGCGCACATGCGACGCTCCTTGATGCCCGTGCGGGTCGTGATCCACTCGTCGCTCGTGTCCACGATGCGCTCGAAGTCGGCGTTGGTAACGACCTTCTCCGGCACCGACATCCCCGTGCTCCGAATCGTGGCCCTCGATCGAATCGTCGACATCAGGCCCCTCTCGAGGCGGTGCCCGGGTCCTGCGCTCCGATCGCCGTTTCGATCCGGCGGGCGAGATCGCACTCGACCGCCAGGCGCGCGACGCCGATCGCGTTGCGGAACGCCTTCACGCTCGATCCTCCGTGACAGATGATCACGATCCCGTCGACGCCCAGCAACGGAGCGCCGCCGTATTCCGCGTAGTCGATGCGTCGAGCGAGTCGGCGGAACGCCGGGCGCATGAGCCAGGCCCCGAGCGCCGCCCGGCGACTCGATTCCGCTTCGCGCTCGATTTCCCCCGCAAGGAAGTCGACGAAAGACTCCCCGAACTTGAGCAGCACGTTCCCGGTGAATCCATCGGTAACGACCACGTCCGCGGCGCCGCGGAGGACGTCCCTGCCCTCGACGTTGCCGACGAAGTTCAATCCGCTTTCGGCCAGGAGCCGGTGCGCCGCGATCGTGAGGTCGTTTCCCTTGCCGGCCTCTTCTCCGATCGACAGCAGTCCCACGCGCGGTCGCTCCCGACCCAGAACCTCCGCCGCGTAGACGTGACCCATGAGCGCGAATTGCGCGAGGTGGTGCGGCTTGCACTCGGCGTTCGCGCCCACGTCGAGGACGAGACACGGATGCGACCGCGTCGGGAACGGAGTCACGATCGCGGGCCGCGAGATGCCGGCGATCCGTCCCAGCGTCGTGAGGGCCGCGGCCATGACGGCGCCCGTGTTCCCGGCCGAAACGAACGCGTCCGCTCCGCCCGCCTGCTGGAGCTCGACGCCGACCAGGATCGAAGAGAATCGCTTCCGGCGCAACGCCGCCGCCGGCGCCTCGTCCATCCCGATGATGTCGGGTGCGTGACGGAAGGACAGCCGCCCGGACTTCGAGCCGACGGGTGCCAGGGGCGCAAGCCTGCGCTCGTCGCCGACCAGCACGATCTCCAGATCCGGTTCCTGCGCATCGAGCGCTGCGATCGCGCCGGCCACGGGCCGCTCCGGCGCGTGATCGCCGCCCATGGCGTCCAGTGCGATGCGCATGGCGCGTTCTATCCTAGAACTCTTCCTCCACCTCGATCACGTGGCGGCCGGAGTAATGACCGCAATGGGGGCAGATTCGATGGGTCAGCTTGGGCTGCAGGCACTTGTCACACTTCACGAGTGTCGGCGCGGTTGCGTGCTTGTGGGTTCGACGCTTCCGCTTGCGGGTCTTGGACGTTTTTCTTCTGGGGACGGCCATCTGTCTCTCCGCATCGATGTTGATGGATCAGCCTTCCGATTCGAGCTTCAGCCCCTCGAGCGCCTTCCAGCGCGTATCGGTCGCTTCCGCGGTGCAGTCGCATGAGCCTTCATTGAGATTCTGCCCGCACTGAGGGCAGATTCCCCTGCAATCGGGCACGCAGAGTGGAAAGCGCTCGGCCTCGAGGAACAGCCGGTCGCGAACCTGCGCGTCCAGCTCTATCCTCTCGGCGCCCCTGTCCAGCCACACGATGTCGTCGTCGCCGGCTCCGTCGCCCTCCCGCGCATCGCGCCCCCGCTCCTGATATACCACCCGGAGCGGGACGTCGATCGGAGTGGCGGTCGGCTCGAGACAACGCCTGCAGGGCGCGATCACGGTTCCGGTCAGCCGACCCGTCAGGACATAGGTGCTCCCGGAAGGCTTCCGCACCGTGACGTCGAGGATCAGCGGCTCCTCGATCTCGGCCTCGAAGCCGCTGAGCACCGGGCTCTTTCCCTCGATCTCGAATCGCCCGTCGAGGCGCCCGTCTTCGAACCGGGAGAGATCCAGGAACATAACAATTGAATGTACTTTCCGGCCGATTATCGGGCAATCCGGAGC
The DNA here is from genome assembly GCA_036556305.1 of Gemmatimonadota bacterium. Lineage (GTDB taxonomy): Bacteria > Gemmatimonadota > Gemmatimonadetes > JACCXV01 > JAHWKZ01 > JAICNR01. The sequence goes on from DATBJO010000090.1 coordinate 65,528, forward strand.
ACCGCAGACAGCGAGTCCCACCGCCCCCGCCGAGGCGTCTACGAGCCCGGAAAGAAGAACTCGATCTCCCGGGCCGCGGTGTCCGGCGAATCCGAGGCGTGGATCGCGTTCCGCTCCACGGATTCCGCGTACAGGTTGCGGATGGTCCCTTCCGCGGCCCGGGCAGGGTCCGTAGCTCCGATCGTCTCGCGCAGCGCCGAGACCGCGCTCTTTCTCTCGAGCACCATCGGCACACAGCGGTCGCTCGTCATGAAGCTCACGAGGCTGGCGTAGAACGGACGCCCGGCGTGGACCGCGTAGAACTCTCTGGCTTCCTTCTCGCCCAACCGCGTCATGCGCATCTCGCGCACGACGAAACCGGCCTCTTCGAGCCTGGCGAGGATCTTCCCGATGAAGTTCTTCCCCACGGCGTCAGGCTTGATGATCGCGAGCGTGCGCTCGGCGGCCATGGCTACCTCCTCCACGAACTCGATGGATTGTCGACTAGAACTGGAGCAGCTTCCGGATCAACGACCGACGGCTGATGAGGCCGACCCACTTCCCGTCGCGGGTGAGCGGCAGCGGATCGACGTTCTTGTTGACGATGATCGACGCCGCCTCGTTGATCGTGGCTTCGACGGGCAGGCAGAGCACCGCCTTCGACATGACGTCCCGGACGAGCGTGCGATCCGCTGACTCCCGGACCCCCGCTTCCCGCTCGGAGCCCGCTTCTCCACCCGACCCTCCGGACGTCCTCGAATACCCCGGAAGGAAGGCTTTGATCAGGTCCTTTTCGGACACCATTCCGACGATCTCGTCCCGCTTGTTCACGACCGGCAGGGCCGGATGTCGCCCGCGGATCAGCACACGGGCCGCCTCGTCGAGCACCATGTCGGGATAGACCCTCTGTGCGGCCGGGTCCATCACGTCGACGACGGAAAGCCGCTGGACTCGGGTCGCTTCCCGGATCGCCGGCACGCCCGCGATCCGATCCGGGGTCTCCGCTTCGAGGATCGCCTCGACGACCCCCTCTCCCCGCAGGGCGGCGGCGATCGAAGCCACGGTCTCGAGATATGCGGCGCTCTCGTCCGGCGGAGCCGCGGCGAAGACGAACAGCCGTCCGCGGGTCTCCTCGCCACCCTCGACGGGCACCCGGAGCGCCTTTCGCGTCGCCCCCATTACGACGACTTCCCTCTCGATCGCGTCCGATTTCAGGTGCGGCATGAAGGCGCCCCCGCCGATCGCGATCGTGTCCTCCGCGCCGAGGGACGAGACCTGGCGCATGAGGCGCTCGCGGTCGACGACTCCCGGCTGCCCTGCCGCGAACGCCGCCAGCTCGTCGAGGACCTCCGCGTAGGACGTCGCCTCGAGCGGGGGCGCGATCTGGGAGGCCTCGAGGAGGGGCCGCTTGCGCGCGGGTTCAGCCAAGCGCCTCCTCGACCAGCCCCACGATGTCGGCGGGACGCCCGGCGACCGCGATCCCATGGGCGCGAAGGGACTCCATCTTCTCCTGCGCGGTGCCCTCGCTCCCCGAGATGATCGCGCCCGCGTGACCCATCCGCCGGCCGGGCGGCGCGGTCTGGCCGGCGATGAAGCCCACGACCGGAGTCTTCATCCCGCGCTCGACGAACGCCGCGGCTTCCTGCTCGTCGGTGCCGCCGATCTCGCCGATCATGACCACCGCGCGAGTCTCCCCGTCCCTCTCGAACAGCGAAAGACAGTCGATGAAGCTCGTACCGATGATCGGATCGCCCCCGATGCCGACGCACGTCGACTGTCCGATTCCCGCCCCGGTCAGGTGATGAATGACCTCGTAGGTGAGCGTTCCGCTCCGCGACACCACACCGACGGATCCCGGCATGCAGATCTGGCCGGGAAGGATCCCGACCTTGCTCTTCCCGGGGCTGATGAGCCCCGGACAATTGGGCCCTACCAGCCGCGCCCCCTTCTCCCGGACGAAGGGCATGACGCGCGTCATGTCCAGGACCGGAATGCCCTCGGTGATCGCCACGATCAGGCTGACGCCGGAATCGGCGGCCTCGTAGACGGCGTCGGCGGCGAAGACCGGCGGAACGTAGATCACCGAAGCGTTCGCATCGGTCTCGGCCACCGCCTCGGCGACCGTATCGAAGATCGGGATCCGATCGTCGAACGTCTGGCCGCCCTTGCCCGGCACGACGCCGCCGACGACGTGCGTGCCGTAGTCGATCATCTGCCGGGCGTGAAACGAACCGTCGCGCCCCGTGATTCCCTGGACGAGGAGCCTGGTCGAGCCGTCGATCAGGACGCTCATCGCGCGACGCCTCCCGCCAGCTCGATCGCCTTCTGCACGACCTCGTCCATCGAGTTCGTCGCCGGCAGGTCGACCGATTTCAGGATCTCCAGGGCCTCCCTCTCGTTCGTCCCGGTCAGGCGGATCACGATCGGGACGTCGACGTCGAGCTGTTTCAGCGCGGCGACGATGCCGTTGGCCACGTCGTCGCAACGCGTGATCCCGCCGAAGATGTTGAACAGGATCGCCTTCACGTTGGGATCCGAGAGGATGATGCGCATCGCATTGACGACCTTCTCGGGATTCGACGAACCGCCGATGTCGAGAAAGTTCGCCGGCTCGGCACCGTAGTACTTGATGAGATCCATCGTCGCCATCGCGAGTCCTGCACCGTTCACGATGCAGCCCACGGTCCCTTCCAGCTTGACGTACGACAGGCCCTTCTCGCGCGCTTCCGTTTCGGCCGCCGCTTCCGCAGCCGGATCGCGGAGCGCTTCGAATTCCGGATGCCGGAAGAGGGCGTTGTCGTCCAGGTTCACCTTGGCGTCGATCGCCTGCAGCTCCCCGCCCGCCGTGACGACCAGCGGGTTCACCTCGGCGAGCGAGGCGTCGATGGCTTCGAAGGCCGCATACAGGCTCTGGAAGATCCGCGCGGCTTCGCGGACGCGATCGAGCTCGTCGTAGAGCGCGAATCCGAGCGCCATGGCCTGATGCGTCATGAGACCGTAGCGCGGGTCGATCGCGACCCTGTGGATCTGCTCCGGGGCTTCGCGGGCCACCTCCTCGATGTCCACGCCGCCCGCGGCGCTCACCATCAGCACCGGACGCTGGCTGGCGCGGTCCACGATGATCCCGACATATGCCTCGTCGGCGATGTCGACCGCGGGGGCGACGAGGACCCTTCCGACGACGAGGCCCTTGATGTCCATCCCCAGGATCTTCCCCGCAGCCTCGCGCGCCGCCGCGGGTCCGTCGGCGAGCTTCACGCCTCCGGCCTTCCCGCGACCGCCGACGTGCACCTGCGCTTTGATGACGACCTTTCCGCCGAGCTCTTCCGCCGCGACCGCCACCTCTGCGGGGGTCGCTGCAACACGCTCGCGCGGGACCGGCAAGCCGTGGTCGCGGAATAACTTCCGCGCCTGGTACTCGTGGATCTTCATGACGTCCTTTCGATGCGGATCGAAGGGCTCGACGGAAGCGGCCGCCGGAACGGTGACCCGGACCCGTGAACGGCCCGAGAAGCTACGGTCGGTCCTGCGCGCGTTCAACCGCGCCGCGGCAGGCGATTGCGCGCGCCGTTGCGGGCTCCGCATACTGCTGTCGATGCATGTCCCGTCCAACGAGGGATCGAATCCCGCCCTGAAGGAGGAACCCGTGGGATCCCGAGATCGACGCGTCGACGCGTATATCGAGAAGTCTGCGCCCTTCGCGAGGCCCATCCTGACCCACCTTCGCGAAGTCGTGCACGCGGCCTGCCCCGAGGTCGAGGAGACGATGAAGTGGAGCATGCCGGCCTTCGACTACAAGGGACCGCTGTGCGGGATGGCGGCATTCAAGCAGCATTGCACGTTCGGTTTCTGGAAGAGCCCGCTCATCGTCGAGGACCCGAGCGACGAGGCGATGGGTCAGCTCGGTCGGATCACGAGCCTCGACGACCTGCCCGCCAAGAGGACTCTGACCGCGTGGGTCAGGACGGCGAAGAAGCTCAACGACGAGAGAGTCAAGGCGCCGCGCGCCCCGCGGCCCCGGAAGGTCGAGGTCAGGGTTCCCGCGGACTTGAGGAAGGCTCTCGCCGGGAATGCCCGCGCCCGCGCTGCGTTCGAGCGCTTCCCGCCCAGCCACCGACGCGAGTACGTGGAATGGATCGAGGAGGCGAAGCGCGCCGAGACCCGCGCCCGCAGGCTCGCAACCGCGGTCGAGTGGATGGCCGAGGGCAAACCCCGGAACTGGAAATACATGTGATGATCCCAGCCGGGTTGGCGAGTCAACTTCCGGGTGACCCGCCGCGCGGGGGCCGCTCGGGGTTCCGCAGCACCGCGTCTGGACGTCGACTTCGCCGAAGGCGGAACGCGCGGATGAGAAGCGACACCCCCACCCACGCGATCACGATCGCGAGCGGAACCGCGAGCATACGCGGCCAGTAGACGGCGGCGATCGCCAGGACGATCGCCGCCGCGCCCGCCCATGCCACGATGCCCGCGTCCTGCGACGTGAGCGCACGGTGGCTCGTGACCGCGGAGGTGACCGTGTGGCCCAGCCGCAGGGCCCCGACGGCCGCCCGCCCCCCGCTTCCCCCTCGCTTGCCACGCGGACGCAGCGGCGCGGCGGTATCGGCGTGGCCTTCGGGCTCCGCCGCGCGCCGGCGTCCCGCCCGCAGCAGGACTTCGGTGGCGTTGTCGAGATCCTCGAGATACTGCCGCGACATGACCTCCGCGAATCCCTCGTTTTCGATCAACGCGTCGAGCTCGTAGTTCGTCAGCCAGCTCGCCAGGTTGAGATTGGTGGATCCCACACGCGACCAGCGCATGTCGGCGACCGCGGTCTTCGAGTGGAGCATGGTTCCGTTCCACTCGAAGATGCGGACGCCGGCCTCGAGCAGGGACCGGTATCCGGCGCGCGACAGGGGCCGCACGATCGGGATGTCGGTCGTGCCCGGCACGAGCAGGCGCACGTCGACCCCGTCGCGGGCGGCGGAGCGGAGAGCCTGCGCGTGCGAGGGCGCGCCCGCGTAGTAGGCGTCGGTCAGCCACAGGCTCTCGCGGGCCGCGGCGGCCACGAGCTGGTCGACGCGGAGGAGCCCGGCCTGGTTGGGCTCGCTCGCCACGATCCGCATGGCCACTTCCCCTGCCGGCTTCGGCCCGGCGACCGATCGACCCTCGACGGCCGGGATCGGCGGACCCGTCAACGCCCACATGCGCGCGAACGCGGCCTCGACCTCGACCACGGCGGGCCCACGGACTTCGATCCCCGTGTCCCGCCACGGCGCGATCCCGCGCTCGGGGTCCCCGACCCAGTCGTCGCCCACGCACAACCCCGTGACGAATGCGATCCGCCCGTCGACGACGATGCTCTTGCGGTGATTCCGCTGGATCCAACCCAGCGGACTCGACAGGCGGGGCGCGTTGAAGGAGCGGACCTCGATTCCGGCCGCGCGCAGCGAAGCCCAGAAACGGGCCGACGTCTTGCCGAGCGCCCCGATCCAGTCGTAGAGCAGATAGACCGGCACGCCCTCGCCTGCCTTCGCCTTCAGCGCGTCGGCGAACCGCCGCCCGGATACGTCGTCGCGCAGGATGTAGCTCTCGAAGTAGACGAAGCGCTCGGCCCGCGAGATCGCCTCGAGCCAGGCGGGGTAGTTCTCGCCGGCGTCACGAAGGAGGCGAACGGCGTTTCCCTCCACCCGTCGCGCTCCCGCGGCGCGCGAGAAAGCCCGATCCATGAGAGACTGCTCGGCGTCTATTGGGCGGCCAGCTCGTCCAGAATACGGCCCAGCTCTTCGAGCGCCTCCCCGTAGGCGGCCCAGTCCCCCGCTCGCTGCGCCGCGACCGCGCGGTCGTAGGCTTCGTTCGCCCGCGACACGAGGCCCGCGGGTGTCGGCGCCGTGACAGCCGCTTCCGTCGGCCCGGCCGCCGCGCCGGCCGCCCCGCCCGTCAGGCCGATCTCCTCGGCGACCTCGCGCGCCACCGCCGATCCCGCCGTGCGCCGGATCAGGGCCAGCATCGCGTCCTCGAGCGTCGGCTCCATGACGATCGTCGTGCCGTACGTGGCGATGACGCGCCTCAGCTCCGGGAGCTGGCTCTGCTGCGCCTGGAGATACAGTGGCTCTACGTAGAGCACGCTGTTGGCCAGCGGGATGACGAGGAGATTCCCGCGGATCACGCTCGATCCCTTCTGGCTCCACAGCGTGATCTGCTCGCTGATCACGGGGTCCTGATCGATCCGCGCCTCTATCTGCATGGGTCCGTAGATCAACCTGTCCTTGGGGAACTCATAGATCACGCGGCGGCCGTAGTTCTCGGGGTCGGACTTGGCCGCCAGCAGCGCGATCATGTTGTCCCGGCGATTCGGCGTGAACGGAAGCACGAGCTGGAACTCGAGACCCTCGTCATCGGGGAGCTGTAGAAGCACGTAGTAAGGGACCATCACGCTCGGTTGACCCTGATAGATCTCGTTGGGAATGTTCCACAGGTCTTCGCGATTGTAGAACACCTTGGGATCTCCCATGTGATACGAGCGCAGGACCTCGGCCTGTATCGTGAACAGGTCCTGCGGGTAGCGCACGTGCGCGCGAAGCTCATCGGGCATCGAATCCCGCGGAGTGAAAAGCGTCGGGAATATCGCGCGGTACGTCGACAGGATCGGGTCGTCGACGTCCCAGACGTAGAACGTGACGCTGCCGTGATAGGCGTCGACTACGACCTTCACGCTGTTGCGGATGTAGTTGATTCGCGTCCGGCTTCCGAAGACCGTCAGTGGCTCTGAATACGGATACCGGTCCGAGATCGTGTAGGCGTCCTGGATCCAAAGCAGGCGTCCGTCGAGCAGCACGAGATACGGATCCGCGTCGTACTCGAGGAACGGGGCCAGCCGCCGGATCCGGGTCTGGATCTGCCGGTGCAGGAGGAGTCGCGAATCGTCGACGATCGCGTCGGTCAGCAGGAACTTGAGCGACCCGAGGTACCACCCGAACAGTCCCTTCCGCCACCAGGAATCGATCGCCAGCCCGCCGCGGCCGGCGTAGGAGGTGTATATGTTCTCGTCCCCCTGCGGATAGTCGAATTCCTGCTCGCGAGTCGCCGCGAGTGCGTAGTTGAAGGTGCGCTCGCCGTAGTAGATCTCGGGTCGGTCGACCTCGAGGGCGGCATCCAGCGAGTCATGCGTCCCCGGCGGGATGTCGGCGAGATAGAACATCGGCAGGCCTTCGGGCGTGACCTCGTTGACGGGGCTCATGACGAGGCCGTAGCCATGCGTGAAGATCAGGTGCTGGTTCTGCCATGTCTGCACGTTCGTCGGCAGCTCCTCGACCGCCATCTCGCGCGCCGAGAGCATGACCTGGCGCGGCCCCTGTCCGAGATCGTAACGATCCACGTCGACGTCCTCGAACTTGTAGTAGAGCCTGATCTCCTGCAGCTGGCTGTAGGTGTCGAGAAGCGGACGCCAGTCCCACAGTCGGATGTTCGAGAGCGTGCGGTCCGCCTGGCGGAGGTTCTCGACCCCGGGCCGACTGTTGACGACGAACGGTCGCTCCTCGATCCGGGTCAGGTCGAATGCGTTTCGCGTGTATGCGATGTTGCGCGCTATGTAGGGTGCTTCCTTGTTGATCTCGTTGGGCTCGACCTCGAATTGCTGGACCGCTCCGGGGTAGAGACCCTTGAACACCACCATCCCGATCACGAGCGCGCCGAACGCCGTCAGAGTCAGGCCGTACTTCCCGCGGACGACGTCGTATACCGTGACGCCGAAACCGGCCAGGGCGAGCGCCACGAGGACCCGATACCCCAGCACCTGCGCATGCACGTCCGTGTACGAAGCCCCGTAGACGACCCCTCTGTGCGAGAACACGAGCTCGTACAGGTCGAGTCGATAGCCCCAGGCCAGCACGAGCAGCAGGAGCGCGACGTTCGCCACCATGTGCCTCAGCGGCCCGATCCGGAACCGGATCCGATTCTCGGCGATCTCGAGGCCTCCGCTCGTCACATAGAGGACGCCGAGGATCACCAGCGCCGCGACCAGCAGCAGGAAGGCCAGGTTCTGAGCCAGCCTCAGCACCGGCAGAGTGAACACGTAGAATCCGACGTTCCTGAAGAACAGCGGATCGACGAGACCGAACGGTTCGCGCTCGAGCCACACGAGAATGTCCAGCCACCGTCCGCCGACCGCGGCGCTGAACAGGAACGCCAGAAAGGCGGCTCCGGCGAGCGCGGTCAGCGTCAGCCACTTTCCCGGAATCTCCTCATGGATCTCTATGTTGGAGATGCGCCGACGGATCGATCCGAAGGACGACGCGGCGAGGCGCAGATTGACGAAGAAGAACAGGAAGATGATGGACCCGGCAACCAGTCTCACCCAGAGCCGGGCCCAGAAGGCGGTCCAGTAGACGTCCTCGTAGCCCAGCTCGCCGAACCAGAGGGCGTCGACAACCGTGTTGACGGCCGATCCCAGGACGATCAGCGCCAGGAGAACGGCGCCTCCCAGGATTACGGCAAGGCGCCGGTTCACCCGTTCCACGGAATCGCACCGATCCCGCGCGCCGCGAGAAACGCTTCGACTTCGCCCTTGATCGTCTTCAGATCGGACTCGCTCTCGCCCTCCGCGCGCAGCACGATCACGGGCTGCGTGTTGGAGGCCCGCAGCAGGGCCCAGCCGTGGTCGAACGCGATCCGCACTCCGTCGATGTCGACGGTCTCATGGCGCGAGCCGAAGTACTCCTTCGCTTCATCGACGATCTTCCACTTCCGATCTTCCGTGGTGTCGACGCGGACTTCGGGAGTCGAGGGGTACCGCTTGAGGGAATCGACCATGTCCGCCAGCGAATCCTTCGAGCGGGAGAGAATCTCGCACAGCCGGCAGGCCGCGAAGATCGCGTCGTCGAAACCCCAGTAGCCGTCGAAGAAGAACAGGTGACCGCTCATCTCCCCGCCGAAGGGAATGCCCTCCTCCTTCATCTTCAGCTTGGCGTGGCTGTGGCCGGTCTTCCACATGAACGGCACGCCGCCGTGCGCGCGGATATCCTCTTCGAGCGCGCGCGACGATTTCACGTCGAACAGGATCCGCTCCCCGGGGGTCCGCGCGAGCTGATCGCGCGCGAAGATCGCGGTCAGCTGATCGCCCCGGACGAGGCGTCCGGTCCCGTCCACGGCTCCGATCCGGTCGCAGTCGCCGTCCAGGCCGATCCCGAGCTCGAACCCCTTCTCGACCACGCGCCGTCTGAGCTCGACGACGTACTCGTCGACGGTCGGATCCGGATGGTGATTCGGGAACGTGCCGTCGACCTCGTCGTACAGGCGGTCGACGCGGGCCCCGATCCGCTCGAGCAGATCGCCGGCGAAGAGGGCGCCGCAGGCGTTGGCCGGATCGAGGGAGAGGCTCACCGGTCGCGCGAGCGTGACCTTCGCGGCCACCATGTCGCAGTAGTCCTCGGTCACCGGCCGGTCCTCGCGGGAGCCCCGGCCGGTCTCGAAGTCGTCCTCCTCGATCAGCTTCCGGACGCGCTGGATCTCCTCGCCGGTGAAGGGAAGGTCCCGGTAGCCCAGCTTGAACCCGTTGTACTCGGGGGGGTTGTGGCTGCCGGTGATCATGACGCCCCCGTCCGTCTCGAGGCGGTGACACGCGTAGTAGAGAACGGGGGTCGGAACGAGCCCGATGTCGAGGACCCGGGCGCCGGCCGCGACCATCCCTTCGGTCAGGGCGTCCCGCAGTCGCGGCGACGAAGGCCGCACGTCCCAGCCCAGGGCGATCGCGACCGGCCTGGATCCGACGGCGCGCCGCATGAAGGTCGCGTACCCGCGCCCGAGACCGTGCGCGAGATCGTCGGTGAGCTCGCCCTCGACGAGCCCGCGGACGTCGTACTCGCGAAAGATGTAAGCCGGTGTTTTCATGGGCGACCGCGAAGGTAACCCGCGCTCCTTCGCCCTACAACTTGAAGCGACCGCGCGGCGCGCCGATCTTCTGTCCGCGTGATCCCCGACATCGACGACGTCGCGCCCGCCCTTCGCGAGTGGTTCGACGACCGCCGTCGCGATCTGCCGTGGCGCCGCGACTCCGATCCGTATCGCGTGCTGGTATCGGAAGTGATGCTGCAGCAGACGCGGGTCGAGGCCGTCGTTCCCTACTACGAGCGCTGGATGACACGCTTCCCGACCCTCGTCGCGCTGGCGGACGCCGGGCTCGACGACGTGCTCGGCGAATGGGAGGGCCTGGGTTACTACTCCCGGGCCCGGAACCTCCACGCCACCGCACGGATCGTTCGGGACTCCGCCGGAGGCGTGATTCCCGACAGCGTCGCCGGCCTGCGCGCGCTGCCCGGCGTCGGCGAGTACACGGCGGGGGCAGTCGCGTCGATCGCCTTCGGCCGCCCGGAGCCGGCCGTCGACGGCAACGCGCGGCGGGTCCTCTCGCGTCTCTTCGACCTCGAGGCCCCGAGAGCGGCCGAGCTCCGGGAGCGCGCGCGGACGCTCGTTCCCGCCGACCGCCCGGGGGACTTCAATCAGGCGTTGATGGAGCTGGGCGCGACGATCTGCCGGCCGCGGGCCCCGCGCTGCGTCGAGTGCCCGCTCGCCGCGTGGTGCCTGGCCCGGCTGCGGGGGACCGTCGGCGCGCGTCCCGGTCCCGCGTCGAGGCCGCCGGTTCCGTTCTTCGATCTCGGCGTCGCGGTCGTCGTGTCCCCGCAGGGTCGCGCGCTCATGGTCCGGAGGCCCGAGGACGGGATGCTCGCCCGGCTGTGGGAGTTTCCAGGCCGCACGGTCGCCGCCGGCGAGCCGCCGGCTTCGGCGGCCGCGCGCGCGATCGCGACTCTCGTGCCGGACGCCGAGCCGCTCAGACCGCTCACGACGATCTCCCACGCCTATTCGCACCGGCGACACGTCTATCACGCCTGCCTCTTCGAGACGCCGCGCGAGACGCGGCCCCGGCCGCGCGACCTCGCGCGCGCGGGCTGGACGGCGGCCGCGTGGGAGCGACCCGATCCAGCCGGCCGGGCGCTTCCCGCCGCGCAGCGTCGGATCGCCCGCGCCCTGGCGTCGCTCGTTCCATGCTGACCGTCGTCCCCTCTCGACGCGCCGGCGCGCGAATCGCCGACACCCGCGCGGTTCCGGCGGGCGGCGCGCTCTCGTCGCGCGCGGCGTGGACCGACGACGCGGTCACGCTCTCGGACCTCGTCGACCGCGCGCTCGCGACGGACCCGGCGCCGCGGCGCCGGCTCGGCCGCGTCGCGTCCGCCCTCCTCGCGGCCGACATCCTGCGTGAGCTGGAGACCGAGGCGTTACGGCTCTTCGGACCGGGGGTCGAAGGACCCGGGGCCTCCCGCGCGATCGCGGCGGCGATCGCCGAAGTCCGCTCGGCGGGACTGTTCGCCGTCGATCTCGTCCCCGCCGCTCGCGGGTCCCGCCGGATCGCCGCTCTCGCCGCGGTCGTCGACGCCTGGGAGCGGCGTCTGAGATCGGCCGGCCTGGTCGACGCGGCCGGCGCGGTCGCGCGGGCGACCGAGCTCGTGCGGGCCGGCTCGTGGCCCGCCGCGGACATCGACGCGCTCGAGGTCCATGGGATCTACGACGTCACCGCGGTTCAGGGCGAGCTCCTGCTCGCGCTCGCGCGGCGCGCGAACCGGGTGCGGGTCCACGTTCCGTTCGAGCCCCACGATCCTTCCGCCACCGCCTATGCGTACCCCTACGTCCAGCTGTGGGAATCGCTGACCGACCCCGGGCTGGACGTCGAGCTGGATTTCTTCCAGCCGCAGGAAGAAGCGGGTCCGGTCGTCGAGTTCCGCTCCGCCACGGACCCCGTGCAGGAAGCCCGCCGCGCCGCCGACGACGCGCGGGCATGGATCGACGCGGGCGTGGCCGCGGAGGAGATCGCGATCGTCGTTCCCGGGTCGGCCCACCGCGTGGCCGCCCTGGACCGCGAGCTCTCGCGTCGTGGAGTCGAGCATCACGCGCGTCGCGGGGCCCCGCTCGCCGAAACCCCCGGGATCGCGGCCGCGCTCGCGCCGTTCTCTCTCATCGAGGAGGGGCTGCCGCGCGATCGACTCGAAGCCTGGATCGCCTCGCCGCTGACGGCGGGTCTCGAGCCCGAGCTCCTCCTGCCCGTCGTTTCGAGCGGACCCGCCGCGGGAGCGACGCGCGAGGAGTGGAACCGGACGCTCTCGGCGGCGCGAGGCGAGGCGGCGGCCCGGCTCGTCGCCGCGCTCGCGACGATCGTCGAGCTGGGGCGCGGCGAGTCCGCGCCGGAGGAGTTCTGGCGCCGCTACGGCGACGTCCTTGCGCGCGTGGGGCTCCTCGACGGGCTGGCTGCGCGCGATTCCGCCGGCCTCGCCCTGTGGGAAGGCGCGCTCCTGGAGCTCCGCGGCGCGCACGAGACCCTCGGCACGTGGAGCGGACCGCCGCGCGGATGGCGCGCCCACCGGCGCTCGATCCTCGATGCCCTCGGTGACGCGCGCGCGCCGCTCGGCCGCCCCGGGCGCGGGGTCGCGATCCTGACCGCGCGCGACGCGCGCGATCTCGCGTTCCGTCGGCAGATCATGGTGGGACTCGTGCAGGGCGCGCTCACGCGGCCCGCCCCCGCGGCGGCGGTCCTCGGCGATCCCGAGCGCAGGGCGCTCAACCGATCGCTCGATCGGCGCGCGTTCCGCACCGCCGCCGAGGACACTCACGAGGGCGACCTCCTCGTGATCGAGCGGATCCGCTCGACCGCGGAGCGGATCGTCCTCTCGTGGCCCGTCGAAGACGAGAACGCCACCCCGCTCCTGCCGGGCCTCGAGGTCGAGCGGGAGCGGGAGCGCCGGGGGACCGAAGCCCCGGGTTTCCCCTCCCCGACCGGGATCCCCGCCTGGCGCGAGGGCCGCGCTCCCGGGGCGGTCTCTGCCCTCCAGTCCCTCGAGCGGGACCGGACCCTCTTCTTCGCCCGCGATCCGGCGACGCGCCGGGCGGCGGCCGGGAGGTGGGACGGCGCCTTCGACTCCGCGCTCGCCGAGGCGCTCGCCGCGGAGGCGGCGGGCGGCGCGCTTTCCACGTGGTCCGCGAGCGCCCTCGAATCGTGGAGCCAGTGCGCGCACCAGTTCTTCCAGCGCCATCTTCTCCGTCTGCGGCCGCCCGACGAGCGGCCGCTCGAGGCCGAGCCGACGACGGTCGGCGACCTGGCCCACCTCGCCCTCAAGCGCCTGTTCGAGGCCGGCGGTCGTCCGTGGGATCTCGAGCGGATCCGCGAGGCCGTGGACCTCGCCGGAACCGAGGTTCGCGACGATCGCAAGGGGCCCCCCGCGGTGTGGGCCCTGACGCGGCGGCGCACCGCAGCGACGATCCACCGCTACCTGCAGGCGGTCGCCGGTGAGGAAGCCGCGTCCGGCCGCCAGCCGGTCGCGTTCGAAGCGTCGTTCGGCCGGGACGGGTCCCGGATTCCGGCGGTCGCGGTCCCCACGCGCTTCGGCCCGATCGAGCTGCGCGGCACGATCGATCGTCTCGATCGTCATCCCGCGAGCGGCGACCTCCACGTCGTCGACTACAAGTACAGCCCGAAGCGCAGGGATCACCTCGAGGCGGTGGATCCCGAGCGCTGCGGAGTCGAGCGATTCCAGCTCCATGCCTACTTCCTCGGCGCCCTCGCCTGGGCGGAGTCGGAGGCCCTTCCCCGACCGTCGACGGTGACGGGCGCGATCCACTGCGTGAAGGCGCCCGCGATCGCGGGGCCGCTCGTCATGCCCGATGCCGACGACGTGCGCGCGGGCATCGCGCGCGCGGTGGAGGCCGCGGCCGGGGGCGTTTTCGACCCCACTCCGCGGGACGCCAGGGGATGCCGCTGGTGCGACTTCCGGCGCGGCTGCCGGATCGCCACCGTCCCCGGCGTCGCGACAGATGTCGCGGAGGAGGACGAATGACGGACCAGCTCTCGCTCGAGCTGGTCGACGCGGCCTCGGCGGGTCCACGAGTGACGGAGTCCGCGCCACCGCCCGCACCGGCTCGCGACGCCCCGGAGCCTCACCGCGCCGATGACGACCTGCGCGAGGAACAGCGCGCGGTCGTCGATCTCGAATCCGGCTACGTGGTCACGGCGGGCGCGGGGTCGGGCAAGACCCGCACGCTCGTCGCGCTCTACTCGGCGCTCCTCGGCGACATGGCGCTCACGGGGTCCGACGAGCCGATCGGCCCGCAGCGCATCCTGTGTCTCACGTTCACCGAGCGCGCCGCCCGCGAGCTCATGCGGAAGGTGCGCGATCGGACGACGGATGCGCGCTGGCGACGCGAGCTCGAGAGCGCGCCGATCTCGACCTTCCACGGATGGTGCGCCGACATCCTGCGGCGCTATCCGCTCGAGGCGGGAGTCGATCCGCGGTTCTCGGTCCTGTCCGAGGAGGCGGCCGAGGAGATCCTCCGCGGCGCCGCCTTCGACGCCCTGCGCGCGGGTCTCGAGCGGGGCGACGAGGCCGCCAGGCTGGCGGTCGAGCTCCTCGGCCTCGCGGCGGCGGCCGACGTCCTGACGGAGCTCGTGATCTCGATCCGCACCGCGGGCTGGGCGCCGCGCGCGCCGATCGAGCGTTTCGAGCGGCGGCTCGCCGAAGCCGGTCGCCGGTTCGCGGAGCTCGGCGACGAGGTCGACGCGGCCGGGCACGCCCTCCTGGAAGCGGCTCGCGGGGGCCGACTCCATACCGCTCTCCAGCTCGCCGCCTTCGAGCGGATCGACGCCGCGCTCTCCGACTGGCGGCGCGCGCGCTCGGCCCGGGTGGCGCTCGAGCTCGCCGCGGCCGCGAAGAGCGCCGGGAAGACGTGGCGCTTTCGCCAGGCCACGGAGCTCCGCGAGGCGCTCCGGAAGAGCGCGAACGAGTGGGCCGGCCTCGCACTCGAGGTCGAGAACCGGTTCCAGCTCGGGATCTGGCCGGCGCTCTCGGTCACGGTCAGGGAGGGGTACCGCTCCGCGCGCGCGGCGCGCGCCGCGCTCGACTACGACGATCTCCTCCTGCGGACCCGCGAGCTCCTCCGCTCACACGCCGAGGTGCGGGACGAGGTGAGAGGCCGATATCGCGCCGTCCTCGTCGACGAGCACCAGGACACCGACCCCGTGCAGGACGAGATCCTCCGAATCCTGATCGGCGAGGACGCGATCGCCGGGCGCCCTGGGCCCGGGGATCCGCGGTGGTGCGTCGTCGGCGACGCGAAGCAGTCCATCTACGGCTTCCGCGGCGCGACGGTGGCAGCGTTCGAATCCCTGTCGCGCGCGGCCGCCGCTCGCGGTCACAGACGCGGGCTGGCGACGAACTACCGCTCACGCGCCGAGCTCGTCGATTTCCACAACGCGTTCTTCCCCGACGTCCTGGTCGCCGGCCCGCGCGGGGATCGGCCCGAGCACGCGCCGCAGATCGCGTACCGGAGGCGAGGCGGGACGCCCGCGGTCGAGTTCCTCGATCCGCCCCTGGAGCGCGAGCTGGCCGACCGGGCCCGCGAGGACGAACCCCGGGCGCTTGCGGCGTGGATCGCGGCCGCCTGCGGGCCGGGCCCGGACGGCGTTCGCGTGCACGACGAAGTATCGGGTGAAGAGCGAGCCGCCCGCCCCGGGGACGTCGTCATCCTCCTCCGTCGATTGACCCAGGTCGAGCCCTACCGGCGCGCGCTCGATCTGGTGGGCCTCGAATCCGTCGTCGTCGGCAGCGGATCGTTCTGGGTGCGGCAGGAGACCTTCGACATCCTGAACGCGCTCGACGCCGCGCTCCGCCCCCAGGATCCGGTGCCGTTCGTCGCGTTCCTGCGCTCGCCCATGGCCGGCCTCGCCGACGACGCGATCTGGCGCGTCGTCCGCGGCCGCGAGAGCGGGGTTCCGCTCCGCCGACACGTCGCCGCGGCCGCCGCGACGGCGGACCTCGATCCGGACCAGGCCGCACGCCTCGCGGACGCGCTCGACGTCCTCGACGGAATCGCGCGCCGCGCGGATACCTGGTCTCCGGGCGCGGTCCTCTCGTGGCTCGTCGATCGCACGGCGTACGCCGCGGTCCTCGACGCGCTCCCCGACCGTGAGCAGCGCCGCGCCAACGTCGAACGATTGATCGCCCTCGCGGATCGGGCGCCGTCGGACGGCCAGCCGCTCCTGGCGCAGTGGGCGGGCGCGCTGAGACGCCGCGCGGCGCACCCGCCGCGCGACCGCGACGCGTCGCTTCCCGAAGTCGGGGACCGGATCCGCATTCTGACCATCCACCAGGCCAAGGGGCTCGAGTTCCCGATCGTCGCGCTCGGCGATATCGGCGGCCGCGGCAACCGCGGGCCGCGCGGCGTCCGCTTCGACTCCGAGATCGGCGTTGTCGCCAAGGTGTGGACGGATCCCGCGGAGGCGCCGCTCGACACCGACGCCTATGCGCTCGCGCGCGAGTCCGAGAAGGAGCGTGAGGCCGCCGAGGAGGCGCGGCTCCTGTACGTGGCCGCGACGCGCGCGCGCGACCGGCTGATCCTGAGCGCGGGCGCGGGCAACGCGACCTGGCTGAGTCAGGTGCGGAGCTTCGCGGCCTCGCCCGGCGCGGCGGGACTCCTCGCGCGCGTGCCGCTCGAGCACTGGGCCGGCCGGTTCGCCGCTTCGCTCGGACAGACCCCGCCCCTGGCGGACCCCGGAATGGCGGTGCGCGCTCCGGCCCCGGCGGCTCCGGGAGAGGCGGCCGCGCGCGAGCTCGCCGCCGCGCTCGGAGGCGAACCCCCGCTCCCGGCCCCCGTCGCAGCGGCGCGCGAAGCCGCGGCCGCCGCGCTCGAGCGCGGCGCTCGGGGCCATGCGGCGCTCGAGCGGATCCCGCTCGCGCCGGTTCCGGACGACGTCGGGGCGTGGCTCACGGGTCCCGGCGGCTTGCCCGTCGCCGAAGCGAGCGCTCTGGCCGCCTACGCGAGCCGGCATGTCCTCGGCGTCCTCGGCGGCGCGGACGAAGTCGCGCGCGAGCGGCCTTTCCGCCTGCGACTCCCGGGCGGCGGGATCGTCGTCGGGACGATCGACGCACTCTGGCGCGACGCCGGCGGCTGGTGGGTGGGCGACTACAAGTTCGCGGTCGCGGACGGCGAATCGACCGCGCGACACGAGGCGCAGCTCGCCATCTATGCGCTCGCCGCGGCCTCGATCCTCGGTCTCGACGAGATCGGCGGACGGCTCTGGTACGTGGACCAGGACGAGACCCGGGAGCTGCGCTGGCGCGGCGCCGATCTGCCCGCGCTCGAGGCCGCGCTCGACGAGGCCTTCGCGAGCCTGGGCCCCAGCGATCCCGAACCCGAGCTCGCGCGGGAGGCGCCGTGAGCGAGACCCCTCGATCGATGTCGGGAATGGAGCGCCAGCTGGCGATCTACATGGCCGGCGTCGGCGGAGAGAGGCCGGCGCACCCGGTCGGCTACGAGGCGCTCCGCGAACGGGCGCGGCAGGTGCTCACGGCCGAGGCCTGGGCCTACGTCGCGGGCGGCGCCGGCCTCGAGGACACGATGCGCGAGAACCGCGAGGCGTTCCGCCGGTGGCGGATCGTGCCTCGCCACCTGCGCGGTGTCGGCGCCCGCGACCTCCGGGTCGAGCTCCTCGGCCGCGCGCTTCCCGCGCCGGTCCTGCTCGCGCCCGTCGGAGTCCAGGGGATCCTGCACCCCGAAGGCGAGCTGGCACCCGCGCGAGCGGCCGCCGCGCTGGGCCTGCCGGTCGTCCTGAGCACGGTCTCGTCGCGCCCGCTCGAGGCCGTGGCCGAGGCCGCCGGCGACGGGCCGCGCTGGTTCCAGCTCTACTGGCCGCGGGATCCCGAGCTCGCCGCGTCTTTCGTCTCGCGGGCCGGGGCGGCGGGGTATTCCGCGATCGTGGTCACGCTCGACCTCCCGCTCCTCGCGTGGCGGCCGCGCGACATCGAGAACGCGTATCTCCCATTTCTGGTCGGCGAGGGCCTCGCGAACTACCTGACCGATCCCGTCTTCCTGCGGGGACTCGCCGCCTCGCCCACCGACGATCCGCGCCCGGCGATCGAGAAGTTCGGACGGGTCTTCGCGCATCCGGACCTGACGTGGGACGAGCTCCCCCGCCTCCGTGAGATGACGCGGCTCCCGATCGTGCTCAAGGGGATCCTCGATCCCGACGACGCCCGCCGCGCCCTCGACGCCGGCGCAAAGGCCGTGATCGTATCGAACCACGGCGGTCGACAGGTCGACGGGGCGATCGCCGCGCTCGATGCGCTGCCGGCGGTACTCGAGGTGATCGCCGGACGCGTGCCGGTGCTCCTCGACAGCGGCGTCCGCGGCGGAGCCGACGCGTTCAAGGCGCTCGCGCTGGGCGCCCGCGCGGTCCTCATCGGCCGCCCCTACGCCTGGGCGCTCGCCGTCGGAGGCGAGCCGGCGGTGCGCGACCTCCTCCAGAACACGCTCGCGGAGCTCGACCTGACGATGGGGCTGTCCGGCTGCCGCTCGATCGCGGAGATCGGTCCGCACACCCTTCGCCCGCGGGACGCTGCGGCTGGCGGGTCGAGTCGATCTCCATCGACTTGAAGCTCTCGCCGTCGGTCCCCGGCCCCCGGTTCGCGTAGTGGGCGCCGCCGTCGTCCGGCGTCAATCCTCCGGCGAGCGGGCGGCGGACCTGAGGGCGACCGCCACCGGGATTTCGCCCGACCTGAGATCCCGCGGCCGCGTCGGCCCACGCTCGGTCACGAGCGCGTCCAGCGCCTCCCAGCCGACCTCCTCGAAGTACGGATTGACGACTTCCAGCGACGTCGGCGGATCGGGCACGAGCTGGCGCGGATCGCGCTCGTAGGAGCGCGGGAGGGCGGCCAGCGCCGGCGGGAGGAACTTGCTCGTGTCGGCGCCGCACGCGATCTGGACCCCCGAATCGCGCGCGCGCGCCGCCAGCGCCCGCGTCCCGACCTTGTTCACCCATCCCGTTGGCAGGAGAGCGTCGGCCCCGAAGAGCAGCAGGCCCTCCTCCTCGATCGCGCTCCAGAGCCACGCGTCGGTCCCCAGTCGCACCGGGATCCCGCGCGCGGCCAGCGCCGCGGCCAGGCGCGTGCCCTCGTTCCCGGGCCGTGACTCCGACACGACCACCCGGAACCACGCGCCGGCCGCGAAGTGATCCTCGATCGCTCGCTGCACGGTGCTCGAAGCGGAGTAGGTGTAGACGGCGGGAGCGGAGCCCATGGCGCGGCGAAGGTGAAGGCCGATGGCGTCGCGCGCGGAATCGAGCCGCTCGCGCCACTGTACCGCCGTCTTCCCCACCGCCGCCCGCAGCGAGTCCTCGTCATCGGGGTCGCGCCGCTCGATCTCGATCAGAAGGTCGTTGGCGATCCGGAGGACTGGCGCGAGCGCGGCCTGGCGCCGGGCGACTCGCTCGAGTCCGACGAGGACCTCGCGCGCCGTTCCCGGAGCGCCCGACGACCAGGACTCCCCCCACCGGAGAAGCGAGCCGGCGACCTCCGACGCTCCGCCCGACAGGTCCCCCGCGACCGCCTCGAGCGCCTCCCACGCCCCTTCGGGCGCGGTCTTCCTCGCCCGTTTCTTCGCCTTTCGACGAGTCCCGGCCGCTGCCTTCCTCGCGCTCACTTGATCAGCCTGCGCCGGATCAGGCGCACCGAGAGCCAGAACGCGATCAGCGTGAAGACCGCCAGCCAGGCGCCGTTCACCCACATCGAGGGCTCGAGCCCGTTCGACGTGAGCGCGCGCATGAGGATCACGGCATGGGTCAGAGGCAGGCACCACGCCGCCCATCCGACCCACGCGGGCATCCCTTCGAGCGGAAAGAAGACGCCGCTGAACAGGAACATGACCCCGATGACGAGAGTGAAGAAGTAGTTGAAGAACGTGTACGAGGGCGCGACGGCCGTGTACGCCATCCCGAGCGCTCCGAACATGATCCCGACTCCGAACGTGAGCGGCAGAACGGCGATCGCGAGCGGGCCTTCGACGAGCCCGAGCGGCAGCATGAACGCGAGGATGACCGCGCCCCCCAGGAGGCTCTTCGATGCCGCCCACAGGATGTCGCCGGCGACCACCTCTCCCACCGATATCGGCGTCATGACGATCGCCTCGTAAGTGCGCTGCTCGGTCATGCGGGTGAACGACCCGAACGTGGTCTCGAACGAGGCCGCGTTCATCGCGGTCGCGGCGACGAGACCGGGAGCGAGGAACGCGACGTACGGCTGTCCCTGGATGTCGTCGACGAAGCGCCCCAGCCCGAAACCCATCGCGGCGAAGAACAGGAGCGGCTCCGCCACCGTGCCCACCATCGAGGCGACCGCGAAGTCCTTCCACGATTCGTAGTTCCGGAGCCAGACGCGGCACGCGCCCGCGATGCGGTCCATGAGGGCCGTCACTCGCGCAGCTCGCGTCCCGTCAGCCGCAGAAAGACGTCTTCCAGCGTGGCGCGGCGGTGGACGAAGTGGTGCTCGGCCAGAGCGGGGAGGAGCGCGCGAGCGCGCTCGCCGTGCCGGAAGAATCCGTAGATTTCGTCCCCGGCGCGCTCGACGTGGTCGGCTGCGTCGTCGAGCAGGGCCAGCGCGGCCGCGTGAGCGGGATCGGACGGATACAGCTCGACGACCTCGGCCCCGATGTGCTCCTCGATCAGACCCTGCGGCGTGCCGCGCGCGATGATTCGACCTTCGTCCATGATGAGCACGCGATCGCAGAGCTGGGCGGCCTCCTCCATGTAGTGGGTCGTCAGGAGCATCGTGACTCCCGCCCGGTTCAGCGCGCGCAGCTTCTGCCACACGACGTGGCGGGCCTGCGGATCGAGTCCGGTGGTCGGCTCGTCGAGGATCAGGAGCTCGGGATCCGAGATCAGGGCGCGGGCGAGCGTGAGGCGCCGCCGCATCCCGCCGGACAGCGTTCGGATGTGCGAGTCCCGCTTCTCGTCGAGCTGGACGAACTCGAGCAGCTCCTCGGCCCGCTCGAGCCGGCGCTCTCGCGGGATCCCGAAGTAGCGGCCGTAGACGAGCAGGTTCTTGATCACGGAAAGGTCGGGATCGAGGTTGTTGTCCTGCGACACGACGCCCAACCGGCGCTTGATGCGTCGCGCGCGCCCGTCCACCGGCTCCCCGAAGACCTCGAGGACGCCCGCGTCGACTTCGACGAAGCAGCAGATCATGTTGATGGTCGTGGTCTTGCCCGCGCCATTGGGGCCCAGGAATCCGAGGCATTCCCCGCGCCGCACCTCGAAGTCGATGCCCTTGACCACCGGCTCGGACGAATACGCCTTCACGAGCCCGCGGGCGCGGACGAGCTCCTCCCGGTCGCCTTCGCCCGAATCGATCTTCATGCCGGCGGAAGTTAGGGCGGACTCATACCGAGCGCCGCGCGAAGTGCGCCACCGCGACGAGGCGCTCCGGCCACTCGCCCGTCGGATGATGCCGCCTGACCGCTGCCCGCAGCTCGGACTCGAACGGGACGCGGGCGGCGGATGTCAGCGCGCCTCCGCAGTACGACCACGAGAACGCGTACCCCACATAGGCGTCCTCGGTCATGGGGCGCTCGTGTTCGAACTCGGCGGGAGGCTCGACCGTGAACGCGGGATGGAGTGCCAGCGCCCCGGGCGTTCCCAGCATCGTGCGCGTGACCGGCCGACCGTAGCCGGGGTTGTAGCGGCCGATGAGGTCGCGCACCTCGTCGGTGAACGCGTCCGGGACCGTCACGTTCCAGAGCAGCGCGAGGAGTCCGCCGGGGCGGAGCACCCGCGCCATCTCCCCGAGGGCGGGCGCCGGCTCGAACCAGTGGAACGCCTGGGCCGCGGTCACGCAGGAAGCCGCGCCCGAGGCAATCGGCAGGTTCTCGGCGCGCGCGGCCACCGCGCCGACCCACCCGCGGCTGCCCCGCAGGCGCCGCCGGGCTTCCTCGAGCATGGACGGATTCGGCTCGATGGCCACGACACGCGCCCCGCGATCGAGGAGCGGGCGCACGGCGGCCCCCGTCCCCGAACCGACGTCGAGCGTCCGCCCCCGACCGTCCGGCACCCGCGAGAGGAGCGCGTCGAACAGCGCGTCCGGATACGTCGGGCGGAAGCGGGCATAGTCCCCGGCCAGCGGTCCGAAGACTTCGGTCGGGCTCCGCGGGTCTCTCACCCGGTCAACCTACGGGAGCGGCGCCGCGAGTCAAAGCGGGTTGCCCCGCCGCGCCGCCCTCGCTAGCCATCCGCGTCCATGAGCCAGCTCGGGACGTTCACGTTCGCGGGACCCGCCGGTCTCATCGAAGCGCTGTACAAGGCCGGCGGCGAGACGCCCACGCGGGCGGCGGTCCTGTCCCACCCGCATCCGCGGTTCGGCGGAACCATGCACAACAAGGTCATCTTCCGCGCCGCCAAGGCATTCGAGCGCCTCGGATATCCGTCGCTGCGCTTCAACTTCCGCGGCGTGGGTCGCTCGCGTGGTTCCTTCGCCGAGGGCGTCGGCGAGGCCGAGGACGTTCAGGCGGCGCTCGACTGGATGGCGGGCGAGCATCCGGACCTCCCGCTCGTCCACTGCGGCTTCTCGTTCGGGAACTCGGTCGGGACGCCCGTGGCCGCGGCCGACGATCGCGTCGACCGGCTCGTCTGCCTGGGGACTCCGATCCCGAGCTTCCGGTTCGAGCTCTTGGCCGACGTCACGAAGCCGAAGCTCTTCGTCCAGGGCGAGCACGACGCGCACGGCGCGCTCGGTGCGCTCCGGGAGGGTCTGGCCCGCGTGGCGCGGCCGTGGAAGCTCGTCGTCGTGGAAGGCGGCGATCACTTCTTCGCGGGTCACCTCGCCGAGATGGAGCGCGCGATCGTCGACTACGTGCCGTCGGACGACGATCCCACGTAGTCGGACCAGAGCTCGTACCAGTAGGCGAGCATCTTCCATTCGCCCCAGCCCTCGTAGACGGCCAGCATCCTCGCGTCCGTGACCGGCTTCCGCGCGCGGGGGAAATGCGCCCGCTTGACGAACGAGCGGAACACGGTGTCCACGCCGATCCGGTCGTAGCGACCGAGGAGGGTGAGGACGTGGGCGGCGGCGTAGGGCCCGAGACCGGGCACGCGCCGGATCTCCTTCTCCAGGTCCTCCGTCGTCCCGTCCCACCGCCGCCAGGCGTCGAGGTCGAGCTCTCCGTCGGCCACGGCCCGCGCCAGCCCGGCGAGATAGGCGGCGCGGTACCCCCAGCGCGCGCGGTCGCGGAGCCTGGCGGTTCCGAGCGCCGCCACGCGCTCGGGGCCCGGGAACGACCCGGTTCCCCCGATCTCGACGAGCTTCCGGACCATCGCGAGCGTCCCGGACCAGGTCGTGTTCGTGGTCGCGAGCACCTTGGTCACGTCCTCGAACAGGGTCGGCGATCGCAGAAGGCGACCGAAGCCCTCGGTGGCGGCGCGCTCGAACGGCGGACCGAACGCACGGCAGCGTGCGTGGAAGCCCGAGAAATCCTCGTCGAGCCGGAGCATGTGACGGGCGTCCCTCTCGATTCCCGCCCACGCGGCCCCGGGCAGGCCCGCTCGCTTCCCGCGACCGTCGACGACCTCCATCCGGACCTCCGATCCGCGACCGGCCGGCTGAGAAAGGCGGATCCGGGTCGCCCCGCCGGCGACCGGCCACGGACGCTCGAGCGTTCCCGCATCGATGTCCGCCTCGTTGGGAGCCAGCTTGCACCAGCCGTGCGAGTAGACGGTGCTGGCGAAATCGAAGTCGCGCGGGACGGCGAAATCGCGCGCGGGCGGGCCCGCTGGATTCGAGCCTCCGGAGCCGGTCACGACGCCGCGCGCCGCTCGCGGGAGAGCAGCCCTCCACCCAGCCCGCACGCCCCGATCAGCCCGATGGCCCAGGCGGCGAAGTAGCCCCGCGGCGGGAGCGCTGCCACGAGGACCGGAGCCAGGGCGCCGCCGACCGCCCCGCCCGCGAGAAACGCCGTCGCGGCCCGGGATCCCGCGGACAGGCGCGACCGGGGCTCCCCGGCGAGGCGGGGCGCCGCGAGAAACGCGCCGAAGCCGGCGCCCGCCCCGAGCGCGAGGCCCCACGCGGCGGCGGTGGAGAGGATGAGATCCGGGCCCTCGACCGGCAGGATCGAGAACGGCAGGATCGCTCCCGGAATCGAGAACGCGAGGCCGAAGCGGAAGGCCACGCGGGGGCCCTCTCCGTGTCGGGCCGTGGACGCGCCGGCCAGCGCTCCGGCCGCCAGGAACAGGTAGAACCACAGGAGCGCGCCCCACGGCTCCGGGATCGCGAAGTAGAGCGGCGCGCCGGCGGCCGGCAGCACGGCGGCCGCGGCCCAGGAGAACGCGCCGCGCGCGGCCGGTCGATTCATCCGACCGGCCCGAGCCAGATCTGTCGCGTGCGCGGGCCGTCGAACTCACAGAGGAAGATCGATTGCCAGGTGCCGAGCGCCAGCTCGCCGCCTTCGACCGCGACCAGCACCGATGAGCCGACGAGGGTCGACATGACGTGAGCGGGAGAGTTCCCCTCGGCGTGCTTCCATGGCTGCCGGTCGGGGACGGCGTTCTCGAGCGCCGTCACGATGTCCTTCGCCACCGCCGGATCGGCTCCTTCGTTGATCGTCACGCCCGCGGTCGTGTGCGGAACGTAGACGAGCCATACCCCGTTCGCGCCCGACTCGAGGGCCACCTCGGCCACCCTGTCGGTGATGTCGACCAGCTCGCGACGGGCGCCCGTTCGGACGGCGATCTCACGCATCATCCCGCGCGCGCCGCGGCCTGGGGGCCCAGCGACATCCCGAGCCGCGCGAAGATCGCGCGCGCCGCCTCGAGCTTCTGCTCGCCTTCCTCGAGGCGACCCGCCTCCCGGTCGTAGCGGCCCCAGTCGAACAGCACCCGTGCGCGCTCGGAATCCATCTCGGCGCGCTCGAAGACGCGGGTCGCCTCGGCGAAGGACGCCTCCGGAGTCCAGGTCTCGTCGCCGATCTCCACGGGCCCGACCCGCGCGGTGACGCGCCCCAGCACCCGCCACGCGTGCCCCAGGTGGTCCGGACTCTCGTCGCGGGAGAGGGTGAGCGCCAGACGCGCCGCCTCGAGCGCCTCGTCGTCCCGGCCCATTCCCAGACAGGCCTCGGCCAGAAAGCGATACGCCTCCGGGAGCACGTGGTACCCGGCCGGGCCGGCCAGGTCGATCGCCTCCGTGAGCAGCCGCTCCGCCTCCTCGAACTCGCCGAGGCCGAGGCGGGCGCCGGCGAGGTTGCTGAGGCACAGGATCTGCTCCGGTCGGTGGCCGGTCTCGCGGGCGATGCTGAGCGCCTCCTGGTACCGATCCCGTGCGGCGGCGTAATCGCCCTTGAGTCTCAGGGTCTCGCCCAGGCTGTTGAGCATCATCCCCACCGTCTGGTGGTCGCCCATCCGGCGGAAGATCGCGAGCGCCTCCTCCTTGCGGCCCTGCGCCTCCCCGAAGCGACCGGCGACCTGATGCGCCATGCCGAGGAGCTTGAGGCTCAAGGCCTGCTCGCGGAGGCCCGCGTCGCCGAGCGAGGTCGCGAGCTCGAGCGCGCGCGTCGCCAGCTCGCCCTGCTCGCGCGCCGCCCCCAGGCGGAAGTACCCGTCGCTCATCCGCACGAGCGCGAGGACCCGCTCGATCCGCGCGTCGGGAGTGTCGCCCGCCTGGGCGGCCAGCTCTTCCGCCCGCTCGGCGCTGGCCAGCAGTCCCTGGTAGTCGCCTTTCCGCTGCTCGATGAACCCGCGCCCGTTCCACGCCCGCGCCTCGGCGACCTTGTCGCCGGACGCCGCGGCGGCGGCACGCATCTTCTCGTAGGCGTCGATCGCGTCGTCGAAACGCGCGAGGACTCCGAGCGCCTCGGCCATGCCCCGATACCACTCGATTCGGCGACCCCGGCCGGATTCACCCGAGATGGCCTGCGCCTCCGAAGCGAAGTCGATCGCGCGCCTGTAGTACTCGATCGCGGTCGCGTGCGCGTAGGCGCGCTGTTCGTGACGGGCGGCGCGGCCGTACCACTCCGCCGCTTCCCCGGGAACCCCCGCTCGCTCGAAGTGATCGGCGATCACCGCGGCGAAGCGATCTCCCTCCTCGCCGCTCCGCTCGACCAGCCAGCCGGCCACGACGCGGTGCCAGGCCACGCGATCGCGCTTGAGGACGCTCTCGTACGTCACGTCCCTCAGGAGCGCATGCTTGAACGTGAACTCGGCGTCGCCCTCGAACTGGGACGACTCGTGGCGGTAGACGAGCTCCTTCAGCCGCAGGGACTCGAGCGCTTCGCCCACCGACGCGCCGGGCTCCTCACCCATGCGCTCGATCGCCTCGCTCCAGAACTCGCGCCCGACGATGGACGCCCGCTGGAGAACGACCCGCTCCCAGCGGGACAATCGGTCGAGACGCGCCTGGATGATGCCGGTCAGGGTCGGCGGGACCCGCACTTCGACGAGTCGCCGGGCGTCGATCCGCCAGCGCTCGGGGTCCGGCTGGATGACTCCCTGGTCGATGAGCATCTTGATGAGCTCTTCGACGTAAAACGGGTTTCCTTCTGCACTTCCGACGACGACCTCACGGAGAACTTCAGGGACGCTCTCGGACTGCCGGAGGATCTCCTCGACGAGCTGCCGGCTCTGCCGCTTCGTCAGCGGCCGCAGGTCGATCCGATCGTGGTGCTCCATCCCCTCGCCCCACGAGGGGCGCCGCTCGAGCAGGCTGGGGCGCGCCAGGCAGAGGACGAACAGTCGCGCGCCCGCGCACGCCCGGGTGACCTGATCCACGAAGTCCAGCGAGCCGTTGTCCGCCCAGTGGATGTCCTCGAGCAGCACGACCGCGGGCAGCTTCTGAGTCACCCGGCGCATGAACTCCGCCGCATAGCGGAGCGCGCGATCGCGGATCTGGCGCGCGTTTCCGAGCATGGGCCTGACGTAGGGGCTGGTCGAGAAATCGAAGCCGATCAGCTGGCCCAGCACGTGGGCCATCATGCGGCTCTCCTCTCCCGGGCCGAGGAAGATCTCCATCCCGTTGCCGAACTTCGATCGCTTGACCTCGGCGCTGTCGCTCTCCTGGATTCCGAACCGGGAGGCGAAGAGGTCGCGCACGAGCGCGTACTGGAGGGCCGGCATCTCCTGATGGGCGCGGCCAGCGAACATCCATACGCGCTCGGGCTGGAGCTCGACCGCGCTCATGAATTCGAACATGAGTCGCGTTTTCCCGAGGCCGGCTTCACCGAAAACGGTGACGACCCGCGGCTCTCGCTCATCGAAGGTCTCGCGCATCATCTCGGTGAGAGCGTTGAGCTCGCGTTCGCGGCCGATCATGCGCGTCTCGATGCCCTCCACGCCGCGGGTGGAGAGGCGGAACCGCTGCCGCTTCGCCGCCAGGACCGTGTAGACCCGCACCGGCTCACCGCGTCCGCGGACCGCGGCCGGCTCCTCCTCGCGCACGTCGAAGACGCCGCGCACGTGACGGTATGTGTCGTGAGACACGAGGATCGTTCCGGGGGCGGCGAGCTCCTCCAACCGGCTGGCGACGTTCACCGCGTCTCCGACGGCGGTTGTCTCGCCGCGCGAGCCCACGCGACCCACGAGGACCATGCCGGTGTTGATCCCGACACGCACCCGCAAGGGTCGACCGGCGAGCTCGAGCCCGCCGATCTCCCGCTGGATGCCCAACGCCGCCGAAACGGCGCGCTCGGGATCGTCCTCTCGAGCCCCGGTGGCGCCCCACAGTGCCATGACCGCGTCCCCCATGTGCTTGTCGATCGATCCGCCGTGCTCCAGGATGACGCCGTCGACCCGGCGCCACAGCTGGTTCATGGCCTCGCTCACTTCCTCCGCGTCACGCGTCTCGGCGAGAGCGGTGAAACCGGAAACGTCGGCGAACAGGATCGTGACCAGGCGGCGGGTTTCGTCCTGAGGCGGAGCGAGCCCGGCGAGCTTGTCGCGCAAGGCCGCCACGGCGGCGTCGACGACGTCGTCACCGAGCGTCGAGCGCAGGGACTCCTGCGCCGCGATGGCGCGCTCGAGCTGCTCTCGATCGGAGCTCGTGGCTTCGCGGGGGTCGGGCCGATCTTCGAGGTCGCGCTTCACGTCAGGGAACGATGACGACCTTCGTTCCGACATCGACCAGTGGAAAGACCGCGGCGATGTCGGCGTTCCGCATGCGCAGGCAGCCGTGACTCGACGCCCGGCCGACCGAGTCCTCGTTGGGGGTGCCGTGGATGGCGATCTCGTCGCTGAGGTAGAGGGCGTAGTCGCCGAGGATGCCCCGCTGGTAGCGCTCATCGCTGTAGGCCGGCGGGATCGGCCTGCCGCGCTCGACGTAGTACCAGTCCGGAGCGTACCACACGGGATCCTCCTTCTTGCGCCCGATCTCGAAGACGCCCGTCGGGGTGCTGAACTCCCAGCCGCCGTCGGAATGAGCGAGCCGGACGCCGGTCCCGACTCCGACCGGGAATCGCAGCAGGACCGACTCGCCGCGGTGAACGGTGAGGAGCCGCTCCGAGATCGACACCACGAGGGAAACGGGTTCGAGCGCGACATCGGCGGGGGCCTGTCCGCGCGCCCCGGCCGCGCTCAGGAGCAGGGCCAGGACGGTCGCGATCGGGCGGCTCACCGCGCCCTCAATACCGCGCGAGCTCGCGTATACCGTCGCGGATGTCCTCGACCTGGGGCAGGATGGCGTCTTCGAGAGACGGGGCGTACCCGACATGGCAGTCCAGCGCGGCCACGCGCCTCACGGGACCGTCCAGCCACTCGAACAGCTCGTCGACGATGCGCGCGGCGATCTCGGAGCCGAAGCCCCACGACAGGGGATCCTCGTAGACGACGAGCGCCTTGCTCGTCCGTTTGACCGATTCGGCGATCGCTTCCCAGTCGTAGGGCGACAGGCTTCGCAGGTCCAGGACCTGCGCCTCGATGCCCTCCCGCTCGGACAGCTCCTTGGCCGCGACCAGCGAGCGCTGCACGGTCGCGCCATAGGTGACGATCGTGAGGTCGTCGCCCTCGCGGACGGTAGCGGCGCGACCGAACGGAATCATGTACGCGGAGCCCGGATCCCGTCCCTTGTTGTAGGCCTGGCGGTAAAGATGCTTGTGCTCCAGGAACATGACCGGATCGTCGCAGCGGATGGCCGTACGCAGGAGACCGTTCGCGTCCTCGGCGGTCGCCGGCATGACCACCCGGAGTCCGGGGTTGGCGGTGAAGAGCGTCGTTCCGGACTGCGAATGGTAGATCGCCCCGCCCTTCAGGTATCCGCCGCATGGCACGCGCACGACGACAGGCGCCTTGAAGTCGTTGTTCGACCGCCAGCGCAGGAGAGCGAGCTCGTTGCGGATCTGGTGGTAGGCGGGCCAGATGTAATCGTAGAACTGGATCTCGACCACGGGCTTTAGCCCCCGTGTCGCCATGCCCACGGCGCGACCCAGGATGTTCGCCTCGGCGAGGGGCGAGTTGAAGACCCGCACGCCGCCGTAGCGTCGCTGGAGATTCGCGGTGACCTTGAAGACTCCTCCTTTCCCCTTGACCTCGTCGAGGATCCTCTCGCGTGAGGCATCCGCCACGTCCTCACCGAAGACGACGATGCGCGGGTCGCGCTCCATCTCGTCTCGCATCGCGGCGTTCAGGAGGTCGACCATCGTGGTCGCCTCGCCCGAGAATCGCGGCTCGGTCGAGAACTCGTCCGAGGTCGGATCGACATCGGGAGAGTAGACGAACCGAAGTGCGGTCTCCGGCACCGGCTGCGGGGACTCGAGCGCGCGCTCGGTGGCCGCCTCGACTTCCCGATCGACCTCCGCGCGGATCGCTTCGAGCTCCTCCTCGGAAGCCACGCCCTCCTCGACGAGGCGCCGCGGAAAAGTCGTCAATGGATCGCGCTCGGCTTCTTCGCCACGCTCGGCGTCCGGCCGGTACATGCGCTCGTCGTCGGAAAGCGAGTGCGAATAGGGACGGATCACCCTGGCATGCACGAGCGCGGGCCCGCGACGCTCCCGGCACCAGGTGATGGCGCGCTCCAGCGTCTCGTGGGACGCGATGGGGTCGCAACCGTCGACCTCTTCGACGAACAGATCCGGAAAGTCGCGCACGAGCTTCGAGATCGAGCCTCCGGCGGTCTGAACCTCGACCGGGACGCTGATCGCATAGCCATTGTCCTCGATCAGGTAGAGCACCGGCAGGCGCAGATTGCAGGCGGTGTTCAGCGATTCCCAGAACTCGCCCTCGCTGGTGGTTCCGTCGCCGGAACTCACGAGGACGATCTCGTCGCGTTCCCCGCGATCTTCGAGACCGGGGATGCGCGCCATCCGCCAGCCTGCCTCGGCGCAACCGACGGCGTTGAGGAACTGCGTCCCCGTGGGACTCGAGGTGGAGACGATGTTGAGCTCGGTCGACCCCCAGTGGGACGGCATCTGACGCCCGCCGGACTGCGGGTCGGCGGCCGCGCCGACGGCCTGAAGCAGCATGGCATCGTAGCTCATGCCGAGAGCCAGGCAGAGCGCGCGATCGCGGTAGTAGAGGTAGAACCAGTCTGCGCCCGGCTTGAGCAGCGGACCGGCGGCGACGAGCACGCCCTCATGCCCCGCCCCCGAGATCTGGAAGAAGATCCGGTTCTGCCGCTTGAGCTGGATCTCCTTGTCGTCGATCCGGCGGGCGGCATAGATGTGGCGATACATCTCGAGCAGCGTGGACGACTCGAGTCCGCGAAGCGTGCGTTCCGCCTGGGCTTCGGGATTCACGCGCGCAAATTACGATCCGGCTGCGGGAGCGGCCAACGGGGCGCCGGGAGGAGTTGGGAGACTCGCCTTCGGGCGCGTATATTCATGGCCCCTGTGGACGGGACGGTTCGTCACATCACATAACCGCCGAGAGAAAAGGACCCGATGCCCATCGACGGAAAGACGCGCGAGGACGCATGGCGCCTCGTGACCGAATACACCGACAGCGAAAACCTCCGCAACCACATGCTGGCCGTCGAAGCGGCCATGCGCGGCTACGCCCAGAAATTCGGCGAGGACGTGGAGACGTGGGGCATCGTCGGCCTGGTACATGATTTCGACTACGAGAAGCATCAGGGCGAGAATGGTCATCCGTTCGTCGGCGTCCAGATCCTCGACAAGCAGGGCTGGCCGCGAGAAGTCCGGCGCGCGATCCTGAGCCACGCCGACTATACCGGCGTGCCGCGCGAATCCCGGATGGAAAAGGCCCTCTACGCGGTGGACGAGCTCGCCGGCTTCCTCATCGCGTGCGCGCTCGTGCGTCCGAGCCGCTCGTTTCGCGACCTCGAGATCAAGTCCGTGAAAAAGAAGCTCAAGGACAAGACTTTTTGTGAAGCGATCGACCGCGACAGCCTGAAGCGCGCCGCCGACGACCTCGGCATCCCGTTCGACAAGCACATCGAGAACGTGATCGGATTCCTGCGTCCCATCGAGAGCAAGATCGGGCTGGGCAAATCGGGCAAGTAGCTTGCCGGTGCTGGAAGTCCTCGAGCAGAGCGCGGGACCCGTTCTCGTCCTTCGCCTGAGGAGCGGTCGCCAGGGCGGGATCGACCCGACCCGGTTGGCCGAGCGCGCGCGCGAGATCGTGCGCCTGCACGACACCCTCAGGCTCCTCGTGGTGGTGGACCGGATCGGTTTCCTCGAGGCCGCCTCGTTGCGCTCTCACCTCTCGACCGTCGCCGGACTCGCCGGAGACGTCGAGCGAGTGGCGATCGTCGGCGACCAAGGCTGGCTCAAAGGCGTCGTTCGATCGACTCCGAGCGGCCGCACGGAGCTGCGCCTCTTTCCGAGCACGGGGCTGTCCGAAGCGCGCGCCTGGATCGGGCTGGCCGATTGAACCTCAGCGGCGCGCGAGATCCTCGCGCGGCTCCGCTCCCGCGGCGATCTGACGCAACCGCTCGGCCGCCATCGGGTCCCCCCACAGGGAGCGGAAGTAGCGGGCGGCCTGCTCGCCGTCTCCGAGCTCCAGCCAGAGCTCGCCCAGCCACCAGCGGGCCGTGCAGTCGATCATCCAGGCCCATTCGCTCGACCCCACGCCGAGCATGCGCTGCGACTCGAGGTCCCTCACCCGCTCGACCGTCAGGTTGTCGCGCGCGCGCGCATACAGGTCGAGGACGCCCCCCACCATCGAGTGCTCACGCGACCCGTAGCCGTCCCCCTCCTGCCCGATGCGATCTGATTCCTCGAACAGCCTGTCGACCGCATAGCCGACGTCGCTCCAGCGCATCTGGTCGACCGCCAGGGCGCCGCCATAGAACCATGTCCCGCCCCACGCGTAGGGATCGTAGATGTTCGTCGCCTCGGCGACGAGGTCGGCGGGAAGGCCTATCCCCCGCTGACTCGTCCGGTAGGCGGCTTCGGGCCAGAACCCCCGCATGGCGGGATCATCGAGGACGGCCAGCGCCTCGGAGTGCAGTCCGCGGGAGATGAAGTTGTAGTAGAGGGCCCGCTTCGCCGCGAGACGATCGACGTCGAGCCCGCGTCGCCTGATCTCTTCCAGGACGAGGGCCTGACGCTCGAGCAGGCCGGGGCCCGACAGCGCGAAGACGAAGCGCCACAGACGGTGAACGGGGACGTTCCCGAGCTCGGACGGACGGCCGCCTTCTCCGAACGCGAGCTCGACGAGCGTCCGCTCCTGAGCCAGCATCCTGGGAAGCACCTCGCTGGCCGCCAGCGAATCCACCAGGGCTTCGACCTCCGGACGCGGGGCGCCGCGGATCAGCGCCACCGGAATCCGCATCAGTCGGGTGGGAGCGAACCCCGGATCGATCGCCGCCGCGCGCGCGATCGTCGATTCGACGCTGTCCGGTTCGATGAGGAGAGACTCGCCGGCGTACACCTCCGCCTGGGCGAGGAGAAACCAGGCCTGCGGGTCGCCCGGCCGCCGCTCGAGCACGCCGGCGAGCATCGAGACGCCCTCCAGCATCCCCCACTCGAGCGCGCCGCTGGCGCGCAGCAGTTCGCGGTCGTCCGGGAGGAGACGGTCCGAGTGCGCCATCGCGGCGTCGAAGCGTTCGAGCGGCGGACCGACCGAGGGACTCTCCCACCTCCGCGCCACCCCCGCCCGGAACAGGGCCATCGCGAACGTGCTGTCCGCCTGCGTGGCGTGATCGTACTCGGCGAGCGCGGTGGAGAAGTCCGCGCGGCGAAGAGCGCGCTCGGCTCGCAGGTAGGATTTGAACGCCAGCATGGACGACGTCCGCGCGCGCCGCGGACTCGTCACCGATTCGTCCCCGTCGTCGGAGACGAGCGCGCGATAGACCTCCATCGCCAGCCGGTCCGACAGACCGGGCAGGTCGGAGGCGGACCCTTCCACGACGACATGTCCCATCGACTCGCCCCGCCGGGCCTCCAGGATCTCGGACGAGGCGCGCAGTCCCTCGCCGCCCCTCTCCAGTTCGGTGACGACGACGAACTGGACGTCCATCTCGCGCCCGAATTTCACGACCGTCTTCGGCTCGACCAGGTCTTCGTCCCACCTTCGCGAGACCAGGTCGTTGCGGATCGTCCGCAGGTCCTTCACGTCGTTGAGATCCACCGAGAGCTGCCGCGAAAGCGTGTGACCGGGCAGATCCAGCCGCGCTTCCCGACTCGCGACCGGCAGGACAGCGACCCGCAGGGAATCTCCGGCGGCCCTCAGCTCCGAGATGTCGAAAGGCGTGTACCCCACTTCCGGGCGCAGCATGCGCCAACCCCACAGGAGCACGGCGACTCCGAGCCCGGCGACGGCCACGCGGCCGAACCATCGGTTGGCGAGCACGGCCTGGATGCGGGCCGGCCATTTCCAGCCCGTGCGCTCGCCCACCTCTTGCCCGGCATAGGCCCAGGCTGCGAACGTCACGATGACGAGGCCCACGACGAGCAGGATCAGCGCGCTTCGGGGGATGGCCTCCGGCCAGCCGAACGTGCGCACGGTCTTGTCGATGATCTCGAAGATCCCCCACGCCGTCGCAGAATAGACGGCGACGATGCGGGCAGCGCGCGTCTGCCGGAAACGATCGAAGGTGTTGCCGCTCATTGCGGCCATTGTACGCCCCGTGCGCGAAACTCGACAAGAAGCCGTAACGCCCCTGACATCGCCCCGTGCCCGACCGGGACTACAATCTATGGGGTGGACTCGTCGAAGACTTCAAGGAGGAGGCCTGATGCCCGCGAAGAGGCTGACCCACGGTTCCCCGTCCGTCCGGTTCCACCTGTCTGCGATGTGTGCGGCGGCCTGGCTGATCGCGGTCGTCGCGTGCGGGACCGAACCCGATGAAACACGCCGTGACGGCTCGGATTCGGTGGCGGCCGTCGACATCGACTCGCGTTCGACCGAGGCGGCTCCCGACGCGTCCGGGGACGCGCCGACGAGACGAGTCCTGAGGGCCGAGCTCGAGGCCCGGGCGGACACCGACGTCACCGGCTCGGTGCGCCTCAGCCCGGCGAGCGGAGGCACGAGCGTCTCGGTCACGATCCACGGCGCCAACAGCGGGCTGCCGTACGTCGCCGAGCTCGTCGGCGGGTCCTGCGCGAGCCCCGGATCCGTCATCGCCGAGATCGGGAGGATCACGGCGGGAGATCAGGGCGACGGGGAGTTCCGGGAAGTCGTGGACGGCGACCTGCTCGGGGACGAGGGATCCACGCGCGCCGTCCGTGTGCGGGGCGCGGGGGATCCGACCGCGATCGTCGCCTGCGGGAATCTGGCCCCGTAAGGCCTACTTCAACGAAGGGTCGCTGAAGCTCTCCAGCTTCTGCTTGATAACCAGCATGAAGTGATCGGCGGTCGCGCCGTCGACCACGCGGTGGTCATAGCTGATCGAGAAATAGGCGCACGTGCGCACGCCGATCGAGTCGCCCGGCCCCACGACTTTGACGCGCTTCTCGATCGCACCGACTCCCAGGATCGCCACCTGAGGTTGATTGATGATGGGCGTTCCGGCGAGCGAGCCGAAGACGCCGGGGTTCGTGATCGTGATCGTCCCCCCCTGGACCTCGTCGGGCGAGAGCTTCTTCGTGCGCGCGCGCTCGGCGAGATCGTTGGCGGCTCGCGCCAGGCCCACCAGCGAGAGCTCGTCGGCGTGCCGGATGACGGGCACGAGCAGCCCGAATCCCCGCTCCTGCTGAAGCGCGACCGCGATACCGACGTTGATGTCCTTCTTGTAGACGATCTGGTCGTTCCACACCGACGCGTTGAGGACCGGCCACTCATTCACGCCGGCCACCAGCGCTTTGATGATGAACGGCATGAACGTGAGCTTGACGCCCGAATCCGCCTGGAACCGCTCCTTGTTCCGCCGTCTGAGCTCGTCGACCTGTGTCATGTCGATCTCGAAGAACGACGTGACGTGGGCCGATGTGCGACGCGAGGCGATCATGTGCTCGGCGATCCGCTGGCGCATGATCGACATCGGCTCGATCTCGATGCGGTCGCCGTCCGCGAAGGGTCGCGGCATCGCCCCGGCGGCCGCGGGCTCATGACGGCGCTCCGCTGGAGCGCCGGGCGGCGGCCCGGCGACCCCTGCATCCCGTGGCCTCGCCGCTTCGGGCTCGAGCGGGGGCGCGCTCTCCTGCCCGGCGACATAGGCCAGGATGTCCCGCTTCGTCACCCGCCCCGAGAGGCCGCTGCCCTCGATCCGCGAGACGTCCACGCCGTGCTCGCGCGCGATGTTCCGGACCAGCGGCGAGGAGCGCGTCCGGCGCAGCTCCTCCTTGGTCGCGAGCCCGCCGGTCCCGTCGCCATCGCCGGTTCTCGAGGTCGCCCCGGTCGCGTCGGCCATGACGACGTCCGCGGGGGCGGCCGGGGTCGCGGCCGCGACAGCGGCCGGCTCGGACTTCGAAACCGACGCGGACTTCGGGGCCGGCTCCGTCTTCACGGCCGAGGCTTCGCCCGCCTCCACGATCGTCGCGACGACCGTCCCCACCTCCACCGTCTGGCCTTCGTGCACCAGGATCTCTCCCAGCGTTCCCGAAGCGGGCGAAGGGATTTCGGCATCCACCTTGTCGGTCGAGATCTCGAACAGGTTCTCGTCGCGCCGGATGGCCTCGCCCGGCTTCTTCAGCCACTTGACGAGGGTCCCCTCGGCGATGGATTCGCCCATCTGGGGCATGATGACGTCTACAGCCATGATATCCTCCGGGATGCGAATCGCTCGATGAAGCCGCGCCGGAAAAGGCTAGCAGTCCCAAGCGGTTTTGGCGAGCCGATCCCGGGGGGCTTCACCGGACTGCGCAAGGCGGAGTGAACGCGGGCGGCGCGACGGGCATCCGGCCGAGATCGAGATGCGGAAAGACCTCGCCCGCTTCGATCCACGGAGGCGTCCGCTCCAGGTTCGAGGCCACGAAGCCTACCGACTGCGCGTAGGCGGCCGAACCGTGCGTCCCCGCCAGCGTGACGAACGGCTCGAACATCGCGAGGCCGTAGTGCCACCCGGCGTCCAGGCTGACGATGACGTTCGCCGGATGCGATGTCGGATAGCGAAGTCCTTCGCGCACCCGCCGCGCGAGCTCCGGGTAGTCCCCGGCCGGCCGGTCGAGCGGATCCCCGGGGCCGGTGTCGTCCACCACCCGGAGTCCGTCGTCGTCGAGCCAGGCCGCGAAGTCGGCGCCCTGCTCCGCGACGATCGCCCGCGCCACGCCCTCCTCCTCGCCGCAGGTCGTGTAGACCTGAATCGATCCGATCAGGCCGTACGCGGGTGCGACCACGTCCGCGGCGGTCTCGATGCGGTCCGCGAGGCGGTAGCCGGCGCGCTCGAGGGCGCGATCCAGATCGAAGCGCCGCGACCCCCCGTCGCTCATCCCGTGATCGGAGAAGAGCACGACCCTCCGGTTGCCCGCGCCTTCGGCGAGCAGGGTCGTCAGAACGTCGTCGATCCGCCTCAGGTGCTCGCGCAGCGCGGCCCACCCCTCCTCGTGACCCAACCCGTCGGTCGAACCGAGGTAGATGACGAGCTCGGGATCCTCGCTCTCGCGGATGATCTCCGCGGCCTTCATGATCTCGGCCTCCGCCACCCGCCCGGGCACGAGGTAGACCATGCCGCCCCATGTCGCGGGCGGCTCCCAGTCGAAGACCTCGTGGAAGGGAGCCATCGCCCGGTAATCGCCCGCGACGCGCTCGCCGAGCCCGCCGCGCACTTCGCCGGCGGCGCGGTCGTAGTACTTGTCTTCGTATGCGGCCGACGGGGCCGTCCGCAGGATGGTCGTGAAGCTGACGTCGGTCAGCGAGGGGAAAGGCGCCAGCATGCGCGAGGCCGGGAAGAACCCGCCAAACCGCCCTTCCCGCTGGAGATCCGCGAAGACGTCGTAGGGGATGCCGTCGATGGCGAGGATGAGGGTGCGTTCCGGGTCGGAGCCAGGCGCGGGCGCCACGGTCGTGCGCTCGACTCCCCCGTCCGCGCGCAGGATCTCGAACCGGTCGAATCTGCCGTCGCCGTCCTCGTCGACTCCCCGCGCGGCGCTTCGGTCGTCGTCGAGCGAGGCGCAGCCGAGCACGGCCGGCAGGAGGAGCGTCGTGGCGAGAGTCGGCCTAATACTCGAGGAGCTTCCGGGTCGCCTCGAGCAGAGCGTCCTTCCCCGGCAGGTAATAGCTCTCGAGCGGCGGACTGTAGGGAACGGGGGTGTCGGGAGCCGTCACGCGCACGATCGGCGCGTCGAGGTACTCGAAGGCCTTCTCGGCGATCGTGGCCGCGATCTCCCCTCCGAAGCCCCCGGTCCGCGGCGCTTCGTGCAGGATGATGGCCCGGCTCGTCCTGGCGATCGATCGCAGCACCGCCTCCTCGTCGAACGGAACCAGCGTCCGCAGGTCGACGATCTCGACCTCGACCCCTTCCCCGGCGAGCGCTTCGGCGGCCTCCGCGGCCGTATGCACCATCGCCGCCCAGGTCACGATCGTCAGGTCGCGCCCCTCGCGATGGAGCCGCGCCTTCCCCAGCGGCACGACGTAATCCTCGGCGGGCAGATCCTCCTTGATCCGCCGATACAGGAACTTGTGCTCCTGGAAGACGATCGGATCGTCGTCCCGGATCGCGGCCTTGATCAGTCCCTTGGCGTCATACGCCGTCGCCGGGCAGACGACCTTGAGACCGGCCGTGTGCGCGAAGTACGACTCGGCCTGGAGCGAGTGGAACGGTCCGCCGTGGACGCCTCCGCCCGCCGGGCCGCGGACGACGATCGGCGTGGGCTGTCCCCACCGGTAACGGTTCTTGGCGGCCACGTTCGTCAGCTGATCGAATGCGCAGCTGATGAAGTCGATGAACTGCATCTCCGCGACCGGCCGCAGACCCATCATCGCCGCGCCGACCGAAGCGCCCACGATCGCGGCCTCCGAAATCGGCGTGTCGATCACGCGCTCTTCGCCGAAGCGCTCGAGGAAGCCGTCCGTGACCTTGAACGCGCCGCCGTACACGCCGACGTCCTCGCCCATCAGGAAGACGCGGTCGTCCCCCTCCATCTCCTCCCAGAGTCCCTGGCGGATCGCTTCCAGGTAGGTCGTCGTCCCGCCTCGCTCGGGCGCGCTCAACGCTGCTCCCCGGCCGTCACTGGCGGAACTTCGCGACCTCGATCGTCGCGCTGCCGTTGATTCCCGTGTAGACGAGCCGCACCGAGTAGGGAGGCATCGTCTCCTCGCCCGCGAGCCCGGTCCTCAGCGTGACCGTGCGCTCGACGCCCGCCTTGGTCAGCGTGACGACCGCCGAGTCGACGCCGGTGTCTTCGAGATAGATCGACAGCGCGCGGCTGTCGATGTGCGCGACCTGACCTTCCAGCATCTCGATCTCCTGCCGCCAGATCGTATCGCCCGGGTACCCTTCCCTTTCGTCGGCCCTCTCGTTGACCGAGAGGACGCAGGCCGCGGTCACCAGGGTCGCGCCCGCGACCGTCAGGAGCCGCCCGATTGCGGTATTCGCTCTCATCGGTTTTCTCCCCATTGCCGCCTGATCTGCAAACGTGCCGAATCGTCGATTCCGATCTCCAGGAGCCGGATCTCGTAGGGCGGGACATGGAGGCTTCCGCCGGCTCCCGTTCGCACCCGCTCCTCTCGCGCCCCGCTCTGCCCCTCGACCATGAGGGCGGCCTCGTCGACGCCGACGCTCATGAGCGTGACCTCCAACCGGCCGTCGTCCACCATCGCGCGCTCCCCCAGCTGGAGCTCGATCTCCGTCTTCCAGATCTCTTCGCCCGGGACGTTGGCGATGCCCTCCCCGCTCACCCTCGCGGTGCACGCCGGGAGAACGAGCGCCAGAGCGGTTGCCGCCAGTGTGCCGACCCCGCCCGCCTTCATACAATTTCCTTTGTGAAATCGTGATAGTTCGGGCTGGCGTGCGACCAGCGCGGAGTCGACCACACATCGTCCAGGGCCGTCCGCGGCTCGGGCATGGGCGCCTTCTCCGCCTCCTCCACGGCGGCGTCGAGCTTACGCCGGATCCGCTCGTCGATCTGATCGAGCTGGGCGCGATCCACGATCCCCTGACCAACGAGCCACTGCTCGTACCGCTGGACCGGATCGCGGGCTTCCCACGCCTCGAGCTCCTCTCTGGGCACGTAGCGCTGATCGTCGTGCTCCGCGTGTCCCTTCCGGCGATAGGTCTTGACCTCGATCAAGGTCGGGCCCTCTCCCGCGCGCGCGCGCGCCACCGCTTCCCGCGCCCCGCCCCAGCACTGCAGGACGTCGTTGCCGTCCAGCTGGACGCCCGCGCAGCCGTATCCGCGAGCGCGGTCCACCATGCTCCGATTCGCCATCTGCCGTTCGGTCGGCGTGGAATAAGCGTAGCAGTTGTCCTCCGCCACGAGGATCACCGGCAGCCGATTGACGCAGATGAAATTCCATCCCTCGTGCGAAGCCCCCGTCGAGAATCCCCCGTCCCCGATGTAGACGAGGCACACCGAATCCCTGCCCTGCATGCGATTGCCCAGCGCGACTCCCGCCATGACGGGGATCATGTCGCCCAGCATGGAGACGGGTCCGATGAATCCCTTGGCGAGATCGCCGAAATGGATGTTCAGGTCCTTGCCCTTCGAGGGACCCGTCCCCTTGGCCATGTACTGCTTGAGGATGTCGGCCGGCGCGGCGCCTTTGACGAGGATCGATCCGAGATTGCGGATCAGCGGGCTGACGTAGTCGCGGGCTTCGAGCGCGTACGCGGTCCCTACAGACTCCGCCTCCTGGCCCAGCGAGCGGTACACGCCGCCCACCACCTTGCCCTGACGGTAGAGATTGACGAGCCGCTCTTCGAGCCGGCGATTGAGCAGCATGTACCAGTAGAGGTCGAGCAGGCGCTCGGGCTCGAGATCGAGGCCGTCCGGGACGACGATCTCGGGCGTTTCGACGCTCGTCGATGGATCGCTCATGCGGGGCTCGCCGTCCTCCGGCTGCGGTTCGAATCGGATCGCGGGCGTCAAACTACGCCCGCCCGGCGCCCGCGGCGAGGAGCCGCCCGCTCGAAGCGCCCAGGCGTGACCGAGGCGATCCGGGCGCGCTCGAGGTGGACCACGAAGCGACGAACGCGCCGTTCTCGATCCGCCCCTCGCGTTTCAACCGGCCGTGGCCGCCCGGCGAACCGCCTCTGCGACCGCCCGATGCGCGTCCCTGTCCAGAGGATCGGGGACGAGCCGGCCCTCCGGGGCCCGGCTCGCAAGGGTCTCCGCGGCCGCGACGAGCATGGAGGCCGAGAAGCGTGGAGCGGCCGCGTCCAGGGCACCCCGGAAGAGTCCCGGGAAACCGGCGAGATTGTTCACCGACTTCCCGTCGGCGGCCACCGCGGCTCCCTGCCGGATCGCGATCACGGGCTCGATCTCCGGATCGGGATTCGAGAGCGCGAGAATGATCTGGCCGCGTCGCACGGAAGCGGGCGGGATGAGGTTCCGGCGACCCGTCGTTGCGATGACCACGTCGGCGACCTTCATGATCTCGTCGAGCGACGAGCGCGTTCCGCCGAGCGCCTCGAAACGGGGGAGCGCACCCTCGTCGACGTCGGCGCCCAGCATCCTTCCGACCCCCCTGTGCAGGAGCAGCCGCGCGATCCCGATCCCGGCCGCGCCGAGCCCGATCTGTCCGATGACGCAGTCCTCGATGCGCCGCCCGATCTCTGCCGCGGCGCGGATGAGCGCCGCCAGCGTCACGACCGCCGTTCCGTCCTGGTCGTCGTGGAGGACCGGCCGGTCCAGGCGCCGTCGCAGCTCTTCCTCGATCTGGAAGCATTCCGGCGCCGCGATGTCCTCGAGCTGGATCGCCCCGAAGCCGCCCGCGATCGCGGCGACGATGTCGGTCACGCGCCCGGGATCGGCCTCGTCGATGAGGATCGGGACCCCCGAGATTCCGGCCAGGTGCCAGAACAGCGCGGCCTTCCCCTCCATGACGGGGAGGCCGGCCAGGGGGCCGATGTCTCCGAGCCCCAGTACGGCCGTCCCGTTCGTCACGACGGCGACGGTGTTCGCGATGTTCGTGTACTCGCGGGCCAGCGCCGGCTCGTCCCGGATCGAGAGGCAGACGCGTGCGACTCCCGGAGTGTAGATGTCCCGCAGCTGCTGGACGGAAGTCAACGGGACCTTGGCCACGGTCTCGATCTTCCCGCCCCGATGCCGCTCGAAGACGCGGTCGGACTTTCCGATGACGCGACTGCCGGGGAGGCGGTCGATGCGCTCGATCAGAGCATGGTCGACGACTTCGTCGAACTCGAGCGTGAGCTCCCACACCGTGCGGTCCTGGTCCCGCCGTACGGCGTTCAGGTTCTCCACCAGGAGTCCGGACTCGCCGACCACCTGGAGCACGCCCGCGAGGCTCCCGGGCCGGTGCTCGGTTTCGATCAGAAGGATCTCGGGGATCTTCACTTCGTCGGCCGCCGCCCTCGAGGGGTCGGGTCAGTCAGGAACGACGTCCGGCGCTTCGCGCGTGACGACGACGCGCGCGGAATCCACTCCCGGGTACTCGACGACGCGCACCGCGTACGGGGACAACCGCAGGGCCTCGGAATAGTTCTGATTGCGCACGACCTCCACCGTGCCCGCGGTCGAGCCGCCGTCCGGGGTCGCCAGCCGGAGCGTGACCTCCGCGATCCGGTTGCCCGGCTCGACGTCGGCCAGCGTGACGACGACCTGGCCATCGAGAAGCGAGGCCGACTCGCCCTCCCTGAGGAACACCTCCTCGCTCGGACCCGACTCCACCCGCTCGGCCCGCTCGTTCTGTCGAATGGCGCAGGCCGACAGCGCGGCCAGGACGAGCGCCCAGACCCACACATACCTAACCCCGATCATCCTGGACCGGCTCCTCCTGACGGTGTTGGCGTACGGGCTGGCGGACGTAGGCGGTTCAAGATAACCCGCAGGTCAGTCTTCGGGGAACGGGGCCGTCCAGGTATCGAGCTGCATTCTCCATGTCCCGTCAGGCAGGCGCCGCCACACGACCACGTAGCGCCCGGCGGACTCGCGCGGCTCCTCTTCGCGAAGTTGCGACCTCTGACGCCAGGTGCCGACCTCCACCGCGACGTCGCCCGAAACCTCCAGGCGATCGGTCGCGAGCGAATGCTCGAGCGTGTGGAACTCGGGGTTCCTCGGCGTCCAGAAGGCGAGGATCGCCTCCCGACCGCTGACCAGCCGGCCGCTCGGGGGGACCAGCGTGGCGTCGTCGAGATATTGCGCGGACATCCCCCGGGCGTCGCCCCGCTCGAGGGCCCGGCTGAAGGAGCTCGCGGCTTGCGCGATCGCCGCGGCGGCCGCGGCCGAGTCGGGTGGACCCTGGGCCCTCGCGGTGGCGGCCGCCGCGGCGATCAGGGCGGCGGCGGCGACCAGGACGCGAACGGATTCTCTGTGGAGGCGCATTGGCGGGAACAATGCACGGATCCCGGGGGTTTCGCCAATCGGGATGAACGCCCGAGTCGGTTTCCACGTCCATCCGCCGAGCCCGATACCCTGAACCGACCGTTCGCCAAGGAGCGCCCGCATGTCGCTTGCCTTCTCTCGCGTTCCGGGCGGCGCGCCCGCGCTCGTCGCGGCCGCGCTCGTCTTCGCCGCGCCGCTCGCCGCCCAGTCCCCGTCGCCGGTCCCGGCGCTCAGCTATCGCGTCGACCTCCGCGAGCGCGGGGACGACAGATTCCACGTGCAGCTGGCGGTCGAGGGCCTGCCGGCCGAAAGCGACGTGCTCCAGTTCGCCGCCACCGCGCCGGGGACGTATCAGGTGATGGACGTCGGGCGCTTCGTCTCGAACCTCCGCGCGACCGATGCCCAGGGCCGCGAGGTTCCGGTCGAACAGGTCTCGACGAACCAGTGGCGCTTCGCGTCTCCGCCCGAGGTGCGGGAGATCAGCTACACGATCGCCGAGACCTGGGACACTCCCGTCGAGGAGCACACGATCTACCCGATGGCCGGCACGTCGATCGAGGCCGACCACGTCCTGTTCAACGCCCATGCCGTGCTCGGCTTCCCCATCGGGATGCAGGACGCGCCGATCCGGCTCGAGGTCGTCGTCCCCGAG
This sequence comes from Gemmatimonadota bacterium, assembly GCA_036556305.1. GTDB lineage: Bacteria > Gemmatimonadota > Gemmatimonadetes > JACCXV01 > JAHWKZ01 > JAICNR01. The sequence goes on from DATBJO010000090.1 coordinate 108,753, forward strand.
GGCTGGACGGTCGGCACCGCGCTGCGGAAGGGCACCGACGGGGCCTATCTCGCCGAGGACTACGACTTCCTCGTCGACTCGCCGATCCTCGCCGGCGGCACGCTGACGGTCGCGACAACCGACGTCGGCGGTGCGCCGATAGAGATCTACACGTACGCGAAGGCGGGCACGATCCGCTCGGACATGCTGCTCGAATCGATGGCGTCGATGCTCAACGCCTCGGCCGACTTCCTCGACGGGCTCCCCGTCGACCGCTACGTGTTCCTCTATCACTTCGAGGATCCCCCGAAGCAGGGCGTCGCGTACGGGGCATGGGAGCATTCGTACTCCAGCGAGTACGTCCTCCCGGAGGCCCCCTGGTCCGAGGGATACGGGCAGGCGATCACCGATATCGCCGCGCACGAGTTCCTGCACATCGTGACGCCGCTCAACATCCACAGCGAGATCATCGAGCACTTCGACTTCGAGAAGCCGGTTCCGTCCCGGCATCTGTGGCTGTATGAGGGCGTGACCGAGTGGGAGTCGCACATGGTCCAGCTCCGCGCAGGCCTCAAGCCGCTCGACGCTTATTTCACCGAGCTCGTGCAGAAGATCTCCGCCGATCAGACGCAGTTCGATCCGACGTATCCGCTGGAGAAGCTGGCGCTGACCTCGTACAGCGACGACGGACAGGCGCAGTACGGGAACATCTACATGCGCGGGGCGCTGGTCGCGGGCCTTCTCGACATCCGACTGCTCGAGCTGTCGAACGGCGAGGTGGATCTCCAGGACGTCCTGCTCCAGCTCATGCAGCGGTATGGCAAAGCCGAGCCGTTCGACGACGCGACCTTCCACCAGGTGCTCGTCGACATGACGTTCCCCGAGATCGCGGACTTCTTCCAGCGGTACGTGGTGAACGCGGAGCCGCTCCCCCTCGCCGAGTACTACGGCAAGCTGGGCATCGACTACGACCCTGCGGGCCCGGGCTTCAGCGTGCGCGAGAACCCGACGCCCGAGGAAGCCATGCTGCGAGCGGCGTGGATGGGGAACCGCCCGAAAGCCTGAGCTTCAGTGAGCGGCCTTGCGCTTTCCGGCCCTGACTTCCTCGACGGCGCGCTTGTGCGCCTCGTAGTTCTCGAGCCACGGCCGCCGCTCGAAATACGAGTTCGTCAGCTCCTTCACCTTGGGTGACAGGAGAACGAGGGCGAGGAGGTTGGGCAGGATGACGATGCCCAGGAATACGTCGCCGAGCGCCCAGATGGCCGCCAGCGGGACGACCGCGCCGATGAAGTGCATGATCACGTACACGACCTTGTACGGGATGAGCGCCGACTTCCCGAACAGGTAGTAGGCACAGCGGTCGCCGTAGTAGGACCACGAGATCGCGGTCGAGACCGCGAACAGGGCGACCGACAGGAGCACGATGAAATCCCCCCACTCGCCCGGCATCCCGTGCCGGAACCCCAGCATCGTGAGCGGCGCACCGCTCTCGACGGCCGGCCCGTACAGGGTGAGATATTCCCGCCCGTCCGTCGACGTCGCGATTCCTCGCCCGGCGTCGATCGATCCGCTGAAGGGGAGCGTGAGGCCGGCGTCCTCGTAGAGTTCCTCCAGGGCGACCTCGTGCCATGCGATCCGGGGGGCGCCGGGCCCGGTCGCGACGGGGCGTCCGGCCTCGAACTCGAGCGTCGCGCCGGGCGTCGCGATCGGATGATAACCGCCTTCGACTCTCTCGCTCACGTACGAGAGATCCCCCCCCGAGAGCGCGATCTGGGTGGTGACGGTGTCGTCCCACACGCCGGTGTTGATGATGACGAGCGCGGTCATCGTGCAGATGACGATCGTGTCGATGAACGGTTCGAGGATCGCGACGACACCCTCGGAGACGGGCTCGTCGGTCCTTGCCGCGGCGTGCGCGATCGGCGCGGAGCCCTGACCCGCCTCGTTCGAGAAGAGCCCGCGCCTGACCCCCCACATCATCGTGGTCAGGAAGACGCCGAGGCCGGTCCCGGCGATCCCGGCCGACGGATTGAACGCCTCGCGGAAGATGAGCGTGAGGCTCGGGATGAACGTGTCGTAGTTGAGAAGCAGGATGATCGACGCGCCGAGGACGTAGATGATCGCCATGAGCGGAGCCAGCACCGCGGTCACGCTCCCGATCCTGTGGATCCCCCCGATGATGACCAGGAACACGAGGATCGACGTCGCCAGCCCCGTGCCCCATACGGGGATCCCGTAGGTCGCCTCCATCGAGTCGGCGATCGTGTTCGCCTGGATCGCGTTGCCGGTCATGAAGGCGGTGATGCCGAGCAGAAGCGCGAACAGGACCGCCATCGGCTTCCACTTCGGCCCGAGCCCGCGCTCGATGTAGTACATCGGCCCGCCGGCCACGGTCCCCTCCCACTTGCTCGGGTCCCTGTCGGATCCGGTGACGCTGCGATAATGCTGCGCCAGCGTCACCTCGGTGTACTTCGTCGCCATGCCGAGGAACGCGCAGACCCACATCCAGAACAGAGCGCCCGGGCCGCCCCAGTGGATCGCGATCGCCACGCCCGCGATGTTCCCGATTCCGACGGTTGCGGACAGCGCGGTCGACAGCGCCTGGAAGTGCGAAACGTCGCCCGGCTCGTCGGGGTCGTCGTACTTTCCGCTCGTGACGGCGACGCCGTGGGAGAACCTGCGCAGCTGCACGAATCCCAGATAGACGGTCAACCACAGGCCGGTCCCGATCAGCGCGATGACGACGTACGGCAGGAGCTCGCCGCCGATCGTGATGCCCGAGCCCCACACGATCCCATCGAGGAAGCCGACGATTCTCTCGAAGGTTTCCATTCTCGTCTCCCCGCTAGTGGAGCTCAGCCAGCATGCACCTCGCGCCGCCGCCGCCGTGCGTTTCGATGGTCTTGAGGTCCACGTGGACGATGGACGCGCCACTCTCCAGGCGCGCGCGCTGCTCTTCGGCGAAAGCATGGTAGGCCCGATCGGACATCACCACAAGCCTTTCACCGGCTCCGCTCTCGAGCTCCAGGACGTTTCCACAGAACGCCTCCAGCTGTCGGCGCGTGATGTCGATCGCCTCTCGTCCCGTCTCGGCGATCGTCGCGAGGACCTCGGACCGGTCCAGCGGATCGATCGCATCGATGCAGATGACCGCCCAATCGCCGCCCACGCTCATGACGACGTTGGTGTGGTAGATCGGGCGACCGTCGGCGTCGGTCGCCCGGAAGACGACGGGCTCGAGGTTCATCCGCTCCGCCCACTCGGCGACGAGGCCGCGGTCCGTTCGGGGCGACTCGCTCGCGTAGACGATCCCGGCGCGATCGTCGATCACGAGGCTGCCGGTGCCTTCGAGGAAGCGGCCCTCCGCCTCGTGCGCGGTCAGGTCGAGCACGTGGGGATACCGCCCGCGCAGCACTTCGACGATCTCGGCGCGGCGCTCGAGACGCCGGCTCGGCGCCCGCATCGGATAGAGGACGAGTCGCCCGCCGGCGTGCGTCGAGAACCAGTTGTTCGGAAAGACCGCGTCGGGCGATTCGCGGTTCGCCCCTGCCGCGCGCCATTCGACCTCGACGCCCCGGCACTCGAGCGCCTCGCGCAGCCGCGCGAACTCTTCGCGGGCCGCGGTCTCGATCGCTTGAGGGGACTCGTCGCCGGACGAGAGCTGGAAGGCGTTGTCGGCGAGCGTCTCGGGATTGGAGCGAAACCCGATCGGCTCGATCATGAGGACACGGTGCGCGCTCACAGTCGGGCAAAGCTGGAGAGGGCGCCCGCGCCGCGCCAGCGACCTACGCCCCTCCGAGGACGAACTCGGGATATCGCGCGATTCGTTCAATCCCGCTATCCTCCGGGGTGCCGAAGTCGATCGCCCCCGTGGACCGTCGGAGACCGTGGATCGCGTCGATCGTCGCGATCCTCGCCTTCGGAGCGGTCCTGCGCACGATTCAGTACGCCGCGCGCGGTTCGATGTGGCTGGACGAGCTCGGCGTAGCGCTCAACGTACGGGACCGGGATCTGGCCGGTCTCGTCCTGAAGACCCTCGACATGAACCAGGTGGCGGCTCCGGGCTTCCTCGCGCTCGAGAAGCTGGGCGCAGCCCTCGTCGGATACGGCGGCGCCGGCCTACGGCTCTTCCCGTGGCTGGCCTCGCTCGCCGCGCTGTTCCTGTTCTGGCGCGTGGCCGCCCGCTGGACGAGCGGGGTGGCGCTCGCAGGAGGCCTCCTCGCGTTCGCCGCGAGTCCCTCGCTCGTCTGGTATGCCGGAAACGCCAAGCAGTACTCGAGCGACGTCGCGGTGACCCTGTTCCTCGTCCTCCTCGCCCTCCGCCTCGAGGAGGAGCGCTGGACCGTGAGGAGGGCCGCGACCTGGGGACTTCTCGGCGGGGCGGGCATTCTCGCCTCCCAGCCGGCGGTCCTCGTGGCGGCGGGGCTCGCGTGCGTGATCCTCGCGCGCCGCCTCCGCGCCGGTCGGCCGCTCCGACCGGCGCTCGCGCTCGGGGCCGGATGGGCCCTCGGAGCCGTCGCCGTCACGGCCGCCTCCCTGCTCGTCGTCCGCGAGGAGACGCGCGGCACGCTGGGCGCTTCGTGGCACAACTCGTTCCCGCCCGTCCCCTGGGCGAGTCCGGTCGCCCCCTTGTGGGTGCCTCTCCGGCTCCTCCGCCTGTTCTCTCATCTCCTCATCCTCGTTGTTCCCAAATCGTTCCCCGAGACGCTGTTCGTCGCCGCCTTCGCGGTCCTCGGCACGACGGGGGCCTGGGCCCTCGTCCGCCGCCGTGGCGCGCCGGTCGCCCTCCTCGCGGTGCCGGTCGGCGTCGGCGTCCTCGGGGCCGCCTTCCGGATCCTGCCGCTCTTCAACCGCGTCTCGATGTTCATGGAGCCCTGCCTTCTGATCGCCGCCATGGCCGGCGCCGACGACCTGCGGGCGCGCCTCCGCGGCCGGGCGCGCGCGATCGCCGCCGTGGCCCTGCTCGCGCTCTTTGCGATGCCCGCCGGGGCCGTCGTCGCCCTCGCGCCGCCGCCCTACCGGGCGGAGGAGACGCGTCCCGTGCTCGCGGAGCTCCGCGCCCGTCACCGGCCCGGGGACGCGATCTACGTCTACCACGCCGCCGAGCTCGCGATGCGCTATTACGCTCCCGATCTGGAATGGATGCAGGGCGGCGACCACCGGGAAGATCCGCGCGGCTACCTGCGCGAAGTCGACCGGATGCGCGGGCGCCCCAGGGTCTGGTTCTTCCACACGCACGGCTATCCGTGCGAGCCCGAGGCGATCCGCTCCTACCTCGCGGCGATCGGCATCGAGCGCGACGCGATCCCGGATCCGTTCGGCCTGCGCGGTCAACGCGAGGCGGCGGCTTACCTTTACGATCTCGGCGACCCGGGCCGGTTGGAGAGGGCCGACGCGGAGAGCTATTCCTTCGAGACCGCGATCGGCACCGCCTTCCGGGCTCGCGGCTGCGGCTACAACCGCAGGCCCGGGGAGATCGTTTCAGCCGGCGGGCTCGACGATGGTGGCGCGGCGGATCCAGTCGAGGCTCGGGAACTCCCGCTCCAGGTAGGCGTTGCCCTCGCTCTGGATCCGTCCCTGATCCGGCCCGCGTCCCCGGGGGGCGCCCTCGCCATACCCGGCGTGGAGCGCGTCCACGACGCTCATTCCCTCGACGACTTCCCCGATCGGCGCGAAGCCCTGTCCGTCCAGCCGTGAGTTGTCGCCGTAATTGATGAACAGCTGCGTGGTGCGCGTCCCCGGTCCGGCGGTGGCGAAACTCACCCGCCCCCGCGTGTTGCTCTCGGTCACCGGGTCGTCTTCGATCCGATCACGGTGCCATCCGGGCGCCGTGCCGGGGTCGGCGGCGATTCCGAACTGCGCCATGAATCCCTCGATGACGCGGAAGAACCGCACCTCGTCGTAGAATCCCTCACAAATTAGATTGTAGAACCGATCGACTCCGCGTGGCGCCCATCCGCGCCGCGACTCGACCACGAAGTCGCCTGCCGTCGTCTCGAACCGGACCCGGAAGGTCTCGGGTGCTGTCTGATTCATGCTCGGAGATCTCCTGTCGATGACTTCGGTTGAAGGAACCGGCGCTCGTCACGGGGCGTGATCGACGACGAGCGTGGCCTCGTACGCCGCGGTATCGACCGCCGCTGCCTCGACGGGCGGGGGCCCGAGCCCGATCAGGGCGAGCGCCAGTCCCGCGGCGACGGCCCGGCGCGGCTCGCGGTCGGTGTTGAGGGTCAAGGTCGCGGTCCCCGCCGGGCTCTCGACCCCGAAGACGGCGGCCGCGTTCCCGGCCCGGATGCAGCGGACACCCGCCGGACAGCGCGACTCCTCGGCGATCCGCGCGAAAGTCACGCGGGCTTCCCCGCCGATCAGGGCCTGCTCGCCCTGTCCGAGGTCGAACCGCGCGCCGTACGCGACTTCGACGTCGGCCGGAGGTGTCCGATCACCCGATCCGCACGCGAGCGCCCCGAGCAGGATCGCGAAGCGCTTCACTCCGTTTCCATCTCCTCCTCCTGCACGTAGCGCACGACTTCGTTCCGCACGGGCTCCACCGTCCGCAGGTAGTCATAGATCGCGCCGAGGTCCTCCTCGGTCATTCCCGAGTACGCGCGCCACGGCATCTCCGTGCGTCTCTCGCCGGGCTCGAACGGTCGCGCCTCTCCCGGTCCGGGCGCTCGGGACTTGAAGGCGCCCACGAACCGCTCGCGGGTCCAGGCGCCGATCCCGGTCGCGCTGTCGGGAGTGATGTTCGCGGAAACGGACACCCAGCCGTCGCCGGTCGGGAACGGGTTCCCGCCCGAGAACGCCCGTCCGGGGACCGGCTCCCCGCGGTCCATCGGGGAGTGGCAGTCCCCGCAGCTCGCCGCCGTGACGAGGTAACGCCCGTACTCGGCGGTCCCCGATCGAGCCGGCGCTTCGGGATACGGGCCCGCCGGGTTCGGCATCAGACGGACGATCAGGTTCATCGGGAACGCGAGGTGTCGCCCCGGAACCGGGTTCTCCCGTGGGGCCAGCGTCCTCACAAATGCCACCAGCGCGGTCAGATCGCGCTGGCTCAGCTGGCGGTAGTTGAAGTACGGCATGAGCGGGAAGAGCGGCGCGCCGTTCTCCGAGACGCCGTCCCGCAGCGCGCGGACGATCTCGCCGTCCGTCCATTCGCCGAGCGCCGTGGGGGTGATGTTCTTCGAATAGAGCATCCCCGCCGGTCCGAGAGAGAACGGATATCCCCCTTCGCCGATCCGCCCGGCCGGGATCGGGGCTCCGACCCGATCGCGATCGTGGGGTGAATGGCATTCGGCGCAGATCGTGACGTGGTTGAAGAGATAGTCGCCGCGTGCCAGGAGATCGGGCGTGGCCTCGATCCGGACGTCCGGCGCGTCCTGCTGCTTCGGATAGGCGAGCCCGAGATAGACGAGCCCGCCGAGCACGACGACCGCCAGCACCGTCACGATCCACAGCACGACGCGCAACAGCTTGCGCATTCTCGACCTCCACGGTGGAGAGAAAATGATGGAGGCCGGAATCTCCGGGCCTCTTCCACGCGGCGCAAGCGCGCTACGTCCTCCGCGGACCCACGAGCCGGGGGACGCGTCGCCGGTACGCGAGGAACGCGTCCCCGTAGCGCTCGACGAGCCAGCGCTCCTCGGCGAGCGGCGCGAGGAGGAGGCACGCGATCCCGCCGCAGCCGAGCGCGGCCACGCGCCAGGAGTCGGCGATGAGGACGACGCCCAGCGTCATGAGAACGTCGCCCATGTACTGGGGATTCCTCGACCAGCGGTAGGGGCCGGCCTCGGAGAAGACGCCGCCCCTGCCGGACGAGGTCATCCGGCCGAGCGTCCGGATGCCCCAGTCGGCGAGCCCGGCGCCGAGCGCGAGCGTGATGCTCCCCGCCACGATCCACAGCTGATCGTCGAGAATCCAGGCACCGTAGTCGGCGATCGCGAGGACCAGGCCCGCGCCCGAGGCCACCAGCGTCCAGCCCCACATCCAGGCGAACGCGCGCGCCGATCCCGCCGGCGGCGGCCAGAGGCGCCGCCGGGGTGCGACGATCGAGACGACCAGCGAGGCGAGGAGCGTCAGCTCGGCGAACGAGCCGGCGAGGAAGATCCAGTCCACCGCGCGCACGGGATGATCATACGCGCTCCCCCGCGCGGGGGCCGGACCGGACGTCGATCAGTCGGCGTCGATGCGGAAGGTGGCGACGTAGTCGCCGGGGTCGATCGGCTCACCGGTGGGATACGGAGCCAGCCCCTGGAGCAGGATCTCGAGCCCGGCGAAATCCGTCTTCCGGGGCTCGACGGTCGTGTTCAGCGTGTCGACCGTCGTCGCGCCGTAGCCGTTCGTGAGCGTCAGCGCGAGCTGGCCGTTCCCCGCCCACACGCAGAGGACGTCCAGCGGGCAGCGGGAGTCGCTTACGACCGCGTCGAACGCGATCGTCACGCCGGTCGTGCCCACGGCGGCGGTCTCGCCGACCCGCACGGACAGGGTCTGGCCCGAGGGCGACGGGTTCCCGGGATCCGTCGGGGAGTACCCCGCGCCCGAGCAGGCCGCCAGGCCGGCTGCGGTCAGGATGTTCGCGACTCTCGTCATACCTTCTCGCCGGCGCCCCGGGTCTAGACGTGGATCGCGTGCCCGTAGACGGCATGGGCCGCCTCGTGGACGGACTCCGCGAGCGTCGGGTGCGCGTGGATCGTCTGGATGAGCTCCTCGACCGTCCCTTCGAGCCTCAGCACCGCGCCCGCCTCGGCGATCAGCTCGGTCGCCTTGTAGCCGATCAGGTGGACGCCCAGGACCGCGTCGTAGCGCGCGTCCGCGACGATCTTGACGAATCCGTCGGTGTGCCCCGCGATCCTGGCGCGGCCGCTGGCGAGGAACGGGAACTTCCCCACGCGGACCTCGTGGCCCACCTCCCGCGCGCGCGCCTCGGTGAGACCGACGCTCGCCACTTCGGGATCGCAGTACGTGCAGTTCGGGGTCTCGTCGTACGGGACCGGCCGCACGTCACGGCCCGCGATCCGCTCGACGACCATCACGCCCTCCATCGACGCCACGTGGGCGAGCCACGGGGTCGGATTCACGTCGCCGATCGCGTAGACTCCCGGCTCCCCCGTTTCGCACCATTCGTCGACCTGCACGTACCCGCGGTCGAGCCGGACGCGGACGTTCTCGAGCCCGATCCCGTCGGTGACGGGCGCCCGTCCGATCGCCACCAGCAGCTTCTCGACCTCGACCGCGCCCGGTTTGTCTCCCTCGAGCGCGACCCTGACGCCGTTCGCCGTCCGCTCCGCCCCGGCGAGCTTCGTGCCCGTCCGGACGTCGATCCCGCGCTTGCCGAACGCCTTGCCGAGCTCGGCGGAGACCTCCTCGTCCTCGATCGGAAGAAGCCGGGGCAGGGCCTCGACGAGCGTGACCTCCGTCCCGAAGTGGTCGTAGATCGAGGCGAACTCGACGCCCACCGCACCCGCGCCCACGACGACCATCGATTCCGGGACCGACGTCAGCTCGAGGACGTGATCGGACGAGAGGATCCGCTCCCCGTCGAACGGCGCGGAACCGATCCCGCGCGGCACCGATCCGGTCGCGATCACGATGCTCCCGCACGCGAGCGTGCGGACGATCTCGCCCCCCGGCCCGCCGCCGCGGACCGCGACTTTCCGTGCCCCCTCGATCCGCCCCCAGCCCGTGATCACCTCCACCTTCTGCCTGCGGAGGAGTCCCTTGACGCCGCCGGCGAGCTGCTGGACGACCCCCTTCTTCCGCGCCTGGACGCGATTCCAGTCGACCTCCACCGCGCCCGGGATCTTCAGGCCGAAGTCCTCCGCGTGCAGGAGATCCTGGTAGCGGGCGGCGTTCTCGAGCAGGGCCTTCGTCGGGATACAGCCCCGATGAAGGCACGTCCCCCCGAGGAACGGATCGCGCTCGACGAGAGCGGTCCGGAGACCCAGCTGTCCCGCGCGGATCGCAGCCACGTACCCGCCCGGACCGCTGCCGATGACGACGACGTCGAACGCGCTCTCGGCCATGCTCACTCCTCGCTCGGGGATCGGTAGCTCAGGATTCGTCCTCGCGGTCCTGGAACTCGAGCGCCGCGGAGTTGATGCAGAAGCGCTCGCCCGCAGGCTGCGGGCCGTCCGGGAACACGTGGCCGAGATGAGCGTCGCACGCCGCGCACGTGACCTCGGTGCGGCGCATCCCGTGCGAGTCGTCCGGCGCGGCGTCGACCCGATCGCCCTCGATCGGACGCGTGAAGCTCGGCCAACCCGAGCCGGAGTCGTACTTGTCGGTCGAGTCGAACAGGGGGGCGCCGCAGCAGACGCATCGGTAGACCCCGTCGCCGTGGTGGTCGGCGTACCGGCCCGTGAAGGCCGGCTCGGTTCCCTTCTGGCGGGTGATCCTGTACTGCTCGGGCGTCAGGCGCTCGCGCCACTCGCGATCCGATTTCTCGATCCTGGCCATGATTCCTCCATTTGATGGGCTCGTCCGGAAGCGTCAATATGGTGCCTCGGATGCGGTGGGGCATGGACGAAGAGGAGGTGGACGATGCGGGTGTTCTTGACGGGCGCCTCGGGATACATCGGGTCCGCGGTCACTGGCGAGCTCGTGCGCGCGGGTCACGACGTGACGGGGATGCACCATTCGCCGGAGAATGCGGAGCGCGTTCGGGCGCTGGGGGCCGAGCCGCTTCGGGGGGATCTGACCAAGCCCGAGACCTACGCCGAAGCGGCGGCCGGGCACGACGTGGTGGTCCATCTCGCGATGGACTACGGGAGGCCGGCGGAAGCCGACGCCGCGGCCGTCGACACGCTGATCGAGGCGGCGCGCTCGCACATGATGCGGGACGCCCATCTCGTCTACACGTCGGGATGCTGGGTCCTGGGAGAGACCGGCGACGGGCCGGCCGACGAGGAGAATCCGATCGAGCGCCCGGCCGCGGTCGTCGCGTGGAGGCCCGCTCACGAGGAACGCGTGCTGGCCCAGACCGGGGAGGGCGCCGGCCTGACCCCGACCGTCGTCCGCCCGGGCGTGGTGTATGGCGGCCGCGGCGGTCTCGTGATGCCGATGTTCTCCCAGGCCGCGGACGAGGGGGCCGCCCCCTACATCGGCGACGGCTCGAACCGCTGGTCGCTCGTCCACCGCGAGGACCTCGCGACCCTCTACCGGCGGATCGTGGACGCGCGCGCCGCGGGGATCTTCCACGGCGTCGACGGTCATCCGATGCGGGTCATCGAGGTCGCGCGCGCGGCGAGCGAGGCCGCGGGAGGAGGCGGCAAGACGCGCGCCGTCCCGCTCGAAGAGGCGCGCGAGAAGCTCGGTCCGGCGGCGGACGCCATGATCCTCGATCAGTCGCTGGTCAGCCGGCGTGGAGGGGAGATCGGGTGGAGCCCGGCCCATCGCTCGTTCGTCGAAGGCGCCGGTGTCGCGTGGCGGGAATACCGGCTGGCGTCCCGCGAGGGCGGTTAGCGCCGCGTCGTCACCGCCGGCCTAGAAGCGCATCACCGCGCGCGTCCAGACGGAAGTCGTGATGCCCTCGCTGGCGGGCGGCGAGTACCGCAGCTGGCGCGCCGCGGCGACCGCCGCCGTGTCGAGGGCCGGGATCTGGCTCCCCTCCTCGACCCGGAGCTCGCCGACGGTCCCGTCGGGGAGCACCTCGAGGAGGAGCCTCACGGTCCGGCCGCGGGCCCGCCGCTCGTCCACGTCGCGCGGGATCCTCGGGACCACGAGGTGGAGCGGGCGCACCATCCCCTGACCACCGCTGCCGCCGCCGATCCCGCCCGTCGTTCCGCCTCCGAAGCCGCCACCCGCGCCGCCCCCCCCGCCCGCGAGGAGTCCCGGCGCGCCCTCGGCGGACCCACCCACGCTGTCCGCCGCCGCGGCAAGGGCCGGCAAGGGGACCGAGTCCGAGACGACGACGTCCGGCGTCTCGAGCGGCTCGACGAGCGGGACTTCCTCCTCGACCGCTTCTTCCTCGACCGGCGTTCCGGGACCGGGGTCTTCGGCCGGGGCGACCGCGCCCGGTGCGGCGAGCTCGTTCACCCCGCCGCCGGGTCCCGGCGGGCCGATGAGGAGCCAGGTCGTCGTCTGCTCCTCGGACTCGGCGGAGGACATGGCGGCGAAGCGGACGAGCGCGGCGACGATCACGAGGTGGAGCAGGAGCGCGGTCACGAAGGAGCGGCTCCACGGGCCGCGCTCGCCCGGGCTCCAGAAACGGCGGGTCAGCGAGTTCTGGAACATCCGATCACCGCGGCGAGCCCGGTCTCGCCGCCTCCCGGGAGGGCGACGGCTCCCCGCCCGAGCCGATGCGCACGATCTTCTCGACCCGGTACGCGATCTCCTCGTCCACCGCCGCGAGGCGATAGTCGACCCGCACTTCGATCGGCAGACCGACCTCGGGGTCGTACGCGACCGAGACCTCCTCCGCGCCCCGGTCGATCGCGTCCGCGATGAAATCGAAGAGGCCGTCCACGGTCGGGAACACCGCCGCCCACTCGGGCTCGAGCGGATCTCCCGAGAGGAAGTAGACCCACTCGACCGGCTCGCCTTCGAAAACCGTGAGGACGACGAGGCCGGCGCCCTCCGCCGGGCAGAAGCAGGCCCGGCTCAAGGTCAGCTGATAATCCTCGATCCGCTGCGCGGCCCACTTCTCGCGCTGCGCGGCGAGCTCGTTCCGGAGCTGCGCGTGCCGGCCGACGACGAGGCCGTCGATCACGTAGCCGAACTCGTCGTCGACGGCGTCGGGAACCGGGTCCACGGATATGGAGCGCGGGAAGCCCAGCTCGTCGTCGTAGTCGACCTCGACGTCCGCTCCCGCCAGGACCATCTCCTCGATCAGGTCGAACAGACCCTCGACGTCGGGATACGTCCGGGGGAGGGCTTCGACCGGCTCGCCGTTGGACGCGAGGCTGACGGTCTTGACACCACCCGAAACCGTGACCACGACCGCCAGGGCCGAGGTCGGCGGACACTCGCCGCACGTGCGGCGCATCGCGAGCTCGTAATCCGAGATGCCGCTCGCCAGCCACGCCTGCCAGGCTTCGGGCAGGCCGGCGAGAGGGTTCTCCTCGTCGTCCGGCCCGGAGACCGAGCAAGCGATCGCGAGGAGCCCGACCCAGTGGATGCCGTGAGCGAGCCTCATCCGAAGATAAACTCGGCCCGCGGGGGGGCGGTTGTCACCCCTGATCGAGGGGGAAGCCCGCCCTGAACCAGCCGCCGATCCCGCCCGCCATCGACCACACGTTCGTATAGCCCATCCTCTGAAGGGCGTCGGCGGCGAGCGCGGAGCGATGACCGCCGCCGCAGTAGAGGACGATCTCCTCCGCGGGATCGGGGATCGCGCGCTCGATGTCGCGCTCGAGGACGCCCTTGCCGAGCCAGTTCGCGCCGGGGATCCGGCCCCGTGTCCACTCGCCCTCCTCGCGGACATCGATCAGGTAGAAGCGGTCGCCGCTCTCGATCCGCCGATGGATCTCCTCCACCGTCGTCTCGCGGATCCGCGCGCGCGCCTCGTCGACCAGCTGCTGGAACCGGCTCACGGCGCGCCGCTCACTCGAGGCGATCGAACAGCGTGGGCTCGTCGCGGTCGGGCCCGCCGCCGACCCGCGCGGGCGGCTCGACCGGGGCTTCGCGCGCAGCGCGGCGAAACAGCGAGCGGCCCAGCGAGCGGACGAACGGCCCGTGACCGGCCTCGATCCCCGCCAGGTTCGTGCGCGCGGTGGCGACCTTGGAATCGAGGTTGTCGACGAAGTGGAGGACCATCGCCTCGATCGTCCGCGGCTGGACGGGGCTCCCCCATTCGAGCTCCCCCTGATGGCTGAGGACGAGGTGGCCGAGGTCGGTCGCGATCTCCTGTGGAAAGCCGTCGATCCGCGCGATCCGCTCGCGCAGCATCGCGTATCCGATCGGGATGTGCCCGAGGAGCGTGCCCTCCTCGGTGTAGGGGAAGCCCGGCTCGACGGCGATCTCGGCGGTCTTTCCGATGTCGTGGAAGAAGGCGCCCGCGACCAGGAGATCCCGGTCGAGGTCTCCGTAGTGCTCGGCGGCGTCGGCGCAGAGCCGCATCACGGACAGCGTATGCTCCGCCAGGCCGCCGACGTAGGCGTGGTGATTCACCTTCGCCGCCGGCGCGGCCGCGAGCGCGGCGGCGAAATCGCGGTCGTCGAGGAAGGAGCGGACGACGCGCGCGATCCAGGGATCGGCGATCGACGCCGTCAGCTCGCGGATGCCTTCCAGGGACACCTCGCCCGGAACCGGTCCGCGTCGCATGAAGTCCTCCGGGTCGACGGCTTCCGTCCAGCGCTCGGCACCCGTGATCTTCAGCTGGGGACCTCCGCGATACTCCCCCACGGCTCCGCTGACGCGGGCGTAGCCGCCCTCGACCAGCGCTTCGAGGATCGCCTCCACTTCCTCCCACACGACCGCCGTCACCGACCCGGTCCGGTCGACGAGCGAGACCCGCAGATAGGGTCCGCCGCCCTGCGTGAAGCGCCGCTCCACGCGCTCGACGCAGAACAGCTCCTCGACCGCGTCGCCGACCGACAGGTCGGCCGAGAAGACTCGCTTCCTGTAGGTCGCGGGGCTCATCGCCGCCCCGCCACCCGGCCCTCGCGTGCCGCGCGACCGTCGTACGCGATCCTTCCGCCCGCGACCGTGAAGACCGGGCGTCCGCGGAGCCGCCAGCCCGCGAACGGCGAGTTCCTCCCCCGCGAGCGGAATCGCCCCGGGTCGACCGTCCACTCGGCGTCGATGTCGAAGGCGGCCAGGTTCGCCGCGGCCCCCGGCCGGACGGCGGGCGGCTCGAGGCCGAGCGCGCGGGCCGGGTCGACGGTCAGCCGGCGGATCAGCGTCCCGAGCGGGAGCCTCCCCTCCGCCACGAGGACGGAATAGAGGACGGCGAACGCCGTCTCGAGGCCCACGACGCCGAACGGCGCGGCCGCGAGGCCGCGAAGCTTCTCGGCTTCGGTGTGGGGGGCATGATCGGTAGCCACGCAATCGATCGTACCGTCGGCGAGGGCCGCCCGCACGGCCTCGCGGTCCTCGGGGGCGGCGAGCGGCGGATTCATCTTGGCTTCGGCCCCGCACTCCGCGACGCGCTCGGTCGTGAGCACGAGATGGTGAGGCGTCACCTCCGCGGTGACCTGCAGGCCGCGGTCCTTCGCTTGTCGGATCAGCGCGACCGATCCCGCGGTCGAGACGTGGCAGACGTGGAGCCGCCCCCCGCTCCGCGCGAGCGCCGCGAGGTCGCGCGCGACCGCCTCGCTCTCGGCCTCGGGCGGGATTCCGCCCACCCCGAGGCGCCGGGCCAGCGGGCCCGCGAACATCGCCCCGCCGGCCGAGCGCCCGAGCGCCTCGCAGTGGTCCGCGACGGGGATCCCCGCCGCGCGGGCCCGCTCGAGGACGGCGTGGAGCGTCCGGTCCGAGATCGGGCGGCCGTCGTCGGAGACCGCCACCGCGCCCGCCGCCGCGAGCGCCTCGACGTCGGTCGGCCGCTCGCCCCGCGAGCCGACCGTGGCGGCGGCGATCGGATGGACGCGCACGGGGCCCGCCTCCGCCCCGCGCTCCGTCACCAGGCGGACGAGCTCGGGGCCGTCGATCACGGGGTCGGTGTTCGGCATCGCGCAGATCGCCACGAAGCCGCCCGCCGCGGCGGCCGCTGCGCCGGTCGCGATCGTCTCCTTCGCCTCCTGGCCCGGCTCCCGCAGGTGCACGTGGACGTCGACGAGGCCGGGAGTCAGGAGCATCCCCGTGAGGTCGACGACCTCGGCGTCCGCCGCGTCTCCGATGGCGCCCCCCACGCGCTCGATCCTGCCCGCCCGGACGAGCACGTCCGCGCTCCCGTCCCTCCGCTCGCCGGGATCCAGGAGTCGCGCGCCGCGCAGGAGCAGTGCCGCCGAGCTCAAGCGCCCGCTCCCGCCCCGCTCTCCAGATCGATCTCGGCCAGCGCGTTCAGCGCCGCCATCCGGACC
This sequence comes from Gemmatimonadota bacterium, assembly GCA_036556305.1. Lineage (GTDB taxonomy): Bacteria > Gemmatimonadota > Gemmatimonadetes > JACCXV01 > JAHWKZ01 > JAICNR01. The sequence continues at coordinate 124,688 of DATBJO010000090.1, forward strand.
GCCACGCCCGCCCGCACCTGGGTCCACACCTCGGTCCGGCCGCCGTCGATCACGTCGCTGTCGATCTCGACGTCCCGGTTGAAGGGTCCGGGATGGAGGATCAGCGTATCGGCCGGCAACCGCGCCACGCGGTCCCGGTTGAGACCGAAGCGCTGCCGGTATGCCGAGCGGTCGGGGAGCTCCTCGCCCGCGGCGAAGCGCTCGCGCTGGATGCGGAGCGCCATGACGGCGTCGGCGGTCTCGAGCGCGGCGTCGAGGTCCTCGGCCACGGTCGCACCCGGCCAGCCTCCGACCTCGGGCAGGAGGTGACGCGGACCGCAGAGGACCGTCGTCGCGCCGAAGGCGTGGAGCCCGTGGACCGCCGATCGAGCGACCCGGCTGTGGAGGACGTCGCCGACGATGACGACCCGACGCCCGTTCAGGGCCCCCCACCGTCGTCTCAGGACCATGAGGTCGAGGAGCCCTTGCGTGGGATGCTCGCCGGTGCCGTCGCCCGCGTTGATGACATGGACGCCCGGAAGGTCCTCGGCCAGCCGCGCGGGCGCGCCGACCTCCGGATGGCGGACGACGAAGACGTTGGCACCCATCGCGCGCAGCGTGCGGCCGGTGTCGAGCATCGTCTCGCCCTTGATCAGGCTCAGGCCCTCGTCGCGAAGCGATACGTGCTCCGCGCCGAGCCTCTGCTCGGCGATCTCGAACGAGCACCGGGTCCGGGTCGAGGGCTCGAGGATCAGGTTGACGACGAAGAGCCGCGCGATCGCCGGGGTCGGATCGGCCCGCCACCCGGGCGTGCCCGCCGCCTCCCACCACGCCTCGGCATGATCCAGCAGATCGCCGATCTCACCCGCCTCGAGCCCGGCCAGGCCCAGCAGATGGGGCCGGCGGAAGGTCATTCCTTCGTCGCGCCCCTGTCGACCAGCTCGACCTCCCAGGTGCCGTCCAGCTCCTCCACCTTGACCTTGATCTGCTCGGTCTGCGACGTGGGGACGTTCTTGCCGACGAAGTCGGCCCTGATCGGGATCTCGCGGTGCCCCCGATCGACCAGCACCGCGAGCAGGATCCGGCGCGGCCTGCCGAAGTCCATGATCTCGTTGAGCGCCGCGCGCACCGTGCGGCCGGTGTAGAGCACGTCGTCGACCAGCACGATGACCTTGCCCTCGACGTCGAATGGGATGTCGGTCTTCTGGACCACGGCCTGGTCCGAGATCGTCTCCAGGTCGTCGCGGTAGAGCGTGATGTCGATGACCCCGATGTCCGGGCGCACCCCCTCGCTGCGCTCGATCTCGTCCACGATCCGTGTGGCAAGCTGCACGCCGCGCCGCTGGATCCCGAGGATGGCGAGGTTCTCGACCCCGTGATTCACCTCCACGATCTCGTGGGCGATGCGGGTCAGCGCCCGATCGATCGCCCGCGCGTCCATCGTGATCGTCCCCACTCGCTCCTCCTGTCGAATCGGCAAAGGTGATCACTCCGGCGGGCTGTGGGGATGCTAGTCCGCGGGCTCGCGGAGTGTCAAGAAATCGACACCGGATCGATCGGCGCCGCGCCGCGGGCGACCGCCGCGAGGTTCCGTGCCACGACCTCTGCCATGCGTACGCGCGTCGCGACGGTCGCCGACCCGAGGTGCGGGAGGAGGACCGTGCGCCGCGACGCCGCGAGGCGGGGATGGACGGCGGGCTCCTTCGCGTGAACGTCGAGACCGGCTCCGCCGAGCCGGTCCTCATCCAGGGCGTCGGCGAGGGCGTCCTCGTCGACGATCGGCCCGCGCGCGGTGTTGACGAGGATCGCGTCGGGCTTCATGCGCGCGAGGTTCCGCGCCCCCACGAGACCGCGGGTTTCGTCGCTGAGCGGGAGATGGATGGAGACGACGTCCGCCGAGCCGAGAGCCCGGGCCAGGTCGAGCCGCCGAGCGCGGAGAGCCCGCTCCAGCTCCGGGTGAGCGCTGCGGCTCCAGTAGACGATCCGCATCCCGAACGCGAACCCGCGGCGCGCGACCGCCGCGCCGATCCGCCCCATACCGAGGATCGCGAGCGTCCCGCCCGTCAGCTCCTTTCCGAGGAGCTGGCCGGGATGCCACCCTTTCCACGCGCCCGAGCGTGCGATCCGGTCGCCCTCGACCACGCGCCGCGCGACCGCGAGGATCAGCGCCCAGGTCAGATCCGCCGTCGCGTCGGTCAGGACGTCGGGCGTGTTCGTCACGGCCACGCCGCGCGCTGCGGCGGCGGTGAGGTCCACGTTGTCGTACCCCACCGCGTAGTCGGCCACGACGCGGAGCGAAGGGAGCCGTGCGAGGAGGGTTTCATCGATCTTCGTCGTCAGCTGCACGCCGAGCCCGACGACCCGCTCCCCGCGCTCGGCGATCAGCCGCTCGAGCTCCCCGTCGCCCGTGAAGCGCACGACCTCCGCCGTGTCCTCGAGGCTTTCGATCGGTCCGTCGGGAATCGCGGCGTCGACGAGCAGGAGAGGACGTTCGTCGGACTTCGGCATCGTGTGAACGTAGCATCCGCGGCACGCGAATGCGGGCTCGCGACGTTTGCCCGACCTGCGGTACGGCGTATATTCGTTGTTCCCGCCCGGCCGTGCGCCCTTAGCTCAATTGGATAGAGCGTCAGACTACGGATCTGAAGGTTGGGGGTTCGACTCCCTCAGGGCGCACCACCGCGCGAAGTCCTAACTTGCGCGCGATGGTCCGCGCCGCCACACAAGCCACGCTCGAGCCCATCCGCGCAGAGATCTACGGGACCGAGCGGCTCGCCCAACATGCCCAGGCGCTGGCCAGAAGCCAGCGGGTGCATCCCCGCGGCCGGCGGCGCGGCTTCCCGCTCCTCGACCGGTTCGAGGACAATGCCCGCGCGCTCCTCCAGGCCTACCGCGCGCTCGCCGACGAAGTCCAGAAGGACCGTTCCATTTCACCGACGGCCGAATGGCTGATCGACAACTTCCATATCATCGACGAGCAGCTGATCGAGATCCGCGAGGCGTTGCCTTCGGGCTACTACCGCGAGCTCCCCAAGCTGGCCGGCGGACCCATGGCGGATCACCCGCGCGCCTACGGGATCGCCTGGGCGTTCGTGGCCCACACCGACAGCCGCTTCGACGCCAATCTGCTCGAGCTGTTCCTGAGCTCGTACCAGGAGATCACGCCGCTCACGATCGGAGAGCTGTGGGCGATCCCGGGACTCCTGCGTCTCGTCCTCATCGAGAACCTCCGCCGGCTCGCGCAGGGAGTCGTGGAGTCGCGTGGCGCGCGGACCCGCGCCGGGGAGGTCGCGGACCGCCTCCTGGGAGAAGGGAGCCGACCCGCGGACGCGATGCGCGAGCTGGAGGCGTACGACGAACGCCCGCTCGAGCGGACGTTCGTCGTCGAGATCATTCAGCGGCTCCGCGACAGCGATCCGGCCGCGAATCCGGTCGTCGCGTGGCTCGAGCGCCGGCTCGCCGAGGAGGGCACGACCGCGGAGGCGCTCGTCCGAAGCGAGCACGCGAGCCAGATCGCCGCGCACGCGACCGTGGCCAACATCATCACGAGCATGCGTCAGATGGCGAGCTTCGACTGGCCGACCCTGTTCGAAAGCGTCAGCCTGGTCGAGGCGACCCTCAGGCGCGAAACCACCGAGACCTATCCGCGGATGGACTTCGCGACTCGCGATGCCTATCGGCACGCGATCGAGGAGCTGTCCCGAGGGAGCGACCGCACCGAGATCGAGATCGCGGAGGCGGTGCTCGAGCGGGCGGCGGAGGCGCCGGTCGCCCCCGGGGTCGCAGCCGAAGACGGGCGCCCCGCGCGCGCGCGCGACCTCGGCTTCTGGCTGGTCGACGCCGGGCGCAGGCCGTTCGAGCGCGAGGTCGGTTACCGGCCCCCGATCCGGACCTGGCTCCGGCGCGCGTACACGGCGCTGGCCACGCCGGGCTATCTGGGGACGATCGCGCTCCTCAGCGCGCTCCTCCTCCTCCTCCTCCTCGCCTACGTGTCGCTCCTCGGCGTGGGCACGGCGACCGTCGTCGCGCTCGCTTTGATCGCCCTCGTCCCGGCCACCGACCTCGCGATCGCGATCGTGCACCGGGACGTGACCGAGCTCATCGGGCCCCGTCGGCTTCCCAAGCTCGACATGCGCGGCGGGGTTCCGCCCGAGTACCGGACGGTGGTCGTGGTGCCGACCATGCTGACGAGCCTGAAGGGGGTGAGCGACCAGCTCGATGTGCTCGAGCGGCACTACCTCGCCAACGCCGACGGGGACCTCGGCTTCGCGTTACTGTCCGACTGGCGTGACGCGCCGACGGAGACCCTTCCCGACGACGCGGACCTGCTCGCGCTCGCCGGCGACGGAATCGGACGGCTGAACCGTCTCTACGGTCCGGCCCCGTGGGGCGGGCCGCGCTTCATGCTGTTCCACCGTCGTCGGCGCTGGAACGACCGCGAAGGAACGTGGATCGGCTGGGAGCGGAAACGAGGGAAGCTGCACGAGTTCAACCGCCTCCTCCGCGGCGCGACCGACACGTCGTTCATCCCGCGCGAGGACGGAGCCGGAGATCCGCCTGCCGACGTGCGTTACGTCATCACGCTCGACGCCGACACCCGGCTGGGTCCGGGGACCGCGCACCGGATGGTGAGCGCGATGGCGCATCCGCTCAACCGCGCCCGCTACGATCCGGCCAGGGGGCGCGTCACCGAGGGCTACGGCATCATCCAGCCCCGCATCACGCCCATGCTCCCCCAGTCCGGCGAGCGCACGCTATACCATCGGATCTTCGCCGGGCCGACCGGCATCGATCCCTACAGCGCTGCAGTCTCGGACGTCTACCAGGATCTATTCGGCGAGGGGATCTATGTGGGCAAGGGGATCTACGACGTGGATGCGTTCGAGGCCGCGCTCGAGGATCGCGTGCCGGAGAACGCCCTCCTGTCCCACGACCTGTTCGAAGGCACGTGGGCGCGCTGCGGACTGGCCACGGACATCGAGCTGTACGACGACTTCCCGTCCAACTACGAGACCAGCGCGCGGCGCGTCCACCGCTGGGCCCGCGGCGACTGGCAGCTCCTCCCCTGGATCCTCGGCGCGCCGCCGGCGGTCGACGGACGTCGCCGACCTTCGTCGATGCCCGCGATCAACCGCTGGAAGATGATCGACAATCTGCGCCGCACGCTCTCGGCCCCCGCCACGTTCGTCCTCCTGGTCGTGGGCTGGGTGACGCTCCCGGTCTCGCCGCTCGTGTGGACCGGGTTCGTCGTTGCGACCCTCGCGCTGCCCGCCGCGGTTCCGGTCCTGGCCGGCTTCTTCCCCCGCCGGCGGGGGATCGCCAAGCGGGCGCACATCCGGGGCGTCGTCCTCGACGCCCTGGAGGCGGGCGCCCGGGTCGGCCTCGCGCTCGTCTTCCTGCCGAACCGCGCGGTCCTCATGACCGACGCGATCGTGCGGACGCTGTGGCGACTGATCGCGTCCCGCCGGAAGCTCCTCGAATGGGTCCCCGCCGCCCTCGCCGGCAAGGGCTCGATGCACGACCTGCCGTCGGCCTACCGCTCGATGTGGCGTGGGGTCCTCCTCGGTCTCGCCGCCGCCGCGGTGGCCCTCGTCGTGCGACCCGAGACCTTCCATCTCGCCTTCCCCATGCTCGCGCTGTGGCTCGCCTCGCCGGCCGTCGCGTTGTGGCTCAGTCATCCGATCGAAGAGGCGCCGGCGGAGTCGCTCGAGCCCGAGGAGGTCAAGGGCCTCGCCATCATCGCGCGCCTGACGTGGCGCTACTTCGAGACGCTCGTCTCCGAGGCCACGCACTGGCTGCCCCCCGACAACATCCAGGTCGATCCCGACCCGGTGATCGCGCTTCGGACCTCTCCGACGAACATCGGCGTCTATCTCCTCTCGGTCGTGGCCGCGCGCGACTTCGCGTGGATCGGATCGACCGAGATGGCGGAGCGGATCGAAAGCGCTCTCGACACGATCGACCGTCTCGATCTATTTCATGGCCACCTGTACAACTGGTACGACGTGGATCGACTGGAGCCGCTCGAGCCGCGGTACGTCTCGACCGTCGACAGCGGAAACCTCGCCGGCCACCTCCTCGCGATGGCGGAGGCGCTGCGGGAGCCGACGTCCGGCCCGAGTCCGCTCGGCGCGATCCTCACCGGGATCGATCACGCGATGGCCCTCGCGGAGGAGGCCTCGATCGGCGCCGCCGCTTCGGCCCGCCAGGGTCCCGTCACGCGGCGCGAGGTCGACGCCACGCTCGCCCGGGTCCACGAAGCGCTCTCCGGGGTTCCGATCGATCGCGCGGGGCGCTTCGCGCCACTCATCGAGCTCGAGCAGGCGGCCGCCGATCTGGTCGACGTGGCCGAGGTGTTCTCCGAGGACTCGAGCGTCGAGGCCGCGCGCGACTTCCTCTACTGGGCGAACGCGGTGCGAAACAGCGTGCGGAGCCACCTTCGCGACAAGCGCGCGCTGGCGCCGTGGGCGACCCTGCTCGCGGCTCCCCCACCGGCGTCCGCGCAGTCCACCGAGGGCTTCTCCGAGGGCCTGCACCGACTCCAGGCCGGACTCGAGCGCGGCGCGCTCGACGAGGCCCGCGCCGAGCTCGCGACCCTTCGCGCGCTCGCCGAGCCCGGTCAGGGGTCCGACGACGGCGATCTCCTGCACTGGCTGGGGAGGGTCACGGACGCGGTCGCCGAGGGCGAGCGCGCCGCGCGCAATCATCGCAAGCGCACGCTGTCCCTGGCCGACCGCGCGCAGCGGCTCTTCGAAGAGATGGACTTCGCGTTCCTCTACGATCTCTCGCGCAAGCTCTTCCCCATCGGATTCCGGATCTCCGACGGCCACTACGATAGCGGCTACTACGATCTGCTGGCCTCGGAGGCGCGCCAGGTCAGCCTCGTTGCGATCGCCAAGGGCGACGTTCCCGTCGAGCACTGGTTCCGGCTCGGCCGCCCCGCCACCCCGTTGGGCCGCGACGCGGCGCTCCTGTCATGGTCGGGGTCGATGTTCGAGTACCTCATGCCGTGCCTCGTCATGCAGGCTCCGCCCGACACGCTCCTCGACCGCACCCAGCGGCTCGTCGTGCAGCGGCAGATCCGGTACGGGGCCGAGCGCGGCGTTCCGTGGGGGATCTCCGAGTCCGCCTACAATGCACGCGACTTCGAGCTCACCTATCAGTACTCGCACTTCGGCATTCCCGGACTGGGTCTGACGCGGGGGCTGTCCGAGGACCTCGTCGTGGCCCCGTATGCGACCGCGCTGGCGGCCATGTTCGCGCCGCGCTCGGCGATCCGGAACTTCCAGCGGCTCGCGGCCGAGGGGGCCCGCGGATCGCTCGGATACTACGAGGCGATCGACTACACGCCCGAGCGCGTCCCGCAGGGCAGCCGCTCGGCGGTCGTGCGCGCCTACATGGCTCATCATCAGGGAATGACGATCCTCTCGCTCGCCAACGTTCTCCTCGACGACGTCATGCAGCGGCGTTTCCACCGCGTTCCGATCGTCGGGGCGAACGACCTGCTGCTCCAGGAGCGCGTCCCGCGCGACGTGGCCGTGCAGCGACCGCGCGCCGAGGAGGTTCACGCCGTGCGGCACGTGCGCGAGGTCACGCCTCCGGTCGAGCGCCGCTTCCGCACGCCGCACGAGCGGACGCCGCGCACGCACGTCCTGTCCAATGGTCGCTACAACGTGATGATGACGAACGCCGGCGCCGGCTACAGCCGCTGGCGCGATCTGGCCGTGACGCGCTGGCGGGAAGACGCGACCCGCGATCACTGGGGGACGTTCGTGTACGTGCGCGACGTGACCACGGGACACACGTGGTCGGCCGGCTACCAGCCGACGACCGTCGTGCCGGACAGCTACGAGGCCGCGTTCATGGAGGACCGGATCGAGATCCGGCGGCGGGACGCGGCGCTCGCCACGACCGTCGACGTCATCGTCTCGCCGGAGGACGACGGCGAGTTGCGCCGCGTCTCGATCAAGAACCTCGGGTCGCGGGAACACGTGGTCGAGCTCACGAGCTACGCGGAAGTCGCGCTCGACACGCCGGCCGCGGACGCCGCCCATCCCGTGTTCCAGAACCTGTTCGTCCAGACCGAGTACCTGTCGACCTACGGCGCGCTCCTCGCGACGCGACGCCCGCGCGCGTCCGACGTCACGCCCGTGTGGGCCGTCCACGTCGCTGCGGTCGAGGGAAAGTCCGTCGAAGCGGTTCAGTACGAGACCGACCGTGCGCGATTCCTCGACCGTGGCGTCGGCTTCGGGACCCCGAGCACGATCGTCGACGGGCGGCCGCTCTCGAACACGACCGGAGCGGTCCTGGACCCGATCTTCAGTCTTCGGCGTCTGGTGCGCCTGCGGCCAGGGGAGACCGTGGTCGTGACGTTCTCGACCCTGGTCGCGGATTCGCGCGAGAAGGCCGTGGCGCTCGCCGACAAGTATCACGATCCCGCCACCTTCGAACGCGAGGCCGCGCTGGCATGGACCCAGGCGCAGGTGCTCCTGCACCACCTCGGGATCTCGGCCAACGAGGCTCATATGTTCCAGCGTCTCGCGGGGCGGATCCTGTACCTGGATCCGACCTTGCGGCCCCCGACCTCGGTCCTCGCCCGGATGGATCGGGGCCAGCGCGCGTTGTGGCGCTACGGCATCTCCGGAGACCTGCCGATCGTCCTCGCGCGCATCGATCAGATCCGCGACCGCGAGATCGTCCGACAGCTCCTCCGCGCGCACGAGTACTGGGGCTGGAAGGGTCTGGCAGTCGATCTCGTAGTGCTGAACGAGCACGAGTTCTCGTACAGCGACGAGCTTCAGGACTGGCTCGAGCGCATCGTCCGCGTCACTCAGTCCAGGACCGTGCACGACTCGCACACCGGCCACGGGACGGTCTTCATCCTGCGCGGCGACCAGCTTCCGCCCGAGGACCGCGATCTCATCCACGCCACGGCGCGCGTGGTTCTCCTGAGCCACCATGGATCGCTGGCCGAGCAGCTCGAGACCTCGCTCCGGGATCAGGCCTACGTCGCGGCCCCGTCCCGACCGCCGGCCCAGCCCGAGCCCGAGGCTCCTCCTCCGCGCCTCCACCTGTCGTTCTTCAACGGCCTGGGGGGCTTCGCCGACGACGGCCGCGAGTACGTGACCGTGCTCGGCGAGGGGCAATGGACGCCGGCGCCCTGGGTGAACGTGGTGGCCAACCCCGATTTCGGATTCACCGTATCGGAATCGGGCTCGGGATTCACCTGGGCTGTCAACAGCCGCGAGAATCGGCTCACACCCTGGTCCAACGACCCGGTGAACGACCCTCCCGGCGAAGTGCTGTACGTCCGCGACGAGGATGCCGGCATCGTCTGGACGCCGACGCCCCTCCCCATTCGCGAGGCCACACCCTACGTGACCCGACACGGTCAGGGCTACTCGCGGTTCGAGCACCAGAGTCACGGGATCGCGCTCGAGCTCGTCCAGTTCGTGCCTCCGGAGGACCCGATCAAGATCTCGCGCCTGGTTATCCGCAACCTGTCCGACCGCTCGCGCCGGCTGACCGTCACCGCCTACGCCGAGTGGGTCCTCGGAGTCCTCCGCGAGAACTCGGCCCCCTTCATCTGGACCGAGATCGACGAGCCCACGCAGGCGGTCTTCGCCCACAACCGCTGGAGCGAGGAGTTCGGAGCGCGGGTCGCGTTCGCCGACCTGCGCGGAAAGCAGAAATCGTGGACGACCGATCGCGGGGAGTTCCTCGGTCGGAACGGCAACCTCGAATACCCCGCCGGGATGGAGCCCGGAAGCGCGCTCTCGGGTGCCGTCGGCGGTGGCTTCGATCCGTGCGCTGCGCTGCGCCAACCTGTCACGGTTCCCGCCGGCGGGACGGTCGAGGTCGTGTTCCTGCTCGGCCAGGGAGCGGACGGCGAAGAGGCGCGCCGGCTGGTCTCCGAGTACCGCACCGCCGATCTCGACGCGACGCTGGCCACCGTTCAGTCGATGTGGGACGACGTGCTCGGGGCCCTCAAAGTCAGCACACCCGACGAGTCGATGACGATCATGCTCAACCGGTGGCTGTTGTATCAGACGCTGAGCTGCCGCGTCTGGGCGCGCTCGGCGTTCTATCAGTCGGGCGGCGCGTACGGGTTCCGCGATCAGCTGCAGGACGTCACCGCTCTCATCGTCGCCCGGCGAGAGACGACGCGCGAGCACCTGCTCCGCTGCGCGGCGCGCCAGTTCGTGGAGGGCGACGTCCAGCACTGGTGGCACGCGCCGTCGGGACGCGGGGTGCGCACCCGGTTCAGCGACGACCGCGCGTGGCTCCCGTTCGCGCTGGTCCACTACCTGGAAGTGACGGGCGACGACGACGTCCTCGACGAGGAGATCCCGTTCCTGGAGGGCATGCCGCTGGCGGAGGGCGAGAGCGAGCGCTACTTCGAGCCCCGTGTCACGTCCGAGACCGCCACGCTGTACGAGCACTGCGCGCGGGCCATCGACGTGAGCCTCGGCGTGGGCCCGCACGGGCTCCCGCTCATGGGCTCGGGCGACTGGAACGACGGCATGAACCGCGTCGGCGACGAAGGCCAGGGCGAGAGCGTCTGGCTGGCCTGGTTCCTCCACCTGACGATCGGACGCTTTCTGCCCGTCGCCGAGAGGCGAGCCGACGACGAGCGGGTCGCGCGCTGGCGCGACTGGCTCGCGTCGACGGACGAGGCGGTCGAGCGCCATGGCTGGGACGGGCACTGGTACCGCCGCGCGTTCTTCGACGACGGCACGCCGCTCGGCTCGAACACGAGCCAGGAGTGCAAGATCGACTCGATCGCGCAGTCCTGGGGGGTGATCTCGGGCGCGGCGCCGCGCGAGCGCGCCGAGCAGGCGATGCGCGCCGTCGAGCAGTATCTGGTACGAAGAGGCGACGGCCTCGTGCTCCTGTTCACCCCTCCTTTCGACGACTGGGACGTCGACCCCGGATACATCAAGGGATACCTGCCGGGCGTTCGCGAGAACGGCGGCCAGTACACGCACGGCGCCCTGTGGTCGGTGATCGCGTTCGCGGAGCTCGGCGAGGGAGACAAGGCCGCCGAGCTGTTCTCGATCCTCAATCCGATCAACCAGGCCTCGACCCGGGCGGGGATCTACCGCTACAAGGTCGAGCCGTACGCCGCCGTCGCCGACGTGTACTCGGAGCCGCCGCACCTCGGCCGTGGGGGCTGGACCTGGTACACGGGGTCCGCCGGCTGGATGTATCGGGCCGGGATCGAGTGGATCCTCGGCTTCCGCCTGCGGGGCGAGGTCCTGCACCTCGACCCCTGCATTCCGCGCGACTGGCCGGGCTTCCGCATCTCGTTCGCGTATCACTCCGCGCGCTACAACATCGACGTCGCGAACCCCTCCGGCGTCATGCGCGGCATCCAGAGGGTCGTCATCGACGGCCGGGAGATGACCAGGGCCGGATCCCTGGCCACGCCGCGCGCCCTGGGGGCCGACGCTCCCGATCCCGCCGGCGCCGGCGCTTCGTCCGAGGAATCCGGGAGCGGGGCGCGGATCCCGCTCGTCGACGACGGGCGGACGCACCAGATCAAGGTCACGCTCGGAGTCGAGAAGCGGCCCCTTCCCCGGGAGGCGGGCGGATGAACCGCGGACACGAGTCGTGGATGGAGATCGCCCTCGAAGAGGCCCGCGAGGCCGAGGTGGAGGGCGAAGTGCCGGTCGGCGCGGTGGCCGTCCGCGGGTCCGAGATCGTGGGCCGCGGCCGGAACCGCACCGAAGGGCGGCGGGACCCGACAGCGCACGCCGAGGTGCTGGCCCTGCGCGAAGCCGCGCGGTCGCTCGCATCGTGGCGCTTGGACGGGGTCACCCTGTACTCGACGCTCGAGCCGTGCGCGATGTGCGCGGGCGCGTGCGTGCTCGCGCGGATCGACCGGCTCGTCTACGGCGCCGACGATCCCAAGGCCGGCATGAGCGGGAGCCTCGCGAGCATCCCGGACGACCCGCGTCTCAACCACCGCGTCGACATCGTCCGCGGCGTCCTCTCCGACCGGTGCGGCGCGCTCCTCCGAGACTTCTTCCGCGCCCGCCGTTCCTCCGCGGACATCCCCGCGAGCGGTTGAAATCCCGCTCCCCGGAAGCGAGATTCTCCGCCCTCCTCTTGGAGGGGTGGCCGAGTGGTTGAAGGCGCCGGTCTCGAAAACCGGTATACGTTAACAGCGTATCGTGGGTTCGAATCCCACCCCCTCCGCCATCCCCGTCTCCACGAGAGTCCCGAAGGGACCGATCGACGACGCTCGGAGAAAGGCGAGCTCGCTCGCCTGGATTCGAGCGTCGTCGATCGCGCGGGCCGGAGGCCCGCCGTGGAAACGGGGACGGCCAGAAGCCCCGCGGCGAGCGGCGGGATGGCGCCGCAGGCGCCCATCCCACTGAAGGTGGGGGTGGGGCGCCCATCCCACCCGGGGTGGGGCGCCCATCCCGCCGATATTTGGATCTTCCCCTCGCCCTCCCTACATTCCTCTTTTCGCGGAGAGGTGTCCGAGTGGTCGAAGGAGCGCGACTGGAAATCGCGTAGACGTTAACAGCGTCTCGCGGGTTCGAATCCCGCCCTCTCCGCCATCCTTGCCGGCCCCGCTCCGTCACTCCTCCGGGTCGGGCCATCCCGAATGCAGGTTCCGCTTGATCTTCCGGGTCGTTTCCTGGAGGCGCTTCGATTTCCGGTCCAGCCGGAACAGCCACGCGAACAGAACGCCCCACAGGACCGCGTAAAGGACCGCGAACGTCGCCTCGCTCACGGCGCTTCCTCGGGTCCCGCGACCGCGCTGTAGCCGTCCGCGTGGATCTTCCACGCGCCACTCTCGTCCCGCATCCAGATCACGATGGACTTCCCCCGGTCTCCGGCTCCTTCCGGCGCGTCCGCGCGCCGGATCCCATAGTAGCCGATGTCGGTGGCCGGATCGCCGCCGACCTCCCTGCCGACGATTCTCATCTGACCTCCTCCTGTTCTGCTAACCTATTTCCGCCGAAGGCCATAGGCGATAGAGCATCAAGTACACCATTACACCCGTCACCGACACGTAGAGCCACAGCGGGTACGTCCAGCGGGCCAGCCGCACGTGGCGGTCGAACCTCCCCGCGAGCGCCATCCCCAGCGTCACGAGCGCGAGCGGGAGGATGAGCGCGGCGAGCGGCACATGGGTCGCCAGGATCGCGAGGTACACGACCCGCGGCCAGCCCGGATGCGTGAAGCGCACCGAGCCCGCCTCGAGGTGATAGACCACGTACGAGACCAGGAACAGGCTCGACACGACGAACGCGGCCAGCATGCACGCCCGATGACGGACGATGTTCCCGCGTCGGACGAAACGGTGACCGATCACGAGGAGCCCCGCCGCCGTGGCGTTGAGCGCGGCGTTCAGCGCCGGCAGGTCGTGGACCCCCATCAGCGCCGCGCCGCGACGACCGCGAGAAGGAACGCGGCGCCGGCGAACGACGCGGTCACGGCCCAGGCGTACCCCGGCGCCACCGGCCCCACCGCGGCGCTCGCGTAGAGCGATTCCCGGAACGCGGCCAGGCCGTAGGTCACGGGGTTCACGCGCATCAGGAGCTCGAGCCCGCGCGCCGCGCCGTCCATCGGGAACAGCGCCCCCGACAGGAACCACATCGGCATCAGAACGAGGTTCACGATCCCGTGAAACCCCTGGATCGATTCCATGCGCCAGGCGAGGACGAACCCGAGCGCGTTGAACGCGAACGCCGTGAGAAGCAGCGCCACGAGCGCGAGCGCCATGCCGCCCGCGTGGTACGGAATCCCGACGAGCGGCGCCACGGGCAGGAGCAGCGCGCCCTGGACGACCGCGATCGTCGCGCCGCCCAGGACCTTCCCCATCACGATCGACGAGCGCGGGACCGGCGCCACGAGGACGCCCTGCAGAAACCCCTCGCGACGGTCTTCGATGAGCGAGAACGTCCCCACGATCGCGGTCAGGAGGACGAGGAAGACGATCGTTCCGGGATACAGGTACTCCACTGACCCCATGCCCGCCGGCATCCCCTGCGGCGCGAACGACCCGCCGAGCCCGAAGCCGATCAGCACCCAGAACAGGACCGCGGTCGCGAGCGAGCTGACCGCGCGGGCGCGGTCGCGATAGAAGCGCACGCATTCGCGCCACCAGAGCGTGGCGGCCGGCAGCGCGAACCCGCTCACGTTTCCTCCCCGTACTGCGCCGTGGACTCCCAGAAGCGGTGGCCCGTCCGCTGGACGAACACATCCTCGAGCGTCGGCGCGCCCACCGTGATCGAGCGGATGACGCCCGGAAACGCCTCGGCCAGCCGGGGAACGAGCTCGGCTCCGTCCCGCCGCTCGATGCGGACCGCGCCGTCGACTACCGAGGCCTCGCTGTCGAACCGCTCACGGATCGCGTCCGCCAGCCGCCGCGGGTCGTCGGAGGCGAGGGAGATCACGTCGCCGCGGATCCCGTCTTTCAGGCTCGCCGGCGTGTCGAGCGCGACGAGCGCGCCGCGATCGAGGATCCCGATCCGGTCGCATGCCTCCGCCTCGTCCATGAGGTGGGTCGTGACGAGGATCGCGACGCCCTCCGTCTCCCGGAGCGCGCGCGCGTGCTTCCACAGATCCCGCCGTCCGCCCGGATCGAGCCCGAGCGTCGGCTCGTCGAGGAGGAGGACACGCGGTCCGTGGAGGAGACCCTTGGCGAGCTCGACCCGCCGCCTGAGCCCTCCGGAGAGCGTCTTCACCCGGTCATCGGCCCGGTCCAGGACCCCCAGCCGATCGAGCAGCTCCCGGGCGCGTTCGGCGAGGGCCGGACCCCGGAGCCCGTACAGGTGCCCCTGGTGCCGCAGGTTCTCCATCGGCGACAGCTGCGGATCGAGCGCGGCGTGCTGGAATACGACGCCCATCCCGCGGCGCGCCTCGGCCGGGCGCTCGACGACGTCGGCGCCCGCGACGCGCGCCCGCCCCCGCGTGGGCCGGCGCAGCGTCGTCAGGATCTGGAGGAGCGTGGTCTTCCCGCCGCCGTTCGGCCCCAGGAGGCCGAACAGCTCGCCGGCGCCGACCGTGAACGAGACCCCTTTCAGGGCCTCGCGGTCGCCATAGCTGTACCCGAGGTCATCGACCTCGACCGGCGCGGGCAGGCTCATTCTCAGATGGACGCGCGGTCGACGACCAGCAGCGCCAGAAGGAGCGGCAGGTAGGTGACCGACGCCAGGAGCACGCGGCGCGCCTCGGCCCCGCGCCGGTGGAGCGCCATCATGATCCCCGCCGCGAGGAACCCCAGTCCCAGGAGCAGCGCGCCGAAGAAATAGACCGGTCCGGTCAACCCGAGGAACGTCGGGATCAGGGAGACCGGCACGAGCGCCGCGCAGTACAGCGCGACCTGCCGGCCGGTCGCCTCGCCGCCCGGATCGACGACCGGCAGCATGGGGAACCCTCCCTTCCGGTAGTCGTCGCGGAAGAGCCATGCGATCGCGAGGAAGTGCGGGAGCTGCCACAGGAATAGGATCGCGAACAGGACCCCGGCCGGCAGCCCCAGCTCACCGGTGACCGCCGTCCAGCCCATGACTGGAGGAATCGCGCCCGGGATCGCCCCTACGATCGTGTTGAGCGGCGTCATCCGTTTGAGCGGCGTGTAGACGCCGACGTAGAGGAGCACCGTGGCGAGCGCGAGGAAAGCGGTCAGCGGGTTGACGGTCGCGGCCAGAACCCCCACGCCCACGGCGGAGAGGCCGGCCCCGACCGACCTGCCGCGCGCGACCGTCATGCGTCCGGCGGGGATCGGCCGGCTCGCGGTGCGCCGCATCTTCGCGTCCGCCTCGCGCTCGACGACCTGGTTCAGCGCGCCCGCGCCGCTCGCCGCGAGGCCGGTCCCGAGGAGCGTCCAGGCGAGGAGCGCGAGGTCCGGCCCGGGCCCCGACGCGAGCAGGAACCCGGCCGCGGCGGTCACGAGGACGAGCGCCGTGATCCGCACCTTGGTCAGGATCAGGTAGTCGTTGAGCGCCGTCCTCACTTCGCCGCCGCGATCTCGAGGTGAGGCCGGATCGACGGTTCTAACGGCATGGGCGCGAGCGCGAGATGCCGGCGCGCGCGGAGCGCGAGGACGAGCGAAGTCGCGAACAGGAGCGCCCCGGTCCCCAGATGCGCGGTCGTCACCCATGCCGCCTTGTAGGACAGGATCACCCATCCGCCGAGACCGACTTGCGCGAAAACGAGAAGGGCGAGTACCGCAGCCGGCCGGATCAGGAGCTCCGATGACCGATGCCGGCGCACGGCCCGCGCGAACGTCCACGCGACGAGAAGCGCGACGATCACGGCGCCGACCCGGTGGGCGAAGTGGATCGCCACCGGAAACGACTCGAGCGGCGGCGCGATCCGGCCAAACGCGAGCGGGAACGTGGGGATCGCCAGGCCCGCACCGGTGTGCCGCACGACGGCCCCGACCAGGATCTGGACGTAGATCGCCACGCACGCGCCGGCGGCGAGCGTGGAGAGCGGCGGCGCCTCGAGGTCCAGCGCCCGCGGCGGTCCGTCCGCGATCCAGCTCCGGGATCGCGCGAGCGCGATCGCGACCGTCAGGCCGAAGACGATCTCGGCGAGCCCCGCGTGAGCCACGGAGACGGGATCGGGGAGCCGGAGCAGGACGGTGAGCCCCCCGAGAGCGCCCTGGACGATGACGCCGGCTAGGACGAGCCAGCCCAGACGCCGGACCCACGCCCGCGGCTCGGCGCGCCACAGCCAGAGCGCCTCGATCACGACGAGCGCGCCCACGAACGAAGCCACCATGCGATGACCGTGCTCGTACAGGACACCGCCCTGCATGGCCGGCATGACCTCGCCGAACGACAACGGCCAGTCCGGCACCGCGAGGCCGGAGCCCGTGCTCGTGACCATGCCACCCGCCAGGAGCAGGAGGAACGTGCAGGCGGCGACGAGCTTGGTGTAGCTCCGCAGGGCGGGCCGATCGACGACGGGGATCGCGGTCATATCCTCGGGCACGAAGGTCGTGGATGGAGTCCGGGCGTCGTCGAATCTACCTCGGCGGCCCGATTCCACCACCGGTCACACGACCATCCGCACGCTCCCGCCGTCGATCGAGAGGATGGCGCCGTGAACCCAGGAGGCATCCTCCGAGCACAGGAACGCGATCGCCGCGGCGACCTCCTCCGGCTCGCCCATGCGTCCCGCGGGGAGCGAGCCCCCGACCCGCGCCAGCGTCTCCGCCTTCCCCTCCCCGCTCCGCGCGACCGCCGACCAGAGACCACCGTCGGCGGTCCAGAGCGGACTCCGCACGGGACCCGGGCAGACCGCGTTGACCGTGACGCCGGTTCCCTGCAGCTCGTCGGCGAGGACGATCGTCAGTCCCTGGAGCGCCGCCTTGGTGGGCGCGTAGGCCGCCCAGCGGGCCGACGGCCGCTTGCCCGCGCTCGACGACACGCTCACGACGCGGCCCCACCCCCGCGACCGCATGGCCGGGAGAGCGAGCCGGCAGCAGCGCACCGCGCTCATCACGTTGAGATCCCAGTTCCGTTGCCACTCCTCGTCGTCGACCTCGTCGAAGGGGGCGATGCGGGCGATTCCGGCGTTGTTCACGAGGATGTCGGGCGTGGCGCCCGCGCGGTCGAGCGTCTCGAAGAGCCGCCGGATCGCGACCGGGTCCCCGAGGTCGCAGGGCTCGGCCAGGGGCGCGGGCCCCGCGGCCGCCACCTCCTGCGCCGCGTCCTCCAGGTCCGCGCGCCCGCGCGCCGTGAGGGCCACGCGCACTCCGCTCCGCGCCAGCGCGATGGCGGTCGCCTTCCCGATCCCCCGGCTCGAGCCGGTGACGAGCGCGCTTCTGGGAGGCGGGCTCATAACGGAACGTCGCCGCCGGTCATGCGGTGGAGGGCGATGCTGGTGGTCGAGAGGCTAGCGCCCCGGACCTGGGACGGCAGGACGATCAAAACGAGGCGATTTCAAGGCGCGCGACGAGGAGATTCCGAAACGTATAGAAATCGCCCGTTTTCATCGTCCTGCCTACACGTCGTGGAGGGGACCGGTCTCTCTCCGCAGCTTCATCTCCCCCTCGTCCGTCGGCAGCCCGGCCGCCATCGCGAGCGGCGGGAAGGCGCGCACGAACGTGAGGAAGCACGTCGCGAACGTCCCGAGCATCCCCAGCGCGATCAGCGCCTCGATCCAGCCGAACGCGATGAAGTCCGGGTACGGAGTCGGCGCGACCAGCAGGAAGTGGAAGATCCAGAGGCCGAACAGGCTGACGCACGAGAACAGAGTCAGCGTCAGCGGCGTCCGTTTGGAGCGGATTCCGAGCAGGCCCAGGAACGGAATCAGGAAGACGCACAGCAGAACCGCGGCCGCGATCGGCTCGTAGGCGCCCCACAGCCTCAGCTTCACGAACTCCGTCTCTTCCGGGAGCCGACCGTACCAGATGACCAGGTACTGCGCGAAGAACAGGTACGTCCAGAACACGGTGAACGCGAACACCATCTTGCCGATGTCGTGCAGGTATCGGAGCGGGACGTAGTCCGCGAACGGAGCGTACGCGCGAAGCCGGCACGTCAGGATCGCGGTCGTGCCGAGCGCTCCCAGGAAGTAGGTCATGAAGATCCAGGCCGGGAACAGCGTCGAGAACCAGTGCGGATCGATCGACATGAGCCAGTCCCAGGCCCAGAGCGTGACGAACACGGCATAGATGACCGCGTACGCGGGCGCCAGCCTGGTGCGCGCCGCGGCCGCGCGCTCGAGCTCGACGTCCTCGCCGTCCCAGCCCGCCGTCAGTCGATCGTAGAGGCCGCGTCTCCAGCCGTCGACGCGATCGCGCAGCCGGCCGAGATCAGGCCGCATCGACCAGTACACGAGCGTCAGAGCGGTCCCGTAGAGGATCGCAAGGCCAACGGCCTGGCGAACCGCGAAGAACGTCGGGTCGAGCCACGCCTGCTTGGCGGCCGGCGGATGCTCCGCCCACTCATAGACGTGATCCAGGCCGAACAGCATCACGATCATGATCAGGTACGAGACCGGAAGGAACGCGGTCAGCCCTTCCGCGATCCTCCGCATGGGCCGCAGCCAGTGGCCGTACGAAATCGTGGTCGCGGCGACGACCGCCGCGCCGCCGACCGCGATCCCGCTCCATAGCGACCAGTTCCAGACGAGGGCGGTCCAGGCTCGCTCGGGATCGCTCATCGTGCCCGCGATGAACCCCACGACGCCGAGGAGGCAGAGGGCCACGGCGAGCGCGTAGATCCCGCGCGAGCGATCGTCCATGCTCGCGATCAGACCGGCGACTCGGAGCCGCGGGAGTTCGTGTCCGTGGGTCACCGCGCGCCTCCGCCGGTCGCGCCGGACGCGGCCTCCGCCGGTGCGCCCGTGGTCGGCGCGCCCGCCGCGGGAGATCCGGTGGCGCCCGCGCCCGGGGGCAGCGTGCGCAGATAGTTGACGATGTCCCAGCGCGCGGAGACCGGGATCCGGCCGTAGTCGGGCATCAGGCCGCGCCCCTTCGAGATCAGTGCGAAGACGTACGGATCCGTGTATCCCGCGACCTGAGCCGTCGCGATCGCGGGGATCGCAGGGAAGCGTTTCGTCAGCGGCCCGTCACCGCGACCCGAACGCCCGTGACAGACGGCGCAGAACGTGTCGAAGTAGGCGCGCCCCGTTTCGAGCGAGACGGGAGACGAGGGCTCCGGATTCGAGACACGCGCGTCGGCATTGGTCAGGTCGAACTCGGGCGTGCCGTTCAGCGCCACCGCATGCTGCGGGGGCAGGAGCGGTTGCCGCTCGTGCGGTTCGATCGAGGGCGGGTCGCTCATCGTGCTGAACCAGTCACACCCCGCGAGCCCGACGGCGAGCACGGCGAACAGAAGCGCGCTACTCGGCCTCATCGCTCACCTCCAGCGCCCCGAACCGGTTGAGGACGTCGCGGGCGCTTCGCTTCCCCTGCTCTTCGGACGCGTGAACGAACACGCCGAACAGATCCTCCGAGAACCGCGGATGGTAGCCGGGCTTCATCGTCAAGGCCGGAATCCGGCTGAAGATGAAAACGGCGGCGAGCGAGAAGAGTCCCCCGAGGAGGACGGTCAGCTCGAACATGATCACGACCGCCACGGGGAACGAGGCGACCGGTTTCCCGCCCACGTGCAGCGGCCACGCGAAAAAGGTCCAGAACGTCAGGACGAAGCCGGTGATGCACCCCAGGATCCCACCCGTGATCGTCATGTAGCGCACCGGGCTGCGGGGGCGCTCGAAGTGCTCTTCGTACTCCGCGGTCGGGATCGGCGAGAACAGCGTGATGTCCTCCTGCGCGAACCCTTCCTTCTCGAGCGCCAGAACGGCTTCCCCCGCCTCTTCGATCGTGTAGAACGCGCCTCGCACTCCGCGCTCCATCAGCTCGGCGCTCATGCCGCCTCCATCTCCTTCTTCTGGCGACGCAGCCTGGGGGGCAGGAGCTCCTTGAGCTCCGAGATCGCCATCGAGGGCAGGAACTTGATGAACAGCAGGAACCACATCAGGAACCAGGCGAACGAACCGGCCGTGATCGCCATCTCGACCCAGGTCGGTTTGTAGTAGTCCCACTGATAGGGGATGAACTCGTGGGCCAGCGACTGGATGATGATGACGAAGCGCTCGAACCACATTCCGACGTTGACGAAGATCGAGACGATGAACATCCAGAACCAGGAGGTCCGGACGCGCTTGAACCACAGCGAGAGCGGGATGATGCAGTTGCAGCCGTACATGATCCACGACGCCCACGCGTATTGACCGAACGCGCGGTCCCAGAAGATCGCCCGCTCGTAGGGCGAGCCCGAATACCACGCGGTCCAGATCTCGACGAGGTAGGCGTAGAATACGATCGACGAGGTCAGGAGCAGGAGTTTCGCGAGACGGTCGAGATGATACTCGTCGATGTAGTCCGTGAGCCGGAACGCCTTCCTCAGCGGAACGACGAGCGTGATGACCATCGCCACGCCGCTGAAGATCGCGCCGGCGACGAAGTACGGGGCGAAGATCGTCGAGTGCCAGCCGGGAACGATCGCCATCGCGAAGTCCCAGGACACCACGGAATGGACGGACAGGACGAGCGGAGTCGCCAGGCCCGCGAGGAACAGGTATGCGCGGTTGTAGTGTCGCCACTGGCTGTCCGTCCCCTGCCAGCCCAGCGAGAGCGCGCCGTAGAGCCGACGCCGGAGCTTCGTTCGCGCGCGGTCGCGAGCGGCCGCGATGTCCGGGATGAGCCCCACGTAGAGGAAGACCGAGCTGATCGTGAAGTAGGTCGAGATCGCGAAGAAGTCCCACACCAGCGGGCTTCGGAAGTTGGGCCACAGGAGCCGCTCGTTGGGGTACGGCGCCAGGTAGTAGAAGTACCACACTCTGCCCAGATGAATGAGCGGGAAGAGTCCCGCGGTCATGACCGCGAAGACGGTCATCGTCTCCGAGACGCGGTAGACCGCGGTGCGGAACTGGGCCCGGAACAGGAACAGGATCGCCGAGATCAGAGTCCCGGAATGCGCGATGCCGACCCAGAACACGAAGTTCGTGATGTAGACCGCCCACATGACCGGCGGCTCGTAACCGGCTACCCCGAGCCCGACCTTGATCTGGTAGATCTCGGCGGTCACGCCGGCCGCGAGGACGGTCAGCACGACGGCCATTCCCGCCGCCCACCCGAGGCCCGGCTTCTGCAAGGTCGACAGGATGTCCCGGTTCACGCGCCGGAAGACCCCGGCCTGCGCCCGCCCGCTCTTCTGCTTCACCGTGTCGGCCACGCTCGGCTCCTCAGTGGGCGGCGACCGGCTCGGCCGCGGCCGCTTCCACGCCGCTGCGATCGGTGACCTGCTTGAGGTAGAAGTTCGCCGGCCGGGTGTTCAGGTGCTCGAGCGCGCTGTACGCCAGCGGCCCGCCGGCCAGCTTCGCCACGCGGCTCTCCGGGTCCTTGAGGTTCCCGAACACGATCGCGTCGGTGGGACAGGTCTGCTGGCACGCGGTCTGGAACATCCCCTCGGTGATCACCGCGTCCGGCCCCTGGTCCTTGATCGCAATCTTCGCCGCGTTGATCCGCTGGACGCAGTAGGTGCATTTCTCCATCACGCCCTTCTCGCGCGCGAGGACGTCCGGATTGAGCCCCCAGTTGAGCGGCTCCGGCCACTCGTACTGGAACCAGTTGAAGTAGCGCACCTTGTACGGGCAGTTGTTGGAGCAGTAGCGGGTTCCCACGCAGCGATTGTAGACCTGGACGTTGAGCCCGTCCGGGTTGTGGTAGGTCGCGTAGACCGGGCACACCGGCTCGCAGGGCGCCGCGCCGCAGTGCTGACACAGCATCGGCAGGTGATGGGTCTCGATCCGCCCGCCCGGCTTCGCCTCGAGGTAGCGCTCGATCCGGATCCAGTTCATGAAACGGCTCTTGGCCACGCGCTCCGGTCCCACGAACGGGAGGTTGTTCTCCGCGCTGCATGCCGTGACGCACGCGTTGCAGCCGGTGCACGCGTCGAGACTGATGGCCATCCCCCACCGGTACGGACCGTCCGGATCCGAGTCGCGCGCGACCCGCTCGACGGTGAGCGGGATGTCCTCGCCGAGGTGCGGCTCTTCGGCATGGACTTCCGCCTCGCCCGAGGCGAGCCTGAGCGCCGCGGCCATCGGCACGGCCTCGGCGAGATCCCGCCCCTCGTCCGAATCTGAGCCCTGGAACCGGAGCGGGTCGACCCGCGTGCCGGTCTTGGTGAGGCCGACCCGCACGCCCTGCCACGCGAACCCCCCGCTCGCCGAATCCGCGGTGGGCGGCAGGAGCGCGATCGGATTGACGCCGCGACCGGCCGCGTAGCGACCCATGCGGTCGTGCCCGCGCCCGAGCGGGAGCGCGACGGTATCGCGGCGCGCGCCCGGGTAGCGGATCACCGGCGCCTGGACCGATCCGTGAGCGGACTCGACCGTGACCACGTCGCCGTCGACCAGCCCCAGCTCGTCCGCCACCTCGGGATGGAGCTCCACCCAGGTCTGCCATGCCACCGAGCTCGCCGGATCGGGCAGCTCCTGGAGCCACGGCCGGTTGGCCGTTCTCCCGTCGTACAAAGCTATTTGTGGGAACACGACCAGGTCGAAGGTTCCCTCCCCCGACGGTCCATCGTACGCGGGCGGCGCGAAATCCGTCGGCTCGCCGCTTCCGAGTTCGCCGGTGGCCGCGGCTCCGACGCCCGCGCGGCCGAGGTTGGCTCCGTCGGTGGGCTGGCCCGCGGGCGGAGCGACGGCCGCGCCCTCCCACACGCCCCCGGCGCGCAGGATCTCGGCCCACGCGCGCTCGTCGGGCGCGCGGTCGCTCCAGGCTTCGCGCAGGTACTCGTACCATCCGCCTTCCGTCGCGGGCGCCGCGGCCGGGTCTCCGGCCGTCCGCCACACGTCCAGCAGCACGTCGGGCGTCGCGCGGGTGTTGAACACCGGACGCATCGCCGGCTGCTGGATGCCGACTGTGCCCTGCTGCGGAATCCAGTCGCCCCACGACTCGAGCGGAGTGTGATCGGGAAGGAGCCACTGGCACCACGCCCCGGTCTCGTCGAACAGGGGGCCGAACGAGACCCTGAACGGAACCTGGCGCAGCGCTTCCGCGAAACCGAGCGCCGGCGGGAGCGAGAAGACGGGGTTCGTATCGGCGAAGAGCAGCGCCTTGACGGCGCCCGTCTGCATCGCGGCGACGAGGTCGACGATCGCGCGGTAGGAGCCTTCGACCGCTCCCGTCACGGGCGTCGAGAACCGCACCGTGTCGCCGATCGCGCCGCCCGCGCGATTCAGCAGGTTGACCGCCACGGCGGCCGCGGTCGCGTTCGAATGCGAGGTCGAGATCCCGCCCGGCAGGGCCACGCTCCGCTTGTCGCGGAACAGCCCCGCCAACCGTTCGATCGTCCCCGCGTCCACGCCGGTCGCCTCGGCCGCGCGCCGCGGGGTCCAGTCCGCGGCCTCTCCTCCGGCCCCGAGGACGTTCGCCATCGCGAGCGCGATCAGGTACTCGGTGCCCGGCTTGACCGACACCCATTCGTCCGCGTTGGATGCGGTCATCGAAAGCCGCGGCTCGACGGCCACGAAGATCCCCTTCTCGACCGCCTCGTCCCCGCGGAATGCGTGCATGCGCGACCATTCGACCGCGTAGCGCACCGGCGAGATCCAAGTCTCGAGGAATTCGGCGCCGAAGCTGATCACGAACTCGGCGCCTTCGATGTCGTAGGACGGCAGAACGGACTCGCCGAACACGCGCCGGTTGGCCTCGAGCAGGGGCTCGTAGGCGAACGGCTCGTAAACGACGCGGCGGGCGCCCACCGCCCGAGCCCATTCGTCGTAGAGCCGCTCGCGCGTGCCCGTCTGGAGCCCGGTCAGGAGAACGACCGAGCCCGGATCGCCGCCCGCCTCGCGCAACCGCCGGAGCTCGGCGGCGAGAGCGGAGGTCGCCTGTTCCCACTGGGCGTCGACGTACTCGCCGTTCACGAGCCGCTTGGGGCCCTTCAGGCGATCGGGATCGTAGAGGTTCTGGTGCGCCGCCTGTCCTCGAGCGCAGAGCTTGCCGCGGTTCACGGGGCTCTCGGGATTGCCCTCCAGCTTGATGACCCGGCCCTCGCGGGTCTTGACGTGCGTGCCGCAGCCCGCCGGGCATTCCCGACACGTCGATGCGTACCAGGTGGGGATCCCCGGCGTGATGTTGTCGGGCGGCACCACGTACGGGATGAGCGACTGCGGCCCGACTTTGGCGTCGCACGCTGTCACGGCGCCGGCGCCGGTGATCCCGATCAGCTTGAGGAAATCGCGTCTCTCCATCCGGCCTCCGGCCCGGTCCTCAGTAATGACACGTGGCGCAGTCGTCGGGCGCGCCGTTGTCTCGATGACAGTTCACGCACCAGCCCATGGTGAGCGGCGTCTCGCGGGAGACCGCGACCATCCCGGCCACGTTGCCGTGACATTGGCTACAGGTTATGCCCGCCCGAACGTGAGGCTTGTGCGTGAACTGGACGAATGACGGCACGCTGTAGACCCGGTTCCAGGGAACCGGCTGGGAGTCGGCCGCGAAGCCAATCAGCTTCTGGATCTCGGTCTTGAATGCATCGGACGTCCCCGCTACGAAGCGGTGACATCCCATGCAGGTGCCGACCGGCGGAATGCCGGCCTCCTCTGAAACGTTGGTCGAATAGTGACAGTACGCGCACGGAATACTCTCCGCGGTCACGTGCACGTCGTGCATGAACTGGAGCGGCTGGACCGGAGTCGTATCCTGGGCGATCTGGGCTTTCCATTTCGGCTCGCACGCCGCGGCCGCGACGACAGTCGAGACCGCGACCATGACGACGAGGATCGGCAGGAGCGACCGTCGCCAGCCAGACGCTTTCATCGGCATGCCGTCACCGGAGCGGAGTGAACGTTGGATGCGGTCGTCGATGCTGGTGGAGCGCCCGCTCACGCGCGGGCGGCGTGTCGCCCGAGGAGCGTCGGAAATATGACTCCATGGCTGGGAGTGTCAAGCGGCCCATTTCCTTCCGGAATACGACGATCCGGCATGACTCCGGCGCGACCAGGCCCCTGTCGAGCGCCCCGGTGACGGTCGCTCAGCCGCTGAGGAACGCCTTGATGCCGTTCATGAACATCTGGACGGCCACCATGACGAGCAGCATGCCCATCAGGCGCTCCACGGCGATCAGCCCTCGTTGCCGCAACAGGCGATACAGGAAGGTCGAGGACAGCAGGATCAGGGCGGACAGGCCCCAGGCGACCGTGAGCGCCAGAAGCAACCACCCGATCTCGTCGGGCGCCGAACGCTGAAGGAGAAGCAGTACGGCCAGAGTCGAGGGACCCGCGATGAGCGGGACCGCGAGGGGAACGAGAAACGGCTCGCCTTCGAGCTCGTCGCTCTCTCCGAATCTCTCGCTCGGGAAGATCATGCGGATGGCGATGAGGAACAGGACGATCCCGCCTGCGATGCTGATCGTCTCCGGATCGAGATCGAGGAATTGCAGGACGAAGCTCCCGAGGAACAGAAAGGCCAGGAGCACGAGGTAGGCGAGCAGGATCTCCCGCACCAGGACCCGCCGGCGCCGTTCGGGCCGCACGTTCCTGAGGATCGAGAGGAACAGAGGGACGTTCCCCAGCGGATCCATGATGAGAAACAGCGTGATGACGGCGGATGGGACGTCCATCGTGGCTGCAGCACCATATCCCGGGTCGCCGCGATCCGCAACCGGGCTGTTCGCCCGTGCGTCTCCCGCCGTCGTAGCCTTTTTCTACGTTCCTCGTTGCACGACGATTTCGACGCGACGGTTCTTCGCCCGCCCCTCGGGGTCGTCGGAACCGTCCGGCTTCGTGTTCTGGGCGACCGGCTTGGACTCCCCCCAGCCGCGGGTCGTAACGTGGGCACCGTCGACCTGTCCCTTCGACACGAGCCACTGCTTGACGCTCTCCGCGCGGCTCTCCGACAGCGTCTGGTTGTACGCGTCCGGGCCGACGCCGTCGGTATGCCCCTCGATGCGCACGCTCGCCGCTGGATGCTCCTTGAGGACGGTCGCGACCTGCAGGAGGCTCGGCTCAGCCTCCGGCTTCAGATCCGCGCTGTCGAAGTCGAACAGCACATCGGCCGAGAGGTCGATCCGGATCTCGGTGTCGGTCACTTCCGCGCCTAGCTCCTGGAGCGCGCCCTCGAGCCCGAGCGTCGTACCCGCGGCCGCCATCCCGCCCGCTTCACCTGCGCTCGCTCCACCAGTGCCCGCGATCGCGACCGACGCCATCGGTAGGAACTCAGGGAGAATCAAGTCGACGCTCCGGACGTCGTCCGGCGGCGCCGGGAAGCTCAGGCTCACGAGCGTCGTCCTGTCCCAGTGGTGGATGAAGCTGCCGCCGCCTACGTCGGTCCCGATCGGCTGAGCCTGGAATCCCCCTGCTGCGTCCCGGAGCAGCGGATACTTGCGCTTCCCGGCCGTGTCGAGGATGGAGACGTCCTTGAAGAGGAAGTAGGAGTCGATGTCGACCTCGGCTCCGGCCTCTGCGGCGAGCCTGAGACGCACCGTCAGGACCCCGTTCGCGCGGTTCGCCGATACCAGCGTTGCCATGCCTCCGAGCGGCGTGGTCCGAGCGGTGTTGGCCGCGAACACGTCGGATGCACCCTCGGTAACGGGCACGTTCTCGAACGGGAACATGTAGGGCACTTCGACATTGACGACCGTACCAGGCTCGACCGGCTCGAAATACACCCACCATATAGTCGTGTAGCCGGCGGGGATATGCGGCTCAAAGTCACCGCTGCCGGTGACGTCGCGCAGCGGGCCCGCCAGGTACAGACCATCTGCGTCCTTGATCGGCAAGTGCTTCTGCATCGATTCGACGTCGACGAGCGCGAACCGTTCGGGCGAGAAACTGTACGGGTTGGCGTCCTCGGCGCCGCTGTTCACGAGTTTCACGGCCAGCCGCAGCACGCCGTTACTCTGACGGAGCTCGATGACCTCTGCGGTGACCCCGGGGAACTCGGTTTCCGCCGGTTGGCTCAGAACGGATGCCGGAACCAGAAGCCCCGGAACGGCGAGGAGCAGGGGGAAGATGCTCTTCATGGTGACCCTCCTTTGTTGCCGACCCCTAGAGGGGGGAGCCGCCGGGCGGCGGCGAGGAACTGCGGATCGAAGGTGACTCTAATGGAGCGCCATACGCTCGACCAGACGCGCGAGTCTGGCGTGGTGTCGATCAGACTCGTTCAAGGCGGTATCGCATATGGTGGCCCCAACGGGATTCGAACCCGTGTTTTAGCCTTGAGAGGGCTACGTCCTAGGCCACTAGACGATGGGGCCTTCGTGGGAAGGAACGGAAGAAAATACACGGCCTCGGGGGCAGCGAAAAGCCCCTGACCGGGGCCGAAGAACCGGAGAGCCCCGTCATTCGGTCCGGCTCAGGCCTCGCCGGCGGCCGCCAGCGCGGCCGTCCCCGCGCCTCGTTGGGGCTCGTCGGCCGGCACCGACCGGATGAACCTGTCGAACAGCGGACCGGTCATCGCCGTGGTGATCAGCGCCATCATCACGGCACCCACCTGAGTCACCCCCGAGATCACGTTGGCCTGGACGCCTTCGAGCGCCACCACCAGCACGAGCAGCCCGCGGCAGTTCATCAGGACCCCGAGGACGTTCCCCTCGGCCCACGACAGTCCGCCAAGCCTGGCGAGCGCGGCCCCACCCAGCCACTTGCCGACGATGCCGCCGAGCAGGAACAGTCCGAGACCGCCGAGGGCGGCGGTGGACAGCATGGTGAAGTCGGTACCCAAACCGGAGAAGGCGAGAAATACGGGGAGCAGGATCGTCGCGGTGAACTCCCCCAACCTGGAGGTCATGTCGGCGAACAGGGGCTTGCGCGCCGGCAGCACCAGACCCGCCATGAAGCCGCCGACGATCACGGTGAGCCCGAGTAGATGCGCGACGTACCCGGACCCGAGCGTCATGATGATGATCAGCGCGAACGATCCGGAGTCGAGTTTTCCGCTCGCCTGGTACGGGCGGGCCGCGCGCGCCATCAGCGGCCGGATCACGAACACCATCGCGGCGAGATAGGCGATCGACAGGGCGAGCTTGGTGCCGAGGACGCTCACCCCTTCGCCGCGCGACAGCGCCGCCGCCGCCGATGCCGTCATGAACATCACCACCGTGCAGACCGCAGCGGCGGCGATCCCGGTGGCACCCATCGTGGAGAGCGTCAGCCCCTTCTCCTGGAGGATGCGGACCATGACCGGGAAGGCGGTCACCGCCATCAATGCCCCGATGTACAGGATGAACCCGAGATCCGAGGCTTCGGCCGGCTTGAAGATCTCCGTCGCCATCACCGGGCCGATCACCAATCCCAGCGCCATGGGGACGACTACAACCCCCGCCCCTACCAGAACGATTCCTTTCAGCCTGCCCTTGAGCACGTCGCCGTCGACTTCCAGGCCGGTCAGGAACATGAATAGCAGCAGAGCGACTTGACCGATCCCGCCGATGATGCTGCGCGCCTGGGCCGGGAACACGCACCACGTCGGGCTCTCCACGGTCCCGGCCGGGGCGGCGACCAGCGACTGGGCGCAGTGCAGCCAATCGGGGGCGGAGAACCCCTCCCATAGGGCCGGGCCCAGCAGCGTGGGTCCGAGCAGGACGCCGGCCACGATCTCGCCCACGACCCGGGGCTGGCCGAGCCGGACGAACAGCGTCCCCACGAGGCGCGCGACGAGGACGATGAGGGCGAGGTCGAGGAGGAGGAAGCCCACGACCTGTCCGGCGTCGAGGGGCTTCATCTGAGGACCCGCATCGGGAGTCGAGCCGTCGGGCTCAGCTCGCTTCCCGCAACCAGGCTTCGGTGGACTCGTAGTCGCTCAGCTTCGAGTTCCACAACGGCGCCCTCTCCGGGTGGAAGCGAGATCCGATCGGCACGGAGTAGAGGCCCTCGTCGTCGTAGGTCCGCTCCCGCCCGAGCAAGCGGCGGAAGTCGGCGAGCGCGACGTCGAAGATCGGGTCCTGCATCATGTCGTCGTAGATTCGACCCGCGAAGACGTCGGTGAGCGGCGATCGGTACCGCCTGTGCACCAGGTACGCGAAAGCCAGCGGGTTTTCCCAGAAGGTGTCGAGCACGTCCTCGAGCACATCGATGCCCTTCTCTACCGCCACCATGTAGTCATGGAAGGGATTGTCGAGGCCGCGGCCTGCGCCGTCCAGATAGCCGGTGACGGCATCGACCGCCATCGTCGCCTCCCGAAATGCCACGTAGAGCCCGAAAGAGAAGATCGGGTCGACGAAGCGGTGGGAGTCGCCCAGGCAGATGTAGCCGGGGCCGGCGAACTTGCGGACCTGGAAGGAGTAGTTGGGGACCGTGCGCGCCGGCTCGACCATGACACCGACGGGGACGCGCTCGGTCAGGCCGGGGTTGAGCTCCTGCATCTCGCGCAGGACGAATTCCTGGTACGACTCGCCCGTCTGCTTGTAGTAGGCGGCCGGGACGACGATGCCGACGCTGGTCACTTCGTCGTCGATCGGGATCGCCCACGCCCAGTGGTATTTCTTGGTGTAGAAAATGTGCGTGTTGCCCGGCATCTCCACGCGGTCGCCTCCGCCACCCCGCTGGTAGTCGGAGATGTGGGTGAAGATGGCGATCTGCTTGTCGTACGAGCCCAGGTACTTGGGTCCGGTCACCTTCTTGTTGGCCAGGAAACTGGCCTGACCGGTGCAGTCGAGGATGAGCTCGGCGCCGAGCGAGAGCGAGCGTCCATCCCGAGTCTGCACCACGACACCCGTCAGCGCGCCGTCGTCGTCGACGATCGGATCGATGGCGCGACCCTCGATCAGCTCGGCCCCGCGCTCCAGGGCCTTGTTCAGCAGCATCGAATCGAAGACGCTGCGACGGATCTGCCAGGTCGTCACGTCGTGCAGGCCCTCCTCGTCCCGCCGCATCACCGGAACCCACCAATCGGGGTTGCCCCGAGGGCCGAAGACGTTCACCCCGTGCTTCACCGGGTGCCCGGCGGCGGTCATCTCGTCGTTGAAGCCCAGCGAGCGCACGATGGCGCCGCACTCGCCGGTCATCGACTCGCCGATGTGAAAGCGCGGGAACGCCTCGCGCTCGACGATGATCGGGGTGATCCCCCGGTCCATCAGAAGCAGGGCCACGGCGGAGCCTGCCGGTCCTCCGCCGATGATGACAACCTCTCGTCTCCGCTCGATCATCGGACGCAACCTTCCTTCCGTCTCAGGTCCATGCGGCGGGGACGCAGCGAATCCCCCGGCAGTCACAGGCGCCCAGCCACAAAGGGTTTTGAAGATAGCGCTTGAGGATCACTACGCAAGTCGTTAAGCGGCGCTCAGGCCTCGCCGATCGCCTTGTCCGAGCGCCGCTTCTCCGCGTACATCCGGTGATCGGCCTCGGCCAGCTTCTCGTCGACGCTCTCGCCGGGGTTGCGCACGGCCAGGCCGACCGAGACGCCGATTCTGGCCCCGGCCGGAACCGAAGGCGAGCTCTCGAGCGCCTCGACCACCCGCTGGCGGATCCGCTGGCTGGCCCTGCCGGCCCCTTCGGCGTCGGTCTCGAGCAGGACGACGAGGAATTCGTCGCCACCGTAGCGGATGACGGCGTCGATCGACCGCACGTTGCGCTGGAGGGCCTGCGCGAAGGCGACCAGGATGTGGTCTCCTTGCCGGTGGCCGTAGCGGTCGTTCACGGTCTTGAAGTCGTCGAGGTCCAGCATGAGGAGCGCGAACGGTCTGTCGAAGCGCTCGGCGCGCTCCTGCTCGGTGGGAAGCAGGCGGTCGAGGTAGCGGCGGTTGTAGGCCCCCGTAAGGGGGTCGGTGATCGTCAGCCGGTCGAGCTCGGCCCGCGCCCGGTTGAGCTCGAGCGCGACCGCCAGCTGGCTTGCGAGCGCCTGCAGGAGGAGCGCCTCGTCGTGGTCGAAGGCGTCGGTCTTGTCGCTCTCGACGTTGAGGACACCCAGAACCCGGTCGCGGATCTTGATCGGCACCGCCAGCTCGCTCCGCGCCTCGGGCACGCCCGGCACGTAGCGGTCGTCCAGTCGGACGTCGGGGACGTAGAGCATTTCCCCCTGGACGGCCACGTAGCGCGAGATTCCGCGCTCTCCTCTCAGCGAGATCCGCATCCCGCGCGTCCCGGCGGGATAGCCGTGCTCGTCGACGATGACGAGCTCTTCGGTCCGGCAGTCGACGAGGAGGATGGCGCAGTTGAAGAAGTCCAGGACCTTGCGCGCGACCTCGAGCACGACCCGGTAGATCGACCACTCGTCCTCGACGAGCGCCATCTCCTGGCTGAGCTCGCAGAGCGCCCGGAACCGGTCAGCGCGACTCGGAGTCTCTATCGTCTCGGGAGACACGGATTCTCAGATGGGGGAAAGGCGGCCGAACGAAGCCGCCGCTCCAGCGGCGCAGGACGGGTCCGACATTGACCTACGTTAGCGCCTTCCCCGCTGTACGGTCAACAACCCGGAGGGTCGCGGTCGATCGCCCGGAACGACCGGTCTAGGGGGAGCTTCTTTCCTCCAGATACTGGAGCACCCGTCGCGATTCCTCTTCCGACAGCGGTCGCACGCTCATGATCGCCATGTTCGCCTGCATCCGCGCCACGACTTGTGGCCATTCGGCCGCCAGGTGCGCGGATGGAGAGGGGGTCTCGTGACAGAACCCGCAGCGGCTCGTGAAGAACTCTCGCTCGGGGCCGGTGCCCAGCTCCTCCGGTCTCGCCACCGGCATGGCGTGCCTCTGCAGATAGACCGTGATGCTGTCGGCGTCCTCGACCGTGGGGATCTGCGCGCTGGCCATCCCCGAGAGAAGGACCTGTCCGAGAATGCCGCGAGTCATCGGCCCCCCCATCCGATCGTGCAGCGTCTGGGCCCGCATGATCATTCTCCGCATGAGGATCGGCCACTCGGCGGCGGCGTGCATCTGAGGCGCCGGTAATGAATGGCACTGGACACAGTAGGCGCCCAGGAGCTTCGCGCCCCTGGCCTCCGGCTCGGGCAGGTTCCCCAGATCGAAATTGGGCGGCGGGAGTCCCGAGCCCATCGAGCTCACCATCCTCCACCGCTGGCCCCGGTCCAGGCTCGCAGTCGCGCGACCGCCGAGCTCACTCAGCAACGTGTCGACCTGGACCAGGAACTCCTCTCCCTCCTTTGGTCCATCACGAGTGGTCTCGTGGCCGCATCCGTGGACGAGCAACGCCACCAGAACCAGACCGGCGATCCTGCCTTCCAGTGCTCTCCGAGTCATGATCCCTCCTCCTCGAATCATTTCCCCGTCGGCGAACGCCCGCCGTCGGGAAGGTCCTGCTTGGTCCTGTCGGGAATTTTCGGAGCTCCCGACCTGGCGAAGGAAGGCCTCAATCCGTGGGCACGTTCCACAGGCGGAGGTCGTCGATCCAGATCGTTCCCGACCCGTCCACGACGACGTTCAGCTCGACCGAGACCGGATTACTGCAAAGGTCGGGCCTCGAAAAGCCCATCTGGGTCGGCTTCCAATCCGAGCTCCCCTCGACCCGCCCGGCCACGCCACGGACGAAGGCCTCGTTGCCGACCGCCGGCCGGCACCGCATCTCGAAGAACGCCGCGCCCTCGAGGTCCCGGCTCTTGAGGAAGCCGGTCATGAGGAGCCGGCCGGAGACGGGGCCCAGCTCGCCCAGCCGATAGAGTCGGAGCCGGCCGCCCTCCCGACTCTCGACCCTCAGGCTCCCCCCGCCGTCCCGCGAGATCTCGGGGTCGAAGACCGCGTCGGCCCCGACGGGGACCGCGCCCTCGCTGAGCGGGAAATGCGCGAGCTCGACCGGTCCGCGGACGGATTCCGACGCGCCCGCCGGGGCGGCATCGGGCGCCGGCTCCGGCGGGTTTTCCCCGCAGGCCGCGAGCGCGAGCATCAGCGCGAGGGCGAGGAATCGGGAGCTCACCGCAAGCCGGTCAGCATCGCCGTCGACGCGCGCGCCAGATCCACCCAGCTCCCGGGGAAGATCCCCAGGCCCAGCACGCCCGCGACGGCGACGAGGAGCGCGATCGCCGCCATCGCCGGGACGCGCGAGCGGATCGGCTCCCGGTCGGACGACCACATGTACATCGACACCACGACCTTGAGGTAGTAGTAGGCGGAGATGACCGAGGCCAGGACGAGGAGGATCGCGAGCGGAACGTGTCCGGCGCGCACCGCCGCCGACAGGATCGCGAACTTCCCCACGAATCCGGCCGTCGGCGGGATCCCGGTCAGGCTGAACATGAACAGGGCCATCGCCGCCGCGAGCAGCGGGTGGCGCCAGGCGATTCCCGCGTAGTCGCGCGCGATCGACGTGTTCTCGGTGCCCTTCTCGCCGAGGACGATGACGACCCCGAAGGCGCCGAGCGTCATGAGCGTGTAGGCCGCGAGGTAGTAGAGGAGCGCCGCGGTCCCGAGCTCGCTGTGCGCCACGAGCGCCACGACCAGGTAGCCCGCGTGGGCGATCGACGAGTATGCGAGCATGCGCTTGATGTCGTCCTGGCGGATGGCCGCGATGTTCCCGACGAACATCGTCAGGACGGCGAGTACCCACAGCGCCGGGATCCACTGGTCGGCGAGCCCGTCGAACGTGCTCATGAGCACGCGCAGGAAGGCGGCGAACCCCGCGGCCTTGACCCCCGTCGCCATGAATCCGGTGACCGGCGCGGGCGCGCCCTCATAGGCGTCCGGCGACCACATGTGGAACGGCACGAGCGCGACTTTGAAGCCGAAGCCGACGACCAGCAGTCCCACCCCGGCCAGGAGGACGGGACCGGCGGGCGGCATCGCCACCGCGTCGCGGATCCCGCCCAGGTCGAGCGTGCCGGTGGCCCCGTACACGAGCGCGATGCCATAGAGGAAGAACCCCGTCGAGAACGCGCCCAGGACGAAGTACTTGAGCGCCGCCTCGATCGAGCGCAGCCGCGTCCTGCGGAAGCCGGTCAGCACGTACACCGCGACCGACATGAGCTCGAGGCCCGCGAAGATCATGATCAGGTTGTTGGCCTGGACCATGAACAGCATGCCGACGGCGGCCATGAGAATCAGGTGATAGTACTCGGCG
Source organism: Gemmatimonadota bacterium (assembly GCA_036556305.1). Lineage (GTDB taxonomy): Bacteria > Gemmatimonadota > Gemmatimonadetes > JACCXV01 > JAHWKZ01 > JAICNR01. The sequence continues at coordinate 159,164 of DATBJO010000090.1, forward strand.
AGGTTCACGTCGTGGCGCCGGCAGTAGCCGACCGTGAGCAGGAGCGTGAGGAGAGTTCCGACGAGCACCACCGCGGACAGGAACACGCCGAATCCGTCGAGAACGATCGTCCCGCTGAAGTACTCGCCCGCGGCGGCGGGCAACCGCAGCGCCTGCCAGACGACGGCGCCGAGCGCGGCCGCGCTGCCGACGATCGCGAGATACGGCGCCATGATCGGGGTCCCCTCCTCGCCTTCCGCGGGTCCGCGCGTCCTGCCCAACTCGAACACGTCCGTGATCAGGGCCAGGAGCCCGAACACCGTGAGGATCGCGGCCGGCAGAACCGGGAAGAGCGCCGGCCGCACGACGGAGTAGGCGTCGAGCAGGACCTGCATCTCGGGGCTCACGGGGCCACCGCCATGCCCGCGCCGCCCGGCCGGGCGTCACTCTGCGTCACCAGTTCGACGAAGCGATCGACCGACGGCGCGGTGCGCTCCAGGAACGGCGCCGGATAGACGCCGATCCAGACGATCAGCGCGACGAGCGGCAGGAGGACGGCCAGCTCGCGGCCCGACAGGTCGGGCAGTCCGCGGTTCGCCTCCCGATCCACCTCGCCGAACATGACGCGCTGGAACATCCGGAGCATGTAGTAGGCCGCCAGGATCACGCCGGCGGTCCCGATCCCCGTCAGCCACGGGTGGCTCTGGAACATCCCGACCAGGATGAGGAACTCGCCCACGAAGCCGTTGAGGCCCGGCAACCCGATCGAGGAGAGCGTGACGATCATGAACACGACCGCGAAGACCGGCATGACGGCGGACAAGCCGCCGAAGCTCTCGATCTCGTAGGTGTGGCGGCGTTCGTAGAGCATCCCGCAGATGAAGAACAGGGCTCCGGTCGAGATCCCGTGATTGATCATCTGGATGACCGAACCCTGGACCCCGGTCGCGTTCAGAGCGAAAAGGCCGAGCATGACGAACCCCAGGTGACTGACGGACGAGTACGCGACCAGCTTCTTCACGTTGGGCTGCACCAGCGCGACCATCGCTCCGTAGATGATGCCCACGACCGCCAGTCCCGCGATCCACGGCAGCGCTTCCCGCGCGGCGTCCGGGAAGAGCGGCATCGCGAACCGATAGAACCCGTAGGTGCCCATCTTGAGCAGCACACCGGCCAGGATCACGCTTCCGGCCGCCGGCGCCTGGACGTGCGCGTCGGGCAGCCAGGTATGGAACGGGAACATCGGCACCTTGATCGCGAACGCGATCGCGAACGCGAGGAACAGAGCGAGCTGGAGCTCGCCCGGGACATCGATGGCGATCAGGTCCGCCAGCGAGGTCGTGTACGCTCCTGTCGTGCGCTCGTGATAGAAGTAGAGCGCCAGGATGCCGACGAGCATGAGCAGCCCGCCGATGAACGTGTACAGGAAGAACTTCACCGCCGCATAGATCCGCTGCTCGCCGCCCCACACGCCGATCAGGAAGTACATGGGAACGAGCATGAGCTCCCAGAATACGTAGAAGACGAACAGGTCGAGCGCGAAGAACACCCCCAGCATGCCGGTTGTGAGGACCAGGAGCAGGATGTGGAACTCCTTGACGTGACGGTCGATGTAACGCCACGACCCGAGCACCGCGAGCGGCGTGAGGAGCACGGTCAGGAGGGTAAGCAGGATGCTGACCCCGTCGACCCCGAGGTGGTATTCGACGCCGAGGGACTCGATCCACGGCACGCGCTCTACGAACTGATACTCGGCGCCGCCCGGAACGTAGAGCCACCACAGCGGCAGAGCGATCAGGAAGTGGATGATCGAGATCGCGAGCGTGGCCTGGCGGATCGCCGTGCGATTCGAGCCCGGGATCCCGGCCAGCAGCACGGCGCCGAGGATCGGGAAGAACAGGATCGTGGACAGGTACCCGGTCATCGGATCACCCGAAGAGGTAGTAGACGAGGAGCGCGACCACGCCGCCGAAGAAGACCGTAGCGTAGGTCGGCAGCGCCCCGGTCTGCCAGCGGCTCGAGATCCCGCTCTGCCAGCGGACGACCGTCGCGGTCCCGTTCACGAGGAGCCCGTCGATGAGCCCGTCGTCGATCACCCGCCAGGCGAAGAGCGAGAGCGCGTTGTAGGGCCGCACGACGATCGCGTCGTAAATCTCGTCCACCCAGTACTTGTTCCGGAGCAGCGTGTAGAGCGCGTCGAACCTGAGCGCGATGCGCTGTGGCAGCTCCGGACGCGCGAGCCAGAGCCGCCGCGCCGCGAGAATGCCCAGCGCGACGATCGCGACCGAGGCGGCCATGAGCCCGTACTCGGCGGGCGGGGTCGCGTGCGCCACATCCTCCGCGTGGCCGGACTCGAACACCGGCGCGAGCCAGCCCTCGATCGCGTTCGGGATCCCGCCCAGGGACTGGCCGATCGCCGCGGGGATCCCGATCCAGCCGCCGACCACCGACAGGACCCCGAGGACGGCGAGCGGGACGGTCATGCTGGGCGGCGACTCGTGCAGGTGCTGCCGCTGTTCGCCGGTTCCCCGGAACTTCCCGTGGAACGTGAGGAAGAACAGGCGGAACATGTAGAGCGCGGTCAGCCCCGCGGTCGCGAACCCGATCGCCCACAGGACGACGTGCCCCGCGTCCCACGTCCGCCACAGGATCTCGTCCTTCGAGAAGAACCCGGCGAGCGGCGGGATCCCGGCGATCGCCAGCGTGGCGGCCAGCATCGCCCAGTACGTGACGGGCATCGCGCTCTTGAGGCCTCCCATGCGGCGCATGTCCTGCTCTCCGTGGAGCGCGTGGATCACGCTGCCCGCGCCGAGGAACAGGAGGGCCTTGAAGAACGCATGCGTGACGAGGTGGAAGATGCCGGCCGCGTACGCGGCCACGCCCACGCCCAGGAACATGTAGCCGAGCTGGCTGATCGTGGAGTACGCGAGAACCTTCTTGATGTCGGTCTGGACGAGGCCGATCGTGGCCGCGTAGAGCGCGGTCGCGGCGCCGATCCCGGCCACGATCGCGAGCACATCGGGCGCCATGTCGTAGAGCGCGTGCGAGCGCGCGACCATGTACACGCCGGCGGTCACCATCGTGGCCGCGTGGATCAGGGCCGAGACCGGCGTCGGACCCGCCATCGCGTCCGGCAGCCACACGTAGAGCGGGATCTGCGCGCTCTTTCCGACCGCGCCCACGAACAGCAACAGGCAGATCCAGAACGCGAGCCCGCCGCCCGGCGTGAGGACGTTCGGCGCCGCCGGCAGGACGTCGGCGAACGTCACCGAACCGAAGGTCCCGAACATGAGGAAGATCCCCAGGAGGAAGCCGAAATCGCCGATCCGGTTCACGATGAACGCCTTCTTGCCCGCGGTCGCGTTCTCGTCGCTCTTGAACCAGAAGCCGATCAGCAGATAGCTGCAGAGACCCACTCCCTCCCAGCCGACGAACAGGAGCAGGTAGTTGTCGGCCATGACGAGGAGCAGCATGGCGAACGTGAACAGGTTGAGGTACGTGAAGTAGCGCGCGAACCCGCGCTCGTCCTCGTCGTGCATGTAGCCGACGCTGTACACGTGGATCAGGAACCCGACGCCCGTGACGACCAGCATGAGGGTCGTCGACAGCGGGTCGACGAGAAAGGCGATGCCGGCGCGGAAGTCGCCGGCCGAAAGCCACGTGTACAGAGTCTGGTTGAGAGCGCGGGCCTCGGGCGCCCGGCCGCGCAGCTCGAGGAACAGCGCGAGCGTGACCGCGAACGCCGCGCCCACGACGCCGGGGCCGATCAGGGCCACCGCGCGCTTGCCGAGACCCCGCCCGAGGAGCCCGTTCACGAGGACGCCGGCCAGCGGGAGCCCCGGAACCAGCCAGATCCAGCTCGCCACCGTCAGCCGCGCATCGTGCTGAAGGTTTCGACGTTCACGGTCTCGCGGTGGCGGAACATGGCGACGATGATGGCCAGCCCCACCGCCGCTTCCGCCGCCGCGACCGCGATCACGATCATGACCATGACCATCCCGCCGAGGTCCCCGATCGCTCTCGCGAACGTGACGAAGGTCAGATTCGCGGCGTTGAGCATGATCTCGATCGACATGAACACGATGATCGCGTTCTTGCGGGTCAGGACGCCGATCACGCCGATCGTGAACAGGATCGCGCTGAGGGTCAGGTAGTGACCGACGCCGATCTCGCTCACCGCTCCCTCCGCGCCAGCACCACCGCCCCCACCATCGCCACGAGGAGCAGGAGCGCGGTGACGAGGAACGGCAGGTAGTAGGCCGAATAGAGCGCCGTCGCGATCGCCTCGGTCGAGCCCAGGAGGTCCGGATCCACCCCCGCCGCCGGTCCCCGCGCCGAGGGCTCGAAGCCGCCGATCCCGGCCGCCGCCAGCGCCCCGACGAATCCCACCCCGAGGATCAGCGCCGCCAGCTTGAGCGGCGTGGCCGCGATGTCGAACCACTGGGGCGTCCCGAGGTTCAGCAGCATGACGACGAACAGGAACAGGACCATGATCGCGCCGGCGTAAACGATCACCTGGACGGCGGCGATGAAGTGCGCGCTCAGAGTCACGAACAGGCCGGCGAGGCAGAAAAACGTCACGACCAGATAGAGGACCGACGCGACAGGGTTCCGGCTCGTGATCACGAGCATGCTCGAGAACACCGCGATCGCGGCCAGGACCCAGAACGCCACGACGATACCGCTCACAGCGTGCCCCTCGACATCCGGGACTTGTCGATCTCGCCCTCATACGGCTGATAGCCGTCGTCGACCACCTTCTCGTCCCGCCAGTTGAGCAGGTATTCCTTGTCCCAGATGAAGTCTTCGCGCTCGTAGCTCGCCCACTCGTACTCCTTCGTCATCGCGATCGCGTCCTCGGGACACGCGTCGACGCAGTATCCGCACATGATGCAGCGCAGGCCGTCGATGTCGAACCGCACAGGGTACTTCTCGATGGCCGGGTCGGGGTGCTCGCCGGCGACGATGAAGATGCAATCGGCCGGACACGCGGTCGCGCACATCATGCAAGCCACGCATCGCGGCTCGCCGCTGGGGCGCTTCTTCAGGTAGTGCCGCCCGCGGAAGCGAGCCCCGTAGTCGCGGCGCTCCTCCGGGTAGCGGATCGTCGGCAGGCCGCCCGGATGGATCAGGTTCCTCACCATGTTCCGGATCGTCACGCCGAGGCCCATCACCACCGCCGGCAGGTAGATGCGTTTCCACCACGCTTCGGTGTGTGCGCGCTCGCGGATGATGTCCTCGGCCCTCAGGACCTTGACGTGTCGCGGATCGATGACCATATCGATCCCCCTTACGTGAAGTAGAGGACGAGGCCGGTCGCGAAGATGTTCGCGAGCGCCAGCGGCAGGATGACCTTCCAGCCGAGCCGCATGAGCTGATCGTAGCGGAACCGCGGCAGCGTCCAGCGGACCCAGATGAAGAGCCAAAGGAAGAAGAGGACCTTCGTCGAGAACGATCCCAGCTGAAGGAGCGCCGCGGGGACCTCGCCGACGGCGGCCTTGAGCTCAGCGCTCTCGACCCACGGGATCTGCCAGCCGCCGAAGAACAGCGTGACGATGAGCATCGAGCCGGTGATCATCGCCATGTACTCGGCCATGAAGAAGATCGCGAACTTCATCGCCGAGTACTCGGTGTGGTAGCCGACGACGAGCTCGCTCTCGGCTTCCGGCAGGTCGAACGGAAGGCGGTTCGACTCCGCGAAGATGGCCGCCAGGAACAGGACGAACGCGAGCGGCTGGGTCACGACCCCCCACTTCGGAAGGACGCCGAACAGCTCCCGCCCCTGGGCGAGGACGATCTCGTCGAGCTGGACCGAGCGGTAGATCATCAGGATCCCCACCACCGACAGGCCCAGCGCCAGCTCGTAGCTGATCATCTGCGCACTCGAGCGGATCCCCCCCATGAGCGAGTACTTGTTGTTCGACGACCAGCCGGCGAGGACGATCCCGTACACCGAGAGCGAGGTCAGCGCGAAGATGTACAGAATGCCGATGTTGAGGTCGGCGACCTGCATCTTGATCTCGCGGCCGGCGACCGTCAGGACGTCCGCGAAGGGGATGACGGCGAACGTCATCGCCGCCGGGACGAGCAGGAGGACCGGGGCCAGGACGTAGAAGACCCGGTTCGCGTGGGAAGGCGCGTAGTCCTCCTTCCAGATGAACTTGACGACGTCGGCGAGCGGCTGGACGAGCCCGAAGAGCGTGACGCCCGCGATGTTGACCCGGTTCGGCCCCAGCCGGTGCTGGATGAACGCGCTCCCCCTGCGCTCGGCCCAGACGAGGATCGGGACGGTGTTCACGACGCCGATGAACACGAGAAACGCCTTGATGAGAGAGATCACAAGATCCGTCCAATCCGTCACTTAAAGCTCCTCATCGCGGGCTCCGTCGAGACCGGCTCAGGTGACGATCGGGGCGCGGACGCCCGGCTGGGGCCGGACGCCGACCGGCGGGACGTCCCGCGCTTCCCGGTTCGCGAGCCACGCCCCCTGGTCTCCCAGCGATGCGTACGTCAGACCCGCGAACCGGCGGACCCCCCCCGCCAGGCCCGCGAACGATCGCTCGGCGGAGGCGGGCGCGTCCCCGCCGCCCAGGGCCGCCGTGATCGCCGCCAGCGCCTGCCACGCCGGCCGGCTGGACTCGAACGCGGTCAGGCTCTGCCAGAAACGCTGGACCCGGCCCGCATGGTTCGTGAACGTCCCGTCCCTCTCGACGTGGACGCTGGTCGGCAGGACGAGATCGGCGTGCTCCAGGAGCGAAGTGACCCGGGGTCCGAGGAACAGGACCCACTCCGCCGCCGCGAGCGCCCGCGCCCCCCGCTCGCCCAGGGTCTCGACGTCCCAGCCGCAGACGACCAGCCCCCGGATCTCCCCCGCGGCCGTCCGGTCGAGGATCCCTGCGACGCCCGACTCGCCGTCCAGCCCCAGGATCTCGAGACCGCCCCGCGTGTTCGGATGGGGATCGCGGCGGATCAGGATCCCGTCGACCAGATCGTCGACGCCCTTCCAGCAATCGTCCGCTCGGAAGTCGATCGCGCCGCCTCCCGCCGCCCTCACGAGTCGCGCGAGCTCCCAGAGGTCCTCGTTCGACATGCGGGGATCGGCGATCGCGGCCACGCTTCCCGACAGCTCTCCCAGACGTCGCGCGGCGAATTCGATCGCCTGCTCCCAACCGGTGGGGGCCAGTCCTCCCATGTTCCGGGTGAGCGGCTCCACCAGGCGGTCGGTCGTGTCGGCGATCCGCGCCGACGACAGCCGGCCCGGATCGCACATCCACGAGTCGTTCACGAGATCGTTGTACCGCGGGCGATACCGGTAGACGACGTCCTCGGCCTGCTCGGAGTAGATGTTGCAGCCGGTCGAGCATTCCGGGCACACGGACTTCGCCGTCCGCAGGTAGTAGACGCGCTTCCGGAAGCGGAAATCGTTCGACGTCAGAGCGCCTACGGGGCAGATGTCGGTGTAGTTGAGCGCGTACGCGGTGTCGATCGGACGATCGTCGAACGTCATGATCTCCGAATGGTCGGAGCGGTGCGCGATCATGAAGTCCGCCGTCCCCGCGATCTCCTCGCCGAAGCGGACGCAGCGCGAGCAGAGCACGCAGCGCTCCGCGTCGAGCGTGATCGGGCCCAGGTCCTTGACCTTGTCCTTGTGGACCCTCTCGATCGGCTGCGGATCGTACTTCCCGACCTCGAGGTAGTATTTCTGCAGGTAGCACTCCCCCACCTGGTCACAGACCGGGCAGTCGAGCGGATGGTTCTTGAACACGAACTCGATCACTCCCGCCACCGCTTCCTTGACCCGCGGAGTGTCGAACGCGACCACCATCCCGTCCGCGACCGCGGTCGAGCACGAAGTCTGGAGCTTGCCCTGGTCCTTCACCTCGCACAGGCACATGCGGCAGTTGGCGGGGATCGACAGGTCGCGGTGGAAGCAGAAGTGCGGCGGCGTGTAGCCCGCGCGCTCGGCGGCCTGGAAGATCGTGGCGCCCTTCGGGACGCGGACCTCGACCCCGTCGATCGTCACGGTCATGAGGCCGTCGCCGGTCACGACCTGGGCCTCGGACGGCGGCGCCTCGGTCAGGCGCAGGGCGGCGGTCGCCGTTCCCGGCGGCAGGATCGCCGACAGGTCCGACGGCTGCCGCCGCCGGCCGCCGTAGGCGGTGTCCTTCTCGGCCCCGACGTTCTTCCTCATGACGCCTTCGGGAGGATGTGGTCGACCTTCCCCACCGCCGCCGCGAGCGCGTCCATGTCCACGGGGTCGGCGCACAGGGCGGCGAACTCCTCCGGATACTTCTTGATGAACGCGACGGCGGGCCACGCCATCGCGTCAGCCAGCGCGCAGATCGTCTTGCCCGCCATCAGATCCGACACCCGCAGGATCGTTTCGAGATCGCCCTGCGTGCCCCTCCCCGCCAGGATCTTGCGGACGAGCTGCTCGATCCACCCGCACCCCTCGCGGCAGGGCGTGCACTGTCCGCACGACTCGTGCGTGTAGAAGTGGGCGAGGTTCAGCAGGCAGTCGACCGCGGAGGCGTTGTCCCCGATCACGATGAACCCGCCCGATCCGACCAGGCTTCCCCGCTCCCGCAGGCCCTCGTAGTCCATCTTGGCCCCACGGCACTCTTCGGCGGTCAGGACCGGCACCGAGGAGCCGCCCGGGATGATCCCCTTGAGACCCACGCCCTCGAGCATCCCGCCCAGGTCGCCCTCCAGGAACTCCATGAGGTCGTGCCCCATCTCGAGCTCGTAGACCCCCGGGTTCGCGATTGGGCCCGAGCACGACCACAGCTTGGTGCCCCGCGACTTCTCGGTCCCGTACTGCATGTACGCGTCGGCCCCGTGCTCGATGATCCAGGGAACGGTGGCGAGCGTCTCCGTGTTGTTGATCAGGGTCGGAGAGCGGAACAGTCCTTCGACGGCGGGGAACGGCGGCTTGTTCCGCGGCTGGGCCTTCTTCCCCTCGAGCGACTCGAGCATGCCGGTCTCCTCCCCCGCGATGTACGCTCCCGCCCCGCAGTGCGTGACGACCTCGAGGTCGTAGTCCGTCCCGAAGATGCCCCTCCCGAGATATCCCTTCCGATACGCCTCGTCCACCGCAGCCCGCCAGCGCGAAAGCGGGTAGCTGAATTCACCGCGGAAGTAGTTGAACATGAGGTGACTGTCGATCGCGATCGCGGCGATCATCATGCCCTCGAGGACCGCGTGCGGGTCGTTTTCGAGGAGCCAGCGGTCCTTGAAGGTGCCCGGCTCGGACTCGTCCGAGTTGCAGAGCAGGTAACGCGGCTTCTGGGAATCGCGCGGCGTGAACGACCACTTGGTCCCGGTCGGGAAGCCGGCGCCGCCCCGACCGCGGAGTCCCGACTTCTTGACCTCCTCGATCAGCGCCTCGGGGCTCATGTCGAGCGCCTTCCGGGCCGCGCGATAGCCGCCGGCCGCCTCGTACGCCTCGAGGACGTGGCTCTCCCCCGGCCGGTCGAGCGCGCGCTGCATGAGGATCTTCGGCGCCGCCACCTCAGGCCCCTCTCTCCGCCGACACGCCATCCCGGCGCGCTCCCGAGCGCGGGAACATCGCGCGGTAAGTCTCCATGTCCGGACGCTCGTAGATGACCGGCTGGACGTCGTGGAAATCGGGCCGGCCGCGCCGGAGCTCGGAAAGGAGCGCCTCCACCCTGTCGGGCGTCAGGTTCTCGTAGAACTTCAGGTTGCACTGCATCATGGGTCCGGTGCCGCAGGACCCGAGGCACTCGACCTCCTGAAGCGTGAACTCGCCGTCGGCGGTCGTCTCGCCGGCCTCGACGCCGAGCCGCTCGCGGATCCGATCGATCACCGCGCGCGCGCCCATCAGCTCGCACGAGAGCGTGCGGCACACCTGGAGCTTCCAGCGCCCGACAGGCTCCTCGTCGAACATGGTGTAGAACCGGACCACCGCCTGGACCGCGGACGCGGAGCACCCGAGCCGGTCTCCCACCCAGACCATGGCATCGGGACAGATCCAACCCCGCTCGCGCTGGACGACCCACAGGACCGGCAGCATGGCCGCCTGCTTCTCCGGGTAACGCGCGATCACGCGATCGATCTCCGCGACCGCGGCGTCGGGCAGGGCGAACGGCGTCATCAGCGGTCGAGCTCCCCGGCGATGACGTTCAGCGAGCCCACGATGGCCACGATGTCCGAGAGGAGACACCCCTCGAGCGAGAGCCCGATGTTCTGGTAGATCGCGAAACACGGGGCGCGGCAGTGGATGCGGAACGGCTGACCGCCGCCCTCGGACACGAGGTAGAACCCGAGCTCGCCGTTTCCGCCCTCGGTGTACGAATAGACCTCCCCGGCCGGCACCTGGACGCCCTCGAACGTCAGCTTGAAGTGCGCGACCATGCCCTCGATCGTGTTGTAGACCCTGTCCTTGGGCGGTGGCGAGATGCTCCAGTCGTCGACGTTGACGGGGCCGTCGGGCAGGTCGCCGAGCGCCTGCTCGACGATCGACAGGCTCTGCCGCATCTCCTCCATGCGGACCAGATAGCGGTCGTACACGTCGCCGGTAGTCCCCACCGGCACCTGCCAGTCGAACTGGTCGTAGTCGTAGTAGGGGTGGGCCTTCCGCACGTCGTAGGGGACCCCCGCCGCGCGGAGGCACGGACCGGTCCAGCCCCAGTCGATGGCGTCCTCGCCGCGGATCGGGTGCACGCCGCGCGAGCGGTCGATGAAGATCCGGTTGTTCGTGATCAGGCGGTCCACGTCCTCGATGTAGCTCGGCAGCGACTTCAGCAGGCCGCGGACTTCGTCCTCGAACCCCGCGTGCACGTCCCGCATGAGCCCGCCGATCCTGCCGTAGGCGACCATCATGCGCGCTCCCGAAACGTGCTCCATGAGCGAGTAGATCTCCTCGCGCCCGCGGAACAGGTACCAGAAATTCGTCAATGCGCCGAGATCGACGAGGTTCGTCCCCACGCAGACGAAATGGTCCATCACCCGCGACAGCTCGCCCAGGATCACGCGGATCCTCTGCGCCCGCTTGGGGACCTCGATCCCGAGCAGCTTTTCGACCGCCATCGCGTAGCCCACGTTGTTCAGAAACGGGCTCATGTAGTTGAGCCGGTCGGTGTACGGGAAGATCTCCTGCCAGGGGTGAAGCTCGGCCATCTTCTCGAAGCAGCGATGGAGGTACCCGATCTCGGGGATCGCCTTGACGATCGTCTCGCCGTCCAGCCAGCATTTGAGGCGGAAGGTCCCGTGCATGGCCGGATGACTGGGACCGATGTTGACGACCATCAGGTCCTCGGAGAGCGGGTCCACCTCCAGCCGCTCTCCCACCGCCCGCTCGACCAGAATCCCGGTCGGCAGACCGATCGCCGACGGAACCGGCGTGGTCGTCGGCATCTCCTCGGGGTTGAGGGCGGCGTCCTTGAAGACCATCGAGCCTCTATTCCGAGATGGGGTGACTCGCGCGCGCGCGAATGCGCTGCATTTCCTCGTCCGAGATCTCGTCCAGCAGGTCGTCCGGGCGGAGGAGCTTCCAGCGCAGGTCGGCGGGGTAGTCCTTGCGGAGCGCGTGGCCCTGGAAGTCCTTGTGACACAGGATGCGTTTCATGTTCGGGTGGCCCTCGAAGCGGATGCCGAACATGTCGTAGACCTCGCGCTCGAACCAGTCCGTGGACCGCCACACGTCCGTTGCCGTGGGGACCACCGGATCCTCCTCCGGGACGCCGGCCTTCACGCGGACCCGTTTGCCTGTCTTCAGCGAGTAGAGGTGATAGACGACGGTGAATCGGGGCGCCCCGCCGAGCGGCAGATAGTCGACCGCCGTGACGTCCATGCAGAAACAGAAATCGAGCTCGGGATCCCGCTTGCAGTGCTCGAGGAGCTCGTGGACGCGGTCGCGCCCGACCCAGACCGTCAGATCCCCGCGATCGTCGCTGACGCGCTCGAGCGCGTCCCCGAACTTCCGGTGCAGGTTGTCGGCGACGAGCTCGGCCACCTCAGGCCCCGACCAGCCGGCGCTCGCGCGCCTCGGCCGCTTCGCGCTCGGCCACGATCTGGTAGTGGGACGGGTCCCCGCGCTCGATCTTCTCCTGGAGCTTCATGATCGCATAGATCAGGCCCTCCGGCGTCGGAGGGCACCCGGGCACGTAGACGTCGACCGGTACGATCTCGTCGATCCCCTGCATGACGTGGTAGGCCCGATAGAACCCGCCGGAGGAGGCGCAGACGCCCATCGAGATCACCCACTTCGGCGCGCACATCTGCTCGTAGATCAGCTTGAGGATCGGGGCCTGCTTGTCCACCACCGTTCCGGCCACGATCAGCATGTCCGACTGACGCGGGCTGAAGCGCACGACCTCGGCGCCGAAGCGGGCGAGGTCGTAATGGGACGAGACCACCGACATGAACTCGATCGCGCAGCACGCCGTGCCGAACGGCAGCGGCCAGAGGGATCCCGCGCGCGCCCAGCGCACCATCTTGTCGAGCGTGGTCGTAAAGACGCTCTCGTCCTTCAGCTCCACTCCAGCGCCCCCTTGCGCCACACGTAGGCGTATCCGACCAGCAGGACGACGAAGAACTCGACCATGACGAGGATCCCCAGACCGCCCAGGGAGTCGAACATGATCGCCCACGGGAACAGGAACACGATCTCGACGTCGAACAGGATGAACAGCATGGCGATCAGGAAGAACTTCACGTTCACGCGCTGGCGCGCGTCCCCCGTCGGCACCAGGCCGCACTCGTAGGGCGAATCGCCGATCGAGAGGGGGCGCGTCCGCGGCCCCATGAACCACGACAGGATGACGATGACGGCCCCGACGAGGAGGCCCGTGAACAGCAGGAAGACGACCGGGATATACTCGCTCAGCATGCGCCGCGAATGTATGTGAAAAGTTTCACAATGCCAAGCGCCCGTGTCGGCAGGCGCCCCGGAGGTCGCGGCGATACAGTACCATATCGCCCTCGTGGGCGCTAACCCGCAGCGAACCGGCCGCGCGGGAGTTCGCGGATGCCGGACCCGGAGGCCCGATGCGCTACCGCCTGCTCGTCGTTCTGTCGTGGATTCCTATCGCCGTTCTCCCGGTCCGGGCGCAGGACGCCGGGCCCGGTCACGTCGCCGTCCCCGTCGTCGATCCCCTGCCCGCGGACGTCGAGACGATCGACGGGATCGTAGCCGCGTTCTACGAAGTGATCTCGGGTCCCGCCGGACAGCCGCGCGACTGGGGCCGGGACGCCACGCTCTACCTCGAACCGGTCTCCTTCACCATCGCCCACATCGACCCCGAGACCGGAGCGGCCGGCGCGCGCACGATCTCGAAACAGCAGTTCGTCGACGAGTCGGACGCCTGGCTGGTCGAGAACGGCTTCACGGAGCGGGAGATCCACCGCGAGACGCGCCGGTTCGGGAGCATCGCCCACGTCTGGAGCACGTACGAATGGGTCGCCGGAGACGGCGAGACCGGCCGAGGCATCAACGGGATCCATCTGTTCCACGACGGCGATCGCTGGTGGATCACCCATGCGACATGGGACGCCGAGCGCGAGGGAAACCCGATCCCGCCCGAGTACCTGCCGTGAGCGCGCTCGAGCGGATCGACCTGGCGCAGAAGCTCTCGCGTTTCGACGAGCTCTGGAGCCCGCGGATCGTGGCCGAGCTCAACGGCCAGCACGTCAAGCTGGCCAAGATCGAGGGCGAGTTCGTGTGGCATTCCCACGCCGATGAGGACGAGCTGTTCCTCGTCCTCTCGGGGAGGCTCCGGATCGAGCTCCGGGACGGAGCCGTCGTCCTCGATCCCGGTCAGATGGTCGTCGTCCCGCGCGGCGTCGAGCACCGTCCGGTCGCCGACGGCGAGGTCCACGTGCTGTTGTTCGAGCCCGCCGGGACGCTCAATACGGGCGACGTGCGGAACGAACGCACCGTCGAGGCTCCCGAGCGGATCTGAGCCCAGGGGTCTAGGCCTTGAGCCAGTCCGTCAGGAGGTGGCGGGTGATCTGGCGGTTCATCGCGGCGATCGAGCCCAGGTTGTCGATCTCCTTGGGGCAGACCTCGGTGCAGTTGCCGGCCTTGGCGCAGTCGGCGATCCCTCCGGGCCCGATCAGCCCCTCGTAGCGCTCGACCGCGTTCATCGCGCCCGTGGGGTGGATGTTCATGAGGCGCGCCCACGTGATCGGCGCCGCGCCGACGAAGACGTCGTCCCCGTCCGGCACGACCTGCGGGCAGGCGTCGACGCAGCAGCCGCACGAGATGCAGCGGGAGAGCCAGTAGCCCTCCTCGCGCTCGTCCTCCGGGATCCGCGGACCCGGGCCGAGGTCATGGGTGCCGTCTATCGGGATCCACGCCTTGACCCGGCGATAGTCGGCGAACAGCCGGTCGCGGTTGATGACGAGGTCGCGACGGACCGGGAACTTCTCCATCGGCTCGAGGCGGATCGGCTCGTCGAGGTCCCGGACCAGCGCCGCGCACGACTGCCGCACCCTGCCGTTCACCCGCATCGTGCAGATCCCGCACACCTCCTCGAGACAGTTCGCCGACCAGGCCACCGGCGTGGTCTTCCGGCCTTCCGCGTCGACGGGATTCTTGCGGATCTCCATCAGGCACTCGACGACGTTCATGTTCGGATAGCGCGGCACCTCGAACGCCTGCCAGTAGGCCTCCGTCTCCGGCCCGTCCTGGCGCCGCACGAGGAGCCGCACGGTCCCTTCCGCGAGGTCGCGGCGACTGATCGTCCCCGGCGCGGGGAGCTCGATATCCATGTCGGTCCGGGCTCCGTCCATGGATCCGCCTATCAAAGGTCTCGAGGTCGATCAAAACGGGTCAGATGCAAGGCGCGCGACGAGTGGATTCCGAGGCGTACTGAAAACGTACGCCGCAGGAAGACACGAGGAGCGCAACGCCGCAGATGGCCCGTTTTCATCGACCTCACCGGATGTCTTTCTTGTATTGGCGCGGTCGCGGCGGAATCAGCGACGTATCGACGGGCTCGTACGACAGCCGCGGCCCGTCCGGGGCCCATTCGGCGATCGTGGTCTTGAGCCAGTTCGCGTCGTCGCGTTCGGGGAAGTCGGGTCGCAGATGGACCCCGCGACTCTCCTTGCGCTCGATGGCTCCGCGGACCATGACGCGCGCCAGCTCGAACATGTCCCAGAGCTGCCGCGTGAAGACGACCGACTGGTTGACCCATTCGCCGGTGTCGGGGATCCCGACGTCCTTCCAGCGGTCCATGAGCTCGCCGATCTTCTCGTACGTCATCCGGAGCTTCGCCTCGTCGCGGATCACGGTGCAGTAGCGGGTCATCCAGTCGCCCAGCTCCTGGTGGAGCGCGTACGGGTTCTCGCGACCGCCGGTCATCGCGTAAACGGCGCGCAGGCGGTCCCTCTGCTCCGCCGCCGCGGCCTCGAAGATCGACTCCGGAGCGTCCTCCGCAAGGCTCTTCAGACCGGCCGCGTAGGCGATCATCCTGGGGCCGCCCTTCATCCCGTCGAACGTGCACGAGACGAGAGCGTTGGCGCCGAGCCGGTTCGCGCCGTGGTACTCGTAGTTCGCTTCCCCGCCCGAGAAGACGCCCGGGATCGAGGTCATGAGGTCGTAGTCGACCCACAGGCCGCCCATCGAATAGTGGACCGCCGGGAAGACCTTCATGGGGACCTTGCGGGGATCCTCCCCCATGAACTTCTCGTAGATCTCGAGCACCCCCCCCAGCTTGACGTCTAGCTCCTCGGGGTCCTTGTGGGTGACGTCCAGGTAGACCGCCTCCTGGCCGTCGATCCCGAGATCCATGTCGTAGACGACCTTGTAGATCGCCTGGGCCGCGATGTCGCGGGGGACGAGGTTCCCGTAGGCCGGATACCACTCCTCGAGGAAGTACCACCGCTCCCCGTTCCGCGGGACCCAGACGCGGCCACCCTCGCCGCGCACGCTCTCGGAGATGAGCCGCCGCTTGTCGCGGCCGGGGATCGCGGTCGGATGGATCTGGACGAATTCGCCGTTGGCGTAGCGGGCGCCCTGCTGGTAGAGGTTGGCGTTCGCGGCGCCGGTGTTGAGGATCGAGTTCGTGCTCTTGCCGAAGACCACGCCCGGCCCGCCGGTCGCGATCATCACGGCGTCGCCGCGGAAGGAATGGATCTCCATCGAGGCCAGGTCCATGGCCACGATCCCGCGCGCGACGCCGGCCTCGTCCCGGACCGCGCGCAGGAACTCCCAGCCTTCGTGCTTCCGCACCAGGCCCGCGTCCTCGTAGCGCCGAACCTGCTGATCGAGCGCGTAGAGGAGCTGCTGGCCGGTCGTCGCGCCCGCGTACGCGGTGCGATGGACCTTGGTGCCGCCGAAGCGCCGGAAGTCCAGGAGCCCCTCGGGCGTGCGGTTGAACATGACCCCCATGCGGTCATAGAGATAGATGATCGCCGGGGCCGCCTCGGTCATCTCCTTGACCGGTGGCTGGTTCGCGAGGAAATCGCCGCCGTAGACCGTGTCGTCGAGGTGGATCCACGGCGAGTCGCCCTCGCCCTTGGTGTTGACGGCGCCGTTGATCCCCCCCTGGGCGCACACCGAATGGCTGCGGCTCACCCGCACGAGGCTGAACAGGTCCACCGCATGTCCCTGCTCGGCGATCCGGATC
>DATBJO010000091.1:0-5621 GCA_036556305.1 Gemmatimonadota bacterium
CGGCCGCCGCGCGCGTTCGTGGAGCAGAGCGCGATCTACCGCTTCTACGACGAGCACATGCGGATCGAGGAGGAGAGGCCGCGGATCGCCGGATGGGTCGACCGGGTCCTCGCCTGGGACTCCGGCGGGCACCGCACGGCCGCGCTCTGAGGCCGGCCCGCCCCGTCGGCATCTGACATTCCCGTAACGGGAAGCGTGGTACGCTCGTCCGATGCCACGCGCGACGAGCCCATGGCTGGACGCCGGCCTGCCCGAGGTCGGACCGCTCCGCGAGGACCTGCGGACGGACGTCTGCGTCGTGGGCGCGGGCATCGCCGGTCTCAGCACGGCGTACGCTCTGGCGAGCGAGGGCAAGCGGGTCGTCGTCCTCGACGCCGGTCCGCTGGCCGGCGGCGAGACTTCCCGCACGACCGCGCACCTGACGAACGCGATCGACGACCGCTTCGTCGAGATCGAGCGGCTGCACGGCCCCGAGGGAGCGCGGATCTGCGCGGAGAGCCACGCGACCGCGATCGACGCGATCGAAAGAACCGCGCGCGCGGAGGGGATCGACTGCGACTTCGCCCGCGTCGACGGGTACCTCTTCGGCGGCGGCGACACCCCGAGGGTCTCGCTGGACGAGGAACTCGAGGCCGCCCGCCGCGCGGGCCTGACGCGCGTCGAGAAGGTCTCCCGCGCGCCGCTGGCGTCGTTCGACACGGGGCCCTGCCTCCGGTTCCCCGGTCAGGCGCGGTTCCATCCGCTCGCCTACCTCAGGGGTCTGTCCGAAGCGCTCGCGGGACGCGGCGCGCGGCTCTTCGATTCGACCCGCGTCCTCGACGTCGAGGACGGCGATCCGGTCCGCGTCGTCACCGAGGACGGTCCGGTCGTCACGGCCGACCATGTCGTGGTGGCGACGAATTCGCCGATCAACGACCGCTTCGCCATTCATACGAAGCAGGCTCCGTACCGGACGTACGCGATCGCGGCGGAGCTGCCGCGCGGGTCCGTGACCGACGCCCTGTACTGGGACACGCTCGAGCCCTACCACTACGTCCGTCTCGCGCCGGGCGCGAAACCGGGCTCGGAGCTCCTGATCGTCGGCGGCGAGGATCGCCGGCCGGGCGACGAAGACGATCACGAGGGGCGCTTCGACGCGCTCGAGCGCTGGATGGACGAGCGGTTCCCCGGGCGCGGCCAGGTCGCGTTCCGCTGGTCGGGTCAGGTGATGGAGCCCGCCGACGGCGTCGCCTTCATCGGCTTTAACCCCGGCGGCGAGAACGTCTACGTCGTGAGCGGCGATTCCGGCCAGGGGATGACCCACGGGACGATCGCCGCGATCCTCGTGACCGATCTCGTGACGGGGCGCGAGAACGCGTGGTCGCGCCTGTACGATCCGTCGCGGATCACGCTCGGCGCGCTCGGCAGGTTCCTCGAGCACGGGGCCAGCGTCGTCGCGTCGCTGGCCGCGTGGATCGGGGCGGGGGACGTCGGGTCCGTCGACGAGATCGCTCCTGGCGCCGGCGCCGTCGTCCGGCGCGGGGCGAAGCTGGTCGCCGCGTACCGGGACGCCGGCGGCCGCCTCCACGAGCGGTCGGCAGCCTGCACGCACCTCGGATGCGTCGTCGCGTGGAATCCGGTCGCGGAGTCGTGGGACTGCCGGTGCCACGGATCCCGCTTCGATCCCTACGGGAACGTGCTGGCCGGTCCGGCCGTGGCGGAGCTCAAGCCGGTCGACGGCTAGCCGGGCCCCTCGGGCCCGGGCCTACCGCGGCCCCCGGAGAGCGCGACCGACGAGCCGGGCGGACGCGCGGACCGCGACCGTGAAGCCGAAGAAGAGGCCGAAGTCGCGCGTCGCGGGAAGGCTCGTGACGTAGAGCCCGGACACGCTCGTCTGAAGGGACTCGTCGAGGACGGGGAAGCCGTCGCGGCATTCGATGTGCGCATGAAGGTTTCCCGCCGCGAGGAGCGGAACGCGCGTCATGTCGACCTTGTACCCCGTCGCGTAGAGCACGTGGTCGACGTCGATCGCGCCTCCCTTGTCCAGCCGGACCCGGAGCGAGCCTCCGAGAGGCTCGGCTCTGGTGACGCGGGTCTCGGGGTGGAGGGCGATCGCCGCGTGGCCCACGCGCGGCCCGAGCCACGGCTCGAGCTTGAGCCGTCCTTCCGCGAAGAACCGCGCGCGGATCCCCTCGCGCTCGGATTCCGGGAGGCTCCGGTACCAGCCTGGCTCACCCATGACCCGCTCGAGCGTCGGCTCGACCCACGACCAGTCCGACAGCGTGAAGGCCGGTGTGGCGTGCCGGTGGACGACGTGGACGGCGCGGGTGCCGGCTTCGGCGAGAAGCGCCGCCGTCTCGAACGCGCTCTGACGCCCGCCGACGACGAGGACCCGATGACCCGCGAAGCGATCAGGCGCCGCGCAGTCGAGGGTGTGCGAGCTCCGGTCGGCCGGGATGAGCGCCGCGAGCTCGTCGGGGACATGGGCGAACGAGGCATACCCGAGGGCGAGAAGGACCCGCTCCGCCGTCACTCGCGAGCCGTCGTCGAGCGTCGCGACGAAATGGCCATCGCGTCCATCGAGTCGTTGGACGTGCGCTCGTTGCACGCGGATTCCCTTGGCTTCCTCGAACCATTTCGCGTACTCGAGATAGAGCTCGAGCGAAAGCGGTTCGACATCGGCTGGCTTCTGGCCGCGGATCTCGAGAAACCGCTCGATGGTGTGGAACCCGACGGGGTCCAGATGCCATTCGTGGTCCGAGCGCAGAAGCATCCCCGCGGGCATGTGCCGTTTCCAGAACGACATCGGCTCGCCGACGACGACGTGGTCGATGCCGAGGTCCGTGGCTTCGGCCGCCATCGCCAGGCCGAACGGTCCCGCGCCGACGACGAGGAGCGAGGTCGACTCCTCCCTGGCGCGCCTCACCGCGCCGCCTCGAGGCGCGACGCCGCCTCCCGGTCGAGGAGCCAGACGACCCCGCCGGTCGGGGCGATCCCCTGGGCCGGGCGGAGGAGGGGATCGCGCGGCTCCTCGAGCACCGCGCGGACGGCCTCGGCCTTGCCTTCCCCCGAGACGACGAAGACGGCCGAAGCGGCGGCGTTCAGGGCCGCGAACGTCAGCGTGAGCCGGTCGACGGGAGGATCCGGGATCGCCGATTCGGCGGTCCGCACCGCCGCCACCAGGCGATCGTCCAGCGCGAGCGTCGGCGATCCGGGGAAGAGGGAGGCGACGTGGGCGTCGGATCCGAGGCCGAGAAAGGCGAAGTCGAAACGCGGGATCTCGCCGCGGGACAGCGACTGCTCCCGCCTCAGGGTCGCCTCGTGCTCCACGGCCGCCCGCTCGGGGTTCGGGTCCTCGCCGGGCATCCTGTGGATCTGCTCGCACGGGATCGGAACCCGATCGAGGAGCGCTTCGCGCGCCGCGCCGTAGTTGCTGCGCGGATCGTCGGGCGGCACGCAGCGCTCGTCCGTCCACCACACATGGACCTCCCGCCAGGGGACCCTCGAGCGAAAGGGCTCCGCTGTAAGCCTGCGGTACACGGGAGGAAGGGTCGAGCCGCCGGTCAGGATCACGTCGCAGCGTCCGCGCGCCGCGGCGGCATCCGCAGCGCCCGCCGCGAACCGGCGCGCGGCATCTTCGCGCAGTGCCGATGCGCTCGCGTGGACCGCGAGGTCCGGCGGGGTCACGGGCTACTCCTCCGCGCCGGCGGCCGGCCCCTCGTCGATGCCCGTCAGCGGACGCCACGCGTGTCCTGCCCGCGCGGGCAGCCGCGCGGCCTCCGCCGGGCCATCGCTGCCGGCGGCATAATTCGGGAAGCCCGCAGGCGCCTCGGCCTCCCATGCCTCGAGGATGGGCGCCACCACCCGCCACTGGGCCTCCACTTCGTCCGCGCGCGTGAACAGCATCGGGTCGCCCTCGATCGCGTCGAGGAGGAGCGTCTCGTAGGCCTCGGGGAGCGTGACGCCGAACGCGGCCTCGTAGTCGAAGTCCATCCGCACGCGGGAGGTCCGCATGCCCTCGCCCGGAACCTTGGCGGAGAACGTCACGCTGATCCCCTCGTCGGGCTTGAAGCGCATCACGATGACGTTGGGCTCGACGCTCCCGTCGGTCTCTCGAAAGATCGAATGCGGCGTGCGCTTGAAGTGGACCGCGATCTCGGTGATCGTCCGCGACATCCGCTTCCCGGTCCGGATGTAGAACGGAACGCCCGCCCAGCGCCAGTTCTCGATCCTCAGCTCGAGCGCCACGAACGTTTCGGTCGTCGATTCGGGATCGATGTCCTCGATCTCGCGATACCCGGGGACCGCTTCGCCGTCGATCCGGCCCGGGCCATGCTGGCCGCGGAGGACACGCTCCGCGACCTCTTCCGGCGACATCGCATCGACCGAGCGCAGGACCTGGACCTTCTCCTCCCGCACGGACTCCGCGTCGTACGCGACCGGCGGCTCCATCGCGGTCAGCGTCAGGAGCTGGAGCAGGTGGTTGGCGACCATGTCGCGGAGCGCGCCGGTCCCGTCGTAGAACGCGGCGCGGTCCTCGACGCCGATCGACTCGGCGGCCGTGATCTCGACGTACTCGATGTAGTTCCGGTTCCAGATCGGCTCGTAGAGCATGTTCCCGAAGCGGAACGCGAGAATGTTCTGGACGGTCTCCTTCCCGAGGAAGTGGTCGATCCGGTACACTTGGGACTCGTCGAACACCCGGCGGAGCTCCGCGTTCAGCGCGCGCGCGGATTCGAGGTCGCGGCCGAACGGCTTCTCGACGACGATGCGCGTCCAGCCCCCGTCCTCGTCCGCGAGGCCGGCGGCCTCGAGGCCGCGGACGATGCGCGGCGCGAGGTCGGGGGGCACGGCGAAGTAGAACAGGTGGTTGGCGAGCGCGGGATCGGAGCTCAGATCGGCGAGCCGCGCGGCGAGCTCGTCGTAGGCGGCGTCGGCGGTCAGATCCGCGCCGAGGTAGTGGAGCCGCTCGGCGAAGCTCCGCCACGCGTCGTCCTCCGGCGGTCCTTCGCCGAACTCCTCGATCGCGCGGCGCATCTCCTCGCGGAATCCCTCGTCGTCGTCCTCGCTGCGTCCGACGCCGAGGATCGCGAAGCAGGGATCGAAGCAGCTCTCCCCGTGGAGCCGCCAGAGCGAGGGCATGAGCTTCCGCCGCGTCAGGTCGCCGGTCGCTCCGAAGATGACGAGCGCGCAGCCGGAGGCGGTCGGCAGGGCGAGGCGACACCCCTTCGCCTCGGCGGTCGCGCGAACGACGCGCTCGATCACCGCGCGGCCTCGCGCGCCTCTCCGGCGAAACGCGGCCAGTCGGTGTGGACCGGCCGCCCGGCCGGGTCGTCCAGCCGGCGATACGTGTGGGCGCCGAAGTAGTCGCGCTGCGCCTGGGTCAGGCTCTGCGGCAGCCGCGCGGCGCGGAAGGCGTCGAAATACGCGAGCGCGGCCGACCAGCAGGGCGCGGGGAGGCCGCGGCGCTCGGCCTCGGCGAGCGCGCGCCGGAGACCTGCCTGCGCCGTCTCGGCCCGCGCGCCCACCTCCGCGTCGAGCAGGAGGTTCGAAAGGTCCGGCTGCTCGAGGAACGCGCGGCGGATCGGGCCGAGGAGCCGCGAGCGGATGATGCAGCCCCCCGTCCAGACCCGCGCGACCTC
>DATBJO010000092.1:0-22112 GCA_036556305.1 Gemmatimonadota bacterium
TACAAGCACATCGACACGCGCACGACGCGGGTGATCCTCTTCGAAGCCGGGGATCGGGTGCTGCCCACGTTTCCCGCGGAGCTGAGCGCGCGCGCCCGGCAGGACCTCGAGCGCATGGGCGTGGAGGTGCGGCTCGATTCCGCGGTCACCGGGGTCACGGAGCAGGGGATCGCCATCGGCGAGGAGTTCATTCCGATCCGTAACGTCTTCTGGGCGGCCGGCGTGAACGCCAGCCCGCTGGGCCGGCTGCTCGGCGTTCCGCTCGACCGCACCGGTCGCGTCGCGGTCGGCTCCGACCTCACGATCCCGGGTCATCCGGAGGTGTTCGTGACCGGGGACATGGCCGCGGCGACGTCGGCCGATACGGGCGCGCCGGTGCCCGGGGTGGCGCAGGGCGGGATCCAGATGGGACGCTACGCGGGCCGGACGATCGCCCGGGAGGTCGCCGGAGGCGCCGCGGGCCGCGAGCCGTTTTCCTATCGGGACAAGGGCACGATGGCGATCATCGGGAAGGCCAAGGCGGTCTGCGTGATCGGCCGGTTCAGGACCGGCGGGTTTCTGGCCTGGCTGCTATGGGGCGGCATCCACATCGCCTTCCTCATCGGGTTCCGCAATCGCCTGAAGGTCCTCGCCAGCTGGTTCTGGAGCTGGTTGTTGAACGCGCGCGACGCGCGTCTCATCACCGGTCCCGCGGACCTCGCGATCCAGACCCCGCTTCCGTCCGATTTCGTTCGTGACCCGGAGTGAGGACGCGCGAACGGCTCAGTGACGCTCGGCCGCATCGGCGTCGCGCTTGGTGTGGTGCACGGTCCCGTCGGGATGCTCGGGCGGGCTGTACAGGGTATACAGCCGGAGCGGCTCGCGGTCGGAAACGTTGACGACGTTGTGCTCGACGCCCGCCGGAATGACGACCGCGCTGCCGTCCTCCAGATCGCTCCGCTTGCCGTCGAGCTGGACGTAGCCCTTGCCGGCTTCCACGCGGATGAACTGATCGTGCTCCGCGTGGGTCTCGAGTCCGATCTCCTCGCCCGGTTTCAGCGTCATCAGGACGAGCTGCGTGTTCGGACCGGTGAAGAGGACCCGGCGGAAATCCTGGTTCTGGATCGTATCCTTCTCGATGTTCGTGACGAATCCGGGCATGCCTGCCTCCGTGGTCTGGGGTCCGCGAGTATGCTGATCCCTCTGGAGTCCGATGTCCAGACCCGCGTAGTCGTCGAGCTCGTAGAGCTGGCGCACCTCGATCTCGCTTTCGGCATCGTCGCCGAAGGGAGCGGGGAAGCGCTTCGCCCATTCCATCGCCTCCTCCTTCGACTTCACCTGGATCAGCGTGTAGCCGGCGATCGGCTCTTTGGCCTCGGCGAACGGGTCGTCGATCACCGTGCGCTTCCCATCGCGGCAGCGGATGCGCCAGCCCTTCGAAGTCGGCTGGAGTCCCGAGGCATCGAGCAGGACGCCGGCCTTCACGAGCTCCTCGTGGTAGTCGGCCATCGCCTCGAACAGGTCTTCTCCGGGCATGACGCCCGCTTCGGAGTCGGCGTTTCCCTTGACCATGATCATGAAGCGCACCGCGAGCCTCCTATCGGTGGGTGGTAGTGAAGCCGGCGGTCTGACGCTTCTCCACGGACGAACGGCGCCCGGCGGCCAGGGGCGCCAGCCGCCAGCGCCCGTAGGCGACCGACGCCGCGAGGAGCCCGGCGATCGCCGGCACGACCGCGAGCGCGGATCCCAGCGCGACGATCGTGGTCACGGTCGCGCCGATCATGATGACGACGAGCCCGGCGGCGGCCAGCGGCGTCAGGCCCGGCCGGATCTTCAGGAGCCCGGGGAGGATCAGGCCGAGCGCGCCGAGGATCTCGCACACGCCGATGAACCGCAGGAAGAGCACGGGCATCGCGACCTGGGCGGTCATCTGCTCGCCCGACATGACCAGCTTGGTCCCGCCCGCGAACAGGAACAGGAGCGCGAGCATCACCTGGACGATCCACAGGAGCCGGTTCATGAGCGCTTCGCGCCGATCTGCATGCCGAGGCGCTCCTCCGCTTCCCTGAGCTCCGGGGTGAACGCATCGCCGAAGTCCTCCGCCTCGAACACCTGGCGGATCTCGATCTCGGCCCCCGGACCGAACGGCGCCCGCTTGACCCAGTCGATCGCCTCGGCGAGCGACTTCACCCGCCAGAGCCAGAATCCGGCCACCAGCTCCTTCGTCTCGGCGAAGGGGCCGTCGATCACCGTGGGCCTGTCCTTCGTGAAGCGGACGCGCGCGCCCTTCGAGCTCGGCTGGAGACCTTCCCCGGCCAGCAGCAGGCCGGCCTCGGCCAGCTTCTCGTTGAAGCGGGTCATGTCGGTCAGCAGCTTCTCGTCGGGCAGCTTGCCCGCTTCGGAGTCCTTGTCGGCCTTGACGATCACCATCACACGCATCGCGGTGCCTCCTCATCTCGTATGGTTCGTTCAGAGCCTCTCCATCCACACGACGAACGAGGCTCCACGAAATCGACACGCCGGCCGTCCTATTTCTGACAACGCCCAAGTCGTTGGCGCGCAAGCGGCTTGCGTCGAGGCCCCCATGCATCGAGAATTACGCGGCCCATGACCCAGACGACGCTCAGCCAGGCGCTCGGGGAGCCTCGGCGCTTCGGGGAGACCGCGCGCCGGGATGCGTGGTGGATCCAGCCGCTCGTCGTCTTCCTCGTCCTCGGCGCGTTCGTCGTCTATGCGACCTGGGCCGCGTTCCAGGGGACGCACTACGCCTGGGGGCCCTACCTCTCGCCGTTCTACTCTCCCGAGCTCTTCGGCGACTCGCCCCACGCGTGGTTCGGGCCGAAGCCGGGCTGGTATCCGGCGTGGCTCCCGTGGTCGCCCGCGTTCCTCATCCTGTGGGCGCCGGGAGGGTTCCGCCTCACGTGCTACTACTATCGCGGGGCCTACTACAAGGGCTTCTGGGCGGACCCGCCTGCATGCGCCGTGGGCGAGTCTCGCTCGGCCTACCGCGGCGAGCGATCGTTCCCCCTCGTCCTCCAGAACGTCCATCGGTGGTTCCTGTACCTCGCGATCCCGTTCCTCGGGATCCTGTCGTACGACGTGTGGCGGGCGACACGCTGGGAGGATGCCGCGACGGGCGCGACGACGTTCGGCCTCGGCGTCGGGACCCTCGTCCTCGCGCTCAACGTCATCCTCCTCGGGGGGTACACGCTGGGCTGCCACTCGCTGCGACACCTCGTCGGCGGGGTCGTCGACCGGCTCGCCGGACGTCCCGCGCGGCTCGCCGCGTATCGCTGCGTCTCCTGCCTCAACCGGCGCCACGCGACATGGGCCTGGTTCTCGCTCGTCTGGGTCGCCTTCTCCGACCTCTACGTGCGCCTCGTCTCGATCGGCGTCTGGACCGACTTCCGGATCCTGTGACGCCTCCGCTCGTCCAATGACCGAACGCGCCGCCCACGACTACGACGTGCTCGTGATCGGCGCCGGGGGCGCGGGGCTGCGCGCCGCGATCGCGGCGTCCGGCGCCGGGGCCAGGGTCGGCGTCGTCTGCAAGTCGCTTCTCGGGAAGGCGCACACGGTCATGGCCGAGGGCGGGGTCGCGGCCGCGCTCGCCAACGTCGACGAGCGGGACAGCTGGAAGGTCCATTTCGCCGACACGATGCGCGGCGGTCAGTACCTCAACGACTGGCGCATGGCCGAGCTCCACGCCAGGGAGTCGCCGGACCGGGTCCGCGAGCTCGAGGCGTGGGGCGCGCTCTTCGACCGGACCGCCGACGGCCGGATCCTGCAGCGGAATTTCGGCGGCCACGCCTACCCGCGGCTCGCGCACGTCGGCGACCGCACGGGCCTCGAGATGATCCGCACGCTCCAGGATCACGGGATCCACGAGGGGATCGATTTCCACATGGAGGTCACGGTGCAGCGCCTGCTCGCCGCCGGCGGCCGGATCGCGGGCGCCTTCGCCTACGAGCGCGAGCGGGGGAGGTTCCTCGTCTTCAGGGCCGGCGCGGTCGTGCTCGCCACCGGCGGCATCGGGCGCGCCTACGAGATCACGTCGAACTCGTGGGAGTACACGGGGGACGGCCACGCGCTCGCGTACGAGGCGGGCGCGGACCTCGTCGACATGGAGTTCGTGCAGTTCCACCCGACCGGCATGGTCTGGCCGCCGTCGGTCCGCGGGATCCTCGTGACCGAGGGCGTGCGCGGAGAAGGAGGAGTCCTCAAGAACCGGGAGGGTCGGCGCTTCATGTTCGACGACATCCCGGCCAACTACCGCGATCAGACCGCCGACACGCCCGAGGAGGGCTGGCGCTACACCCAGGGCGACAAGAACGCGCGACGGCCTCCCGAGCTCCTGACCCGCGACCACGTCGCGCGATGCATCGTGCGTGAGGTGCGCGAGGGACGGGGCAGCCCGCATGGCGGCGTGTTCCTCGACATCGCCTGGATCCGGGAAAGGCGCTCGGACGCGGCCGAGCACATCAAGCGGAAGCTCCCCAGCATGTACCATCAGTTCAAGGAGCTGGCGGATCTCGACATCACCGAGGAGCCGATGGAAGTGGGGCCGACGACCCACTACATGATGGGCGGAGTGCGCGTCGACGCCGAGAGCCAGATGTCGACGGTGCCGGGACTCTTCGCGGCGGGCGAAGTCGCCGCGGGACTCCACGGAGCGAACCGGCTGGGCGGGAATTCGCTCTCCGATCTGCTCGTGTTCGGCAAGCGCGCCGGCGACCACGCCGCCGCGTTCGCGAAGGCGAATCCGGTTCCGGGGATCGACGCGGCCGAGGTGGACGCGGCGGAATCGGAAGCGCTCGCGCCCTTCGACCGAGCGTCCGACCACGGGCCGTACCGCATTCAGCGGGACCTGCAGGTCATGATGCAGGCGAACGTGGGCATCGTGCGGAACGAGCCGGAGATGGAGGCGGCTCTGGAAGGACTCGTATCGCTGGCGGCGCGCGCGAAGGTCGTCGGCGTGACCGGCCACCGCGAGTACAACCCCGGCTGGCATACCGCGCTCGACCTCCGCAACTTGCTGATCGTGTCGGAAGCGGTGACCCGCGCGGCGCTGGACCGCGGCGAGAGCCGCGGGGCGCACTTCCGGGAAGACCGCCCGTCGAAGGATCCCGCGCTCGACCGGGTGCGGGTCGTCATCCGCAAGGGGGCAGGCGGGATGGAGCTCCGGCGGGAGACGCTCCCGCCCGTGCCGGACGAGCTCCGGCGGATCATCGAGGAGAACGCCTGATGGCCACGGCGACGTTCCGGGTGTGGCGCGGCGAGCGCGGCGAAGGCGGCTTTCACGACTACGAGACCGAGGTCTCGGAGGGGATGGTCGTGCTGGACGCCCTTCACGACATCCAGGCCGAGCAGGCCAACGATCTCGCCGTCCGGTGGAACTGCAAAGCGGGGAAGTGCGGCTCCTGCTCGACGGAGGTGAACGGGATTCCGCGCCTCGCGTGCATGACGCGGCTGTCGGACCTGCCGCTCGACGCGCCGGTGACCGTCGAGCCGCTCAAGGCCTTCCCGCACGTCAAGGACCTCGTCACGGACGTCCGCTGGAACTACGAGGTGAAGCGGCGCGTCAAGCGGTTCCGCCCACGGGAGCCCGACGCCGCGGACGGCACGTGGCGGATGGACCAGGTCGACGTGGATCGCGTTCAGGAGTTCCGCAAGTGCATCGAATGCTTCCTGTGCCAGGACGTCTGCCACGTCCTGCGCGACCACCACGCGCACGACCGGTTCGCGGGACCGCGGGCGTTCGTCTACATCGCCGCGCTCGAGATGCACCCGCTCGACGTGGAGGATCGGGTGGATCAGCTCAAGGAGGTCGACGGGGTGGGGTTCTGCAACATCACGAAGTGCTGCACGAAGGTGTGCCCGGAATCGATCACGATCACCGACAACGCGATCATCCCGCTCAAGGAGCGGGTCGTCGACCGGCATTACGATCCGCTGCTCAGGATCGTGCGCGCGGTGCGCGGGAGGAAGGAATGACGGATCTCAAGCCGATCTCGAAGGCGGCGATCCCGCACGCGCTGGAGAAAGTGGAACGCTACCGGCTCCTGAACGAGCCGGCCGAGGCGGAATCGATCTGCCGGGACGTCCTGCGCGCGGACCCGGGGAACGCGAGGGCCCTCGTGATGCTCCTCCTGACCCTCACCGACCAGTTCGGCCGCGGCCGCGCGCGGGTGAACGAGGCGCGCCAGATCGTGTCGAGCCTCCACGGAGACTACGAGCGCGCGTACTATGAGGGGATCGTGTGCGAGCGGCAGGGGAAGGCCCTGCTCCGCGGCCGGGCCCCCGGCTCGGAGGTCGGGAGCCACGGCTGGCTCCAGGAAGCGATGCGCGCCTACGAGAGAGCCGAGGCGATCCGCCCGGCCGGAAACGACGACGCGATCCTGCGCTGGAACGCGTGCGCGCGACTGCTGCGCGACCATGCCCTGGGACCGCGGTCGGAGGACGAGGTCGAGCACCCGATCGAATAGCGTCGCGGTCACGCCGGGCGGCGGCCGCGAGCCTCATCGCGGACCGAACAGGTCTTCGATCTCCGCGGACGGGATGGCGCGGGAGAGGGCGCCGAACGTGCCGCGCGCGGCGATCTCGCGCGCCGCCTCGAGGAATCCGCCCCACGCGGCCCGCGCCAGCGCGCCGCCCACGCTTATCCGACGCACGCCCATTCCGGCGAGCCGCTCGACCGTCGTGAAGTCGCTCCAGACGAGGACGTTCACGGGCTTCGGGGAGACCGCGTCCAGGACGGCCTCGATGTGCGCGGGGTCGCGGATCCCGGGGGCATACAGGCATTCGGCGCCGGCGTCCGCGTAGGCGCGGAGGCGGCGGATCGTCTCGTCGAGGTCCGGCCGCCCCACGATGAACCCCTCGGACCGGCCGGTGAGGAGGACGCCGGTCCCGCTGGCGTCGATCGCCTCGCGCGCCGCGCGCACGCGCTCGACCGCGAGCGCGAAGTCGAAGAGCGGCTTCCCGGGGTCGCCGGTCGAGTCCTCGATCGAAAGCCCGGCGATCCCCGTCCCCGCCGCGGCCGCGACGTTCGCGGCCACCCCTTCCGGCAGGGCCGCGAAACCGCCTTCGAAGTCGCCGTTCACAGGCACGCCGACGCTGCCGGCGAGCGCGCGGAAGTGATCGAGAACGTTCTCCAGCGAGACCCCGCTGTCGGGTCGCGCCCGCGACCACGCGAAACCCGAGCTCGTCGTCGCGAGGGCCGGAAAGCCCAGTCCCGCGAGCGCGACCGCGCTGCCCGGGTCCCACGGATTGGGGATCACGAAACAGCCCGCGGCGTGGAGGCGACGGAACTCGCGGACCCGCTCGGTGAGGGCGGCCATCCGGGGAAGGTATCGGCTCGACGCGACCTGGACCTCCGGTCCGCAGGCATCGGAGGCGATGCCGGCGCACCCGCTGGAGGCGATTACCTCCGGCCGCGGCTCGCGCCGAGCCCCGCGGCCCTGCCGGTCGCCCAGCCCCAAAGGAAGTTGTAGCCCCCGATCGGCCCGAAGGCGTCGAGCATCTCGCCGCACAGGTAGAGGCCCGGGCGAATCCGGCTCTCGAGCGTTCGCGCGTCGACCTCGGAGAGCGCCACGCCGCCGCCCGTGACCTCGGCCTTCTTGTATCCCTCGTCGCCGGACCACGGCAGCGGATAGCGGGCGAGGACCTCGACGAGGGCGCTGCGCTCCTCGCGTCGGAGCTCGGCCAGCGGGCGGACGGGATCGACGCCGGATTCCTGCACGAGCCGGTCGGCGAGTCGGTCGGGGAGGTGGCGCCGGAGGAGAGGACCGACCTCGCCCCCGCCCCCCTCCGCGAGGCGCCGGTCCCATTCCTCCGCGTCAGAGTCGGTCCACTGCACGAGGATCTCCTGCAGCCGGCCGCCGTCCAGGAGCGAGCGCACCGCGAGATGCGAGATGTCGAGGACGGCGGGCCCGCTGTAGCCGCGATGCGTGAAGAGGAATCCCCCGCGGGTCGTGAATCGACCGCGTGTCAGAGGAGCCGCGAGCGTCACGGGGAGCGAGATCCCCGCCAGATCCCCATGTCGCGGGGGATCGGCGACGAGCGGCGTGAGGGCCGGGTACGTGGGGTGGATCGTATGGCCGAGGCGCTCGGCGATCCGGATCCCGGCCCCGTCGCTTCCGCTGGCGGGGACCGAGAGCCCGCCGGTCGCGAGAACCACCGCCGACGCGTAAACCTCTCCTCCCTCGACGGCGACCCGCCACGGCCGGTCCGCGACGGGCGACTTGACGGCCGTGACGCGACTGTCGAAGGCGAACTCGACCCCGCGCCGCCGCGCGTGGTCGTAGAGCGCGTCGCGCACGTCGCGCGAGCGGTTCGACGCGGGGAACAGCTTCCCGGTCTCCTCCTCGAGCGCGAGGGGGATCCCGAGCGTCTCCTCGAAGAAGCGTCGCTGCTCGGCCAGCGGCCAGGAGAGGAGCATCTTCCTGAGCGTGTTGGGGGAGGAGGCGGTCACGAACTGCGCGGGCTGCGCGCTCGAGGGGAGCACGTTGCAGCGACCGCCGCCGCTGATCACGATCTTGCGTCCGCCGTTGTTCGTGCTCTCGAGCAGGAGGACGCCGCGGCCGTCCCCGGCCGCGAAGATCGCGGCCATCGTCCCCGCCGCGCCGGCGCCGACCACCACGATGGGATCGCCGGATCCGTTCACGAGCGGAATCTCGGCGGCGGTCGCCGCTTCGAGTAGGTTCCGTGACGGCCGTGTCCGCGCTTCCCGACCTCGGCGACCGGGCCGTGCCGTGGACGCGGCGCACTCTCGCCGCCGCCGCGGCCGTCCTGATCTTCGCTGCATGCGCCGCGCACGAGGGTCTTCCCGCGGCGGATCGCGCGACGACGGTGGCCGACCGCCTCTTCCTCGGCCGCGAGATCCCCGGCGGCGGGATCGTGTCGGACGAGGAGTGGACGACCTTCCTCGCCGAGGTCGTGACGCCGCGGTTCCCCGAAGGGCTCACGATCTGGCGCGCCGACGGGCAGTGGCTCGACGCTCAGGGCCTGACCGTGAAGGAGCCCGTGATGGTGATCGAGGTGCTCCATCCCCGCGGGGCGGTCGCCGACGCGGCGATCGCGGAGATCGCGAGCGAATATCGGCGCCGGTTCCGACAGGAAGCCGTGCTGCGGGTAACCGTGGATGCGGAGATGCGGCTCCTCGAGTAGCGGCTTGCGTGGGCTCATGAACCGGAAGGAGACATGAGGGTCAGGATCGGCCTCGTGATTCTCGCGCTCGCGATCCCGACGATCTGTCGCGCGCAGGCGGATCCGGCGGGACTCGCCGGAACGTGGACGGGTGCCTGGGGCCGCGGCGCCGACACGCTCGCGGTCACGATGCGCCTCGCGGAATCGGACGCGGGATGGACCGGGTCGTTCGACTCCGAGCGACTTCGGGTCGAAGGGATCCCGTTCACCGAGATCGCGCTCGAGCCCCCGCAGGTGACGATCCGGCTGGTCGGCGACCAGACGACGACCGTCTTCACGGGGCGGGTCGAAGGCGACTCGCTGACGGGGATGCTCGACGAGGAGGGGCGTGCGGGGTGGTTCGCCTTCGCTCGATCCGGGACTCCGGAGCCCGATCTCCGGGAAGAGGACGTCCGCTTCGACAACGGCGGCGTCACGCTGGCGGGCACCCTCATCCTGCCTCCGGGAGCCGGCCCCCATCCGGCGGTCGTCTTCCTGCACGGGTCCGGGGCGGAGGCCCGCTGGGCCTCGCGTTATCTGGCCCGATTCGCGCGCGCGGGGATCGCGGCCCTGATCTGGGACAAGCGCGGGGTGGGCGAATCGACGGGATGGTGGCCGGAGGCCGACCTCGAGGACATGGCCGGCGACGGGGCCGCCGCGGTCGCTCTCCTGCGCTCGCGGCCCGAGATCGACCGGGTCGGCATCCACGGCCACAGCCAGGGAGGCACCCTGGCTCCGCTCACCGCGGTGCGCTCAGGAGCGGATTTCGTCATCGCCTCGGCGGCTTCCGGCCTTCCGTTCGCCGACGTCGAGTCGTACAGCGTGGGGAACTTCGTCGGGATCTCGTCACTGCCTCCGGAAGAGGCGGCGCTCGCCCGCGCGTACGTGGAGGCGCTCGTCGAGGTGGCATACCGCGGCGCGCCGATGGCGGAGGCGGAGGCCGCCGCCGAGCGGGCCCGCGGTCACGATTGGTACTTCGATCTGCCGGGTCCCGACGACCCCTACTGGCTCTTCTCCCGCAGGATCGCGGACTACGACCCCCTCGAGTGGTGGGAACAGGTCGAGGTCCCGGTCCTCCTCGTCTACGGCTCGGCGGACGAGCGCGTTCCGGTCGAGGCGAGCCGCGCGGCGATCGTCTCCGCGATCGAGGCGGCGGGGAAGACGACGGTCGACGTGCGGGTCTTCGAAGGGGCCGACCACACCTTCCGCGTCCGGCGTCCGGGCGACGAATGGCCGCGCACGGTCTCGGGCTACCCCGAGGCGCTCCTGGATTGGCTCGCCGGTTTGTAAGATTTCTGCTACGACAATTCGAGTCGCGGCCGTACACTATTCTCGTCATCCAACTCGGGAGGAATGATGGGATTGTTCGATCGCGACAAGAAGGACGAGAAGAAGAAGGACGAGAAGAAGAAGGCCGACTTCTCGAATGTGCAGAGCGGGTCCTCGACGGCCGCGAAGCCGGAGACCAGGCCCGCGGATGCCGCCAGGACATACACGGTGAAGAGCGGCGATTCGTTATGGAAGATCTCGGAGCAGATATACGGAAACGGCAACGACTGGCGCAGGATCTTCGAAGCGAACAGGGATCGCATCAAGGATCCCGACGTGATCCAGCCAGGGTGGGTCCTGAGCATTCCCGCGCAGGCGGGCAGGGAAGGAGAGCTCGAGTGAGCCGCCTGGGGCGCGGAACCGGCGCGCTGCTCGCGATCCTGATGTCCGGGCTGCTGGCCGTGGGGTGCAACCGGGAGGAGCCGGAAACGACCGGCGACGCCGATGTAACCGTCGAGGAGGCCTCCGCGCTGAACGTCACGAATGTGGCGCTGGGACGCTCGATCGGGGCCGACAAGAGAGTCGCGGAGGCGGTCGGGATCTTCGCCCCGATGGACACCATCTATGCCGCGGTGGAGACCTCCGGGACCGGGAGCGGCACGCTCGCCGCGCGCTGGACCTTCGAGGACGGCCAGGTGGTGGACGAGGGGACACAATCGGTCAGCGGAGCTTCCGTCACCGAGTTCCACGTCTCCAAGCCCGACGGCTGGCCCGCGGGGCATTACGAAGTCGCGATTTCCCTCGACGGCGCGGAGGTCGGGCGCAGCGGCTTCGACGTCGCGCAATAGGGCGGGTTCCCCATCGGGGAGGGAGGTCGTGCTATCCGAACTCCCCGTCCCGCCCGGTTCTTGACCCCCTCCGGGGTGCCGTGTAGGTAGAGGGGCATTCCGGAGGAGGGTTCGTGGTCGCGTTGCGCTTCATCCTCTTCGCCTCGACGCTCGCATCGACCGCGATCGCGCAGGAGCCGCCGATCGACCTCGCCGAGGCGCATCGCGCATTCGAGACCGCCGCGATCGCGAGCGACCTCGACGACGCGAGGCTGTGGGGCGTCCGCCTGTTCGGCCCGGTGCTCCTCGTGGATCCGGCGACGCGCTTCGTCGTCGCGGATCGTCCCGATCCGGAGAGCCGGCTCGAGTCGCGGGCCGACGTCTGGGTCGGCACGCTCCCCGAGTCGATCAATCCCGCGAACACGGCCGTCGACTGGGCCGGCCTGCGCTGGACGATGGTCCTGTGGCCGACTCCCTCGATCCCGCACGCCCGGAACCGGCTCCTCCTCCACGAGATGTTCCACCGGATCCAGGAAGACGTCGGGCTCGCCGCGAACAACCCGATGAACTCCCACCTGGACTCGAAAGACGGCCGGACCTGGATGCGGCTCGAGATGCGGGCGCTGGCCGAGGCCTTGACTCACGAGGGGAGCGCGCGGCAGGCGGCGATCCGCGACGCGCTGGATTTCCGCGCCCGGCGGCGCTCGCTGTTCCCCGGGGCGGGTCCCGACGAGGACGCGCTCGAACGCAACGAGGGCATGGCGGAGTACACGGGGCTCGTCCTGAGCGGACTCCCGGCCGGGGCGCTCGCCGATCGCGCGGCGGTCGGGCTCGAGCAGCAGGAGGGGCGGGAGACGTTCTCGCGCAGCTTCGCGTACGCGACCGGTCCCGGGTACGGCGTGCTCCTCGACGAGTCGGGAAAGCCGTGGCGGACGTCGCTCGTCGAAGGGGCGTCGCTGTCGGATCTGCTCGAGGCGGCGTATGCGCCGGAGAGGTCGCGCGTCCCGCCGGAGGGACGGATCGCGTGGTACGACGGCGACCGCGTGATCGCGATCGAGACCGCGCGCGAGGCGGCGCGGGTCGCGCGCGAGGCCGAGCTCCGGGCCCGCTTCGTCGCTGGACCCGTCGTCCGCGTGTCGCCCGGATCGGACTTCGCATTCTCGTTCGATCCCAACGACGCCGAGAGCCTCGAGGGCCTGGGGACCGTCTACGGGGCGACGCGGATCGTCGACGGGTGGGGCGTCCTCGAGGTCACGTCCGGCGGCGCGCTCTTCCTGCGGAATTTGGAGGGGTGGATCACCGGCGTCGTCGTCCCGGCCCCCGCCGGGGCAGCCGCGCCCCCGACGGCCGGCGAGGGGTGGGCGCTCGACCTGGCGGAGGGGTGGATCGTGGCGCCGGGGGAGCGGGCCGGGGACTGGGTCGTCCGGTCCGGGATCCCGGGCGACTGAGCGCTACTCCCCGTCGATCACGAGCGCGGAGTTCGACTCCAGGTACGCGACGACGTCGTCGACGGCGTCCAACGTCGCGATCATCGATCCCATCGGATTGTCGCCGGCGAGCTTCCGCAGGAGCGGCTCGGCGGGCAGGGTGTCGCGCCAGTACTCCGAGCCGAACAGCACCATCGGGCTGATCGCGCCCTCGGTCCCGTAGTAGTTCTGGGTCGCGTCCATGAAGATCTCCTGCACGGTGCCCGCCTGGCCGGGCGCGAACACGAGGCCGCGCGTCGCGAGCGTCACGAGCCCCGCCTCGCGCATCGAGTTCGCGAAATATTTCGCGATGCGGGTGGCGAACTGATTCGAGGGTTCGTGCCCGTAGTACCACGTGGGGACCGCCAGGCTCTCGCCGCCGCGACCGTCGATCGGGGAGCGCGGATCGAGCGACAGGGCTTCGAGCGTCCGATACCCGAAGGCGAGATAGCGCTCGGGATCTTCGGCGAAGGTCGGCGACGGGGACAGGATCGCGATCGCGCGGTCGAGGGCGTCGTCGGCGAGCGGCGCGAGCCACGCGCCCAGGTTGGCGGCTTCCATCGCGCCGGGACCGCCGCCGGTCACGACACGCCAGCCCTTCCGCGCGAGCGTGCGCCCGAGACGGACGATCTCGGCGTAGACGGGGGCGCCGCGGGGGAGCGAGTGACCGCCCATGACCCCGACGACATCGGCCGGGCCGGCCGCCAGGAACTCGCGCGCCGCGTCCTCGATGGCGTGGTCGTGGAGCCTCTCGGCCAGGGCCTCGAGGACGCCCGTCCGCGCCGCCTCGCGCCGCTGCCGGAACCAGCGGTAGATCCGCCCGTCCACGGTGTCGGCGAACAGGCTCCCCGGCCGCTCGACGTCGAGACCATCCATGAGCTCGGGAAGCGTGTACAGCCGGTCGCGGTAGACCTCGAACGGGAGCTCGAGCATCTCGCGGAGTCGGGGAAACACGACGCCGCCGGTGTCGAGCACCCGATCGAGGGCGTCGGCCTCCATGCGACAGCCGAGGAACACCGCGCAATGGGCGTTCACCGAGAGCAGAAACTCCGTCTCGCTGCGCAGGTCGAGACCCTTGGCGACGACGTGGCGCAGCGTTCCCCGCGCGCGCCAGTGCGCCTTGAGCTCCTCGACGGTCTCGACCGCGGTGTACATCAGGACCCGAGGACCGCGGCCTCGATCCCGTCGCACGCCGCGCGCACGCCGTCCTCGGAGCGCACGGTCTCGGCGATCGCAGCCGCGCGCGCCGAGTATCGCGGGTCCTCCAGCAGCGCACGCAGCGCGCGCGCCGCGCGCCCCGCCCGGTACCGCCCCGCGCCGAGCCAGCGGGCGACGCCCAGCCGTACGGCGCGGCGCGCGTTGTCGGGCTGATCGTGGGTCCACGGAACGACGAGCATCGGGCGGCCGGCGCGAAGCGCCTGGCCCAGCGTCCCGATGCCGCCGTGATGCACGATCGCGGCGGCCCGCGGGAAGATCGCCTCGTGGGGCGCGCGCTCGACGGCGATCACGTCGTTGCCGAGCGCAAGCGTCGGTCGATTCGTCGGATCGTCGCCCGTCATGAGCACGGCCCGCATTCCGAGCCGGCGCGCCGCCGCGAGGCTCTCGTCGTAGAACGATCCCGCCGCCATGACCGCCGACGAGCCCAGCGTGAACACGATCGGGGCCGGGCCCGCGTCGAGGAACGCCTCGACCCGCGCGAGCGCCGGGTCCTCGCCGGGCGGGGAGTCGGGGAACAGGAACCCGGTCAAGCGCGCGCTCGGCGGCCAGTCGGGCTGGGGATCGGCGAGGAGGGGCGAGAAGAGCCCGAGGGCGAGGAGCGGCGAGTGCTGACCCTCGAAAAGCGGGTGGTCACCGGGGGGGAGCCCGAGATCGGCCCGCAGCTCGCGGAGCGGATCGGTCCAGGAGCGCGTGACCCTGCGAAACAGCCAACCGAGGTAGCGGGTCATGCCGGGGACCCAGTGGAGCCGCCACGCGCGCGGCAGGAACGGGACGACCGGGAAGTCGTGGCGGGAGAAGAACGACAGCGGCGCCAGGACGGTCGAGACCCACGGCAGCCCGCGCGACTCGGCGACGATGGGACCGGCGAAGGAAAGCGGATGGGTGACGATCACGTCGCTGTCCCGCGCGGCTTCGGCGGTGTCCTCGTACGTCGTGCGGACGAGGGGAATGACGATCTCCCGCAGGAGGACCATCGGTCCGCGTCGCCGTCCCATGGCGCGGACGACGAGCCTGCGGTCGTCCTCGTGCATCGCGTCCGGGCGCACGGGCCGGAAGCCGACACCCTCGGACTCGACGGTGGCCCGGTAGAATTCGTGCGTGGCGATCGTCGGCTCGTGACCGCGCTCGGCGAGGCCGCGTCCCAGCGCGAGATAGGGATTCAGGTCCCCGCGCGAGCCGAGGGTGGTGATCAGGACGCGCATGAGCGCGCCAGTCTAGGTCGCGGAGAACGTCGGGGGCCAGCGCGGGAGGGCCGACGGGACGGGGTCTGGGCATATTCCCTGACGCTGGGGGATCGGAGGAGGCGGCCGAATGGCGCATGGGTCGCGTGGACAGCGAGAGACCGAGATGGGCGACGGCGGGAGCGGGGCTCGCGCCGGGTCGAGGGGCGCGCTCGTCGCCGCGCTCCTCGCCTGGGGCGCGGCGGCGGCCGCCATGGGCGCGACCGGGATCGTCGCCGGCTCGCCGATCCCCCCGCCCTTCGTCGTCGTCGGACTGATCGCCGCCGGGATCGCCGCCTGGGCCGCGTCGCGGCGGGTCAGGTGGGCCGTCCGCGCGGTCCCGCTGTCGGCGCTCGTGGCGCTCCACCTCGTCCGGTTCGTGGGCGCCTGGTTCATCGTCCTCTACCGGCGCGGCGAGCTCCCGTTCGCATTCGCCGTTCCCGGAGGGTGGGGGGACATCGTCGCGGCGGCGGCGGCGGCGGGGCTCCTCGCCGGCGCGGTCCCCGCGCGCACGGCGTCACGGCGCCGGGTCGTGCTCGCGTGGAACGCGATCGGTCTCCTCGACATCGCGTTCGTCGTAGCGACGGCGGCGCGACTCTACCTCGCGGATCCGGCGCAGCTCGCCCCCCTCACGCGGCTGCCGCTCTCGCTCCTCCCCACCTACGTCGTGCCGCTGATCGTGCTCTCCCACCTGGCGATCTTCGCCCGGCTGCGGTCGCCTCACGCGGAGAGCTGAGCGACGTCCGGGGTCGGCTCGGTCTGCGACGTGTCGATGTCCTCGGGTCGCGTCCCGGGCTCGTAATGGCCGCTTGATGCTCAGCCGTGGAGCGAGGCCCGCAGGGTCCCGACCGCCGCGCCCACCCTGAGGGAGGCGTCGAAGATGCGCCCGACTCGGAGGCCGCCCGGCAATCGGTGCCGTCCGACGGCGTGGAGACCGATCGAGGCCACGCAGCCGCAGTTCGCGCAGTCCGGCGTGCCGCCGAACTGGCACGGCGTGACAGAGGTCTCGAGATCCGCGGAGACACAGCGCGTGACCCGGGCGAACACGCACTCGCTCGGGTCGTGCGGCGGCTCGAGATAGGCGTCGAGCATTCCGCGGTTGACGAGGAGCTTCGGGAACTCGGCGCCGATCCGACCCAGCTCCGCGACCGTTCGTCGGCGCATCTCGGGGGTCAGGATCTCCTCGCTCGTCTCGCCGATCTGAGGGGTGAAGAAGCTGACCCTGATCGATCGGACCGCCTGGTGCGCGCTCCACGTGCGGACGAACTCCGCGAGATACCCGGGGCGGCGCGTCATCTGGCTCGTCACCGTGCAGTGAATGACGATCCGGTGGCCTTTGATGTTCTCGAGGATCCGGTCGTAGGTGGCGGGCTTCCGACGGGCGTCATGCTCGGGTTGGAGGCCGTCGATCGAGACCACGACCGTTACGAGCTCGAGCTCCGCCCAGGCCTCGGGAATCCGCCGAACGGCGCTGGTGACGACTTCGACCCGTACCCCGCGTCGATCGAGACGGGGCAGGAGCTCGTTCAGCTCGCGATATCGGACGAGCGGTTCTCCGCCCACGAGATGGACGAGCAGGGGACGCTCGCGGTCGACCAGCTCCAGGATCCCCTCGACGAGCGCGGGGCCGGTGCGGTCGGCGAGGGAGGTCAGCGGGACGCCCGCGAGGTGCTCGGGCTGGTAGGCGTAGCATCCCGGGCACGAGAGCGGGCAGCGCGTCGTGATCTCGATCGAGAGGGAGGGATGGCGCCCTTGGAGGATCCGCCCCCAGGCATGGAGGATGTGCGCCCGATCCAGAGAAAGCTCCTGACCGACAAGCGAGGATACGGCCCCTTGGACTCTAGCCAAAAGTATCGAGAACTACCAGCCCGAGGGCTCGTACGGCATCTAACGGTGTATTCTGGGACGGACGGTCATTCTTCGATGCTCAATCGGAAGGGACGATTCGGGGTCGTGAGGAAGCTGCTTCGGACGACGATCGCGCTTGTGATGCTCCTGGAAGGGGTCGCGTTCATCGCCGGCGCCGGACTCCATCTCGGCCTGTCGCTCCCGGGGCCCTTCGTCGAATCCAAGAGCCTCCCCACCGCGCTCCTCGAGGCGGGGAGCGGAGCGCTCCTGCTGATCGTGGTCGTGGCGATCGCCGCCCGCTATCGCCGGGCTTGGGAGATCGCCATCGCGGCTCACGTGGCCGGCGTCACGACCATCGCCTTCGGCATCGCCACGCGGGGATCGAGCCTCGCGTCGCAGGTCAGCCACCACCCGCCCATGCTGCTGATCACCATGGCCGCCCTCGTCGCGCTCGCGACGCCCCCCTGCCGCAGCGCCCTCGAAAGCGGCCGGCGGCGCAGAAACAGGCACCGGGTCCTGCAGTCCCTCTAGGTGGGCGGCATCCGTATCGCCGCGCCGGCGGACGTCGACGCCATCCGATCGATCTACGCGCCCATCGTTCGCGACACGCACGTCTCGTTCGAGATCGAGCCGCCGTCGGCGGAGGAGATCCGGCGGCGCATCGAGTCCGCTCCGGTGCCGTGGCTCGTCCGCGAAGAGAGCGAAATCGTCGGTTTCGCGAGCGCCGGACCCTTCCGCCCGCGGCCCGCGTACCGCTGGACGGCGGAGGCTTCCGTGTACGTGGCGGAGTCCGCGCGACGCAGGGGCGCGGGTCGGGAGCTCGGAGCAGCGATCCTCGACGCCCTGCGGAGCGCGGGCTATCACACCGCGGTGGGCGTCGTCGCCCTGCCGAACGCGGCGAGTGAGGGACTGCTGCAGGCGCTCGGGTATCGACGGGTCGGGGTCCTCCGCGAGGCCGGCTTCAAGCTGGGGCGCTGGTGGGACGTCGCGCTCTGGCAGTGCGACCTGGAAGCCTGAGCGATCGCGATCAAAGCAGCCGCGCCGCGACGCCCGCGATGGCAGCCGCGGCCAGCGTCGCGAGGATCCCCCGGCGGAATCGGAACAGGAGGACCGCGGCGCCGACGGCGATCGAGGCGGCGACGGGATCGACCGATGACCAGGCGGGCGCCTCGACCTCAAGACCCGCGCCTGCGATGACCGTGGTCGCGGCGAACAGCGTCCGGATCGCGAACCAGACGGCGAGGTTCAGGATCACGCCGACGACGGCCGAAGTGATCCCCGTCAGCGCCGCAGTCAGGCCCTGCCGGCCGCGCAGCTGCTCGATGTATGGCGCGCCTGCGAAGATCCACAGGAAGCTGGGCGTGAACGTCACCCAGGTCGTCACGACCGACCCGATCACTCCCGCGATCATCGGATCCAGCGAACCGGGACCGCGATACGCCCCCATGAAGCCGACGAACTGGACGACCATGATGAGCGGACCGGGAGTCGTCTCCGCCAGACCGAGGCCGTCGAGCATCTCTCCGGCGGAGAGCCAGCCGAAATCCTCGACCGCGCGCTGCGCGATGTAGGCGAGGACGGCGTAGGCCCCGCCGAAGGTGAGGACCGCGGCCTTCGAGAAGAACAGCGCCTCGGTCACGAAGACGCTCCGGCCCGGGATCAGCGCCAGCGCCCCGACGGGCAGCCACCAGATCGACAGCCACAGGAGCGCCGTCGCCGCCGTCCGGCGCAGCGTCGGCGGTGGAACGGGCTCGGGCTCCACGCGGTCCCCCGGGCGGGGCGAAACGAGTGCCCCGCCGACTCCCGTCCGGCCCCCCAGCCACCCGGCGAGCGCGGCGGCGCCGATGATGGCCGGAAAGGGGGCGTCGTACGCGAAGATCGCGACGAAGGCCAGCCCCGCGATCCCGACGTGGTAGGGGCCGCCGAGCGCGCGACGCCCGATCCGGACGAGCGCCTGGACGACGATCGCGAGGACGGCCGGCTTGATTCCGTAGAAGACCGCGGCCACGAGAGGAACATGCCCGAAGCCGGCGTACAGCATGCTGAGCGCGAGGATCGAGGCGAACCCCGGCAGGATGAAGAGCCCGCCGGCGATCAGGCCGCCCCGCCAGCGATGCATCAGCCAGCCGATGTAAGTGGCGAGCTGCTGCGCCTCCGGACCCGGGAGCAGCATGCAGAAGTT
The DNA here is from genome assembly GCA_036556305.1 of Gemmatimonadota bacterium. Classification (GTDB taxonomy): domain Bacteria; phylum Gemmatimonadota; class Gemmatimonadetes; order JACCXV01; family JAHWKZ01; genus JAICNR01. Next base: position 19,193 of record DATBJO010000092.1, read on the forward strand.
GAGGGCATGGAGAAACCGCCGTTCGGAGATCCAGCGCCGCTCGTCGACGAGCAGCCGATGCATGACCGCGATCTGGCCCGCCGGCCCGCCGAACGAGAGCGCCGCCACCTTGAGCCAGACCGGCAGCGCCTGGCGGAGAGACGTCACGGGCTCGCCCGGAGCCCTGTGAGTCATCGAGGTCCTGGCGCGAGGACGAGTGTCGGGCAGCGATCGCCGAGCGCGTAGCCCGTGGGGTAGGTCAGGTTCGTGAGGCAGCCGTCGGCGAGGACGACATCGACGGACGCGGGCCGCAGCGGCAGGCGGCGCCAGTCCCCGCACAGGACTTCGTCACGGGACCGGAGCCGGCCGGGCCAGACCGCGCGGATCATGTCCGACGAACGGTCCACGGCGATCATGCGGCTCCCGTCGCCGGTGGAGAGCGCGCACAGCTCGGGGGTCACGCCGAGGAGGAGCAGGGTGGGGTCGCCCGCGGGGCTTTCGCGCCGCCACGCGTCGAGCGCCGCGGCCACGATCGCGAGGTCGTCCGGCGCGGGGCGCAGGGGCGCTCCGACCCGGGACCATTGGCGCGCGTGTCGCTCCCATGGGCTCGCCGCGCTCACGCGCTTTGGGCGCTCGCGGGTCTCGCCTCGATGAGCGCGAGCGTCGAGCGAAGCGGCGACACGCGCGCGGTCCGGAAGTCCGCACCCGCGAGCAGGGCGCGAAGCTCGGATTCGGTCCGTTCCCGCGCGGCAAGCTGAACCAGCATGTGGAGGTCGCTGCACGCCAGGCCCTGATCGTCCGGGGACGTCCCGAGCCGCTCGGGGACGAGGCGCTCGATCAACAGCAGACGACCCTCGGGAGGGATCGCCCGACGGCAGCTCGCGAGGATCTCCGCGCCGCGCTCGTCGTCCCAGTCGTGGATCACGCTCTTGAGCAGGTAGGTGTCGGCTCCCCGCGGCACCCAGTCGAAGAAGTCGCCGGCCACGAACTCGACCCGATGCTCGAGACCGGCCGCCCGGAGATGCGCGCGACCGCGGTCGATTGCATGCTCGGTGTCGAAGAGAACGCCCACCGCGCCCGGGCTTGCGAGGAGGGCCGACGCCAGGAGCTCGCCGTAGCCGCCGCCGACGTCCACGATGCGCTTGGTGGTCGACCAGTCGACGGCGTGCACGAAGTCGCGGGCGACGAGGCGGGTCAGCTCGGTCATCGCGCGGTGGAAGATCTCCGCGGCTTCGGGATCCCGCGCGAGGTGCTCGAACCCCCGCGTGCCCGTGACCAGCGATCGCGCGCTCTCGCCCGTCATCACGCTGTGGTGGAGGTGCCCCCACACCGCCCACGAAGCGCCGCCCCAGTGGAGCACCCACCAGCGGAGCGAGTCCGGGGCGTCGTCCTCGAGCAGAGCGCCCATCGACGTCAGCGCGAACGTTCCGTCTTCGTTCTCGCGGACCAGCTCGATCGTGGCGAGCGCGCGCAGGAACCGATGGAGCGAAGGCGGATGCGCGCCCGTCGCCGCGGCGAGCTCGGCCGCGGTTCTGGGCGCGCCGGCCAGATGGTCTGCGATCCGCAGCCGCGCGGCGACGAAGGCCGCCTGGGTCTTCCAGCTGCCCGACACCAGGCCCAGGAGCCGGGCGGCGTCCGGAACGCGCTCTGGAGCGGGGTCCACGCGGGCATTGTAGCGGACCGTCGATCACCGGGCACGGTCACGGGCCCTGACTGGCGGTATCATGGTGGGGGACCCGCAGAGGAGGGGACATGAAGGAAGCATTCGCCGTCCACGGCATCCACCACGTCACGGCCATCGCCGGAGACGCGCAGGAGAACCTGTCGTTCTACGCCGGCGTCCTGGGGATGCGGCTCGTGAAGCGCAGCGTCAATCAGGACGACCCGGGCACCTATCATCTGTTCTACGCCGACGCGGCGGGCTCGCCGGGAACCGACGTCACCTTCTTCCCGTGGCGCCAGCTCGCCCCATCGCGCCGGGGAGCGGGCATGGTCGGAGAGATCGCCCTCGCGGTGCCCGCCGGCAGCCTGGAATGGTGGCGCGAGCGGCTGTCCCGCGACGGCGTGTCTCGCGGAGACGAGGAGATCCGGTTCGGGGAGGCGGCGCTCCCGTTCCATGATCCGCACGGCCTCACGCTCGCGCTCGTGGAGATCGTGGAGGATCGACCGTTCGCCGTCTGGGATTCGAGCCCGGTCCCGCCCGAGCGCCAGATCCGCGGCGTCCACGCGGTGCGGATCCAGGAGCGCGTGCTCGCGCCCACGCTCGCCCTGCTGGAGGGCGTCATGGGGTTCTCGCGCGTCGCGAGCGATGACGGCTGGCAGCGCTGGGCGGCCGGAGAGGGATCGGGCGCCTACGTCGATCTCCAGGAAGCGCCCGAGGCCCCGTTCGGCCGCTGGGGCACGGGCGCCGTCCATCACGTGGCGTGGCGCGTCCGCGACGAGGCGGAGCAGCTCGGGGTGCGGGACGCGATCGAGGCGGTCGGGCTGACGCCCACGCCGGTCATCGACAGGTTCTGGTTCCGGTCGGTCTACTTCAAGGAGCCGGGCGGAACCTTGTTCGAGCTGGCGACCGACGGCCCCGGGTTCGATCGAGACGAGCATCCCGACCACCTCGGGGAGACCCTCGTCCTGCCGCCGTGGCTCGAGCGCCACAGGCGCGACATCGAAGCGGCGTTGCCGCCGCTCGAGGTGCCGGTCGCGCCGTGACTCCCGGGGGCGAATCATGGTCGCTCCGCTCGCCGCGGAGCGAGGATCTCGCGTGGATCATCGAGCGGCACGGAGAGCTGTACCGGCGCGAACGCGGCTGGGATGAGCGCTTCGAATCGCTCGTGGCCGACGTCGTCTCCGATTTCGTGCGTGACTTCGACCCGGCGCGCGAGCGCGCGTGGATCGCCGAGCTGGACGGGCGACCGGTGGGTTCGGTGCTCCTGGTACGGCACCC
>DATBJO010000093.1:0-51267 GCA_036556305.1 Gemmatimonadota bacterium
GCGTCCACGATGGAGGCGGCGGTTATCGTGGGATCCGCCTGGAGCTGGCTGAAGGCCTGAAGCGCCGTCCGGGGGTCGGTCGCCAGCCACTCCGGGAAGCCCATGCCGAAGCCTCGCAGGAGCGTCTGGAAGTAGGCCGACCAGGAGACCGCCACGGCGATGTTGCCGACGGCGTATTCGATGATCAGGTCCCACCCGATGATCCAGGCGACCAGCTCGCCGAGCGTGGAGTAGGCATACGTATACGCGCTCCCCGACTGGGGGATCAGCGACGCGAACTCGGCATAGCAGAGGGCCGCGAAGCCGCACGCCAGGGCCACCAGGATGTAGGAGATGACCAGGGCCGGGCCCGCGCCCAGGTGGTTGGGGCCGCCCGCCACGGCCGTCCCTGCACCCGAGAAGATCCCCGCGCCGATGATCGCCCCGATGCCGAGCGCGGTCAGCTGCCAGACCGTCAGCGAACGGCGCAGGCCGGGCTCGACCGCCGCCTGCGGATCGAGGCCGACCTCCGCGCGCGCCTCGGTGATCGGTTTCCGTCGGAAGAGCTGGGTCATGTTGCCCGGCTCACCAGGAGTCGCCCAGGACGCTCACCTGGATCGCTACTCGCCCTTGTATTCCGTGTACGTCGATTCGGGCGGCAGCTCCTCGCCGAGCGTGATCCCGGTCCGACGAAGCACGCTGTGCGAGCGGCCGTACAGGAAGTAGACGAACAGCCCGATCACCATCCAGACGATCAGCCGGACCCACGTGTCGGTCGGAAGGCTCACCATCATGTAGCCGCAGATCCCGATGCCGAGGATCGGAACCAGGGGAACGAAGGGAGTCCGGAACGGCCGCGCGCGCTCGGGCTCCTTGACGCGCAGATACCAGACGCCGGCGCAGACGACGACGAACGCGAACAGAGTGCCGATCGAGACGAGCTCTCCGAGGAGCCCGATCGGGAACAGCCCGGCGATCACCGCGGCCACGCAGCCGGTCAGGATCGTCGTCACGTACGGCGTCCTGAACCGCGGGTGAACCTTCGAGAAGACCGGCGGCAAAAGCCCGTCCCGCGACATCGAGTAGAAGATCCGCGGCTGCCCGAGGAGGAGGACGAGGACGACCGAGGCCAGCCCGGCGATCGCACCGATGTTGACCAGGTAGCCGAGCCAGGCCAGCGCGGGCGCGTTGTTGATGGCCACGAACACCGGATGCGGAACGTTGAGGGTCGTATAGTTGGCGAGACCGGTCATGACGAGCGCCATCAGGATGTAGAGCACGGTGCAGATCGCGAGCGAGCCGAGCATGCCGATCGGCATGTCCCGCTGTGGGTTCTTGGCCTCCTGCGCGGCGGTCGACACGGCGTCGAATCCGATGTAGGCGAAGAACACGACCGCGGCCGCGCGTACGATTCCGCTCCAGCCGTACTCGCCGAACTCCCCGGTCCCCGCTGGGATGAACGGATGCCAATTCGCCGTGTCGACGTACCGGAAGCCGAAGCCGATCACGAGCAGGACGATCGTCACCTTGACGTACACGATCACGTTGTTGAAGCGCGCCGATTCGCTAATGCCGATGACGAGGAGGGTCGTCAAAAGGCCGATCAGGATCATCGCCGGCAGGTTGAGGATCCCGCCGGGATCGCGGGCGATCACATGGCCGGTCGCGGTCAGAGGCGCCGTGGTCAGCGATTCGGGCAGGACGACGCCGAGCTCGGCGAGAAAGGCGCTGAAGTAGCCGGACCATCCGACGGCCACGGTCGATGCCCCGAACAGATACTCGAGGATCAGGTCCCAGCCGATGATCCAGGCGATCAGCTCGCCGAGCGTCGCATAGCCGTACGTGTAGGCCGAGCCGGCGACCGGGATCATGGATGCGAACTCGGCGTAGCAGAGCCCCGCGAAGAGGCACCCGAGACCGGCCACCACGAAGGAGAGCGTCACCGCCGGGCCGGCGTACTGCGCGGCGGCCGTGCCGGTCAGGACGAAGATCCCGGCGCCGATGATCGCGCCGATCCCGAGCAGGACCAGGTTCGTGGCGCTCAGCGCGCGCTTGAGACTGTGCTCGTCCTCGATGAACGCGTCCGCGCGCAGGACGTCGATCGACTTGCGGGCCATCAGGCTCAAGGAGGGACCTCCATGATAGGGTATTTGGCGGCGCGACGATAACCTAACGAGCGGGGTTGCCGGCCGAAAGAGCCGGCCGATGTAGCACCCGCCCATCGCGGCCGGATACATTGCCGCCCCATGCGCTGGACGAGAGCCTTCATCCCGACGCTCAAGGAAGACCCGGCCGACGCCGAGGTCGTGAGCCATCGCTTCATGGTCCGGGCGGGGATGCTGCGGCCGCTCGCCCGCGGGGTGTACTCCTATCTGCCGCTCTTCCAGCGGGTGATCCTCAAGATCGACGCGATCGTGCGCGAGGAGCTGGACCGGATCGGGGCGATCGAGCTCCGGCTTCCGATCCTGCTCCCGGCCGAGCTGTGGAAGGAGACGGGCCGCTGGGACCTCTACGGACCGCTCATGATGCGGCTCGCCGACCGCCACGAGCGGGAGTACGCGCTGGGCCCCACGCACGAGGAGATCGTCACCGATCTCGTGCGGAGCGAGGTGCGCTCGTATCGCCAGCTGCCGATCTCCCTGTACCAGATCCAGACCAAGTTCCGGGACGAGATCCGGCCGCGGTTCGGCGTCATGCGCGGTCGCGAGTTCACGATGAAGGACGCGTACTCGTTCCACGCCGACCAGGCGTCGCTGGACGCGACGTACGCGGACTTCCGCGAGGCCTACGGCCGGATCTTCACGCGCTGCGGACTGGAGTGGCGGGACGTCGAGGCCTCGGCGGGCGAGATCGGCGGCGAGGAGAACCACGAGTTCATGGTGCTCGCCGAAACAGGGGAGAGCGTGGTCTTCAGCTGCGCGCACTGCGGGTACGCGGCGTCCTCCGGCCGGGCCGAGGCCGTGGCCGCGGCCCACGAGCTGCCGGCGGCCCACGCGGCGAGCTCGCTCGAGGAGGTCGCGACGCCGGGACGAACCACGGTCGAGGAAGTCTCCGCGCTGCTGGGCCACGAGCCCGCCGCGTTCGTCAAGACCCTCTTGTTCCAGGCCGACGGGCGGACGGTGGCGGTCCTCGTCCGCGGCGACCGCGAGATCGACGAGGAGAAGCTCGGCCGCGCGCTCGGCGTCGACAGAGTCGAGCTGGCGGGTCCGGCGCGCGTCAAGGAATTGACGGGCGCGGAGATCGGTTTCGCCGGGCCCCACGGGCTCCCGGACGACGTCCGGATCCTGGCCGACTACTCGCTCGCCGGGCGCGGAAACCTCGTAGCGGGCGCGAACCGCACCGGGTACCACGTCACCGGCCTGGAGATCGGACGGGACGTGCAACCCGACGGGTGGATCGACGCCGTGCGTCTCGTGGGCGGCGATCCATGTCCCCGGTGCGGGACGGCCCTCGACGAGACGCGCGGAATCGAGGTGGGCCACATCTTCAAGCTGGGAACGAAGTACACCGATTCCATGAATGCCGTCTTTCTCGACGAGGAAGGCCGGCAGCGGCCGTTCCTGATGGGTTGTTACGGGCTCGGGATCACGCGCGTCGTCGCCGCGGCGATCGAGCAGAACCACGACGACGACGGAATCGTCTGGCCGACGGCGATCGCCCCGTACGAGGTCGAGGTGATTCCGCTCAACATGGACTCCGCGCGCGTGGTCGAGGCCGCCGAGAGGGTCTATGACGACTGCCGCGCGGAGGGGTTGGAGACGCTTCTGGACGACCGACCGGATCGCGCGGGCTCCAAGTTCGCCGACGCCGATCTGATCGGGATCCCGTGGCGCATCGTGATCGGCGACCGCGGCCTCGAGGCCGGGATGGTCGAGGTCGCCCGCCGGCGAGCGCGGAAGGACATGGCGCGGTTCTCGCCGCAGGAGGCGGTGCACCACGTGCGCGCCAACGTCCTGCGGGAACGCGCGGGTGCCTGACGCCGTCGACGTCTCCGAGGCGCTGGCCGTCGCGCGCGAGGCCGCGCGCGAAGCGGCCGAGATCCTTCTGTCGTCGTGGCCTGCGATCGGACGCGGCGAGGCGTCCCGGAAGCGCCCCCGCGATCTGGTCACCGAGGCGGACCGACGTTCGGAGGAGCGGATCATCGAGCGAATCGGCCGTGCCTTTCCCGATCACGCGATCGTGGCTGAAGAGTCCGGCGGTCGCGCCCGCGCGGGGTCCCTGCGCTGGATCGTCGACCCGCTCGACGGCACGACCAACTACGTGCATGGGTTCCCAATGTTCGCGATCTCGATCGCGCTCTACGACGGCGACCTCCCGCTGACGGGACTGGTGGTCGACCCGGTGCGCGGCGAATGGTTCAGCGCGCGGGTGGGGGAGGGCGCATGGGTCGACCGGGGCGACAGCGGTTCGGCGCGCCGGCTCGCGGTCTCCGAGCCCGGCGATCCGAAGGAGGGCCCGCTCCTCGCGACCGGTTTTCCGTTCAAGAACCTCGCGGAGACGGACCGCTACCTGGCCGCGTTCCGCGCGCTCTTCGAGCGCTCGAGCGACATGCGCCGGGCCGGCTCGGCGGCCCTCGACCTCGCGTACGTGGCGGCCGGTCGGGTGGACGGCTTCTGGGAGATGGATCTCAACCCGTGGGACATCGCCGCCGGCGAGCTCCTTGTCCTCGAGGCGGGCGGGGTCGTAAGCGACTGGCGCGGCGGCGCGGAGCATCGCATGTCGGGCTGGATCGCGGCCGGAGGACCCGCGACCCACCGGCTCCTGACGTCGATTCTCGCGGCCTATGCCACATGATGGGTTCGCGAGCGGCGATCGTAGCATCCGCCTCCCGTCGCCGGATACATTGCCGCCCATGACCGAAGAGCGGAAGCCGAGGATCGGGGTTCTCTTCGGGGGGAGCTCGAGCGAGCACGAGGTGAGCCTCATGTCCGCGCGGTCGGTCCTGGACGCGCTCGATCCCGCGAAGTACGACGTCGTCCAGATCGGGATCACGAAGGAGGGACGCTGGCTGGTCGCCAGCGACGCCGTCGATCGCCTGATCGAGCGGGCCGGCGCGGCCGGCGCCCTCGAGGGAGCCGTCGAGCGCACCGAGACCGTCGCGCTCCTGCCCGATCCGGCCCGCGAGGGGCGGCTCCTCAAGCCGGCCGCCGATCGCGCCGGCGATCTCGCGCCGCTCGACGTCCTGTTCCCGCTCGTCCACGGACGGACGGGGGAGGACGGCGCGCTCCAGGGCCTGTTCGAGCTCTCCGGCGTGGCGTACGTGGGGGCGGGAATCACGGGGAGCGCGGTCGGCATGGACAAGGAGATCGCCAAGGCCGTGTGGTCCGCGGCGGGGATGCCCGTCGGGCCCTATCTCACGGTCCGCCGGCGGGACTGGCGCTGCCGGCCCGACCGGGTGAAGGGCGAGGTGGCGTCGCGGATCGGCTTTCCGTGCTTCGTCAAGCCTTCGTCGAGCGGGTCCTCGATCGGGGTCCACAAGGTGCACGCGATCGAGGAGCTGGGGCCGGCGATCGAGGACGCGGCGCGATACGACCTGAAGATCCTCGTCGAGGAGGCGATCGAAGGTCGGGAGCTCGAGTGCGGCGTTTTGGGGAACGAGGATCCGGAAGCCTCGGTCGTGGGCGAGATCGTGCCCGGGCACGAGTTCTACGATTACGAGGACAAGTACTTCGACGACGCCGTCCGGCTCGTGATCCCCGCCGCTCTCCCCGACGAGACGGCGGAACGCGTTCGCGAGCTCGCGCTGGCCGCGTTCCGGGCGATCGACGCGCGGGGGATGGCGCGCGTCGACTTCTTCCTGGAGAATGGGACCGGAAAGGTCTATCTCAACGAGATCAACACGATCCCGGGATTCACCCAGGTGAGCATGTATCCCCGGTTGTGGGAGGCGAGCGGGGTTTCGTTCCCCGACCTGTGCGACCGGCTGATCGGTCTCGCGTTGGAAGCCCGCCGGGCGCGGGCCTCGCTCAAGCGGACGCGCTGACCGCTAGGGGCACTTCGTGCATGGGAAGACGATGATCTCGGCGCTGTCCTCGCCCTGTCCGAAAGCCGCTTCGACCGTGATCGTGGCCCGGCCCGGCCCGACGCCGAAGACGCGTCCGTCGTCGTTCACCTGCGCGATCGACGATGCGTTCGACGACCAGCGCAGGACGGCGTTGGTCACGATCTGGTTGTCGGCGGTGATTCCGCGGGCGGCCATCTGACAGACGTCCCCCTCGCCGATGTTGCCGCACGGCTGGGTGATCTCCACGCGGGCCAGCGGGATTTCGATCGCGGTCGGGCCTTCGCCTCCGCTGCAGGCCGGTAGGAGCAGGGCGGCCGCGAGGAGCGCCGGGGCGGTTCTCTGGAGCTTCATGGTGCGGTCCTTCCTCTGGTTTGACGTTGACGAACCGAAAATACCTCCGTATCGCGTCGAAATCACCTGGCTCCCACGCTGCCGGGCGGGGTGCAGGTGATGGGTCCGGTGGGGGGCACGACCGGGATGCTGACCGTATCGGCGGCGCCGGTCTCCAGCACTTCGGCGACGATGCTCACGCCCCCCGTCGCCCAGCCGTTCACGCGGCCCTGGCTGGTGACCGTGGCGACGCTCGGGTTCAGGGAGGTCCAGATGATCGTCGGGAACTCGGCGGGCTGAAAGTTCTTGTCGAAGGCCTCGAAATCGAGCTGGCACTGGCCGCACTTCTCGACCCGGGGGCACCGCGAGGAATCGATCACGATCCGTATGGCGGGCTCGTGGTCGAGGACCAGCGTGGTGCTGTCGTCGCAGCCGGCCACGGCCGGCCCCCCCATCGCCACGAGGCCGATCACCAGCGGAAATCGAGCGCTGCGCAGTCCCATGCTCGGCTCCTTCCTCGATATTGCCGCCGCTATCCCCCGGACCTAACTTCACAACCTGTTTGGCCCGTGGTGTAATTGGCAACACGCTTGACTCTGGATCAAGAGACTCCTGGTTCGAGTCCAGGCGGGCCAACCAGCCGATGCGGGGAGCGGAGGTCCGCTCCCCGTTCGTTCACTTCCATGACAGGAAAAACGCGTCCCGGGGAGGCCGCGTTTAACCCTTTCCTCTGCGGGAGAATCGACATGCCGACGTCGCTCCATCGCTCCTTCGCCCTCCTGGCCGGACTCGTCGTCTTGCTCCTGCCTTCGCTCGTTCGCGCCCAGAGTCCCGACGCGTTCGACGGGGCCACGCTCGAGGTGACCTCCGAGTGGACCGGTCAGGATCGCGGGGACGGGAGTGGCACCTACCGCCTGGTCACGCGGGTCAAGGACAGCCGCTCGGGTGTGACGATCCAGCACGAGCTGGCGGCCACTCGCGACGTGCAGCTGGTCGTGACCTCGACCGAGACGCTCAGCGTCCTGGAGGGCGACGACGAAAAGGCCCACGCGGGATCGGACCCGTCCGCTCTGGGGTCCTGGGCGGAGCCCGCGATCGCCTATGCGCTACCCTTCGATACCGAGTTCAACACCGAGCCGCGGAAGTCCTACCGGCCGCGGGACCGACAGGTCGCCGAGATCGTGAGGTCGGCGGCGCCCGACGCGAAGGTCTCCTCCCGCGCCGGCTCCGACGGGCGGACGTCGGCCGTCGTCGAGATCCCGGACGTTCTGCCGGTCGCCGAGCTGGCCGAGCGCTTCGTCGGGATCCGCAAGGCGTTCCGCTCCGCCGACGTCGGGCTCGCGCGGCTCCAGATCAAGGGTCGGGCCGAGACCTCCGTCAACGAGGCGGCCTCCGCGCAGTGAGGGACAGCCCCTCGACCGTCGAGAACGTGGTCATCCTGGGATCCGGTTGCGCTGGCCTGACCGCCGCGATCTATGCGGCACGGGCGAACCTGGAACCGCTCGTCGTGATGGGGATCGAGGCCGGGGGTCAGCTCTCGCTGACGACCGACGTCGAGAACTATCCCGGTTTCCCCGAAGGGGTCCTCGGACCCGATCTGATCGACCGCATGCGCCGGCAGGCGGCGCGGTTCGGGGCCCGCTTCGAGGCCGGGGACGCGACCGCCGTCGACCTCTCGACGCGCCCGTTCGTCATCGAGATCGACGGGGAGCCGCGCCGGACGCGGACGCTCATCGTCTGCTCGGGAGCCACCGCCAAGATGCTCGACGTGCCGGGTGAGCGGATGCTCATCGGTCACGGCGTCTCGACGTGCGCGACGTGCGACGCCGCGTTCTTCCGTGAGCAGGAAGTGATCGTCGTCGGGGGCGGAGACAGCGCGATGGAGGAGGCCCTCTTCCTGGCCCGCTTTGCGCGGCGCGTGTACGTCGTTCACCGCCGTGACGAGCTTCGCGCGAGCAAGATCATGCAGGAGCGCGCGTTTTCGAATCCCAAGATCGAATTCCTCTGGAACACGCACGTGACTGAAGTCCTGGGAGAGATCCAGGTGGAGGCGGTGCGTCTCTGGAACCACGAGTCCGGCGAGCGGTGGGAGATGAAGATCGACGGCGTGTTCCTGGCGATCGGCCACGTTCCGAACACGGCGATCTTCGAGAACCAGCTGGAGATGGACGCCCAGGGATATCTCGTCCCCACCGACCCGGGCCGCTCCCTGACGAACGTCGAGGGGGTCTTCGTCGGGGGCGACGTTCACGATCACGTCTACCGGCAGGCGGTCACCGCCGCCGGCGCCGGATGCCGCGCCGCGATGGACGCGGAGCGGTATCTCGAGCGGATCGGCGAGGCTCCTCTGCCCGTCGCGGGTGCTTCGTCCAGGTGAGAACGCGATGAGCATGCACGCCGTCGTCAAGATCGACGAGCAGGAGGGCCGCGAGGGGACCGAGGTCCGCGAGGTCGCGGTTCCCGAGCCCGGGGAGGGAGAGGTGCGGCTCAAGGTCCGGGCGACGGCGATCTGCGGTTCCGACCGCCACATCTATCACTGGGACCCGACCGTGCGGGACATGGTCGTCCCGCCGCGGATCTACGGCCACGAATTCTGCGGGGAGATCGATGCGATCGGGAAGAGTCCCGGGCGCGTGGATCTGCGCGAGGGGGCCTACGCGTCGGCCGAGATGCACGTGACGTGCGGCGTGTGTCGGCAATGTCGCAGCGGCCAGGGACACGTGTGCGGCCGCACGCGGATCATCGGCTTCCACAGCGACGGCTCGTTCGCGGACTACGTCGTCGTCCCGGCGCGGAACGTCGTGCGGCTGGACCCGAAGGTCGTTCCGCTCGAGGTCGGCGCGTTCCTGGATGCGCTGGGGAACGCCGTTCACACGGTTCAGGATCACGACCTCGAGGGCGCGACGGTCGCGATCACGGGCTACGGTCCGATCGGCGCGATGGCGGTCGCGATCGCCCACCACGAGCGCGCGGCGCGCATCTACGTGATCGACGTCTCCGAGCGGGCCATCGCCCAGGCGGACGCTTGGCGGCGGGAGAAGAAAGCGGACAACGTGACCGTGCTGCGGACGGGGGCCTCGGAGGCGCCGGGAATCGAGGAGCGCATCCTCGACGAAACCATGGGCGGAGTCGACCTCGTGCTCGAGATGTCGGGCGCCGAGGCGGCCATCAACCAGGCGCTCAGGATCGCGCGCATGGGCGGGTCGATCTCGCTGCTCGGGATCCCGACGCACGAGGCCGTGACGATCGAGCACTTCGCGCGCGACCTCATCTTCAAGGGCCTCGGCCTGCAGGCGGTCATCGGTCGAAGGATCTTCTCGACGTGGGACCGGATGCTCGCGCTCCTCGCCGACGGGCTCGACCTGCGCCCGCTCGTGTCCCACGAGTACGAAGGACTCGGCGCGTTCATCGAGGGCATGGAGGCGTTCGACGCACACGAGGCGCTCAAGGTCGTGTTCTATCCGCATGGGAAGAACGGCGATGAGTAGCGATCTGCTCGGCCATCTCGATCGTCAGCTGCGCGACCTGCGCGAGGCGGGCACGTACAAAGTCGAGCGTGAGCTCGAGGGGCCGCAGGACGCGGGTGTTCCCGTGGCGGGGCGCGAGGTGGTCATGCTCACGTCGAACAACTACCTGGGGCTGGCGAATCATCCCCGCATCCGGGAGGCGGCGCGGGCGGCGATCGACGAGTGGGGCTTCGGGATGGCCTCGGTGCGGTTCATCTGCGGAACGGACAGCCTGCACCTCGAGCTGGAGCGGCGGATCGCGGATTTTTTCGAGGCCGACGCCGCGATCCTGTACGGCTCGTGCTGGAACGCTAACGAAGCCCTGTTCGCCTCGATCCTCGAAGAAGGCGACGCGGTCTTCTCCGACGAGTTGAACCACGCGTCGATCATCGACGGGATTCGCCTCTGCAAGGCACAGCGTCACCGCTACGCGCACGCGGACCTGGATGCGCTCGGGGACCTGCTCGACCAGGACCGCTCGCGGCATCGGGTGGTCGTGACCGACGGCGTGTTCTCGATGGAGGGCGAGCTCGCGGACGTCCCGGGTCTGCTCGACCTGTGCCGCCGGAAGCGGGCGACTCTGGTCGTGGACGACTCGCACGCGACCGGCGTGCTCGGCCGGCGCGGGCGCGGGACCGCGGAGGAGCAGGGCGTCCACGGAAAGGTCCCGATCACGACCGGAACCCTGGGCAAGGCCATGGGCGGGGCGGCGGGCGGGTTCATCGCCGGGCCCCGGGCGGTCGTCGACGTCCTGCGTCAGCGCTCGCGCCCGTACCTGTTCTCGAACGCGCTCCCGCCCATGATCGCCGCCGCGTCCCTGGCCGCCTTCGACCTGCTCGACGAGCAGCCCGAGCTCGTCGCCCGACTGCGGGAGAACACGCTCTGGTTCCGTTCGGCGCTCCGCGAACGGGGCTTCGACGTCCGGGAGGGGATCCACCCCGTGGTGCCCGTGATCGTCGGGGACACCGCGCTCGCGATCCGGCTCTCGAACGAGCTGTTCGAGCGCGGGGTCTACGTCTCGGGCTTCGGTTTTCCCGTCGTTCCGCAGGGCGAAGCGCGGCTGCGCTGCCAGATCTCGGCCGCGCATACGCGCGAGGAGCTGACCCGCGCGGTCGAGGCGATCGCCGAGGTGGGCGCGACGGCGGGGGTGATCGCGGGATGACGGAATCGGTCGTGACGCACAAGGTGACGGTCCGCCGCTTCGTGCTCAACTCGATGCTGACGAACGGCTTCGTCGTCCGGGACAACGACACGGGGGCGCTCGCGATCGTCGACCCCGGCGACCGCGTCGACGACCTCGCCCGGGCCGCGGAGGAGTGGGGCGGGGACGTGCGCTGGATCCTCGTCACCCACTGCCACCCGGATCACTGCGCCGGTGTCGACGAGCTCGTCGAGCGCGTGGGCGGAGAAGTCGCGGGACCGGCGGGGGGACCGTATTCGGTGGACCGGCCGGTCTCCGGAGGCGAGGCGCTCGATTTCGGCGCCCGCTCGATCCTCGTCCAGGGCACCCCCGGGCATACCGCCGACAGCGTCAGCTTCCAGATCGAGGAGCACGTGTTCGTCGGCGATTTCCTGTTCCGCCTCGGGAGCGGCCGCACGGACGGCCAGGGGGCGAGCGCGCAGGATCTGTTCGACACGGTCCGCGACGTCTTCGACGACCTGCCCGACGACACGATCCTCTGGTGCGGCCACGGCCCGCCTTCGACCGTGGGCGAGGAGAAGTCCGGCAACCCGTTCTGGAGGGTCGCGCTGTCGGGCCCGCCCGACGCGCCGCTTGCCGAGGTCCGGTATCAGGGTCGGCCGGTGCCGGTGCTCGCCTGGGCCGACGACTACGACGGCGGCCGCAAGGCCCTGCTCCGCTTGAGCGACGGATCGCAGGTGATCGTTCCGGGTTCGCAGGTCGCCGGCTGACGCCGGCCGTTCCGGCTTCCGAGTGGTTTCGATGAACGACCAGGCCCCGACATCGAGGAGCACGGCGGCGGGAACGGCGACGTTCCTGTTCACCGACATCGAGCGCAGCACCGAGATGTGGGAGCGGCACAGGAGCGCCATGCCACGCGCCCTGGAGCGTCACGACCACGTCCTCCGGGACGTGATCGCGGCCTGCGACGGGAAAGTCTTCAAGGAGGTCGGGGACGCCTTCCACGCGGTCTTCGCGGACGCCTCGTCTGCGGTCCGGGCCGCGATCGCCATCCAGCAGTCGCTCCGGGCGGAGGCCTGGGAGACGCCGGAGCCGATCCGCGTACGGGTCGCTGTGCACGCGGGGGATGCCGAGCGTCGCGGCGGCGACTTCTTCGGCCCCACGCTCAACCGGACGGCGCGCATCTTGGCCGCCGGCCACGGCGGACAGATTCTGCTCAGCCAGGCGGTCGAGCGGCTCGTCGAGGACCGTTTTCCGGAGGGCAGCGCGCTGCGCGACCTCGGGGAGCGGCGGCTCAAGGACCTCGACCGGCCCGAGCGGCTGTTCCAGCTCGTGGCCGACGGCCTCGAGACCGACTTCCCGCCCCTCCTCACGCTCGACGCGCGCCCGCACAACCTGCCGGCCCAGGCCACGCCGCTCGTCGGGCGCGAGGCGGAGCTGAAGGCCGTCCGCGACCTGGTCCTCAGACAGGACACGCGGCTCGTCACCCTCACGGGCCCGGGCGGCATCGGGAAGACCCGCATCGCGCTCCAGGTCGCCGCCGACGTGATCGACGTCTTCCGCGACGGCGTGTTCTTCGTCAACCTGACGACGGTGCGCGAGCCCGAGCGCCTCCCGGCGGCGATCCTCCAGGCGGTCGACGTCACGCCTGATTCGGGTGAAGCCGCCGACGTCGCCCTCCGGAAATGGCTCGCGCGCCGCGAGATCCTGCTCCTGCTCGACAACTTCGAGCAGATCGTGGACGCCGCCTCCCGGGTCGCGGACCTCCTCCGCGAGGCGCCCCGGCTGAACCTGCTGATCACGAGCCAGGCCGCGCTCAAGATCCGAGGGGAGCACGGCTTCCCGGTGGGACCGCTGGCGGTCCCCGACGAGAGCGTCGTCGAGGCCTCGTCCCTGACGGCCAACGAAGCCGTCGCGATGTTCGTCGATCGGGCGCAATCGATCCAGCCGGACTTCGCGCTCGACGACGGGAACGCCGCCGTCGTGGCCGCGATCGTGCGCGAGCTGGACGGGCTCCCGCTGGCGATCGAGCTCGCCGCCAGCCGGATCCAGCTCTTCGCTCCCCAGGCTCTGCTGCGCCGGCTCGAGCAGAGCTTCGACATCCTGACCTCGCGCGCGCGCGACTTGCCCGAGCGGCACCGCACGCTGCGCAACGCCATCGCCTGGTCGTACGAGCTGCTCGATGACGACGAGAAGGCGCTGTTCCGCCGGCAGGCCGTGTTCGACGGCGGATTCACGCTCGAATCGGCGGAGGCCATCTGCTCGCCGCCCGAGGACCCGCTCGACGTCCTCGAGGGACTCTCGTCGCTGATCGACAAGAGCCTCCTTCGCCAGCGACCGACCGCGCTGGGCGAACCGCGGTTCGAGCGACTCCGCACCGTGCTCGCCTTCGCCGTGGAGTGCCTGGAGGCGAGCGGGGAAGCCGACCGCTGGCGCCGCCGGCACGCCGAGCACTTCGCCGAGCTCGCCGATCGGATGGACGAGGCCCTCAGCGCCCAGCGGGACGCGAAGGACCGGCTCGACCGGATCGCGCTCGAGATCGACAACCTCCGGGCCGCGCTGAAGTGGGCAATCTCGAAAGACGAGGCCGACCTCGCGGTGCGGCTCTGCGCCTCGCTGCCGGCGCTTTGGTTCCGCACCGGGACCCTGGAGGAAGGGAAGGGGTGGCTGACCCGCGTGCTCGCGCTGAGGGATCGGCTGTCCGAGCCATCGCGCGCCCGGGCCCTGAACCTGCTGGGACGCCTGCGACAGATCGAAGGCGACAACAGCCCGGAGGTCGCGACCGCGTTCGAAGAGAGCCTGAGCGTCTACCGGCGGCTCGGCGACCGCAGGGGGATCGCGAGGGCGCTCATGAACCTCGGGAACCTCAAGCGACGCGGGCGTGACCTGGACGCCGCCGAGGCGATGTTCCACGAGGCGCTCGGGATCTACCGCGACCTCGGAGAAGCGTTCGGTCAAGGCGGGGCGCTGCTCAACCTCGGCGATCTGTACAACGCACGCGGCGATCGGACGAAGGCCCGGGAGTACTTCGAACAGGCGCGCGACATCGCGCGGCGGGGAGGGGCGCGCATCACCTACGCGTTTTCGCTTCAGTATCTGGGAACGATGGCCGTGGTCGACGGCGACCTCGATTGCGCGGAGGACCTGTATCAGGAGAGCCGGCGGGAGTTCGCGGATCTCGGCGCCCGGCCCGGGCTCGCCTGGTCGCAGTACTACCTGGCGATCGTGGCCCGCGAGCGCGGTGACCGGGAACGCGCGCGCATGCTGTTCCGCGAAGCGCTCCGCGGCGTCGGGGAACTGGGCTTCATGCCCGGCGTGGCGCTGGCCCTGATCGGGATCGCGGGAGTCGAGAGCTCCGAGGGTCATCAACGCCGCGCGGCGGTGCTTCTCGGGGCCGCACGCGAGATCCACCGACGCGCGAGCCTGTCGACGAGTCCGGTGGAGGAGAAATCGATCGCGGAGATCGAGGACGCGATCCACGAGGCGCTGGATGACGCGGATGTCGAGCAGGCCATGTCCGAAGGACGCGAGATGAACGCCGCCCAGGCGATCGCGCTCGCGCTCTCCCCCGTCGACGCGCTGACCCGGTAACGAGCTTCCGCCGATGATCACACTCGCCAACCTCGGCATGGCGTTCGGAGCACAGACGCTCTTCCGCGGCGCTTCCATGCAGCTGTCGGCGGGCCGCAGGTACGGCCTCGTGGGCGCGAACGGGTCCGGCAAGTCCACCCTGCTGAGGATCCTGGCGGGCGAGACCCAGGCCAGCGAAGGCAGCGTGTCGATCCCCCGTCGCGCCCGTGTCGGGCTCCTCCGCCAGGACCACTTCGAATACGAAGACGTTCCCATCCTGGACGTCGTCCTGATGGGGAACCCCGAGCTCTGGGAAGCGTTGCGAGTAAAGGAGGAGGTCATCGCCCGCGCCGCCGAGCACTTCGACGCCGAGCGCTACGCCGCGGCCGAGGAGATCGTGCTCCACTACGACGGCTACTCGATCGAGGCGCGCGCCGCGGAGATCCTCGAGGGTCTGGGGATCCCGGCCGCCGTGCACCGCCGACCGCTGTCGACCCTGTCGGGAGGATTCAAGCTGCGGGTGCTCCTCGCCCAGACCCTTGCCGCCCGGCCCGACATCCTGCTCCTCGACGAGCCGACCAACCACCTCGACATCCTCTCGATCCGCTGGCTCGAGAAGTTCCTGCAGGATTTCGAGGGGACGGCGGTGGTGGTCTCTCACGACCATCGCTTCCTCGACAACGTCTCGACCGACATCCTCGACGTCGACTACGAGACCGTCACGCTCTATCCCGGGGATTACACCTGCTTCCAGACGGCCAAGCGCGAAGATCGCGAGCGGAAGGAGACGGAGATCGCCCGGCGCGAGAAGGAGATCGCCGACAAGCAGGCGTTCGTCGACCGGTTCCGCGCCAAGGCCACGAAAGCGCGCCAGGCGCAGAGCCGGCTCAAGCAGATCGAGCGGATCGAGATCGAGCGGCTGCCGCAGAGCTCGAGGCGCTGGCCGACGTTCCGCTTCCGCCAGCGGCGCCCGAGCGGGAAGGTCGCGCTGACCGCGAAATCGATCTCCAAGTCGTTCGGCGAGCGCCGGGTGCTGGACGGCGTGTCGCTGGCGGTCGCGCGCGGCGACCGGCTCGCGATCCTGGGACCCAATGGGATCGGAAAGTCGACGCTGCTGAAGATTCTCGTGGGGAAGCTCGAGCCCGACGGCGGCGCGGTCGAATGGGGATACGAGGCCTACCCCGGATGGTTCGCTCAGGACCACCGCGAGCAGCTGGGGGACGGCCGCCAGACGGCGGAGAGCTGGCTGTGGGAGGCGAGCCCCGGGGAGGGGATCGGCTTCGTCCGCGCGCAGCTCGGCCTGGTGCTGTTCTCGGGAGACGAGGCGCTGAAAGCCGTCGGGAAGCTCTCCGGCGGCGAGGCCGCGCGGCTCGTGTTCGCCCGTCTCGCGGTCGAGAAGCCGAACGTCCTCGTGCTCGACGAGCCCACCAACCACCTGGACCTCGAGGCGATCGAGTCGCTCGTCGCGGGGCTCAAGGCGTTCGACGGAACCGTGATCTTCGTGAGCCACGATCGCTGGTTCGTCCGCGAAGTGGCGGACCGGATCCTCGAGATCACCGCGGACGGGATCCGCGACTTCCGGGGCGGCTACGACGACTACGTGGCCTCCTGCGGCGACGATCACCTCGACGTCGACGCCGTGACGCAGCGCGAGCTGCGCGCGCGCTCGTCGGAAGTCCGCGCTCGGGTCGAGGGCGACGCGCGGTCCCGCCCGTCGAAGGACGGCAAGGCCAGGCGTGACCCTGCCCGCGCCGACGCGAAGGATCGCCGCCGCCGGATCACGGAGCTGGAAGGCGAGCGCGACCGGCTGCTCGCGGAGATCGAGCGCGCCGAGGGGCGGCTGGCCGGGATCCACGCGCGCTTCGCGGACCCCGCGTTCTATGCGGAGACGGGACGTGGAGAGGTGCGGGGTCTCGAGGAGGAGGAGCGGGAAGCCGCCGGGAGCGTGCAGCGGCTGATCGAGGAGTGGGGCGCGGTCGAGCGCGAGCTCGAGGCGCTCGCCGCCACGACCCTCGATACGCCGTGAGGGTGACGCGCCAGTTCCGTGTCTTCCTGGGCCTCAGCGCCGCGGCGGTGCTCGCTTCGCTCGGATGGGGCTGGATTCGCTGGCGCGGCGCGGCGCCCGAGCGGGCGGCATGGGCTTCGGTCCAGCGCGACATGGCGGTCGAGTCCGCACGGATCGATTCGCTGAGGTGGGAGATCGCGCACATGGAGACCGAGCTGAACGCGGACAAGCGCGCGATCGCGAGCGCCGCGGAGCGCCTGGCTCACATCCGGAGAGAGGCTGTGAACGGCGCGCTGCCGGAGGCCGAGTACCGCCGGTACCAGCGCGAGGTCGAGCGCCACAACGAGGCCGTCGCGTCCCACAACATCGAGCTCGCCGCTCTCCAGCGGACGTACGCCGAGTACTCGGCCTCCGTCGACGCCTACAACGCTCTCGCGGACAGCGCGAACGAGCTCCAGCGGCGGGCGGTGCAGGAAGGTGTTCAGCTCGCCGAGCCCCGTTAGGTCCACATCCGCTGCCAATCCGCCCGGACGGTGACTACTCGTACCGCAGCGCCTCGATCGGATCCAGGTTCGCGGCCTTGCTGGCGGGGAAGAGCCCGAAGAAGATCCCGATCGCGGCGCTGAAGCCGACGCCCAGAAAGAACGACCACAGCGGCAGCGACACCGGGAAGTGGATCAGCTTGGCCACTCCGGCGCCGAGCGCGCTGCCGATCAGCACGCCGAACACGCCCCCGATCCCGGTCAGGACCACCGCCTCGATCAGGAACTGCCAGAGGATGTCGCGGCGGCGCGCGCCCAGCGCCTTCCGGATTCCGATCTCGCGGGTTCGCTCGGTCACGCTGACGAGCATGATGTTCATGACGCCTATCCCGCCGACCATGAGCCCGATCGAGCTGATCACGATCATGGCCAGAAAGATCGAGCCCGTAATCTGGTCCCAGAGGTCGAGAAAGTTCGACTGGCTGACGATGTCGAAGTCGCTCTCCTCGCCCGGTCTGAGGTTGTGGCGCGCGCGCATGAGAAACGTGACCTCGTCCCGCGTATCGTCGACCGCGTCGGCGCTGTTGGGGACGAGGACGAGCATGATGTCCATCTCCCCGCCGGGCTGGAAGTCGTGGTGCAGCGAAGTGTAGGGGATCACGACCCGATCGTCCTTGGTCTGACCGAACAGGAGCAGCGCCTGCTCGACGAACACGCCGATCACGGCATAGGAGAGCCCGCCCAGGCGGATCGTCTTGCCGACCGGGTCGATGTGCGGGAAGAGGACGTCGACAACGCCCTGACCGAGGACCACGACGCGCGTCGCGTTGCGCACCTCGCTTGCCGTGAAGAAACGCCCGGACGCCATGTCGGCCGCGGCCACGATCGGGTACTGCTCGCTGACGCCGAGGATGTCCTCGTCGGTCTCGTTGGCGCCGTAGGACAGCGAGCGGTGAACGGGGAAGGGTCCGGTGCCGAGCATGACGTCGTAGTTCTGGACGGTCGAGACCTCTCGCGCGATCGCACGTACGTCGGCTTCGTTGATTTCGGGGCGGCGCTCGAGCCGCAGGAACTCGCGCTCGCCCGCGACGATCCGCCCGCCCCACTTCCGCACGTAGAGATGATTGGCGCCGATCTCCTTGATGTCGCCCACGATCGACTCGTCGAGGCCCCGCACGAGCGACGTCATCCCGACGATCGCGGTGACTCCGATCACGATGCCGAGGATCGTCAGGAACGAGCGCAGCTTGTGGGCGATCAGCGTGTCGAGAGCCATACGCGCGCTCTCGCGGAACATCGCCATCCCCTGGCCGGCGCGGACCCGGTTGCCGATGGAACGCACGGGCTCACTCATGACGCAGGGCCTCGATCGGGTCCAGTCGCGCGGCCTTGGCCGCCGGATAGATCCCGAACACGATGCCGACCAGCGAGGATACGCCGATGCCGAGGGCGATCGACCACCACTTGAGAGAATAGGGAAGCGGAGTGATCTGCGAGATGAGGATCGCGATCCCGAAACCGAGCGCCACGCCGGTGAGACCGCCGAGCGCCGCGAGGATCACGGCCTCGGTCAGGAACTGCCGCATGATGTCGGACGCGCGCGCGCCGATCGCCTTGCGGATCCCGATCTCGCGCGTCCGCTCGGTGACCGCGACCAGCATGATGTTCATGACCACGATCCCGCCGATGACGAGCGAGATCGCCACCAGGCCGACGAGGGCGGAGTAGATCCCGGTCGTGATCTTGCGATAGAGGTCGAGGAGCTCCTGCGTCGTCATGAAGCCGAAGTCGTCGGCCTCGGACGGCCGCAGATTGTGACGGGCGCGCATGATCATCCGGGTCTCGTCGATCGAAGCCTGGATGTCGTTCGGGTCGGCGGCCTTGATCGAGATCGCCACGCTCTCGCGACTGCTGAAGATCTTCTGCCAGGCCGCCAGCGGGATGACGACGAAATCGTCCTGGGTCACGCCGAAGGTGGTGCCCTGCGGCTTGGCGACTCCGATGACCTCGAAGTGACGGCCCAGAACGCGGATCGTCTCCCCGAGCGGATCGCGGGTCGGGAAGAGCTCCTTGGCGACCTCCTCGCCGATGACGGTCACCGGGCGCGCGCGGTCGATCTCGAGCGGCGTGAGGTGGCGGCCGCGGGCGATCTCGAACGTCGAGAGGTAGGGGTACTCGGGGCCGACGCCGTTGATGCCCATGTCCTCGACCTTGCGGCTCCCGCCCCAGACGTCCGCTCGCGTCGAGACCTCCGCGGCCACGTAGGCCAGCGTCGTTCCCTCGCGCGAAAGCGCTTCCGCGTCTTCGGCGGTCAGCTCGGGGCGGCTCATCGCCTCGATCATGGCCTGGGAGCTGAACGCCTCGCTGGTCCCGATCCTGTCCAGGTAGAACACGTCCGCGCCGCGGCCCGTGACGAGCTCGGAGACCTTGGAGTTGAGCCCCTGGATGACGGTCACGACGGCGATGATCGACGTCACGGCGACGATGATTCCGAGGAGCGTGAGGAACGAGCGGAGCTTGTTGGCGCGCAGCGAGTGGAGCGCGGAGGTGAGAGCTTCCCAGAAGTTCACGCGAAGCTCAACCCTGGGTGACGCGAACCCTGTACGTCAGCACCGCGGAGCCGCCGGCCGGAACGGGCACGGTCCAGCGCACGGTCTGCGCGTCGACCCGCTCGTGGGTCAGGCTCTCTTCGACGATCGTCCACTCGAAGCCCGGCATCTGCTCGACGACGAGAACGGATGCCGCGGCGCGGCTCCGGTTGCGGATCTCGATCCGCCAGGCGCTCTCGAACGTCCGCGCGTCGAGCTGGCGGTAGTCGGTCTGGACGCGTTCGGCGACGATGTCGAAGGCGGAGCCGATCGTGGCCACGACCTCCTCACCCGAGGCGGTGTGCGGGATCGCCGCGCCGCCGCCGTACTGGAGCCGCCCGCGATCGTCCCGCCGCCAGGTGTGGAGCGCGCCGCCCGGGAGCGGCTCGTCCGCGCCCGCGATTCCGTCGTTCTCGAAGCGGAGCCGCACCTGCGGGTGCTCGGCGCGCGGGATGTCCGGCCCCTGGGTCTGATACCACCACGCCTGGCCGTAGAGGACGTATTCCTTCCGCACGGGGACCCGCGCGGCATGGAACAGGGCGATGCGCGTGGATCCGAGGGACGAGAGGGTCACCGGGCCCGTCACCGTGTACAGATGGACGTCCCCGAGCGGCGCCTGGGAGACGTCGGTCGCGGCCATCTCTGTCATGCGCATCATCGATGGTTGGGGGCCCCCGCCGACGCCGGGGCGGCGGACGTCGCCGGCGACCAGCTGGAGGGTCGCGTCGGCGAGCGTGAGGCCGGTCGCGTTGTGCACGGTGACGTAGCCGTCCAGCGACATGGCGTCGTCGTCGAGGACCGCGGTGTAGTCGGCGGCCCACGAGAGGCCGTCGGCGAGGAATGCCGCGGTCAGGGTCGAGGGCGCGGGCGCCGCCAGCTCCCAGCGCAGCGAGCCGCCGGCGGCGGCGTCGGGCGGCGCGGGGAGCTCGACCGCTCCCGGCCATCCGACGACGAGCCGGTCGCCGACCTGGAAGGTCGGACCCTCGGCGGACTCCAGGACGGCCTGCGTGCGCGAGCCGTCCTCGGCGATCAGCGTGACTGCAGAGCCGACGGCGGATCCGAGCGCGGCGCTCGACGACAGCGGCGCCTCCCAGACCTGCCGTCGGATCTCGAGCGGACGTTCGCCGCCCTGCAGGACGACCGATCCCGGATCGAGCGACGCCGGAACGCCGGGCCAGACGACCGCGCTGGCGCCGCCCGAGACCGACCGCGTCTCGCGCAGGACGGCGAACCCGTCGTACACGGTCAGGCCGAGTTCGGTACGGGCCGAGAGCGGCGCGATCGCGGCTTGTGCGCGCGCCGCGGAGGGCGCGACGACGAGCGCGAGGAGCAGCGCGGGGGGGAGGATGCTCGACCGCTTCACGCGCCCGAAGGTCGTCGCTGGCGCCGCGCGCGGGCAAGCCCCTAGACTCCTGCCCATGCTCCTTCTCGGCGCGCACATGTCGACGGCGGGCGGCCTGCACACCGCCTTCCAGCGCGGCGAGGCGCTCGGCTGCACGGCGATCCAGATCTTCACGTCGAGCCCGCGGCAGTGGAAGGGCCGGGACCTCAGCGACCTCGAAGTGCAGGCTTTTCGCGCGGCGTGGGAGGCCTCGTCGTGCCGCGCGTGCTTCGCGCACGACATCTACCTGACCCGCCTCGGAACACGCGACCCGGCGATCCTGTCACGCTCCCGGTCGACCTTCGCGCAGGAGATCCGCACGTGCCAGCGGCTGGGTCTCTCCGCCCTCGTCATGCATCCCGTGGGGGACGACGACGCCGACGAGGACGCGGTCCTCGACCGCGTGGCGGCCTCGCTGAACGTCGTCCTCGAGAAGGTGCCGGACGAGGGCACGCGCGTGCTCCTCGAGACGACGGCGGGACAGGGAGCGAACGTCGGGTATCGCTTCGAGCAGCTCGCCCGGATCGTCGCGGCGGTGGAGCAGAGCGACCGGCTCGGAATCTGCCTGGACACCTGTCACGTCTTCGCGGCCGGGTACGACATCTCCCACGACGTCGGCTGGAAGCGCATGATGAAGGAGCTTGATCAAACGGTTGGAATCAAAAGACTTGAGGCAATCCACCTCAACGATTCACAGAAGCCGTGCGGCAGCCGGATCGACCGCCACGCCCACATCGGGCGCGGACAGATCGGCAAGGCGGCGTTCGCTCGGGTCATGCGCGACCGGCGCCTGACCCGCGTCCCCAAGGTGCTCGAGACCCCGAAGGAGAACGACATGGACGCCGTGAACCTGGCGCTGCTCCGCCAGCTCGCGAAGAAAGGATGAGGGCGGGGCCCCGGCGCCGGATCGCGGGGGTCGCGCTCGCGGCGGGCGCCGTCGTCGTGCTCGCGATCGCGTGGCTCAGGCGCGCGCCGGATCCGGGGGCCGATCTCGACGACGATCCGCCGGTCGGGATCGGCGCCGAGCTGCCGGAGGGGCTCCCGCGTGTGGAGGGGAATCCCGGCTGGGCGTCGCTCCCCGAAGCGGAGCAGGATCGGGCGCGCGCGCCGATGTCCGAGGCGGCACGCGACTGGCTGATGCGCCACCGCGCCGAGGTCCTGTCGGTGGCGCGGGCCTTCGACGTCTCGCCGGTGGCGCTCGGGGGGATCGTCGCGGCCGAGGAGACGCTCCTCATCGGCCGCATGGACGCGCTGGGCGAGAGCCTCTTCGTGGCCGTGTTCGGGAGCCTGCGCGAAAAGGATCTCGAGCGCTGGGTCGCGGATCAGGAACGAGCGTATCGACGCGACGCGAGCGCGGGACTCGCGCCCGAGCGCGATCGGGTCCGGACGCCCTACCTGTGGACGCTGGGCCCCGCGCAGGTTTCGTTCCGGCTCGCGGTGCGGATCGAGCCGCAGGTGGCCGCCACGATGGCGCGTCCGCGCCGCAACGCGGCCGAGGTGCTCGACGCGCTGACGACGGTGCCGGGGAGCCTCGAGTACGCGGCCGCCCTGCTCGCGCAATCGCGCGTGGCGTACGCCCGGATCGCGGGCCTCGACATCGGAGGCAACCCCGGCGTGCTGGCGACCCTCTACCACCTCGGGGCCCCGACCGTCCGCGCGCGGCGTCTCACGGCCGGGAAGACGGACGCCGGCCGCGTGGTCGAGATGCCCCAGGTCAACTTCTACGGCGCCTGGGTCAATCTCCACGCGGTGGAGGTCGCGGGACTCCTCGGGGTTCCCCCTCCGGCGGCGAACGCGGAGAGCTAGCGCGACCGACGCGCGGTCGAGGTCTCCGCGGGAGCCGGCTCGCCCGGCTTCGAGAACTTGAGCAGCATCCGGTCGGCGAGGTGTCGCTGGCCCTCCATGAAGTCCGTGTGCGGGTCAGCCGGGTTGTAGAGGATGTCGCTGGCCCCGATGTACTCGAAGCCGTGCTTCTGGAACTCCTCGATCACGGTCTTCTCGCCCATCCGGTGGGTCTCCATGTCGTGTCCGTAGTCCCTGCCGAGGCGGACTTCCTCGACCCCCACGATGCCGCCCGGCTTGAGCGCCCGATTCAGCTCACCGAGGAGCTCGGCGGCGTCGGGATAGAGGTGGTAGCCGCGGATGATGATCGCCGCGTCGAGGGTCGCGGTGGGGAGTCCGGACAGCGAATCGACGAGCCTCACGTTGTTGGCATCGGCCAGGTCGCCGCTGTCCGCGCGCGCAGCGAGCCCCGGGCTGTATCCCTGGGCCCAGACCATTCCCGTCGATCCGACGCGCTCGCTGAGGAGGTAGGTGTAGTATCCCCCGCCCGCGAAGATGTCGGCCACCCTGTCGCCTCGATCGATTCCGAGCCAGTCCATGACCTCCTGGGGCTTCGATCCCGCGTCGCGTCCGACTTCGGCGGCGCGCGAGGGAATCTCCTCGATCTCGTCGTGCCCCGCGGGAGCGGACGCGGCGGATGCGGTGTCGGGCGGAGCCTCCTCGCCCGGCGGGCCGTTGTTCCGGCAGGCGGCGAGAGACAGCATGACGAGAAGCGCGATGAGGGAGCGTGACATAGGATGCCTCCTGGGGATGCCGTCGGTTTCCGAGTCGAGCGAGCGTCACTACACTAGTAACGGTCGCGCCGGCGAGCCACGGGCGCGGGATGTCAAACACGGAGGCGGAGTGGTCCACGCGTTCATCCCTGTGAGCCGTCCGCGCCGGATCGCGGGCACGTTTCTGGGCGGCTTCGTCCCCGCCGTCGCGTATCACTTCGGGGTGCTGGAGGTCCTGGAAGAGCGGGGCTTCGTGTTTCGCGCCGGGTTCCGCGACAGGAGCGAAGCGCGCGCGCTCGGTCCTCCGGGGATCGACTTCGTGGTCGGCTCATCGGCGGGAGCGTTCTTCGTGACCGCGGCCTGCGCGGGCCTGACGCCGGCAGACCTCGTCGGGGACGTCGGCGAAGAGCTGGGCGAAGGACGCTTCCAGGGGCGCTACCTCGGTCAGGGCAGGGGTCTGACCCAGAAGACGCTGAGGTGGGCGCGCGAGGGGCCCAAGACGCCCTGGTCCGCGCGGAAGAACTGGAAGTCGTGGGCCGCGGAATCGACGCTCAACGTCCTGTTCCCCCTGTGGACGCTCGATCCGATGGGGCGGTACCTGCGCGACGAGGTTCTGCGCGGGCGCGACTGGGCGGATCTGCGCACCGAAGCCGCCATCCTGGCGGTGGACCTCAACCACCCGGTGACGCTGGTCCTCGGCGAGCGCGAGGACCCGATCCTCGAGCTCTTCCGCAAGGAGCCGGTGAGGCCCGAAGCGATCCATCTGATCCTGGGATCGGAGGGCGGCAAGATCGCGCGCGTGTTCGAAGAGGGCGGGGTCGATCCCGCGCACCCCGTGCTCGCGCCGTTCCGCGCGGACCCGCGGGCGCGGAACGTGACGCTCAGGGTCAGCGGCGTGCCGATGGCGCGGGCGGCGATCGGCTCGATGGCGACGTACCCCTTCTACAAGCCGGTCGAGCTCCAGCGCGCCGACGGGCAGCCGTTCCGCCTCGGCCATTACACGGTCGAGGCTCAGGACGGCGAAGACCGGAACCCGTTCACGACCGAAATCGCCGAGAGCGGCGGCGCCGATCTCGTCATCGTGTCGTCGATCAGCGCGCCGTACAAGTACCTGCACGGCTTCGGCTCGCTCGCCACGCGCGGATACTCGGCGATGCATCAGCAGAAGACCGCGCAGAGTCGGGACGCCAAGCAGGAAGACGTGATGCGGGCCAACCGCACGCAGACCGCCCTGTTCGAGGCCAGTCGCCGGATCCTGGAGGAAGCGGGCTGCGGGCCCGAAGCCGTCGAGAGGCTGCGCGGGGAGTTCGAACGGCTGGCGCGCATCGATCACGTCCGGCTGCGGATCTATCCGGATCCCGACATCGCCTCGGAGAACCGTATCCTGCGTACGCTCGACCCGCTCGAGTTCACGCCGCGGGCGGTCGAGCGCGCGTTCCAGCTGGGCCGCATCGTGGCCCGGCGCGTGCTCGCGCAGTACCGATTCGAGTTCCTGGATCGCGGGTGAAGGGCGGCGACTGGTCGCTGCGACGCGCCCGCGTAGATTCTGCGTATGCCGTTGCGCGTCAACGAGATCTTCCATTCCATCCAGGGCGAGTCGACGCACGCCGGCCGGCCGTGCGTGTTCGTTCGCCTGACGTACTGCAATCTTCGCTGCCGCTACTGCGATTCGGAATACGCGTTCTACGAAGGGGTGGAGCGGCCTCTCGACGACATCGTGGCCCAGGTCGGCCGCTATGGCTGCCGTCTGGTCGAGGTGACCGGCGGCGAGCCGCTGATCCAGAAGGAGACGATCGCGCTCCTCGAGCGGCTGCTGGAGGCGGGACACGAGGTGCTCCTCGAGACGAGCGGGGCCTGGTCCGTCGAGGACGTCCCCGACGGCGTGCGGATCGTGATGGACCTCAAGACGCCGGGAAGCGGCATGGTCGCCAGGAACCGCTGGGAGAACTTGCGCCATCTGGACGCCGACGACGAGATCAAGTTCGTGATCTGCGATCGCGCGGATTACGAGTGGGCGCGCGGCGTGATCGGCGAGCACGGGCTCGTCGAACGGCACGCGGTTCTGCTCTCGCCGGCGTGGGGCGAGGTCGACCCCCGCGAGCTCGCCGAATGGATCCTCGCGGACGGACTGCCCGTCCGACTCCAGATCCAGATCCACAAGCACATCTGGTCGCCGACCGCGCGAGGCGTTTGAGGGCCGAGCTCGAAGAGGCCCGGCAGCGCGAGGCGGCCGGCCTGGACTCGGAGATCCTGGAAGCGATCGGGCGGGGTTGGGACGACCCGCTCGGCGACGCCGCGTTCGACCGCCTCGCGCGCGATGTGTTCGCGCACCAGTTCCGCTTCAACCCCGTCTATCGGCAGTTCTGCCTGCTCCAGGGAGTGAGCGCGCCGGCGGACGTCGACGACTGGCGCAGGATCCCCTTCGTCCCCACCGGTGCGTTCAAGGTCGGCCGCTGGGCGACGTTCCCCGAAGACCGGGAACGCGTCGCGTTCCGGACCTCGGGGACCACGGGCCCGGCGCCCGGCGTGCACCGATTCGAAACGCTCGCGCTGTACAACGCGGCGATCGTGTCGTCCGCACGGCGCTGGCTCGTGCCGGACCGCGATCGGATCCGCTGCCTCTTCTTGAGCCCCGAGCCGCGCGAGGCGCCCGGTTCGTCGCTCGTTCACATGTTCGCGGTGTTCCGCGAAGCGCTCGGAGCGCCCGGCACGATGTTCCTGCGTGCCGGCGGCGAATCGGCGCACGGAGCCTCGGTCCTCACGGCCGCGATCGAGCGGATGACCCGCGACGACGGGCCGCTTCTGATCGCCGGCGCCGCGCTCGCCTTTCACCACGCGTTGGCGGGGATCGAGGCGGACCGGACGCTCCCCACCGGCAGCCGCGTGATGGTGACGGGCGGCTTCAAGGGCCGGCGCGTCTCGATCGACGCGGAGTCGCTGGCGGAGACGATCGAGCGGCGGCTCGGGGTCGCGCGCGACTTCCAGTCCTCCGAGTACGGGATGACCGAGCTCTCCACGCAGTATTACGACGCCCGGCTCCGCCGCGCGCTCGGCGCGGACGGCTCGGAGCCCGGGCCCGGATTCGTCGTTCCGCCCTGGGCGCGTGTGCGGATCATCGAGCCGACGGACGGCCAAGAGGTCGGCGACGGGGTGGAGGGCGCGATCGTCCACTACGATCTCGCCAATCGCGGGAGCGCGATCGCGCTCCAGACCAGCGACCTCGGAGCGCGGACCGGACCGAGCGCCTTCGAGCTGAGGGGTCGCGAGCCCGGGGCGGAAGCGCGGGGCTGCTCGCTGGCGGCGGATCTGTGGCTGGGTGGGGCGTGATCGAGGAGATCTCCGCCGGCGCGGCGCGCGAGACGTGCGCGGCGCTCCTGCGCGCGGGCACGGCGCTCGCGGAGCGTCCGGCGGCCGACGTCGTCGCCGTGCTCGCGGCCGCCGCCTCCCGCTGGCGGGATCCCGTCGACCCCGCGCGGCAGGAGGGCGAGCGCGCGCTCGCCGCCCACCACGGGGTGCCCCGGGCCGCGATCGCACGCGTCCTCGACGCCGGCTTCGAGACGTGGACGGCTGAAGCCCTGCTCGGCCGCGTTCGCCTCGATCTCGGCGACGAGCGGGCGCTCGACGACTTCGTCGCGGTCGGAAGCGGCCGGCGGATGGCCGTCGGGCCGCGTCTGGCGGTCGTCATCGCCTCGAGAGGTGTGCCGACGACGCCGGTCGGGGACGCGATCGACCTCCTGTCGGTGAAGGCGTCGGTCTGGCTCAAGCCCGCCGCGGGCGCCGACGACCTGGCCTTCCGCTTCGCACGGACGGTCCGCGAGCTCGACCCCGGGATCGGAGCCGCGATCGAGGTCTCGTCGTGGCCGCGGGAATCTTCCGTCGGCGCGCAGGTCTTCGAATCGGCGGAGATCGTCGTGGCCACGGGTCGCGACGAGACCCTCGCCGAGCTCGGAGGCGTCGTCGGCGCGGGCGTCCGACTCGTGGTTCACGGTCCGCGCCTCTCGGCGGCGATCGTCACGCGCGAGGCGCTGGCGGCCGATCCCGACGCCTGCGTCGCGGCGCTCGCCGACGACGTCGCGTTCGCGGGGCAGGCGGGATGCCTGTCCCCGGTCGTCGCGTGGATCGAAGGCCCGCCGGGCGAGCGGCTCGTCGAGAGCGTGCATCGGGCCTGCGAGGAGCGCTGGCCCGCGCCGGCGCGGACGGCCAACGAACCCGCCCAGCGGGCGGCGTGGTCGGAGTGGAGCTCACTGGCCCGGATCGAGCAGGCGGCGGGCGTCGCCGGCGCGCCGGTCGGTGGAGCGGAAAGCGGATGGTCGGTCCAGTGGCGGGATCACGCGGAGCCGCCCGCTCCGCCGCCCGCGCCGCGGATCCTGGTCCTCGCGCCGGTGGGCGACGTCGAGGAGGCGGTCCGGCTCTGCGCCGCGGCGCGGGGGATCGTGGCCGCGATCGGCGTCGCCGGGCCCGCGCCCCGCGTGGCGTCCCTGGCGCGGTCGCTCGCGCGCGCGGGGGTCGAGCGGATCGCGCCGCTCGGGCGGATGCAGCGACCGCCGGCCGACTGGCGACGCGACGGCCGGTCGCCGATCGCCGATCTCGTGCGCTGGGTGGACTTCGACGCCTGAAACGAAAAGGGCCGGCCGCGCCGTGCGCGCGACCGACCCTCGAGCCGCGAGCCTCCGAGTCTCAGTCGAGGCGCTGGACCTTCACCGCCTGAGGCCCCTTCGGACTCTGCGCGACCTCGAACTGGACCTTCTGACCCTCGGTGAGCGTGCGGAAACCGCTTCCCACGATGTCGCTGTAGTGGACGAAGATGTCGCTTCCGTCCGGCCGTTCGATGAATCCGAATCCCTTCTGCGCGTCGAACCATTTGACGGCGCCATGCTCGGAGACCGGTGATGCCTTTCCGAACAGGTTCTTGAGCATGCGGCCGAACGAGAAACTGCCATTGGATCCCATCGGGAAGAACCTCCCACGCGGAACGGCGGAGAAAACGGTTGATATGATAACCGTAAGCCTATTCGGAGCCAAAAGCTTACAGTCGTGGTGACGTCCCCTGACGGAAGACGGTCGGGAACGCGTGGAATATATGCCGCGCGAAACTCGCGGGCAAAGCCGCGCGTTGGTGCGGCCCCGCGCGCGATCGTAGATTGGCGCGCGTGGAGCTGACCGGACAGGAACGCGAGCGGCTTCTCACGCTCATCGAGACGGCGCGGCGGCACGACGCGAGCGATCCCGTGCTCGCTTCGCTGGCCGTGAAGCTCAAGGCCGGCGGCGGACCGGCATTCGCGCGCTATTCCGAGCTCCTCGAGGGCGGAGGCGAATCGGATCCCGCGGTCGCGAGCCGGGTCCGGGAAGCGGTGGAGACCGCGCAGCGGATCCGCATCCGGTACACGTCGCGGTCCAGCGGAGAGACGACCGAGCGGGTCGTGCGCCCCTTCAACGTCCATTTCTACGACGGGCGGGAGTACCTGGAGGCGTTCTGCGAGCTGCGGAACGCGGACCGGCTGTTCGCGATCGCGAACATCGACGCGATCCTGAACGAGGCGGTCGCGAACTCCGGGGACGAGGGCGGGAGGCCGATCGACGAATGAGGCCCCGCCGGACGACGAGTCCGGCGAGGCTCTCATCCGGGAACGGGAGCTACATCGTTCCGGTCGTATCCGCGGCGCCGTCGGCGGCC
The DNA here is from genome assembly GCA_036556305.1 of Gemmatimonadota bacterium. Classification (GTDB taxonomy): domain Bacteria; phylum Gemmatimonadota; class Gemmatimonadetes; order JACCXV01; family JAHWKZ01; genus JAICNR01. The sequence goes on from DATBJO010000093.1 coordinate 29,216, forward strand.
GGAGCGCCGGTCATGGGCGCGAAGGCCAGCCGGTCGACCTTCCACTGGCCGCCCTCTTTCCTGAAGCCCGCCACCCAGCGGGTGGTCTCGGACATCCCTTCCGCGCCGCCGGTTCCGGGAACCGTCACCGTCGAGGTGCCCGAGGCGTAGGCCACATCGCCGGATTCGGCGACTTCCATCGACTCCATGTCGATCGACAGCGTGGCGCCGGGGGGAGGCATGTTGGCGCTGTCGGACATCATCGCCATCGCCTGGTCGTAGTTCATCTTCCCCTCGGGACCGACTTCCTCATACGAGCTCGTCATCATGCCGGAGATCGCCTGCATGTCGCCGGCGTTCCAGGCCGCTTCATAGCTCATGCGGAGCGAATCCAGCTGAGCCTCGGCGGAGACGGCCATGCCCGAATCCGCGGCCTCCTCCATCTCGCCGGTCTCCGATGCCTGCTGCTGACAGGCGGCGATGGTCAGCGCGAGACCCCAGGCCAGCGGAGTCACGTTTCGAATCCTGAACATTCGACCCTCCGGATGTGGTGTTCGAGGACGGGACGCAAACTATCAAGATAGTGCAACGGCTCGCGGGCCGCCGCAGTCCGGCGTCTTACCAGCGCCGCATCTCACCTCCGGGGAGCCGCGGGCCCCGCGCCGGATGCGCCCCCGCCCTGCATGACGAGCCCCCGGAGGAGACGGACGCGCTCCTCCGTCGGAGGGTGACTTCGCAGGAGACCGGCCGCGCGCCGCTCGAAGCTCTTGATCGGGTTGACGATGAAGAGAGGCGCCGTGGCGCGGTTGGCGGCTTCGAGGACCTCCGGGTCCGCCTCGATCTTCTCGAGCGCGCGCGCCAGCGCCTCGGGATAGCGGGTGAGCTCCGCGCCGCCGAGGTCGGCGAGGGTCTCCCGGCGTCGCGAGACCGCGGCCTGGAGCAGCCGGGCGGACAACGGCGCCAGGAGCGCCACGACGACCGCGAGGAGGACCACGGGCAGGGAGGCGTCCCGGTTCCGGGAGCGGGTCGGTCCGGCCCACCACATGCGCCGCAGGCCGAAGTCCGCCAGCAGCGCGATCGCGCCCACCGTGACGGCGACGAGCGTCGTATAGCGGATGTCGTAGTTCCGGACGTGCGAGAGCTCGTGGGCGATCACGCCCTGCAGCTCGTCGCGATCGAGCTTCGCGTACAAACCGGTCGTCACGGCCACGACCGCGTGCGCGGGGTCCCGGCCGGTCGCGAACGCGTTGGGGGCGGAGTCGTCGATGACGTACACCTGCGGCGGGGACATCCCCGCCGCGATCGCCATCTCGTTCACGACGTTCAGCAGCACCTGATCGCGCTCCGGATCGGCCGGTCGCGCGGAGCTCGCCGCGAGCGTCATCGAAGACCCGCCGTACCAGGTCATGAGGAGGAGCACGACGGCGACGGCGACCGCGACGACCAGGCCCGCGCTCGCGTGGCCGTAAAGGGCGCCCAGGGCGCCGCCAAACAGCCCCAGCAAGGCCGCCAGGCCGAAGGCGAGCAGCAGCGAACGTCGCCGGTTCGCGGCGATTTCGCCGTAGAGGCCTCGGGTCTCCATCGGATCCAGTGCAGTGTCGCCAAGGTCCGTTGTATTCGATCCGCTACTACACTGCGGTCGAGACGACTCCCGCAGTCGATCGGACTACCGCAGGTCGACCTTCACAGGCTCGCGCTCCGCGTCGTCGTCCGTCGCGAAGAACTCCCTCGGCGCGAACCCCAGCATGCCGGCGATGACGTTCGTCGGGAACGTCTGCAGCCGGGTGTTGAAGCGCATCACGTTGTCATTGTAGAACTGGCGCGCGAACGCGATCCGGTTCTCGGTGCCGGTGAGCTCCTCCTGAAGACGCATGACGTTCTCGTTGGCTTTGAGCTCGGGATAGTTCTCGACCACGGCGAAGAGCTGTCGCAACGCGCCCGTCAGCGCGTTCTCGGCGCGCGCCTGCTCGGCCGGGCCCTGGGCGGAGACGGCCGCCGCCCGAGCCTGCGTGACCTTCGTCAGGACCTCCTGCTCGTACTGCATGTAGTCCTTGACGGTCTCGACGAGATTCGGGATCAGGTCGTATCGCCGCTTGAGCTGCACGTCGATCTGCGCCCATGCGTTCTGCAGCTGGTTGCGAAGGCCGACGAGAGAGTTGTAGGTCAGGATTCCCCAGCCCACCAGGAGCACGACGAGGCCGAGGATCGCCAGCAGGACGACGCCGATTCCGAGACCGAGCACGGGGACCTCCTGTCGAGGGGATCGTGAACGGGTGAGGCTACCTGCGGGGGGGTGCCGTGTCAACGAGGCGGATATATTGCCGCGCATGCCGATCGCGCAGCAGATCTCCGTTTTCCTGGAGAATCGACCGGGTCGACTCGGCGCGCTGTGCGAAGTTCTCGCCGATCAGGGAATCAACATCCGGGCGATCATGGTCCCGAGCGGGACCGATTACGGGATCGTTCACGTGATCGTCGATCAGCACGAACAGGCCCTGCAGTCGTTGGAAGCCCGCGGGTACCGGACCTACACGAGTCGCGTGCTCGACGTGACCCTCGACGACCACCCCGGAGCGCTCGCGGCGCTCGCCGACCGGCTGGCGGAGAACGATATCGACATCAAGTACGCGTATTCCGCGACCGGCGACCGGGGGAGGCTGATCCTCTCGGTCAGCGACGCCGAGCGCGCGCGCCAGCTCGTGGGGAGCTGATCCTCGAGACTCAGCGGGTGCGTCGATTCTCCTCGGCGGGTTCGTCCGGCCGCGGCCCGCGCTGCTGCTCCGGCGGATAGGCGAATGCCCCGGCCGGCACCCGGACCACGCAGTCCCTCGCGACGACGAGCAGACAGCACAGGCGCCAGCCGTTTTCTATCCGCCCGCCCAGCTGTTCGACCTCGCGCGGGTCCGGCGGTCCGAACCCGGGGCCGCCGTCCTCGATGCGGACCTGACAGGTGCCACAGACCCCCTGGCCGTCGCAGTCGTGCACGATTTCGACGCCCGCCTGCGCCGCGGCCGTCGTCAGGAACGTGCCCGCGAGAACGCGCACTTCCCGGTCCGCCGGCAGGAAGCGCACGCGGAGTCCGGCGCTCACCGACCGGCGTCCGCGACCGTCGAGCCGTCCGGGGCGCGGATCCCGGCCAGGGCCGCGGCGGCCGCCCGCTCGCCGCTCCTCACCGCGCTCTCCATCGTCGCCGGCCAGCCCGTGTCGGTCCAGTCGCCGGCGAGCCAGAGGCCGGCGGCCGGGCCCTTCGGACCGGGGCGCCGCCGCGCGCAACCGGCGTTCGCGCGGAACGTCGCGCGGGGCTCCTTGACGACCGCCGAAGCTTCGAGCCGCGCCCCGCGGCGGCGCGGGAGCACGCGCTCGACCGCGGCGTCGAGGCGCTCGGCGATCGCATCCTTCGAAAGATCGATCCAATCCCAGGCCGCGCTGAGCGAGATCCCGAGGCAGGGCCCGCCCGAGCGCTCCGCTCCCAGGAGGCGCTCCCGGTCGAAGATCCACTGGAGCGGTGAGCCGAACGTTCCGGCGAATGCCGTCTCCGCGACGGGGCGATCGTACCACAGGTACGCGTTGACGATCGGGGTCGCGCCGATGGCCCCGTAGCGGCGTTCTCCGATCGCGGGATCGCCGTCGGACGGGGAGAGGACGGCATCGGCTTCGCGGGGGGCGAGCGCGCAGACGACCGCATCGGCCGCGATCGCCTCGCCGCCCGACAGGACGACACCGACCGCTCGATGGGCATCGATCGCGACCGAGTCGACGCGCTCCCCGGCGCGAATCTCGACGCCGACCCGCTCCAGCGCGGCAAGGCCGGGCTCGCCGATCGCCTCGCTGAGCCCCGTCTGCGGCAGCCAGAGCGCGCCGTCGGCGCGTCCGCCCCAGAGCGCGCGCTCGACGAAGAACGCGCTGAGGGGCGCGTTCGCCTCCGCCACCGGAGCGTTGAGCGCCGGGGTCACGAGTGGTTCCCAGAATCTCTCGACGGCGGCGCGCGTCGCGCCGCGCGCCGCGAGCCAGGCGCCGAGCGGCACGTCCTCGAGCGCGGAGCGATCGCGATACGCGGCGAGCGCGCGGGCGTCGCGGGCGACCCGGAGCCGGTCGGCGAGCCCGAGATGCCGATACCGGAGTAGGGCGGGAAGGAGATGGAAGGGCGCGGGAAGCGGCGCGGCGGAGAGCGTCCCGCGGCGACCTCGTCCATCGAGGATCGGGACCGAAAGCGCGCGCTGGCGCGCGAACGCGTCGCGGGGCGAGTCGATCGCCGACAGGAACGCCCTCAGGCGACCGCAGGCGCCGACGAGCACGTGCTGGCCGTTGTCGATCACCGCGCCCGTGTCGGGATCGCGGAACGAGAACGCGCGTCCGCCCAGGAACGGGCGGCGCTCGACGAGCACGACCTCGCACCTCGCGCTCGCGAGCCTCAGCGCGGCCGCCATGCCCGCGAGACCGCCGCCGACGACCGCGACGCGGGAGCCGGCGCGCGCGCCCGTCACGCTCTCATCGCGCGGGCGATCTCTCTCAGCGCGCGGGCGACCTTGAGCGGCGAGCCGATCGTGACCCGCTCGCGAAGGACCCGCCGCGGGTCGGCGGCCATGCGCTCGAGGAGGGCGCGGTACACGCCCGCCAGAGCCGCCGGGCACGACCGGGTGGCGGGGGGCAGCCGGCGATAGAGTCGCCCGCCCTCGTCGTACAACGCGCGGGCGCGTTCGACCTGGAAGCGGAACAGGCCCTCGAAACCCGCGCCCGGGGCACGTGCGGCGATCCGTCGCGGATCCAGGCCGAAACGGCGGGTCTCGTCGAGCGGGAGGTACCAGCGCCCACGCTCGACGTCCTCGGTGAGGTCGCGGAGGATGTTCGTGAGCTGCAGCGCGAAGCCGAGGCGCTCGGCGGCACGCTCGGCATCGGCTCCGGCGCCTCCGAAGACGCGCAGAGAGACGAGGCCGATGACGCCGGCGACGTCCCAGCAGTATGACTCCAGCGCCGCCCAGTCGGGGAACGAGACGGGATCGAGATCACGCGCCACTCCGTCGAGGAGCGCGTGGAGGAGGCGCGGCGGGACATCGTAGCGCCGCACCGCGTCGGCGAGAGCGGCCCAGCGGGCGTCTTCGGGCTCGCCCGACAGTGCGGCGTCGAGTCGCGCCCGGATCCGCGCCAGCTCGGCGCGGCGCTCGAAGGGCGGCCCGTCGCCGTCGACCGTGTCGTCTGCGAGGCTCGAGAACCAGTAGACGGCCGAGAGGGCGCGGCGGCGGTCCGGAGGCAGGAGGCGGATTCCGAGGGAGAAATTCTTCGCCGCTCGTCTCGTGGCGCGCTCGCAGGCCGCGTAGCCCGCGGTCACCGCATCGGGGGCGGGCGCGGGACGGGTGACGCTCACGCGGGTCCGGGCGGCGGAACCCCGGTCCGCCAGGCGCGGGCGCATTCCACCAGCAGCATGCGCGAGCGCTCCCGTCGGCGCAGGGCCGGGCGCAGCGCCAGCGAATCGAAGCCCTGCCGCTCGATCGCGGTGCAGATCGACCACCCGCCGCGGGTGAAGGCGCGGATCAGCGGTCGCCAGCGGAGGGGTAGCCGATCCGCCAGCGGCCAGCCCCGCGTCAGGCACTCGCGCGCCCAGGCGACCTCCTCGCCGATCAGCGCGCGCAGCGCCTTGGAGGCCGAGGGCATGGACAGCTCGATGTCGGGGTCGAGACCGTGGCGGCGGCAGTCCTCGAGCGGGAGATAGCACCGGCCGAGGGCCCGGTCGCGCGCGATGTCCTGCCAGAAGTTCGCCAGCTGGAGGCCGATGCACGTCGCGTCGGACATGTCTTCCAACTTGGCGCCCGCGGCCCCGGCCACGCCGAGAACCATGCGCCCGACGGGCGTCGCGCTGTGCTCGCAGTAGTCGAGGAGCGCGGCCCGGTCGTCGAAACGGTGGAAGATCTGGTCGCGACGATTGGCCTCGATGAGGCGCAGGAACAGCTCCCGCGGCAGGCCCCGGCTCTGCGCCGTGCGCGCGAGCGCCACGAGGACCGGCACGGCGGCGTCGGGTCTCCCGTCGAGGGTCTCCTCGACGAGGTCGCCCCACGCCTCCAGCAGGACGACCCGGTCCCCCTCCGCCTCGTCGCCGAGGTCGTCCGTCGTCCGGCAGAACGCGTAGATCGCGGCCAGGTCGCGGCGCTCGGCCGGGAGCAGGAACGGCCCGCGCACCGGGAAGTTCTCGTAATAGGTGCGGGCGAGCCTGGCGCACGCGGCATAGGCGGATCGTTCGGCGCCGACCCCGGGTGGGGCGGAACGGGATCTCGTCATCGGTCGTTCGAAACCTAACCGATCAGGGCGCGATGTCGAGGCGGCGGAGCATCTTCTGGAGGCTCTGGCGATGGAGGCCGAGGGCGCGGGCGGTGGCGGACACGTTGCCGCCGTGGCGCTCGAGCGCGGCGGCGAGGAACGAGCGCTCGAACCCTTCGACCGCGCGTTGGCGGGCCACGGTCCACGGCAGGCCCTCGAGCGCTGCGTCCACGGGTCCCGGAACGACGGCCGCGCCGCTCATTCGCGCGGGCAGCGCCGAGACGTCCATCTCGTCGCCGTCGGCGAGCACGACGGCCCGCTCGAGGACGTTCCTGAGCTCGCGGACGTTTCCCGGCCAGTCGTAGGCGACGAGCGCGCGACGGGCCGCGTTCGACAGCGAGCGCACCGGGCGATCGTGACGCGCGGCGAGCTCGGCGATGAAATGGACGGCGAGCGCCGGGATGTCCGCGCGGCACTCGCGGAGGGGCGGGAGGCGGAGAGTGACGACCTGAAGCCGATACAGCAGGTCCTCGCGGAAGCCGCCGTTCGCGGCCGCCTCCTCGAGCGGCCGGTTCGTCGCCGCGACCAGGCGCACGTCCACCGGCCGCGAGGTCGTCGTCCCGACGGGGGTCACGCGGCCTTCCTCGACTACCCGCAGGAGCTTGGCCTGTGCGGAGAGCGAGAGATCGCCCACCTCGTCGAGGAACAGGGTCCCCCGGTGCGCGGCCTCGAACACGCCCGTCCGATCGCGATCCGCGCCCGTGAACGCGCCCCTCACGTGGCCGAAAAGCTCGCTCTCGATGAGCTCCCCGGGAAGCGCGGAGCTGTTGAGGGCCACGAACGGCTCGGCCGAGCGCCGGCTCTCGGCATGGATCGCGCGGGCCGCGAGTTCCTTGCCGGTCCCGCTCTCACCGGTGACGAGGACGGTCGCATCGGTGGGACCGGCGCGGCGGATCGTCTCGGCGACTTCGCGCATCGCGGGCGAGTCGCCGATCATGCCGCGAAACTCGCCGGCCAGCTCGCGGCGCAAGCGACGGTTCTCCTCGCGCAGCGAGAGGACCTCGTGCGCGTGGCGGATCGTGGCGCGGATCTCCTCGTTGTCGAACGGCTTGGGGAGGTAGTCGTACGCGCCGCGCTTGAGCGCCTGGACGGCCGTCCGCTCGTCGCCCTGCGCGGTGATGAGGACGACGAGGGTGTCGGGATGACGCGCGCGCACGGTCTCGACGAGCTTCATGCCGTCCATTCCCGGCATCCGCAGGTCGGCGAGGACGAGGTCGGCCGGAGCGCCTTCGAGGGCGGCGAGCGCTTCGTCCCCGGACCCCGCCTCGCGGACCGCGTGCCCGTCCGCGCGCACCAGCTCGCCGAGCGCGAGGCGGATCGCCTCCTCGTCGTCGACGACGAGGACCCTCATGCGACTCCGGTGGGCGCGGCCAGCGGCACGCGCACGCGGAACTCCGCGCCGCCTCCGGGCGCGTCCACGACCTCGACGGCCCAGCCGGCTTCGGTCGCGATCCGGCGCACGACCGCGAGACCCAGTCCGCTGCCACCGCGCAGGCTGTAGAGGGGCTCGAAGATCCTCTCGCGCTCGGCTTTCGCGACGCCCGGCCCCTGATCGACAACCGAGAGCAGAGCGACGCCGTCGTGCCGCCGCGCGGCGAGGTCGATCCGCCCTCCGGCGGGGGAGTGCTCGAGGGCGTTGAGCAGGAGGTTCAGGAGCGCCTGGGCGAGCGTCTCCCGCGGTGCGTCGACCTCGAGGTCCCCGGCCTCGGCGCGCACTTCGACGCCCGCGCGCTCGGCCCGCGAGGCGACGAGGACCCGCAGGTCGTCGAACAGGGGAGCGAGGACGGTGGGACCCGTCAGCGCCGGCCGTGCCGCGGCGCGCCGGGAGAAGCCGAGGAGATCCGCGACGATCTGCTCGACGCGACCCACCTCGCGGACGATCACGCCGGCATACTTCCGCCGCGCCTCGTCGTCGACTTTCTCTTCGGCGAGCCGCTGGGCGAGCGACCGGACCCCGGTCAGTGGATTCCGGACCTCGTGGGCGAACGAGGCCGCGAGCTCGCCGGCGAGCGCGCTCCGCTGGAGCGCGGCGGTGTCGGCGGCGAGGTCGCCGCGCCGTGCCGAGCGCACCTCGATGTCGTAGAACCGCAACTGGGTGATGCCGATGAACAGCGCGATCTGGACGCCCACGGTGACCAGCGGCATCGCGTAGACGAAGAAGGAGTCGTCGGTCAGCCATCCCAGAACGATCGACAACGGGACGACGACGACGAGGAAGCCGAGCACCGCGATGCGCGTCTTCCGCTGTGCGCCCTGCTCGAACGCGCCCGGCATTTCGCGGCGCACGTGGAGGGCGGACCCCAGGCCCCACCCCGCGACCTGCCAGGCGATCGCGCCGGCTTCGATGGCGCTTCCCGCGCCCTGGACGGCCGCGAGCGTGAGCGGAGAGGTCGCCGCCCCGAGGAGCAGCACGCCCGAGATCGTCCGTGGCCCGACGTCGTGGAGGTCGATCAGCGTGGAGAGAACGAAAAGGGCAGGCAGGAGGTGGATCGAAAGCGCGTACGAGATCCGGACCGCGGACTCGACTTCGCCCGTGGCGAACATCCACCCCTGCAACGCGAGCCATACCGTGATGTCGAGCTCGAAGACCGCGAACCAGCGCAGCGCGCGGCTCCGGGGCTGGAGAATCAGGAGGTAGAGGGTTCCGAGGAGGTTTGCGCCGAGTGCGAAGAACGCGATCGCGGCGGGAACGACCTCGCTCATCGGAGCTGGAGCTCCACGCCGGCGACCAGAGTCCGGTCCGCGAAGATCGAGCCCAGCGTGCGCGGGTTCTTCCAATCGGAGTCGTAGACGACCGTGGCTGCGTTGTCCCGGTCGAGCACGTTGAGGACCTCCAGATAGAAGACCGCCATCCGACCGCCGAACGACTGGAATCGCGTCAGCCGCGCATCCAGCCGCGCATAGTCCGGAAGCCGGCGCGAATGGGCTTCGCCGTACACGGGCGCGGGGAACCCTTGCGTATCCGACGATCCGACGACGGGCGTGTACGGGCGCCCGGTGGCGTAGCGCGCGGTCGCGCCGATCTGCCACGCGCCGATCGTGCGGGTCGCGACCGCCGTCAGCGAATGGGTGACGTCGATCCCGGACGGGACCCGGAGGCCGTCGGCGAGGTCGAGGCTCGCGTGAAGATAGGAGTACGCGACCCAGCCGCCCCAGCGGTCGGTCTGGAGCCAGCGCGCGAGAGCGTCGATCCCGGCCGCGCGGCCGCTTTCGATCTCGAGCTCGCCGTCTTCGGGGGCGTAGCGGTCGTACGATTTGAGGAACCCCTCGACCCTGAGCGACGGACGGCCCTCGCGCTCGATCCCGAGCGCGGCATGTCGCGCGCGGCGCGGAGTCCCGGCCGGCACGCCGCCGTCGGGAAGCTCGTAATCCACCCGCCAACGGCCCTGCTGAAACGTGCCGCCGGCGACCCGGAAGGTCCAGTCGTCGGCGCGCCAGGCGATCGCGAGACGCGGATCCAGCGTCATGGACTCCTCGCCCGGCAGCCGGTCGACGCGGGTGCCCGCGACCAGGGCGAGCGCCGAGACCGGGTGAACCTCCGCTTCGACGAACGCCCCCGCGTGCGCGCTCGCGTCGCGTCCGCCGGCGAGCGGCTCGGCGGGCGATCCGGGGGCGACCCGCTCGGTCGTGGGGACGCGTCCGGACTCGACGGCGTCGAGGTGCGCGGCCTCGACGCCGAAGCGGAGCTGACGGCTCGCACCCGATCCGATGTCGCCTTCGACCCTGAGCGCCGCTCGGCGATCGATGCGTTCCCGGTCGAGGACGCCGAACTCGAAGTCGCTCGCGCGCCGCGTCCACGAGGCCGTCGCCCGGAACGCGCGGCCCGCGTCGGGGGTCAGCGCCCGCAGCGAGACGACCGCGAGGGAGGTCCGGCCGCGGCTCTCGAAGGGTCCGTTCCAGCCGATCGCGTCGATCTCGCGCGCCGCGTCGTCGCCTTCGGCGAGCGCGACCGCCTTGAGCTCGAGTCCGGGCCGCGGCGCGAACGTCGCGCCCGCCACGCCCTCCAGGGAGCGGGGCGCCGACGGATATTCGCCGGCGTCCCCATGCAGCACGTTGAGGAGCGAGGTCTCGGTCGCTCGCAGCGAGCCCCAGAGTCCCCCGCGGCCTCCGATCGGGGCGCGCACGGTCGCGCCGCCGCCGGCGAAGTTGAGCCCGCCGCGCGCCTGGACGGTCCCCGGCGCGCCGTCGGTCTCCAGGTCCACGACGCCCGAGAGCGCGTCCCCCCAGCGCGCCGAGAATCCGCCGCTCGAGAAGTACGCGCGACGAAGGACCGACGGGTCGAGGATTCCGAACACGCCCCCGTGCAGGGTTTCGAACACGCCCGCGTACAGGAGCCGCGCGCCCTCGACCATGACGGGGGTCTCGGCGGGATCGCCGCCCCGCACGTAGAGGTCGCTCCCTTCCGAGGCGCGGGTCGCGCCGGGGAGCATCTGGAAGACCTGGAGGATGTCGGCGGTCCCGCCCGGCGCCATGTACACGTCGAGCCGGTTGAGGCTCGCGCGCCGCCGCGCGTCGTCCATGGCGTATCCGCCCTCGACCGTCGCGACCAGCGGCTCCATCTCGTGATCGATCCGCCGTGCGGTGGTGGAGTCGGACATCGAGCCGGGAGCCGGCGAGTCTGGATCCGGCGTCTCGGCCGCCGCGTCGGGGGCGAGTCGCTCGCCGAGACGCGGATCGTCGGGGAACAGGCGCGCTCCCCGCTCCCAGGTCGCGCGCGCGTCGTCGGGTCGCTCGACGCGGACGTAGAGGTCGCCGAGGTAGACGTAGGGGCCCGCCATCTCGGGGAAGTCGGTTCGTTCGCCCTGCTGTTCGAGCAGCGTCTCGAACTCCCGGATGGCGTCGTCGGTCAGACCCATGAACTCGGGATTGTGGAAGTAGTTGATCGCCAGTAGGTAGCGCCCTTCCCAGTGGCTCGGGTCGAGCTCGAGCGCGGAGCGCAGGATCTCGCTCGCGCGCGCCGACAGAGCCCCCTGTTCCATGAACTCCGCGAACGGCAGCCGGCACTGGAGGAGCACGCGCGCCTGGGCGACGAGCGGCTCGGGGTCGTCCGGGCTGGCCTCGTGCCAGGCGTCGAGGCCGCTCGAGGCGGCTTCGGCGGCGGCGAGGGCCTCGGGCTTGTGTCCGGCCTCGCCGGCCTGGATGCAGGCCGCGAGCGAATCCCGCGCGGCCTCGTGCTCGTCCCCCGACTGGGCGACGACGGGTGCCGCGGTCCCCAGGACGCCCGCCGCGAGCGCCGCGACGAGGAGATGGTTTGCTGCCTTCATGATTTCCTCCGTTCGATTCGGATGCGTTGGGACGACGACGAGCTCGCCCACGCCATAGCACCCCGCGTGCCAGAAACGGAGTTCGTTGATTCACAACGATTTGCGGAGACGCCACCGGCCCCGGAACCGCAGCCGCAGGGCTTCGACGCAGCCGCCCGGATGCGCCCTGTCGGGCCTGTCCCGCGGCGGCTATCTTGAGCCGACCCACGCGCCGATGAGAGCCGCCCGCCCCATTCGATCGTCGCGCGCCACCCTCGTCGTCATGCTCGGCATCGGCGTGAGCCGGATGTTCGGCCTCGTCCGCGAGCAGGTGGTCGCGTTCTACTTCGGCCGCTCGGCCGCGTACTCGGCGTTCATCGCGGCCTACAAGGTCCCGAACCTCGTGCGGGTCCTCCTCGGCGAGGGAAACCTGTCGGCCTCGTTCATCCCTGTCCTCGCCGAGCGCATGGCGGCCGACGATCCGGGCGAGGCGGACCGCCTCGCGCGCGGCGTCCTGGGACTCCTGCTCGCCACGGTGGCGGTCGTGACGCTGGCCGGCATGCTCGCCGCGCCGGCGCTGGCGTGGCTGGTGGCACCCGGTTTCGACGCCGGGCTGCGCCAGCTCGTCGAGCGGCTCGTCGTCGTCCTGTTCCCGACGATGGGATTCATGGTCGTGGGGGCGTGGTGCATGGGTGTGCTGCATGCCCATGGACGATTCCTGTGGCCGAACCTGGCGCCGATCTTCTGGTCGATCGCCTCGGCCGGCGCGCTGATCGCGTTCGTGGGCAAGGTCGACGCGGATCCGGTGTACGTGCTCGCGTGGGGGGTGGTGGCCGGAAGCGTCCTCCAGCTCCTCGTCCAGCTGCCCGCGACCCGCGCAGCGATCGGGACGATCGTCCCGTCGGGCGGCTGGCGCGACCCCTCCATCCGCAAGGTCGTCGCCCTCTTCACGCCGATGCTGATCGGCACGGGCGTGGCCCAGTTCTCGAGCCTCGTCGACGTCCAGATCGCGAGCTTCATCAGCGACGAGAGCGTCTCGACGCTCGCATACGCGCAGCGGATCTACCTGCTTCCGCTCTCCCTTTTCGGTGTCGCGATCTCCCAGGTCGCGCTGACGGCCCTTTCGCACGACGCGGCCCGGACGGGGGAGCGGATCCTCGACGAGCTCGCGAGCGCGTGGCGGCGGATGGCGTTCTTCATGATTCCGGCGGCGCTGTTTCTGGCCGCCTACGGGCGGCCGACCGTCAGCCTCCTGTTCGAGCGCGGCCGGTTCGACGCCCTGGACACGTCCGCCGTCACCTGGGTTCTCGCCGCCTACGCCGTCGGGCTCCTCGCCTACGGCTCGGTGCGGTTGTTCGCGACGGCGTTCTACGCGACGCAGGATACGCGCACGCCGGTCCGTGCGGCCGTCGCGGCTCTCGCCCTGAACGTCGCGCTCGGGATCCTCCTCGCCTGGAGGCTGGGTACGCCGGGCATCGCGGTCGCCACCGCGGCGGCCGCGACCGCGAACGCCTGTCTCCTGGGAGCGATCCTCAGGCGCCGGCTGGGACGGCTGTTCGGCGGGCCGACCCTCGTCGCCGGCCTGCGGATGATCGGCGCCGCCGGAATCGCCGGCGCGCTGGGCCTCGCGCCGTATCTCTGGATCCTCGCGCGCTGGGCCGAGTGGGCAATCACGGGACGGCTCGGTTTCGCGATCGCGTTCTACGCCGCGATGGGTCTCGCCTACCTGCTGATCGGGAGCGCTCTGGGACTCGACGAGGTGAGCCGCGTGTGGAACGGGCTGCGGCGGCGCCGGACTCCGACGGGAGAAGCGTAGGCAGGCCGCCGACCTCGCGGGTCAGGCTTCCGCGTGATCCTCCAGCGCGCGCCGCTTCCGCCCTCGCATCGCGCCGTGGATCCCCGCGACCGGTCCCAGCAGGAAGTAGCTCATTCCGGCCCAGAAGGACGCCCCGACCCCGCCTACCGCCGCGATCACGATCGACAGCACGCCGATCAGCGCCGACAGCGCGTAGTGCTGGAGGCTCGTCCGCGTATCGAAGCGCTCGACCGCGTCCAGCTCCAGCCGCTCCCGGCAGCGCCATGCGTGGTGGTAGAGGAGGGCGAGCGTGAGGAAGACGGCCACGAAGCCGCCGCCGTAGATCATCAGGATCAGGCGTCCCTCGCTCCTGGTCATGGATCCGGCGAGACCGGGGCCCATCCCGGTGAGCTGACCGATCAGGGAACCGAACATGAATTTCAACGGGTAGACGTAGAACAGAACGAGGAACATGAGGACGGCATTGAGGACGATCGTGTGGAGGTCCTCGATGCCGTAGCGTCGGAAGAACGTGTAATGGGCGTACCAGATGAGAAGCAAGAGCGCGAAGCAGACCCCGAACGCCGGGAAGCCCTGCATCGTGCGAACGAGGTCGGCGAAGGACTCCGGGACCTCCAGGGACACGACGAGCAGAGTCACGGCGAAGGCGAACACGGCGTCGCTGAAGCCTTCGATGCGAGAAACCTCGCCCCCCCGCGGTCGAAAACCGCCGCGGACGCCGAGTCCCCGATCGATGGCGGACTGTCGCAGCCCTCGCACGCGACCAGTATGCCGCCCCGGGTTATGTTCGTCTAGTGATGGAGACGATCGACGTGCTCGATGCCATCGGAAACACCTCCCTCGTCCGACTCCGGAAGGTCGTCCCGTCCCATTGCGCCGACGTCCTCGTCAAGCTCGACACGGGTGGCACCCTGAGGGCCGATTCGGGCCTGAAATACCTGAGCACGGATGTGTACGGGAGCCCACGGTGAAGAAGCTCAAGGAGCGGGCGGCGATCCTGCCGCGGAAGTCCGGCGTCTACCTCTTCAAGGACGCCCGCGGGGGGATCCTGTACGTGGGGAAGGCCCGCGACCTCCGGTCCCGGGTGCGATCCTATCTGCAGCCCCCGCCCGCGCTTCCCGCCAAGACCCGGGTCCTCATGAGCCACGCCCGCGACGTCGACTGGATCGTGACCGGCACCGCGGCGGAGGCGCTCCTCCTGGAGGCGAACCTCATCAAGGAGCACGACCCGCGCTTCAACATCGTTCTTCGCGACGACAAGTCCTATCCCTACATCAAGGTCACGTCGAACGAGGACTACCCGCGCGTGTTCGTCACGCGCCGGGTGGTCGACGACAAGGCGCGGTATTTCGGCCCCTACACGCAGGTCAAGCTGCTGCGCCGGAACCTGGCCCTGGTCAAGGACCTGTTCCCGGTCCGCTCGTGCCGCTACCGCCTGCTCGAAGAGGCCCCGTCGCGGCCGTGCCTGGACTACCACATCGACCGCTGCGAAGCGCCGTGCGTGGAGTACGTGTCGAGGGAGGAGTATCGCGCGATGATCGACGAGGTCGTGCGCTTTCTCGAGGGCGACGTCCGGGCCGCGCGGCGGGCCCTCGAGGCCCGGATGGAGCGGGCCGTGGAGCGGCTCCAGTTCGAACGGGCGGCCGGCTACAAGCGGCAGATCGACCAGCTCGAAGAGATCCGCGAGGGTCAGCGGGTCTCGAGCCTGGGCGGCCGGGACCGCGACGTGATCGGCCTCGCGCGGGTCGGCGACCATGCGTGCGGGCTGATCCTCGAGGTGCGCGGCGGGCACTTGCTGGGGAAGGAGCATCACCTGCTGGGGAACGTGGAGGCCGCGGAGGGAGGGGAGATCCTGTCGCTGTTCCTGACGCGGTATTACCTGCGACGGAACCGGTTTCCCGCCGAGGTCCTGCTGCCGTTCGACTTCGAGGACCGCCCGCTCCTCGAGGAGCTCGTCCGCGAGCGGGCCGGCCGCGCCGTCCGGCTCGTCGTCCCGGTCCGCGGGGAGAAGGCGGGGCAGGTCCGGCTCGCGAACCGGAACGCTAGCCTGCTCCTCGAGGAACGGCTGCTCCGCGACGAGCGGGAGACGAAGCGCGCGAGCGACGACGTTCTCGAGCTCCAGGCCGCGCTCGGTCTCGCCCGGATCCCGCGCCGGATCGCGTGCATCGACATCTCGACGATCCAGGGACGTGATTCCGTGGGCTCGGTCGTCACGTTCGAGAACGGAGCGCCGCGGAAAGCGGGATACCGTCGGTTCAAGATCAAATACGTCGAGGGCCAGGACGACTTCGCGATGATGGCCGAGGTGACCGAGCGCTACTTCCGCGGCCTCCTGGATCACGACGAGGATCCGCCCGACCTGCTCGTCATCGACGGCGGGAAGGGTCAGCTCGGGGCGGCCCGGGCCGTGCTGGCGGAGCTGGGGGCGCTCGACGACGTGGACACGCTCGGCCTTGCGAAGCGCGAGGAGGAGATCTGGCTTCCGGGCCGCGCCGATCCGGTCTGGCTCCCGCGACGTTCGCGGGCGCTGCAGCTCGTCCAGCACATCCGGAACGAGGCGCATCGGTTCGCGGTCTCGTACCACCGCACCCTGCGCACGAGGCGCACGATCGCGTCCGAGCTCGACGCCGTGCCCGGCATCGGTCCCAAGCGAAGGGCCGCGCTGCTCCATCATTTCCGCTCCGTCGATCGCATCCGGGAAACGTCCGTCGACGAGATCGCCAAGGTGCCGGGCTTCTCGACCGCGCTCGCCGAGCGGCTCAAGGAAGCGCTCGCGAGGTCCTCGGAGGACGCGGCATGACGCCGGCGGAGCTGAGCCTGCGGATCAAGGCCGAGGCGCTGGACCTGGGGTTCGATCTCGTCGGCGTGGCGCGCGCCGGGCGGGTCGAGGAAGCCGACCGGCTGGCGGCGTGGCTCGCGGGCGGTCGACACGCGACGATGAGCTGGATGGAACGCTGGTTCGAGAAGCGCGTCGATCCGCGACGCCTCGTCGAAGGATGCAGGTCGATCGTGTCGGTCGGTCTCGTCTATCACCATCCGGTCGACGCGGCGCCCCAGCCCGCGGGCACCGAGGCCGCGACCTACGCGTGGGGCGAGGACTATCATCGCGTGCTCGGGGACAAGCTCCACGCGCTCCTCGAGCGGGGCCGGGAGCTCGAGCCGTCGTTCGAGGGCCGCGCGTTCGTGGATTCCGCCCCCGTCATGGACCGCTACTGGGCCGAGCGGGCCGGGCTCGGCTGGCGCGGCAAGAACACTCTCCTTCTTAACAAGCGCCTGGGGTCGTTCCTGTTCCTCGGCGAGCTCCTCGTGCGCGCGGACCTCGAGCCCGACGCCCCCGGCACGGAGCACTGCGGCACCTGCACCCGCTGCATCGACGCCTGTCCGACGGGCGCCATCGTCGAGCCCTGGGTCCTCGACGCGGGCCGCTGCATCTCGTACTGGACGATCGAGCACCGCGAAGCGCTCGCGCCCGCGCAGGAGGAAGCGGTGGGGGAATGGCTGTTCGGCTGCGACGTCTGCCAGGACGTCTGCCCGTGGAACCGCGACGCTCCCGAATCGGCCGAGCCGCGGCTCGCCTCGCGCGGCGCCTCGTGGCCGGCGACTCTCGACGAGTTGCTGACGCTCACCGAAGCGGAGTTCGCGGATCGCTTCGCGACGACCGCCGTCGAGCGGACGCGGCGTCGGGGACTCGCGCGGAACGCGGCGATCGTGGCCGGGAACACGGGGCTGGGCTCGGACGCGGCCCTCGCGGCGGCCGCAGCGGACGCCGATCCGATCGTCGCCGACGCGGCCCGCCGTGCGATCGCCCGCCGCGTCGCGACCCCCGCGCCCGAGTCCGTGCGATCCGCGTTCTAGGGCGCGGGCGCGATCGTCCTCTCGAGCGCGTACACGTGATCGCCCAGCGGCGATTCGTCGCCGTCGGCCGCGTTGGCCGCGAGATGGAAGACGACCGGCGTGTCGGCGCGCCGGGGGGCGGTCCACGCGAGGCGCCAGCGCGCGCGCCCCGCTTCGGGCGGGGTGGCCCCGGCCCGGGTCTGGTGGACGTAGGCGACTCCGCCCGACTCGGTGATCGTGACGTTCGGGTCGAGCGCCTGAAAGGCGCCGGCCTGAAGTCCGAGCGCCGGTCCGTCCGCGAACCGCGCCGAGAGCTCGAATCCCGCCCGCTCCATCCCCGGCCGGACGAGGTCGATCGTCAGCTCGTACCGGACCCCAATCGAGTACGCGGCGGGAAGGCATCCGACGTCGAGAGCCCCGCCCGAATCGGGTCGCGCGGACGCGAAGTGGCAGGAGACGCACGTCGGCTCGCCGAACCCGCCCGTCGTCCCCGGCGGCGGGCCGTCCGGATAGACGACGATCCGGGCGGCTCCGATCGGCGCCGCCGCCAGTGCGATCCCGATGGCGGCGACCGCTCCCCGCCTCACGATCCGATGCGCGCCTGGCCGATCGTGTTGGCGTCGGTGCCGAACCACAGCGTCCGGGTCGGAGCGTGGAAGATCATGTGGCGGACGACTCCGCCACCGCTTTCGATCGGAGCCGGAGCCGTAAACGCCCCGGTCGCGGGATCGAATCCGACCAGCCGGTTCGGCTCGCTCCCGGTCTCGACGAACCAGATCCTGTCCCGGTCGTCGATCGCCATCGCGTAGGGGCGCGATCCCTTCCCCCCCGGAGCGACCCACTCCTCGGTTTCTCCCGTGCCAGGATCGAGTCGGCCGATGGTTCCGCGCGCATAGTCCACGTACCACACCATCCCGTCGGTGGTGAGGCCCAGGCGCCGCACGCGGGAATCGGGCGACGGCAGCGGGAACTCGGTCGGTTCCATCGTCGTGGGATCGACGGTCGCGAGCCGGTTCGTGCCGAAGAGCGCGATCCACGGGCGGCCGTTCCGGTCGATCACGAGACCGTACGGCCGCGCGTCGGCGACCGACGGCTCGACGAGGGTGACCGCGCCCGTCGAGGGATCGAGGCGTCCGATCCGGTTGGCGCTCTGCGCGGTGAACCACAGCATGCCGTCCGGCGCGAACTGGAGCGTGTGGGGGTCGCGCACGGGAGTGTCGTATCGTCGGAGATCTCCGCTCGCTGGATCGATGCGCCCGATGTGACTGTCCCCGTTGCCCGCGTACCAGAGAGCGCCGTCGGGGCCGACGATCACGTTGTGGGGGAGCGCGTTCGCCGGCAGTTCCCGGCGCGTGATCTCTCCGGTCGTCGGGTCGAGCATTCCCAGGTAGTTGCCGCGCTGGCCCACGAACCAGACGTGCCCCTCCCGATCGACGATCGGATCGCGCGGCCGGGTGTTCGGCCACGGCACCGTCCACTCGCGGATCTCGACCGTGTCGGCGGCGGCGAGCGCGACCCGGTCCGATTCGTCGACGGACGTTCCGCAGGCCGTCGCGGCGACGAGGGGGATCAGAAAGGCGATCATCTTCCACTCCTTCCGATATGAAACCATCCTCGGTGACGAAGCGGGCACGCGGGGGAAGGTCGCATGTTATGCCCCGGCGCTCCAGCGGCGCATGGCTGCTCGAGCGGGCCCGCGCCCTTCACGGATCGTGACTATATTTCGCGATGCGATGAGCACGCTGACGATCCGCCGTCACCCCGTGGGACCCTACCAGGCGAACGCCTGGCTCGCCTCGGACGAGGGACGGCACGAGGCGTTTCTCGTCGACGCGGGCGCCGAGGCCGACCGCCTGCTCGCGGAGATCGAATCCCGGGGCCTCAGGCTGACCGCGATCCTTCAGACCCACGCGCACGCCGATCACATCGGAGCCCTCCCCGAGATCGTGGCCGCGACCGGCGCTCCCGTCTATCTGCACCCCGATGCCGAGCCCATGCTCCACTCGGCGGAGGCGAACCTCTCGGCGCTGGCCGGAATCCCCGTGACCGCGCCGGTGTCCTACCTCCCCGTCCACGACGGAGAACGGCTCGAGGTGCTCGGGCGCGAGGTGCGCGTCTACCACACGCCCGGCCACGCGGACGGAAGCGTCTGCTTCCATCTTCCCGACGAGGGCGTCGTGTTCACCGGCGACGCGCTGTTCCAGGGGTCGATCGGACGGACAGACTTCCCCGGCGGATCGCTGGAGACGCTGCTCACCGGCATCCGGGGAAAGCTGCTCGCCCTTCCCGACGATACGCGCGTTCTCGCGGGGCACATGGGTCCCACGACGATCGGGCGCGAGCGTCGCACGAACCCGTTCCTCCAGGAGAACGGGCGAGAATGGGGAGCGCGCTGAGAGACCCCGTCGGGCGTTACGGCGAGCACCTTCTGCTCGAGCGCGGTCTCGCCCAGAACTCGATCGCGGCCTATGTGTCGGACGTCCGCGCCTATCTGGAGTTCGCGGCCGGGCGCGGGCTCGAGCCCGACGCGCGGTCATCGGTCCGATCGTGGATGAGCGAGATCGCGGGCCGCGACCTCAAGCCCTCGACCGCGGCCCGCAAGCTCGCCTCGCTCCGTGGATGGTTCCGCTGGCGGGTGGCCGAGGACGACCTGGAGGCGGACCCGACCGAGACCCTCGATGCCCCGCGGCTCGGTCGTCGCCTGCCGGCGGTCCTCACGCTCGAGGAGGTCGATCGAATCATCGAAGCGGCCCCGCCGGATCAGCGCTTCCCGCAGCGGGATCGGGCGATGATCGAGTTCCTCTACTCGAGCGGCGTGCGGATCTCCGAGCTCATCGCGATCCAGCTCGAGGAGTGCGCGTGGCGCGATCGCATGGTCCGGCTCGTTCCTGTGGCGCGCAGGGTCCGCCGCCGGGACGGCGTCCGCGCTCGCCAGCGGGTGGGGCCGAAGGGCGATCGGGCGCGCATCGTTCCGATCGGCAAGCGTGCGGTCGCCGCCGCGCTGGCGTACGTGGATGGAGAACGAGCGGCCCTCGGGGGATCGCACTCGGAGGGGAGCCTGTTCCTCAACTTCCGCGGTCGGCCGCTGTCGCGGACCGGCGCCTGGCAGATCGTCCGCCGTCATGTCCGCGCGGCCGGAATCCGGAAGAAGGTGACCCCGCACACGTTCCGCCATACCTTTGCGACCCACCTGCTGGAACGCGGCGCCGACCTTCGCGCCGTCCAGGAGATGCTCGGGCACGCGGACATCTCGACGACGCAGATCTACACCCATGTCGACGCGCCATACCTGAGAGCGGAGCATCGCCGCTACCACCCACGAGCGTGAGGCCAGGACGGATGGCTCTTCGAACCGCGTCCCGATCCACTCTCTGGATGCTGGCGCTTCTCGCGTGCGGCGCGCCGCTCGCCGCGCAGGTGCCGCAGGTCGAGCTCGACACCGAGTTTCCGCTCGCGCTCGAGCGCATCGTGAGGATCGCGCTCGAGGCCCCTGGAGCCAGCGTCACGAACGGCGACCGGACGATCGGCGTCGGTGACACGATCGGGGGACCGGTCGCGCACTTCGGCGGCGCGCTCATGATCGAGGGTCGCGTTCGCGGCGACGTGACCGCGGTGGGAAGCGAGGTCACCCTGCGGCCGGGCGCGGCGATCGAAGGGAACCTCACGGTGCTCGGCGGCGTGCTCTACGGGACGACGATGGCCGACGTCGCCGGGACCCGCATCTGGCTGCGCGAGGAGCGTGTCGCGGTGACGGGCTCGGCCGATCGCTTGTTCGTCGACTACGAGCCGCCGCCCGGTCGGGGATTCCCGCTCGAGCCCAAGGGGTTCGCCGGCGTCGTGATCCACGGATACAACGGCGTGGACGGCCTGTCGTTCGGCCTCGAGGCCGGGCTCCGGGAACGACGCGAAGGGCCGCGGACCGAGCTGGCGGGCGGCCCCGTGTTCCGCAGCGAGCGGGACGACGTCGGCTGGCGCGTCGCCGGCCTCCGGGACCTTCCAGGCGTCGGAGGGATCACGATCGGCGCCCTCGCGTACCGCGTCACCACCTCGCCCGAGGCGTGGCATCGGGGCGAGAGGGGGAACGGTCTGGCGTCGCTCTTCTTCGCGGACGACGACCGCACGTACCACGAGCGGACGGGCTACGAGCTCTGGGCCGAGAAGGTGTTTCTCCCGACCGCGCTCGCCGTGCGCGCGTCGTGGCGAGACGACGACTTCGAATCGCTCGAGAGCCTGGAGCCGTTCGCCCTCTTCGGCGACGACGAGGACTGGCGGGTGAATCCTCCGGTCGACGAAGGAACCGGACGCGCGCTGACGGCTCGCGTGACGTGGGACCGTCGCGATGACCCGAAGTTCCCGATGCGGGGAGTATGGGCGGAGGGCAGGCTCGAGCATTGGGGACTGGGCGGGGACTTCGAGTTCGATTGGGCCCAGGGGCAGGCGCGCGCGTACCTCCCGATTCCGACGACGCCGGGATCGTTCGTCGCCCTGCGCGTCATGAGCGGCGGTCGGCTCGGGGGAGGCGACACCCTCGCGCCCCAGTTCCTCTACCGGCTCGGCGGCGGAAGCACGGTTCCCGGATACGAAGCGCTGAATCCTCTGATGACGGGCGATCGGATGGCCTTCGCGACGGCAACCGTCCATCAGGCGGTCTTCGGCGACAGGAACCGGGTGTACCTGGTCGGTCTTGCGTCCGTCGGGGATGCCTGGCTCCCCGACGAGGACGTCGAGATGAATGCGGGACTGGGCGCCGGGATCGCGATCCACGGGAAGATCCGGTACGCGGGGCTGTTCGGCGTGTACGGGGTGGAGGAGGAGGAGTGGCGGGTGTATACGCGGCTCACCCCCTGGTTCTGACCCGGCCGCTGAAGATG